>JBCNLJ010000085.1:0-22969 GCA_039595515.1 Paenibacillus sp. | reverse complement strand
AAGAACGTTTGGTGATGATGGCGGAGGGGTTCCACACGTACCCATCCCGAACACGACCGTTAAGCCCTCCAGCGCCAATGGTACTTGGACCGCAGGGTCCTGGGAGAGTAGGACGTCGCCAAGCGAACAAGCAAGACCTCACAGCTTTATTCTATAAAGCTGGCTTCGAAAGCGTAAGCTGCCGCTCGTAAGAGCGGGTACTATTCCCTGATAGCTCAGTTGGTAGAGCACTCGACTGTTAATCGAGTTGTCACAGGTTCGAGTCCTGTTCGGGGAGCCATGCTCTCATAGCTCAGTAGGTAGAGTGCATCCATGGTAAGGATGAGGTCACCGGTTCGATCCCGGTTGAGAGCTTGTTTTCACTTTTAATGAGGCCCGTTGGTCAAGGGGTTAAGACACCTCCCTTTCACGGAGGTAACAGGGGTTCGAATCCCCTACGGGTCATTCCTTTCTTCTTTTAATTTGTATTAAAAGATTAAAGATGTAAAGGTTTGTCAGTGCCTATCTGGCCTGGGAAATACGTTTGAATAATGTGTATTGACGGCATTACCTTTACGACTAATACTATGGAGACTTAGCTCAGCTGGGAGAGCATCTGCCTTACAAGCAGAGGGTCGGCGGTTCGATCCCGTCAGTCTCCACCATCGTTTTTCTTAAACGTTGGGGATTAGCCAAGCGGTAAGGCAACGGACTTTGACTCCGTCATGCATAGGTTCAAATCCTATATCCCCAGCCATTAAGAGCCATTAGCTCAGTTGGTAGAGCACCTGACTTTTAATCAGGGTGTCGAAGGTTCGAGTCCTTCATGGCTCACCATTCTTCATTCAAAATGTGCGCGTGTGGCGGAATTGGCAGACGCACTAGACTTAGGATCTAGCGTCTTACGACGTGGGGGTTCAAGTCCCTCCACGCGCATACCATGCGGACGTGGCTCAGCGGTAGAGCATCGCCTTGCCAAGGCGAGGGTCGCGGGTTCGATTCCCGTCGTCCGCTCCATTATGCGCCCTTAGCTCAGCTGGATAGAGCGTTTGACTACGAATCAAAAGGTCAGGAGTTCGAATCTCTTAGGGCGCGCCATATTTTAATATTACTGCACATCGGGATGTAGCTCAGCTTGGTAGAGCACCTGGTTTGGGACCAGGGGGTCGCATGTTCAAATCGTGTCATCCCGATTGTACGCGGGTGTAGTTCAATGGTAGAACTCCAGCCTTCCAAGCTGGTAGCGTGGGTTCGATTCCCATCACCCGCTCCATTATGTGAATAAGACCGGAAACGGTCTTTTTTTGCTATATTTAGGTTTAATTTCGGATTGGATTTTAGTTATTTAGTTATTATGAAAATCTATAAAGATCGATAGAGATCGATAAAGATCGATAAAGATCGATAAAGATCGATAAAGATCTTACTTAGTAGGAGGAGTAGTTAAAAGAACGGCGTAATTAAAAGATCGATGTAATCAAAGAGTGGATATTAGTTTAAGTGATGATTTAATGTATGAGTATGTTTGTATGTTTATAAGTAGGGTGATAAGAGTTTTCACTTTAATGTGCAAGCGTATTCAATACAGGCGATGGTGTAGAGTAGTCTATAAGCATGCTGTAATGAGAGATGCTATTTAAGATGGAGGAAGGACTAGTACCTTATAGTGAATAGCGCGCTATAGTGGATAGAACTCAATATTGGATAGAACTCAATAGTGGATAGTGCTCTACAGTGAACAGTATGCTGTAAGGAATTTAGCTTTCTTTTTATCCGAGCTATACTATATTAATATAGATTGAAGGTAGCGCTGCTGTCTTGTATAAGGCAACAGGGACAGGAAGATTGTCATTTTGACAATAGGACTAATTTAGCCTTCACACTTTAAAGGATTGTAGTATAATAATGTAGTGCGATAACGCTGTGAAGTCATTATGAATGATTGACAGAATGTTTGCATAAATACTCACAACCTGCAAATTAATTAAAGTATTCATACATGCTTTGTTGTATGATGTGAAGAAGATGTTAACCTTCAATAGAATCAACACCGGTGGGGAAGGATAGGAGGAGAAGCATGTCTGAGTTGACTGTGAATGTAAGTAAAAATCATTCTAACAATTTGCTACGTCGCGATGTACGCTTTTTGGGGAACATTCTTGGTGAAGTTCTCGTGCATCAGGGCGGACAAGAGCTTTTGGACATTGTAGAGAAAATCCGTGAGCTGAGCAAATCGCTTCGTGCTGTATCATTGCCAGAAGTATTTGATGAGTTTAAAACATTAATCCGTCATTTGGATTCGGATAACCGACATCAGGTTATACGTGCGTTTGCTATTTATTTTCAACTCGTTAACATCGCTGAACAGAATCATCGTATTCGCCGTAAACGCGATTATGAGCGTTCTGCTGGGGAGGCTGTACAGAAGGGCTCGATGGAGAGCGCTGTACAGGAGCTGAAGAAGAACAATTTTACAGTTGATGAGATTGAAGCGCTACTCGCTGATCTATCGCTGGAGCTGGTCATGACGGCTCACCCAACAGAAGCGATGCGTCGTGTCATTCTCGATATCCACAAACGCATCTCTGAAGATGTGAAGCTGCTGGACAATCCGACTCTTACCTTCCGTGAGCGTGAGCAGCTACGTGAGAAGCTTCTGAACGAAGTGATCACACTCTGGCAAACAGATGAGCTGCGTGATCGCAAACCGACGGTACTGGATGAAGTACGCAACGGCATGTATTATTTCCACGAAACGCTGTTTGATGTATTGCCTGAGTTGTATCAGGAGCTTGAGCGTTCTCTTGCCAAGCATTATCCAGATCACCACTGGCATGTACCCGGCTTCCTGCGTTTTGGCTCCTGGATTGGTGGCGACCGTGATGGTAACCCGTCCGTAACGGCCGATGTGACCTGGAAAACACTACAGATGCAGCGTAAGCTAGCGATTCGTGAATATCAGCGCATCCTGCGTGAAATGATGAACTCGCTGAGCTTTAGCACAACGATTATCGACGTTTCTGAAGAACTGCTGTCTTCGATCCAGAAAGACCGTCTTCACGTAACGATTGACAAAACATATAGCTGGAACAATGAAAACGAGCCTTATCGTATCAAGATCGCTTATATGCTGCGTAAGCTCAACAATGTGGTAGACGATTCGAAGCGCGGTACGCTGGAGCGTTATAATGACGTTTCCGAGCTGCTGGAAGATCTGTGGACGATCGATAAGAGTCTGCGTCATCACTATGCCGATTATGTCGCTGATACGTATGTACAGAAAATGATTCGTCAGGTGGAGCTATTTGGTTTCCATACTGCGACACTTGATGTACGTCAGCACAGTCAGGAGCATGAAAATGCACTGAAGGAGATTTTGGCAGGCATGCAAATTGTGGAGGATTACTCCACACTAAGCGAAGACGAGAAGATCGAATTGCTCGGCAAGCTGCTGGTTGATCCACGTCCGCTGACTTCGCCTTACTTCAACTACAGTGAAGGTACAGCAGAGTGTCTGGCGGTCTATCGTACGATTGCGCGTGCACAGCAGGAGTTTGGCAAGAAGTGTATTTCTAGCTATCTGATCAGTATGACACAGGGTGCAAGTGATATCCTGGAGGTTATGGTCTTTGCTAAGGAAACCGGTCTGTTCCGTCTGTTACCGGATGGTACAGTGCATTGTACGCTTCAAGCTGTACCACTGTTCGAAACGATCGATGATCTGCATGCAGCACCTGCGATTATGCGCCGTGTGCTTGATTTGCCTGCTTATCGTGCAGGTGTCACCGCCATGAACAATTTGCATGAGATCATGCTGGGCTATTCTGACAGTAATAAGGATGGCGGCGTGGTTACAGCCAACTGGGAACTGCGTCTGGCTCTGAATGATATCACTGCAATGGGGCAGGAATACGGCATCAAGCTCAAATTCTTCCACGGTCGTGGCGGAGCGCTTGGTCGCGGCGGTATGTCTCTTGATCGCAGTATTATGGCGCAGCCACCACATACGATTGGCGGCGGTATCAAAATTACAGAGCAAGGCGAAGTGCTGTCTTCTCGTTATTCTCTGCAGGGGATTGCTTACCGCAGTCTGGAGCAGGCGATCTCGGCACTGATCACCTCGGCGATGATTGCCAAAGTAGGCGAGCCTGCTGGCGAAAACAATCAGGCATGGGATGATATTGTACGCGACATTTCGGAAGTGTCGCTGAACAAGTATCAGGATCTGATTTTCCGTGATCCAGACTTTATGAAATTCTTCAAGCAATCGACACCATTGCCTGAAGTGGGCGAGCTGAACATCGGTTCGCGTCCATCCAAGCGTAAAAACAGTGATCGTTTTGAAGATCTGCGCGCGATTCCATGGGTATTTGCATGGACACAAAGCCGTTATTTGCTGCCAGCATGGTATGCAGCCGGTACGGGCATCCAGCATTTCTACCAGAACAAGCCGGAAAATATGGCGACACTCCAGCAGATGTACAGAGAGTTCCCATTCTTCAAAACACTGATCGATACATTGCAAATGGCGATTGCAAAGGCGGATCTGACGATTGCTCAGGAATACGCGAATATGTGCAAGGACGATGCCGTACGCACTCGTATTTTCGGTATGATCGAGGCAGAGTTTAATCTGACTCGTGATCTGGTGCTGCAAATTAGCGACCAGCAAGAGATTTTGGACAATGTACCGGTTATTCAAGAGTCGGTTCGTTTGCGTAATCCGTATGTTGATCCATTGAGCTATTTGCAGGTTCAACTGCTGAGCGAGCTACGTAACATTCGTGAGGACGGTTCGGATGATGCGGAATTGCTACGTGAAGTGCTGCTTACAATCAACGGCATTGCAGCGGGTCTTCGCAATACAGGTTGATACCGGCGTTAATAGATGGGCACAGGTAGCTGAAAATGGAGCGGGCGTGATGCGCCCGCTCCATTTTGTATGCCACCAAGGTGGGTTACGTTGGATTGATGTTCAATTATTTTACAATCTGTTGCTAAAATGATGAAATGATAGACGAATTTTAACAAATTGTATATTTACTGTTCGATTAACATTGCATTTTATTGGATCATCCAGTACGATTTTAAGTGGACTATAAAAGGGGTAAACGCACGAAACATATACATATTGGGAACATAGTTTGGGGGAGTGATGGTGGATAATCTCGATACGAGACTGGTGAAGCTGGCGCTAAAGGGTGATCAGCGTGCATTTGCCGAGATCGTGGATTTATATAAGGATAAGCTTTTTCATCTGGGCTATCGTATGCTCAGTAATCGGCATGAGGCGGAAGACGTCGTACAGGAAACTTTTTTAAGGGTATATAAAAATCTGGATCGTTATGATCCGAAGCAGAAGTTCTCGACCTGGATTTACCGCATTGCTACGAATCTGTGTATTGACCGACTTCGCAAGCGGAAGCCGAGCTTTTCACTGGATGCAGAGCTGAACGATCAGGACAATACAGATGGCTATGCACTCATTCCTGGTGATGAGCGTACACCGGAAAGCGAATATATGCTAACCGAAACGCAGCAGCTTATTCATCAGGCGATTGATTCATTGCCGGATAAGTATAAAACGGTGATGGTGCTACGCTATTTGCAGGAGCTGTCGCTACAGGAAATTAGCGATGTGATGGATATGCCGGTGACGACGATCAAGACGCGTGTTCACCGTGGACGGGAATTTTTACGCAAAAAGCTGGAAAATAAGCTGTAATATCCGGTGAATCAAGCCTGGGGAAATATTCTAAAAAATCTTTGTGTATTTTTGAAACGTTACTGAAGCTACAGCGTATTTAACAGAGTATTCGCTGTTCCATGCACATTGCCATCTATGGTATGATGCATGAGGCACTATTTTACGAGAAAGGAATGGCTCATATGGATTGCAAACTGGCCGTCTCCTATATTCACGAGTATCTGGACGGCGATCTCCCGGATGAACAGGCAGCAGAGCTAAAACAGCATATGGCTGAATGCGCGGAATGCCGGGCCGTTTTTAAAGAGCTGGAGCAGACCGAATTGCTCTTGTTTGCTGTCAACCATCGCAAACCGCCAGTATCTGATGAGCTCACTGACCGGATCATGCAGTCATTGCCTAAGCCTAAAAAGCCGTCGGCATGGATTACATGGTTAAAACGTCATCCGGCATTGACCGCAGCAGCCGCATTTTTTGTGATTTTGCTCGGTACGCTGCCGCTTTGGGATGAAGGTCCTGAGATGATCGTCAAAGGGCAGAATCTGGATCAAGTTGTGATTGAAGGTAATACGGTTATTGTGCCGGAAGGAAAGACCATCGCCGGCAATTTGACGATAGAAAAAGGACAAGCCAGGATCTACGGTGACGTCGAAGGTAATGTAACAGTCATCGACGGTAGCGTATTTCAGGCAAGCACTGCCCATATCTCCGGACAGGTTCAAACGATCGATCAAGCAGTGGGCTGGCTCTGGTACAAAATTTCAACTGCATTTGCGGATGTCGCCTCTACCAATTAAATCATGAACTGAAAGGCGCCTCTTGCCAAGATGGCGTCTTTTTTTGTATGGATAGGGATGTTCTTTGCATGTTGAATGAAAAAGCGTGTAAAATAAGAAAATAGGAACGGGATATATCCGTCGTCTGCAGCCGCCAACGAATCGATTTATTTTCAAAAAAGATCGTCATTTTGGCAGCAAGTTAGGGTAATAGGATAATAACGCCCATTTGTGGGCATCGTTACCGGCCTACCCTAGTAGGACTTGGACGATAGATGCCAGGTTAAGGGTCCACCAGATAGAACATAACGGGGGTTGCAGTATGGAGTATTTTGCGGACTTGACTTGGAAGGATTCCATTAAAGATATTATTGATATTCTGATCGTAACGTATATCATTTATCAGCTCATTTTACTTGTGCGCGGTACGCGTGCAGTGCAACTGCTAAAAGGAATTCTGGTGCTTGTTGTCGTATGGGCACTGAGTAGCTGGTTTGATCTGTACACGCTCAAATGGCTTATGAATCAGGCATTTACATTTGGTGTACTCGCGATCTTTATCATTTTCCAGCCAGAGCTACGGCGCGGTCTGGAACAGCTCGGACGCGGTAAAATATTTGGACGTACCGTGGCGGACGATGAAGAAATTACGCGTATGATCAATGAAGTGATCAAAGCGGTTAACTATTTGTCCCGGCGTAAAATCGGGGCGCTTGTTGTATTTGAGCGAACGACTGGATTGAACGAGTATACGGAATCCGGTATAAAGATGCAGTCGGTCATTAGTTCAGAACTGCTGATTAATATTTTTATCCCGAATACACCGCTTCATGATGGTGCAGTCATTATTCAAGGACAACAAATTGCCGCGGCAGCCTGTTATCTTCCCTTATCAGAGAATCCGTTTATTAGTAAAGAGCTGGGGACACGGCACCGTGCTGCAATTGGCATCAGTGAAGTTGGCGATGCGATCTCGCTTATCGTTTCCGAGGAGACGGGTCAGGTATCGCTAGCGATGAATGGACAGGTCGTTCGCGATATTAATGAGGAATCGCTAATCTCGAAGCTGCATGAAGCATTAAAGCCAAATGTAACAACGGAGAAAAAGCTCCCATTCTGGAAGCGGAAGGGGGGAAAACACGATGATGGACAAATGGATCAGTAATAATACTGTCGCCAAGGTGCTCGCGCTGGTGGTGAGCATTTTGCTATGGGTTATGGTTCATATGGATAATAATACGATTCCAACCTCGACAACGTCCGCTGCTATGGGGACGAGTGTTATCAATAATGTAGAAGTACAGCCGTATGGATTTGATGAGGATAAATATGTATTAAAATCCATTGAACCCGCCACAGTCAACATTGAGGTGCGCGGACAATCTGATCTGATTTCCTACTTTTCGACCAATAGTTATAAAGCGAAGGTGAATCTGAGCGATATTAAGGGTGCCGGTACAGTCACATTACCGATCGTAGCCGAGACGCCTGCGAGTGTGCAGTATGTTTCCTCTACACCTGGCTTTGTAAAGGTGACGATTGAAGAGAAAACATCGAACTCCTTTACCCCGCAGATTAAGGTAGAGGGAGAGCCTGCGACAGGCTATCAAAAGGGTGATCCCGTTATTACCGATGGCACAGACAAGGTAAAGGTTACCTTGCCGGAAAGCCGTTTAAGCGATGTGGGGAGTGTACTCGGTGTCATTAATATAGCCGGTGCTAAAGATACGGTAAGCAAGACAGTCACACTGGCAGTATATGATAAAAGTGGTACAGCGATGAAGGATGCGGTTGTCTCGCCTGCTTCAGTCAAAGTAGAGGTGCCTATCGGGGCTGCTTCACGAACGCTACCGCTTAATCTGAGCTATATCGGTCAATTGCCGGATAGTCTCGTGCTGGCAGGTACAGAGGTGAGTACGGACGAAGTGACCGTATATGGCTCCGAATCTGAGCTGGCATCTCTCGGTTCATCGATTACCGCATCTGTGAATCTGAGCTCGATTGAGCAGGCAGGAACCGTAACACTTACCGCTGCACTTGATCTGCCAGAGGGAACGGATCGCATCTCGCCTTCATCGGTACAGGTGAAGATTACAACCGAAGAATTCTCAGAACGAACGGTGCAAAATGTACCGGTGCGCTTAACTGGAATCGGTACGAATCTGGAAGCTACAATTACACAGCCACAAAGTCAGCAGGTGGCGATCAATATCAAGGGAGCACCTGATGCGATTCAGGCGGTGCGACCGGAGGACATTAAGGCATCTATAAACCTGAGTGGACGTGCTGCGGGCACGTATAAGCTGCCAGTACAGGTCGTTCTGCCCGAGACGGTAAGCCTGTCTAATCCAGGTGAACAGATTAGCGTCACGGTCACAGTGACAGAAAGCAGCGGCTCGGGAACACCACCTGATTCGCAGTCCAATACCAATGAAGGCTCAGGCAGTACCGGGGAGGTAGACCCCGGTAACGGTACTGGAGCGGGTAACAATGCAGGCAATAATTCTTCCACCTCTCCCGAAACGCCAGGTAATGAGTCAGGCTCGGGAACAGGGAACAGTACAGAAACGCCTTCAGAAGAAGGAAGCAGTAGCGGTACAGGCACAGACACACCAGCAGATGGCGGGAGTAATTCATCCGCCGATCCAGGTGATACTGGAACCAATACCAGTTCTCAAGCCAATACAGTTGATCAAGCACTTGGTAAGCCCGCAGTATCCGCCAATACGTATCATTGACGAGACAGGCGCAAGGTGCCTATCTCGGAATCACGCTATTGACAGTTGCCATACAGAAGACGTATAAAGAAAGGGTTGCATTGGTACATCGGTCGGAGTCATTCGAACCGATGTATCAATGCGTCCTATTTTGTATGGTAACAACTAAACAGGATGAGAGAATTCAACTGAATATAATCATAAGGGAGCATAATTCATGGGTAAATATTTTGGAACAGACGGCGTGCGTGGTGTCGCCAATAAAGAGCTTACAGCAGAAATGGCTTATCAGATCGGACGTTGTGGCGGTTATGTACTGACTCACGGCGCAGAGAAACCAACGGTCGTGATCGGTATGGATACACGTATCTCCGGTCTGATGCTGGAATCTGCACTGGTTGCAGGTATGCTGTCGATTGGAGCTCATATTATTCGTCTGGGCGTTGTCAGCACGCCGGCAGTTGCTTATATTACCCGCCTGCTGGGAGCAGATGCAGGTGTAATGATCTCGGCTTCACATAATCCGGTACAGGATAATGGTATCAAGTTTTTCGGTGGAGACGGCTTCAAGCTGTCTGATGAGACCGAGCTGGAAATTGAAGCGCTTATGGACGCAGAGCAGGATACATTGCCACGTCCAGTAGGGGCAGAGCTGGGTACGATCGTAAATGACGATACGTCCAAGTTCAAATACCTGGAGCATCTGAAATCGACGATTACGCATTCCTTTGAAGGACTGAAAATTGTACTGGACTGCGCAAATGGCTCTGCTTACGAGCTTGCCCCTGCGCTGTTCAAAGAGCTGGGTGCAGAAATTATTACGATTGGTGCGGAGCCAAACGGTCTGAATATTAACGATCATTGCGGTTCGACGCATCCGGAAATGCTCAAGCAAGAGGTGCTGCGTCACGGAGCGGATATCGGTCTTGCTTTTGACGGAGATGCGGATCGTCTGATCGCGATTGATGATAAAGGTGAAGAAGTCGATGGTGACTACATTCTGTGTATTTGCGGCGATGCAATGAATCGCGCAGGTAAGCTGAAGGATAGCACGATCGTATCGACCGTTATGAGTAATATTGGTTTTTACAAAGCAACCGAGAAGCTGGAGCTGCGTACAGCACAGACGGCTGTCGGTGATCGCTATGTGATGGAGGAAATGAAACGCGGTGGCTATACGCTCGGTGGCGAGCAGTCTGGTCACGTTATTTTCCTCGATTACATCACAACAGGTGATGGCATCCTGACGGCTGTCCAGCTCGTGGATACACTGGTAGCATCCGGCCAAAAGCTGAGCGAGCTAAAATCGATGATGGACAAATACCCGCAGGTGCTCGTTAACGTGCGTGTAGAAAGCAAAGCGCGCTATGAAGGGAATCCGGCAATTGCTGAGGCTGTAAAAGGCGTAGAAGCAAAGCTGGGCAGCAATGGACGCGTGCTGGTTCGTCCATCCGGTACAGAGTCACTCATTCGTGTTATGGCAGAAGGTCCGGACAAGGACGAGCTGGAGCAATTCGTAGCAGAAATCGTTGATGTAGTGAAAAAAGAACTCGTATAATACGGTTTACTATAAAGAGCATCCGTGCAAGTGGGATGCTCTTTTTTGTATGGAAAGGTAGCATGGGCATGGTGAGGAAATGGGATGCTCTAGCCTCACAAAGGAAGTAAGAAACTTATATGGTTGTTATACATTATTTTGAGGTAATAATGTAATAATATGGGATTTGTGTGCCGATAAATTGTATATTGCACTCATTATCATAAATACTGTCACTTTCATCATCGCAATGTACGCCGACTACTTATTTTAAATAGGGATTTATTATGGATGACTCATCTTTAAAGCTGAATAGAACACTTTCCCTCTGCCTCGTCCGCCTATCGGTTTAACATTTCTGGCTGCAGGTTAATGGTACATGGTTATGTCTGTGGTCGCTATCTAACACGATTTAGAGAGCTATCATAGGGCTGTCACATTTTTATCATTGCCATAACTGCAAAAGATGCATATAATGAACGAGTTGCTATTTGTAATATAACTGTAACATTAGCCATATTACGATAGGAGCTTCACTCTAAGATCGAAAGTGAGGATCGAGGTTCATCCTAGTAAGATCAAGCGCCAGAGCTCGAGAGACGGACGGAAATGCATCGAGCTGACGAGGTGAAGGTGTTCGAAACATTCGGCGGGGACCTTCCGGTAATGCACCATACCGTAAAGCGGAATCCAAATGCCAGGAGTGATCCTGGTGACAAAGATTCTGCCGGGTGCACCACAAATGATCATAATCATGAATGTGCAGAGCAGCAGGAAGAAGAGCGAGCGAAGACATGTACATTCACAATTGAATACCTGTTAGAGCTCCTGTTTCCGCATGCTCATGTATATTCATCCCTAGAATGAACTATTGAAGCGGAGGAATATAAACATGTGCGGTATTGTTGGATACATTGGAAATCAGAACACACAAGAAATTTTGGTCGATGGTCTGCGTAAGCTGGAGTATCGTGGTTACGACTCTGCAGGCATCTCGGTATTTACTGGAGAAGGTCTGCAAGTGGTGAAGGCGCAAGGACGTATGGCTAACCTGGAATCCAAGCTGGAGCAACATCCACTTGTAGGTACAGCAGGCATCGGACATACACGCTGGGCTACACACGGTAAACCATCGGACGCGAACTCTCATCCGCATACAGATGCACAGCATAAGTTCTCTGTCGTGCACAATGGTATTATCGAAAACTACCTGGAGCTGAAAGATGAACTGATTCGCTCCGGTATTCAGTTTGTATCGGAAACAGACACAGAGGTAATCGCTCACCTCGTTGCACGCGAATATGAAGGTGACATCGTGAAAGCCGTACAAAAGGCTGTTACTTACATGCGCGGTGCATTTGCACTGGGCGTACTGACTGAGCATGAGCCAGACAAGCTGGTTGCTGTTCGTCAAGCAAGCCCGCTCGTTATCGGTGTAGGTGAAGGCGAAAACTTCATCGGTTCGGACATTCCAGCAATTTTGAAATACACACGTAACGTTTACATCCTGAACGATGGCGAAATGGCAGTTCTGACTCGTGATGCGGTTGAGCTGATGACAATCGAAGGCAACTTCATTTCTCGGGAAATGATTCGCGTCGATTGGGATGCAGTTACGGCTGAAAAAGGTGGTTACGACCACTTCATGCTGAAAGAAATTCACGAGCAGCCAAAAGCATATCGCGATACGATGCTGGGACGCATCAACGAAGATGGCAAAGGCGTTCATTTCAGCGATCTGAAGCTGACTGCTGAGCAAATTCGTAACATCCGTAACGTACAGATCGTCGCTTGTGGTACAGCGTACCATGCAGGTCTGGTAGGACGTAATATCATTGAGAAGCTGGCGAAAATTCCAGTTGAAACCGACGTTGCTTCCGAGTACCGTTATCGTTCCCCAATCGTTGACAAAAACACGCTCGTAATTGTGGTCAGTCAATCGGGTGAAACGGCAGATACACTGGCAGCTCTGCGTGAAGCACAGGCGAATGGCGCTCACGTTATCGCTGTAACCAACGTAGTAGGTAGCTCGATCGCTCGTGATGCGGATGATGTGATTGCAACACTGGCAGGCCCTGAGATCGCTGTCGCTTCCACAAAAGCATACACTTCTCAGTTAATCGCCTTCTATCTGTTCGGTCTGTACCTGGCAGAAGTACGCGGTACACAAACAACAGAAGAAATCGCAACTACACTGGCAGCGATGGAATCTCTGCCGGAGCAAGTTGAAACGGTACTTGCTATGGCACCGGAGATCAAAAAATATGCGGAGCACATCGCACAGCACAAGCACCTGTTCTTCATCGGACGCGGCGTAGATTATGCAGTGGTACAGGAAGGCTCGCTGAAGCTGAAAGAGATCTCCTACATTCACTCCGAAGCTTATGCTGCGGGCGAACTGAAGCACGGTACACTGGCTCTGATCGAGGACGGTATCCCGGTTATCGCACTGGCGACACAGGAAGACGTGTTGGAGAAAACAGTCAGCAATATCAAGGAAGTTAAAGCGCGCGGCGGCGAAGTGATGGTTATCTCGTATGACGAGCATCGCGAAGACCTGCTGAAATCGGTTGACTTTGTGATGACAATTCCGAAAACATTGCCACTGCTGAGCCCGGCGTTGTCGGTTGTTACGCTGCAATTGCTTGCTTATTATGCTTCGCTTGCGCTGGAACATGATGTGGATAAGCCACGTAACCTGGCGAAGAGTGTGACGGTGGAGTAGTAGGAATTGGATTTTAAAAAGAAAATTCGCTTTGTTAAGTATGGTACTTCGAATATAAGCTCACTTATATTCAATCTTAAACCAATCGGCTTGATGCAACGATTTTCTTTTAAAGGATATATGAAAAAGGCTTCTCTTAGATTATTAAGAGAAGCCTTTTACTATTTGGTATGGAATCATGAATTACATGCATAATCATCACTCTATTGTTATTATGCTTTATTGGACATCAACTGCAAATGAGACAGATCCAACTGCTCACTTTCAATAATAATCGCAGTCAAGCCAGAGGTTGTTCTAGTTTGATGCCATTCATCCTTTTCCCAATAGACAGCGTCTCCTTGTTGGATAGCGATGAAGATATCGTCATTCCCTTTCACTTGTCCTTTACCATTCATAATGAGTAATAATTGAGACATAGGAGCCTGATGATATCCAATTACGCCATTCTGTTCAAGATAAGCACAATTCATATGAAATGATCCAGTGTATTGCATAATACGAGAGATAATAAAGTTTGAATTAAACTTGTTGATATGTTTTCCTGATTGTTGACCAAATTGAAAAATATGCACGGCAAAACTCCTCCAAAAGGCTAAATTTGTATAGGTGCTAACGATATGTATGTATTAAAAAAACGTCGAGGTAGATTCTATAGTATATGAAGTATACGTATAGAATCTACCTCGATTTTCCCCTCACAACTGAAACCGATACCCCGCACCCCATACCGTCTGAATATACCGCGGATTCCCCGGATCAGCCTCAATCTTATCCCGCAGCCGATTAATATGCACCGCCACCGTAGCGCTATCTCCGATCGAATCCAAGCCCCAGATCCGCTCATACAGCGCATCCTTACTAAACACAATATTCGAATTAATAACGAGAAAATGCAGCAGCTCGAATTCCTTCTTTTTCAGCTCTAGCTCCTGTCCGTTCAAGTACGCACGATGCGCATCGATATTAATCAAAAAGGGACCGATCTCAATATTCCCGCCGCGTGCATGTTGTTCCAGATTGCCCTTTAGCCGTGCATATTGCGCCAGATTCGACTTCACGCGTGCGACCAGTTCATTGGGCGAGAAGGGCTTCACGATATAATCGTCTGCACCGAGCCCAAGTCCGCGAATTTTATCGATGTCCTCCTGTTTGGCGGTGACCATCAGGATCGGGATATCAAGCTTTTCACGCAGCCTGCGGCAGACGGAGAAGCCGTCTTCGCCGGGTAGCATCAGGTCGAGCAGGATCAGATCAAAGCGCCCGGACAGTGCCAGTTCAGCGCCTGTGATGCCATTATCGGCAATCTGTACGGCAAAGTTATTAATCTCCAGATAATCGCGCTCAATCGCGGCAATCGCTTCGTCATCTTCGATAATTAAAATGTTCTTCATGCTTGCTCCTCCTGCACGATTAACGGTAAACGGATAATGATACGCAATCCGCCAGATGGTGCATGTAGTGCCTTGATGCTGCCACCCATTCGTTCGACAGCTTTGGCGGTAATGGCGAGTCCAAGCCCGCTACCTTTATTCGGGTTATTACGTGACGGATCACTGCGGTAAAAGACGTCAAACAGATGACCAAGCGACTGCTCCGGTACACCGGGCCCATCGTCGGTCAAATAAATGATGATCTGTTCCCTCTGTACGATCGTCTGGATTTGCAGTAAGCCACGTTCTTTTTGTCGGTATTTGAGGCTATTTTCCATAATATTGGTGAAGATGCTATCCAACTGTAGCGGATCGGCAAAGATGCGAGCAGGCTCGGAGGCAAGATCTAATTGAACATCCAATCCTCGATCCCGATATTCCTCAGTTGTGGCACGCACAAGCGATTCTAGCTCACGATTCACATCGAGCAGCTCAGGATCGTATGGATAATCACCCATGTCCATTTTAGAGAACAGAAAGATTTTGCCGACCATCCGGTCGATATCCTCGGCTTTTGTTTTGATCATTTTGATATAGTTATGACGCGCTTCCGGTGTATTGGCTACACCGTCCATTAATCCTTCAGAATAAGCACGAATGGAGGTAAGGGGAGAGCGCAGATCATGCGAGATACTGGCAAGCAGCTCTTTGCGGTTATTTTCTTGACGCTGAATGAGCTGCATCGATTGCTTCAGCTTCTCCGCCATATCGTTAAAATCATGAAACACGCCGGCAAATTCATCCTTCCCTGTATACTGAACGCGTGTATCCAGATTACCGTCACGAATCTGCTGCACGCCCTCGATCAGCATACGTAATGGCTGATGAATATGCTTGAATACAAAATGTGTTAAAAAGCGGTTTGTGAAAAAGATTGTGACGAGCACGCCTACGATAAAGAGGATCGTAAATAGCGTAATCAGCGAGTCGTATTCATTATTGTATTCCGTATCACTTAGTGGTGCATATTCATTAAGCGTGGATATCAGATACGTTTGATCGCCTACGGTCACCTTTTTGCCTGTAAGACTGGAGTTTTCCAATATGACGCTGCCGTCGCCATTTAATGCCCATATCGCCTGAATCATCGCATTAGCCGAATCGATATTCGGATCGCCCATATCCAGTAGCAGTTTACGCGAATCATAGTTGTGCACCGTTAGCCGCATATGATTCGTTTGCAAATAGTTCTGGAGCTTTTGCCGTTTCTCCGCCTGTTCGTTGCTACTATCCTGACTCAGTGCAATGGCAGCAGAGGTTAGTGTGTCCGGTACATCGTACCCGGATGGGTCATTGGGATACTTTGCCTTCCAGTATTGAAGGGACATGTACTGACCTGCGGCAATAATGATCGCAGAGATAAGGACAGGTACAACAATCATCAAAATATTAGAAATAATCAATCGGTGCTTAATAGTCATACCTTGACTCCTTTGGGCATTAGATGGGCGTTTACGGCTTTATTGTAGCATAGAACAGGCTACATAATAGGGGAATGAACCTGTTCTTTATACGCGGTATGGCTTGTTCATCAGCAGGGTTTGGCTTCATAGCTAGCTTGTATACGGCAATCGCGATGCTGTAACGAATCTCTACTTCAGCCCAATGGTGTTTGAGTTAAAATAATTAGACTACACGGTATTCCACTCCGCATCAATCGACTCCGTCTGTACGCAGTGCATAAATCGACTCAATCGGTACGCAGTGCATGAATCGGACGCAAGCGTGCCGCCTTGTTCGCCGGAATAATACCGAACAGCACACCGATCACAAAGGAGAAGGCAAACGAGATCGCCACCATGCTCCAGGCATATTGAATCTGGAATGGCGTAAAATGTCCGGCGATCCACACAAGTCCAAGCCCTGTGCCGATGCCAAAGCTACCGCCAAGCGTACTGAGGAAGATCGATTCGATCATAAACTGCAGTAAAATATTATTTTTCTTCGCGCCGATCGCTTTCCGAATACCGATCTCGCGTGTACGCTCATTGACCGATACGATCATAATATTCATAATCCCGATTCCACCGACGATCAGTGAAATGCCAGCAATACCGGCGAGCGAAGCAGCGAGCAGGGACGTTGTTTTTTCAGCGGATTGGATCATCGCCTGTGCATCAAAAATATCAAACCCGGACGGGTCACCAATTTTGGCGGTCAGCACCTGCTGTAGCTGCTCCTTAATGGCTGGAATGGTCTTCGGATCGCGTGCTTTGATCTCAAACGATTGAATGCCTTTGGTTTGTAAAAAGCGCTCTGCTGTTGCGAGTGGTATAAGAATTTTATTGTCGTTGGAACCCATCAGGCTGTCGCCTTTGGCTTTGAGCAGTCCAACGATAGTAAAGGTATCACCATTTAGCCGAATATCGTGTCCTACCGGGTCCTGCATGCCGAATAGCTTCGTTGCTGTCTCTGAACCGATCAGCGCCACCTTTTGCCGATATTGATTGTCGATGTTGAGCAGGAAGCGTCCGCGCTGTACATGGAAGTCTTTGACGTATTCATAGGCAGGCAATACACCCTCTACATTCGTATCGGTATTGCGATTGCGGTTTTTGGCAGTGACACTGCCGGTAATGGTCGGGGACACGCCGCCAACGCCGGGGATATTGCCGAGGTCATTCACTTCCTCCGGTGTCATCGATGTGACCGCTCCATAGCCGAAAATATTCACAGACAACAGATCAGTTCCCAGATCGCCGAATTGATCGGTCACCTGATTGTTGAAGCTTAAGCCGAGCGATACGATCAGGATGACGGACGATACGCCGATAATAATGCCGAGCATCGTCAGAAACGAGCGTACTTTATTGCCGATGATGCTGAGCAGCGCCATACGTATACTTTGAAAAAAGATCATGCTTCATTCCTCCGGTCCTCGGTCAGCATGCCATTTTGAATGCGTACGACTCGCTTGGCCTGATCGGCGATATCCAGATCATGCGTGATCAAAATGATCGTATGCCCCTGTGCATGCAGTCCTTTGATCATTTGCATCACTTCGCGTCCGGTATTCATATCCAGTGCACCGGTGGGCTCATCGGCAAGCAGCAGTGGCGGATCACCAGCCAGTGCGCGTGCAATCGCCACACGCTGCTGCTGACCGCCGGAAAGCTGATTCGGACGATGATGCATACGCTCCTGGAGTCCAACCTGCTCTAGCGCCTGAATGGCTCGCGTTTTACGTTCGCGATGGGACAGACCGCGATAGATGAGCGGCAGCTCTACATTTTCAACTGCGGATAGCTTGGGCAGTAGATTGAAGCTCTGGAAAATGAAGCCGATCTTCTCATTGCGGATTCTGGCGAGTCGATTGTCGGACAATTTGCGTACATTATGACCATCCAATATATAATCGCCGCTATTGGACAAATCCAGACAGCCGATCATATTCATCAGCGTGGATTTGCCGGAGCCGGAAGGGCCGATAATAGCTACAAATTCGCCTTTGTGCACGGTGAGCGAGATATCCTGTAAAATAGGCATCCGTTGTCCGCCCATCATATAGCCGTGCGACATCTGTTCGATCTGTATTAATGGCTCCATCTTAGCTGGCACCTCCGCTGCTGGAGTTGCTGCTGTCACTGCCTCCCGTACTATTCGTGCTCGTATCGCTACTGCTTGTGCTACCACTGGTGGATGAAGTGCTATCCGTTGTACCGGCTGTACTGGAGCCCGAATCGGTTGTAGTAGAGCTGTCACCTGAGAAGCCACCTGTATTCTGGCTTGCTGTGTCTGTTGATGTACTCAATCCGCTCATATCAGAGGAGGGCACGCTAACCAGCTCGCCTTCCTTCAGACCTTTTACAATCTCTACCTGACTCTGATCATGAATGCCTACCGTAATTGCCTGTTCCTCTGTGGATGGGCTGGCTGCTGGTGCAGCACTGACGGTACTTAGCTTGTTCACAACATAACGATTGCCTTGCTGGATCACCGATTCAATCGGCAGCACCAGTATATTTTGCTTGTGCTGTACAAGAATACTTGCCTGTGCCGACATGCCTGCTTTGATCTGACCCGGGTCGTCCAGATGGATCGTTACACCGAAGGTGGAAACTCCATTTTTGGCAGAGCCTTCATTCGCGATTGAGGAGACATGACCGGCAAAGGTCTGGTCTGGCAGTGCATCCAGGGCCAGCGTTGCTTTCATGCCCTGACGTACTTTTAAAATATCCATCTCATCTACCTGAATCGTCGCGCTCAAATCGCGATAATTAACAATCGTAAACGCTTCGGAGCCGGCGCTGGTCGCACTGCCGGAGAAGACGCTCACTTTCGTAATCGTACCATCGGAGGGCGCTAGCAGAGCAGCCGGGGGCGCCTGCTCCTTAAGCAGGCGCGCAATCTCGGTCTGCGTTGTCGCGATATCGTCCTTCGCTTTTTCAATCGACTGACGGGTGCTGTCCAGATCGGTCTGAGCGGCACTATCCATCATTTGCTGCTTGTATTGCTCCTGTTTGTCATGCAGATCGCTTTGCTGCTGCTTGAGTGTGTTTTGCTGCTGGGTAACATCCTTCGTGTTGTCCTTTGGCTTGTAGGTGACGAGCACCTGTCCTTTTTTGACACGTTCATTCAGCTTGCCGTTGACTGCGCGAATGGTTCCCTCTTGCTCGGTGTAAACGACCGTCTGGTTGGTCGCTTTGACAGCACCGGAGCCTTTGATCAGCACGGTAATTTCGCCTTTTTGCACGGCGATGGAAGGGGTAGCATCGATAACCGTTTCCTGTGCCTGCTTCGGCCATAAAAGGTAGACCGTAGCGGAGGCAGCAGCAAGCGCAGCAATCACTGCCACGGTGATCCAGATTTTCTTTTTGTTATACATGAGTGCCTCCGTTATTTGCCAGCTTGATTGCCGCTATTCGTATTATCGTTATTTCCTTGATTGGATGTGGAGCCTGAGCTGCCACCTGAATTACTATTTGAACTGCTACCTGAACTACCGCCGCTACCTGTTCCACCAGTTGATGGAGTGGATGGCGTGTTGTTATTGCTATTGCCCTGCGAAGCATTCGTTGGCGGTACGATGATAGCAGAGAAGTCGATATGATAGCTCTGTGTACCGAGCAATATGCGCTCGCCCTGGAATTCATCGTACACATTAATGGTAAAGTTACCGCCCGTGCTCGTTTTGTACATATTGCTTGTCAGTGTGAGAGAGTATGGAATCGACTTCCCGACGGTCAGATCGGTTCCCGGTGCAAAGCTCTTCTCCTGAATGCGTCCGTTCTGGTCAACCCACTGCAGAACGAGTGTATGTCCATACGTGCCCATCGTGTACGTATTATCCTTGCTCAGACTGTAGGTCATATTGATCGCAATCGTATCCTCGCCTTGATTGAGCGTTCCGGTTGCGCCGTTAATTGCGAAGCGATACGGGAACAGATCCATTTCGCTGCTTGCACTCGTAGCGACCGGTGCAGGCTGTGGACGAAGTACCAGCTCTGTAGCATTGATATAACCGTTAGGTGCTGTACCTGCCGCTGCCATTTTGCCATCTGTAATGGCTTCACCGACAACGAGCGTCAGATCGGTCGTGCTGACCGAGGCGGGCAGCTTGGCGGAGACATTGACGAGGCTCTTGCCGTCCGGGCCAATGGCTTGATCTGGCTGTACCAGGGTAGCCTCGTAGTATTCGTTATCCGGCGTCTTGTAGTAGGCAACCAGGCGAGATGAAGCCGAGCTGCGTTTTTCTTCGTTTTTCATTTCCAGCTCGGTATATACAATCTTCTGACTGTTCTCTCCATAGGTCAGTGTTCGGCGTTCCTTAATCTCTGCTTTTTTGCCATTCGTCTGAATATGGAAGGATGCACCGCGAGCGATGCGAGCAACGGCAGAATCAGGCTGTCCGATATTCAGTGACAGGAATGGATTACTGCTGTCCAGTGCCGACGATGCTGTCTTGCCAGCGCTGTCGGATGACGTGTCAGCGACCGGAGCAAGCTCCAGCTTGAGCCCATCCATATCGATGCCTGTATCAAAATGAGCCACTGCATAATAGACGCGACTTTCGCCAGCACCGAGTGAACTGTCATTATTTTCAGGAATGAGCTGAATCGAGCGGCTGATGCGGTTATTTTGTGTTTTCATCCAGCCACCGAGTGCAGGCAGATCAACGGAAGCAGAGCCTGCATTACGCAGGCGGAGCTTGGTGACGACGATATCGTCGGTCGTCCACGGCAGACGCTGTACCGATTCAATCGTAGCGCCGAAGCTGCCATAATTGTTATCGAATGTATACTCAGTCTGAATCGACTGGCTCTGTTCCTGCTTGTAAGGAATCATATAAAAGGCTGTTGGTAAAATGATCGGCGTACCTGTACGCGACGTGTCAGTCGCCTGTGCGGTAGCTGTGCCATTATCGGCTGCTGTAGCCGCAGGTTCAATTAATTGCAGTTGTAGCTGTTGTTGCTTGAGCTGAAGTGGTACTTCGGCAGATAGCTGTACAATCTTTTCCTCCAGCGGCTTGAGTGTAAGATTGGTAAATGCCTTTGTCGTGATCGGGAAGGTGTAGCCTTCTGACGAGCGAATCGCTGCTTCATACGCAGGTAATATAATCGTTTTGCTGCCTGTATTTTTCAGACGGAACTGTAAAGTCCATGCCGCCTTATCGCCACTGGTGGACATACTGGCTGCGCGAAGCTGTGTATCGATCGTCGTGCCATCAATCGTTAGCTTGCGCGATTTGGCAACCGGTACGGTCAGACTGGATGCGCTGGTAGCAGGCAGCTTGAAGGAAGCGACCGGCAATTCCAGACTGGTGGAGGCAGTGTCGCCTTTGCTATCGGACAGGCTATTCGTCCCTGTAATTTGCATCGTCAGGTTGTTCGTGTTGAGAGCAGTCGGAATGGCAGCGACGTAATTGACGCTGCTTGTCTCACCTGGCTGAATATCGAGCTCACGGCTTGTTTGATCAAGTGCAAGCTCATAGCTAGCTCCACCTGCCGATTGCAAATAAGCATTGTATGGAAGGGTGCTTAATAGTCCACTTCCTAGATGCGTTAGCTTCACCGTCAGACGTGCATAGCGCTTGCCGTTATAATTTACAATCTGCAATTGCTGCGGCTGTAGCTTGAGCGCTGTGCCATTGACGGTGATTTTTTTGCTCTGTCCTGATGGAATGGCTCCGGAATAGCTAGCAGGGATCGTAAAGGTGCCAAGCTTCTTTTCATAGGTAGAGCTGTTAAAATCCCAGCCGTACATGGCAATCCTGCTGCCAGCGACGGCCTGCTGATTCTGGACGCGCACATAATAAGTGATCGCCTGACTTGTACCTGGAGCGATGGTGATGCGATCTTTATCCTCAGGAACAGGGGTACCTTTAACAAAGCCATTTTGCGATGTGTAGGCACGCGAGAAGGAATTAACGAGTTTGTAGGGACTGGATGTTTTATTCGTATAGGTGAGTGTATACGTAAGTACGCCGCTCGTACTGCGCGCGGCAAGCTGGATATCGGTTAGGCGGACGCTGACGCCGGATTGGAGTGAGATCGTAGATAAGGATGCAAGTGATGGATATGTTGCAGCATTGCTCTGTGTAGCGGATACATTGGCTGGAGCAGCAAGCGCTGCATGAACGCCGGATACGCTGCTGGCTGCAACCATACCGGCAAGCAGCACAAGGTAGGCTGGGTACTTCTTCATTCATTTTCCTCCTGATCATGGTCTATGTCTTGCTTATATAGATGTAGTGTAGATCAAGAAGATAAAGTCGAAATAAATAAAAACGCTTTAATTCTATCCAGAGCTTAAACGAAGTTTAAACTTTTTATAAACTGGCGGGGATGAAACAATAGGAAAGGAAGTATTAATGAATAGAGTTATAGCCATACTATTTTAGAGGATACAATACATCTAACATTAAAAGTGAACAAATGTTCGTATAATGGTATAATATAGTATAGAAAGGGAAACATACATATGCTGTAAGATAAAACTAAACAAATAGTAGAAGGCGGTGATTGATAATGTTTTATGGTACAAGATTTTATTACAATGGATTATATTTTATTACAGCAATGTCGCCAGCATATTTTTTGTTTTTACTACAAATAAGTTCTAAATTCCATCAGCCATTTAACATCAAATTATTAAG
>JBCNLJ010000084.1:0-23144 GCA_039595515.1 Paenibacillus sp. | reverse complement strand
ATACTTCATACTTCATACTTCATACTTCATACTTCATACTTCATACTTCATACTTCATACTTCATACTTCATACTTCATACTTCATACTTCATACTTCATACCATTATTCTGTCTGCGGCTTCACCGTAATGTCCAGCACCTTTTCCGCCAGATCGGCATAATGCTGATCCAGTGTTACCTTGACCCGTCCCTGACGACGCTTCTCACGCCATTGCTCCAATTGCTCTTCTGTCTCCAAACGCAGCTCAGCAAGCTCATCCGCACGATCGAAAATATACTTACTTGTCAGCAGCAAAGTATAAATCCCCTGTCCACCTGGCATAATTGCTGGTGTGCGCTCCTGCCACTCGTCCACACTCAGCTTCACATACAACTGATCCTGCTTGCGCTCATCTGGCTTTAATTCCGTAATATCCCCGCGCTGCATAATCTGCCAGCCCGTAATGCGTCCATAATAGCGTATCCCCTCTTGCCCCACAGCACCAAAGCTTCGCCTAGACTGGTACATCGCAACATACTGTAGCTGCGTCACGACCTGCACATCGTTCAAATTACGAAGTGGCACATGGTAGAAACGATGCTCCAGTGCCAGCTCGACCTGCTCTGGTCCCCGTACCGATCCAATCAGCATATTACGCTGTTGCTGCTGCATCACATCCGCATAATATTCATCTGTCCGCTGCGGTACGGTCGCACGCTCGTATGCCTTTTCCGGACTATCCGCAATCAGCTCATCCAGAAATTCCTCAACCAGCGAAGTCGCATTAGGCAAGAACGGCAATGCGCCCACATTGATCCGCTGTATACTTTTATAAAAATGATGCTCCCGATACTGCTCCTCATCTCCATACGGAAACAGCACATATGCTCCATACATCGTACGCTCATAACGCTCCTTCTGCTCGTGAGGCGTATCCACCTGATGCACCATAGCATCCCGGTAGCGGTGCATCGTATTGATATCCTCCTCCTGCGGCCCTGGCTGCTTGTACATCGCCCGATACGCTGAGCCTTCCTCAGCCACATGAAGTCGGTATTTGGCATCGAAAATGAAATTGTACGTCTTTTGCTGTCCCGCATCCTGCTTGCGCAGCGACAATACATTATCCGGTCGCTGCGCAAGTGTAGGCGAGGATGCACGATCCGGCGCGCTGTTATAATACAGTACAAACCGTTCTCCCGTCCGCGGATGACGATACTCCATCCTTGATCGTTGCCCCCGATCCAGCGTGACAAATAAACCTGCATGATTGAGCTTGATCACATTTTGCTGTACTAACGCATATTTGCGTGCCATCAGCTCATTCAGCTTGAGAAAGCACCAGTATTCGTATAGCTCCGAAATCTCTTTCATCGATAACCGCAGCAGATCACTTTGAATAGAAAGCCCCTTGAGCAGCGTGAGATAGTACCGATACATTTCCCGATACCCCGGCGCCATCTGCATAACGAGACTGATGCTCATACTGCGCATCGGAGTAAGCTCACGTAGCCATTCCATATTCAGCATCCGCTCCAGCCGCCGAATCATCTGCCCAACCGCCAAACTGAATTGTTCATCATAGCTGCGACTTCGATAGTTGGTGGGGCGACTAAGCTGCTCGTACTGCTCTCGCAATTGCTCCAGCCGCACCAGAATACGCTCCAGCATCCAGCGCAGAAAGCGATTTTCCGCCGTGTCGTAGGAGAGTCGCTTAACGGTATCAAGCAGACGGGTTGGGCGGTAAGCTTCGCCTGCGATGGGGATGGTGCCGGGTGGCAGACATGACTGTCGATCTCCATGCTCTCGATCTACATGCGATGCTGACCTCGATACTGCTGCCCGATCATGGGAACGAGCACTAGAAGATGTTGCGTTGCCTAACCTGGCATTGGATTGAACGTTAGACTCTTGCCCGTACGTAGTAGTCGAATGGCCTGCGGGTTGCTTCCTATACGTAGCATTTGGATTGGCTTCTGGCTGCTTTCTATATATAGCATTCGGATCAACTCCAGACCGTTGCCCATTTCGACCATGCTCCACATCTAGTTTCTCCAAATACTGTGGATGACTGGACAAATACTGGCTATTTTTCCGCGACGGTCTGCGTGCCTGCGCTGCCTTCCGCACTTCCGTATGGCGCTCCATCCGGTGATGCGGCTGTAGAGCAATCCGTTCCATCGCCCGTTCCATATGATCGAATAAGTACGCAATAATTGAGAAAAATTCCGTCAGACTCTGATGCTCCGTCTCACGTAGAGCCGCCGACTGATACGTCCGCTTCAAAAAGTCAAAGCTCAAATTGTAAATCTGCCGATTGACTTCCTGCAGCAGGCGCACATAATCGTCACGGTAATCGAGCTTGGACGGAAAAACCTCCAGTTCCACCGACATCAGTCGCTGACCACCCGACCGCAGCTCCAGCTCACTAAAGCCGACCTCGTTGCGGAAATTAAGTAGCCCGGACAGAATGCGTGTCCCTTTCCACGTTACCGCCTCACGCAAATGCCGGTTTACATGGTAGAAACGAATCGGCATCGTTACTTCAACCCGGCGTTCATAGATCCATTCATAATTTTGCTGCTCATAAAAGCACGGCAATACAGGCGTCTGCCGATCCCAATCAACCAGCCCTCCCGTCAGCGGCGAAAAGACCTGGATCGACTGCACCTTCACCTCAGGTGTTAGTGAGACACACTTCAGATGTGCTTCCACCCACTCCCCTTCCTGCCGATGCAGCTCCAACGCTTCAACCGATGGATGATACGGCTTGCCTTCGATATAGATGTCACCAATCGTCGTCGATATTTGCAATAACCGCACCGTTTGCTCCGGGTTCATGTGCTCACCTCCAGGTTATGATTTGCTGATCGCATGAGATCGTTATGATCATTGAATAATTAGACGATTGAAGCTGCTCACTACACTCAGGATATTCAGTTTCCATTTCAAACCGTTTCTTTTCACAGCTTCAAATTGTTTCTTTAATAGCTTCAAACCGCTCGTCGTTACCAGTCCAATGTCTTATCTAAGGGCTTATCTATACAAAAGAAAGTTTATCAACAGCCAACAGCTCATTAGCTCATTAGCTCATTAGCTCATTAGCTCATTTCACCATCACGACACCCAGTACGAAGTAAACCCATCCTCATCCAATCTGCGAATCATATACGCCAGCTTACGCGCACTCTCCGGATAATAAGCATCTGGCGCCGTCTGTCCATACTCCCACTGACTCCAAAATTCTTCATCATCTTCCAGCGGCGAAGGCACACGCATATTATCCTTCAAACAAAGCTCCAACAGCCTTACCAGCGCACGCCGCACAGCAGCCTGACTCCCCTGAATACGCGGCAAAATCTTTTGCAGCAATTGCAGATCGAATGCCTCATCTTCACTCATCAGGCCAAACCGCTGGTTATACACCAGATAAAAGCAGATCGTATCCCGAATCCGGTATCCCACATGAGCATGAATACTCTCCAAAATACGGTTAACCCCTACAAGCCGCTCCGTCGTGCGTATAATCAGCTCCTCATGCTCTTCCATCGCATCCACCAGTTGCAAATAATCACTCCGCAAAAACGGCTGTTCGACCGGTACGATTTCAGCCGTAGAAGCCCTACCACCCTTACGTGGTAACTGCATCAGATCAATCGTATGAAACTCAATCGTATTCGCCCGATCCAGCACACGCTTACTGAACGGATACGTCGTCTCATCCATATTCACCGTACCTACAATATACACATTATCCGTTATGCCAAGCTGCCCATACATCACCCGATCCTCTTCCAATTGCAGCATCCCTGCTGCGATCAAAGGATCAGTCACGATGCGCCGTTCCGTTTTGCGCATATGCCCCTGTTCAACAGCAGAACTGGACGAAGCATTTGCGCCAGCTCTATGCTCTGCTCCTGCATCTGAATGAGTTAACCGTGAATGATCTACACGATACGAAGAATTCTGGTTAGACATCCCCCTAGAAGTAGACGTACGTGCATCCACGGTACCCTGTGTATGCATAGTACCAGCAGTCATATTACGTCCATGTCCGTTACGTTCCTCATTACGATTTCCGTGATTACGATGTTGCTGTTCATCCTCATTGCCTGTTCCATCCACACCACGTATACCAGACAAACCACTTCTCCCGGACAAACCACCCTCCTGTCCCCTGCGACCTATTTCATCCTCTGAGACATAGCTCTGTGTATGCTCATCCTCGTAAAATTCATCCTCTTCACTATCTTCATTCATATATCCCGCATCATCAGATGCATCCTGTCCATCCCGACGAGTCAAACGTTCCGTCTCATCACGTTCTGCTGATACAGATTCAGAACGCGCAGCATCCATAGCTGTAAAATCGGGACGATTGCGGCTTCCAGAATCAGCATCGTTCTCAGCGCTGCCTTTCGCGCTCATATACTCCATACCCTCACCAGCACTACGATTCATGTCCATATGTTCACTATGCTTCTCGGCACCACGCTTCACGCTCATATGCTCCATATCCTGCTCCGCTGTATACACATACTCCTGCCTGCGCTCCGGCGAAGAATACGGATGCTCCAGCTCTTCCCGCCATTTCTGCGTCTCCAGCAGACTCATCATATCGCTAAAATAATGCTCCACCCGCGCCAGATTCATCTCATCCAGACAGACAAAATAAGGCTTTTTCCGGTTTTCCGGACGGGAAGCCTCACGAATCACCAGCGTAAGCGGCCCCGGCTGAAACATTCCAGACAGATCACGATACCCGATTAACTCTGCCGGATCACTCCAATCCGGTCGCACCGGAATGAGCGTAAACTGCCCATTTTCCGCCGTCGCCCCAATCGCTTCCGCAAACAGCCGCACGAGCCGCGTCTTCCCTGTACCCGAAATCCCCGCTAAAATAACAAAAGGCCGCGTTTTCAGCGACAAATAGAAGTTATGCGTAAGCTGCTCTGGAAAATAAAAGCCACTTCCCGTTACATAGTCCCCAATCCGTTCCAGCACATCTGGCACATCCCGGTCACGCATACGCGGCACATACACCTCACCGCCATCGTCTTCCTGCACCTGCACCGCCCACATCGTATTCGGCGTAATCGCTGTACTCTCGATATAGAACATATAACTGTCCATCGCATCCCACAGATCCGTTACGAGCTGCTCATTATCAGGCAACTGCGCCGTATCATAGGCAAAATACGCAATCGTCGATGTCTGGTAATCATCTCCGAGTCGCCCATCCCCCAGCTCCATCTCATCATCCGTCCGCATCCGCCCGGCAGGCAACTTCTCCCGAATCTCCTGCGCCCGTTCCTGCAAATACGCCTGACTATCACTACGCCCCAGATGACTGCGCACCTCACCCAACCCTTGATTCAGCGTCAAATAAAGCCGCTGCATATCCGCCGAAAACAAATACGCCACATACA
This sequence comes from Paenibacillus sp., assembly GCA_039595515.1. Classification (GTDB taxonomy): domain Bacteria; phylum Bacillota; class Bacilli; order Paenibacillales; family Paenibacillaceae; genus Saccharibacillus. Next base: position 17,734 of record JBCNLJ010000084.1, on the reverse strand, counting down.
CCCCACGCTGAATCGTATCCGTAAGCTGCGGATACATCACCGCAATCCACGGAATCGTCGCCCAGTTATTCCCACGCCCGACCGAGCCACGTACCTTAAAGTGATTATGCACAAATGGTAAGGAGCGCAAATGCTCCGGCACCACCTTCCGCACATACTCCGCCAGCGGATGCCCCGTCAGCGGCTGCTGCTTCGCAGGAAGGTAGTTGCGAATAATGTTGAGCAGGTCTTCGCGTAGGGAGAAGTCCGATTGGGGTGGAGCATAGTAGACGTCCAGCTCGTCCAGAGTGAAGTGATATAGCTCATCCAGTACGGCTGGTGTGAGCTGAGTGTAGATATCTGATTTGAAGCCGATCGTGTAGCCAGAGCTGGGGTAGTCGAGAATCGAAGATAACGAATCAATCGGCGTATCCAGCACATACTGCACCCGCTTCACTGGCATATCTGCCCAGCGAAAGGCGATGCGCGATGGTGGCGCATCTACAGGTAGGCTGCGAGCTTCGCGCTTTTGGAAGTAGTCGAGAAAGCGTTCCTTGATCCGTGTCATGGACACTTCACGTTCTCGACTCGCCCGCATTTCGTCGATAAGGACGAGGATGAGGACCATTTTGTATGATTTTTGACGGTGTAGGAAGATGTTTTGGAGTTCTATTGGTAAGGTCATAGGGATTCTCCTGTAAAGTAATTATTTTGAGTATCAAATTAATTATAAAATATTTAATTTGATACTTTTAACTTCTCATTAAATAATATTCACATTTCTTATTTAATGGGCAAATGGTACAATTCGGTTTAGGCTTACAAATAGCCCTGGTAAAATCTAACAGACCATAATTATACTCCTTAAAATTTTGCACTGGTGTTAAACTTTGAGCCAATTCAATAAACCATTTTTTTCTTCTTGTTTCAACATTAGTTTTAAATCCAAAATATCTACCATATAATCGAACAATATTACTATCTATAATCGTATCTCTTTTTCCTATATGTAGTGAGCGATAGGCAGACGATACGTACTCACCTACACCTGGAAGATTCAATAGTAGATTCTTATCACTTGGTATTTCATTTTCCACTAAATATCTGGAAAGTCGCTTAAGTAACTCTTCTCTCCATACCAATCCCAATGATTTAAAAACATTCGCTTTATCATCTTTGAAATAATCTATAGGAGTAGGATATTTTATACAGAAATCATTATATACAGGTAAAACCTGTTCAGCTTTAGTTCTTTGAAGCATGATTTCAACTACCAGAGAATGCCATTTATTTTGAGACTCTCTCCAGGAAAAATTATTATAATTTTTCCCACCCCAATATATAATTTCATCCGTAAAACTCTTTTTATGAATTTCTTTAATTTGTTCTATCAAAAAAGCACCTCCTCACTCAAAAGATAAAGGAAAATTTTTATTGTATTTTCTAATAAATCATTACTATAATTAAAATAGCAACTATAAAAATTAGTAAGGGAGAGCACCAGTTATGGAAGAAATCACTAAAACTTTAAGCAAAAACGATGTTAGTGAAACAAATGCTCATCAAGCGGGTATGTATATACTGAAATCACATTTAAGTTTCTTTCCTTCTCTTCCTGTTCATAAGCAGAATCCTCGTATAACTCTAAGTTTTATAGATGAACAAAATAAAACTTGGAAATTCGACTTAATTTATTATAATAACAAGTTGTACGGTGATGGAACAAGAAATGAATATCGCCTAACTCCTATGAACAATTTCTTTTCTTTATATGATTTAAAAGCTGGAGACAATATAATACTCACAAAAACAAATGACCCATACATATTCAAAATTAATCACAAAAAATCAATATAGTTCTGTGTTTTGGGAGGCTAAAAAATTTGAATATACTGAAATTGGCTATTCGAGATTGTTTAGAAAATGAGATTTCTTTTTGTAAATTTATTGCTGCAAATGATGTAGGAACTACAGGTTCTCATCAGGCAGGTATGTATATAGCTAAAGAGTCATGGAGTTTACTTTTCGATGAACCCGGAGTTAAAGGTAGCAATAAGGATAAATTAGTTAAGATAAAGTGGCAAAATGATCTTGAAACTGATAGTAGATTTATATATTATGGGCAAAAAAGTAGAAATGAGTATAGAATTACTCGATTTGGAAGAAACTTTCCTTTTTTACAGCCAGAACAAGTTGGTAATTTATTTATTCTAATTAAAATTAATTCTGATTATTATAATGCTTATATACTTAATACAGATGAAGATATAGAGAACTTCTTTTCAGAACTAGGTATCAGTGCTACTCAAACTAATTGTCTAATTAAAGGAAATTCTCGTTTCACTTTAAATCCTATCGATTTCATTGAGTTATTTGATCAATATATTGAAAATCTACAGGTCGATTTCCCGACCACAAAAGAACTATCTGCTAAAGCTAGAGAAATTTATAATACCAGTTTAAAATATAATTTGCATTCTCCTGATGACTTATTATTAAAATGGTATAACACAGAGTACAATTTATTTCGCGCTATTGAAAATTTTAGATATAAAGAACGTATATCTAAATCATTTGATACAGTTGAAGAACTTGTTGACTATGCACTTAAATTATTAAACCGCAGAAAAAGCCGCGCTGGAAAATCTTTAGAAAATCAGTTGAGTGCTGTTTTTAATAAACATGAGGTATTGTTCGAAGAACAAATTATTACTGAAGGAAATAAAAAACCTGATTTTATTTTTCCGGGCTCAAAAGAATATCATGACCCTTTTTTCTTTAAAGAAAATCTATATTTTCTAGCTGCTAAAACTACCTGTAAAGATCGATGGAGACAAATTTTAAATGAGGCTGATCGTATTGAAGTAAAACATTTATTTACACTACAACAAGGTATATCTGAGAATCAGCTCAAAGAAATGCAAAGTCATAAAGTACAGCTTGTTGTACCAAAACCCTATATTAAAACCTTTCCTCCTTCTTTCCAGGATAAAATTATGACACTTGAGAAATTCATTCTCACAGTAAAATCATAATGCGTTAAAAGAGTAGCCATTTAACCAGGTTACTCTTTTTTGTGTATAATTTTTATAATTGACTATATTTAATTCATACAGGAGGTTTTTATGAAAGAAGAATTAATTTTCACAATCATCACACTTCAAAAAGCATTGAAAGATCTCAATCAAACCTGGGGAGCTATAGATTGGTCCATTGTTCCTGACTCTGTGAGTGAAAGTTATCCATTTTACGAAGACTTAGAAACCATGCAAAAAAATGTAGAAGGTTGGATTGATGTGATCAAAAAATCTTAAATTAAAATAATTATTTGCTAAATATTCTCTTCAAGGTTAAAATTGGGTATATAATTTGACCCAGAGGTGAAGTATTTTGAAACAGATTCATATAAAATTAGATGAGGATATACATGCTAAACTGAAAAACTACTCTGAATTAAAAAACCTCTCCATTCAAGACTACTCTTTGTCAGCAATCTCTCATTTTATTAAAGAAGAAGAGCAAGCTTATAAAATCAAAAATGCAAAATTTAAATTTATTGATTTGTTTGCTGGTATCGGCGGGATGCGCTTGGGATTTGAATCTGCAGGTGGATATTGCGTATTTTCTTCGGAATGGGACAAATTTTCTCAAAAAACTTATTTTAGTAACTTTGGAGAGATCCCATTCGGTGACATTACTAAAATTGACTCTAAAGAAATTCCATACCACGATATACTTGTGGCGGGATTTCCCTGTCAACCATTTTCATTGGCTGGAGTTTCCAAAAAAGCTAGTTTAGGGAGAGAACACGGCTTTTTAGACAAAACACAGGGTACTTTATTTTTCGATGTAGCACGAATTATTAAAGAAAAAAGGCCAAAAGCATTTTTATTAGAAAATGTAAAAAATCTAAAATCACACGATAAAGGTAGAACTTTTGAAATCATTAGAAATACTTTAGAAGAATTAAATTATAATTTGCATATCGCAGTTTTAGACGGTAAATACTATGTACCACAACATCGCGAACGTATATTTATTGTAGGTTTTGATAAAAATGTATACAACGGTTTGGAAAAATTTCATTTTCCTACTAAATCTACTATAAAGCATTCCATTAAAAACATTCTTGATAACGAAGTCGATATGAAGTACATTCTTTCTGATAAATTATGGAATTATCTTCAAGCCTATGCAGAGAAACACAGACTTAAAGGAAATGGATTTGGATTTGGATTAGTTGATCCAGAAGGAATAGCTCGAACTTTAAGTGCTCGTTATCATAAGGATGGGTCCGAAATACTAATACCCACTAAATCCGAACAAAATCCTCGTCGTCTTACTCCACGCGAATGTGCAAGACTACAAGGCTTCCCAGAAAGTTTTAAAATTGTGGTATCAGATACTCAAGCTTATAGACAATTTGGAAATTCTGTAGTGGTTCCTCTTATAGAAGATATAGCAAAAAATACTGTTAAAGCAATGTTCGATGAGAACAATTCTATATTAAAATCCCTCAATCCACAGAAAGAAGAATTATATTTATTTTGAAGTCAAAGGCTATCTGATGATAGCCTTTGCTATTAAATCTCACATTATATGTGTCTTCCTCATAGGAAGAATAGAAATTTCTAAAATAAAAATCTGAAAAGGGCTGTGTCTTTACAACACACCTTTTCCTGCTTCTCGGGCATTTTTGATATTATTTTAATTAAAGAATTATACCCGGTATTACAATTCTCTGATCCCCCGCTGCCGCATCGCCTCAAACAACAACACCGTAGCCGCCATCGCCGCATTGAGCGACTCCGCCTGCCCTTGCATTGGAATCAACACATGCTCCTCCACCAGCGCCGCCGTCTCCGCCGATATCCCTTTCCCTTCATTCCCAATCACAATCCAACCACCATTACGGAAATCATATTCATAACACGAAGCCTCCGCCTGTAACGACGTACTCACCAGCTTCGCCCCTTGCTCCTTCGCGGCAGGCAATACCTCTATCAGATCTGCTTCCAGCACCGGCACATGAAACAACGATCCCATCGTCGATCGAATCGTTTTCGGATTGTACAGATCGGCACAGCCCTTACCTAGCACAATTCCCTTCGCACCAGACGCATCCGCACTACGAATAATCGTACCCACATTACCCGGGTCCTGCACACCATCCAGCACCATCACAATTGCCGAGTCTTCCTTCAGCAAGCTGGGCAGCAATGCATTTCGCTTATGCACAATTGCAAACACTGGCTGCGGTGTGCGTGTATCTGTACATTTCTCCAGCACTGCCTGCGATACGGCTACATACTGCGCACCACCACCATAAGCGGCAATATCCTCCTTCAGCTCGGCTGGAATACCCTTTTCCGTGTCATACACAATATATTGAATATCCCAGTCGCTACGTAGCGCTTCGCTCACGAGATGAATGCCTTCGATAATAAACTTATCCAGCTTGTCGCGGTGCTTCTTTTCTAGCAGGCTTGCCCATTCTTTGACGCGGGCATTTTGTGTCGATAGTATCTCCATTAGTCCTCCATGTCCATTTCCAGTTTGATCAGGTCATGCTTTTGACCGACGATAACGACGATGTCGTTCTCCTGTAGCTGCTCTTCCGGTGCAGGCGCGATATTCATATGATTATTCCGTTTGATTGCCATCACATTACATTGATAGCGGGCACGGATATTGAGTTCGATCAGGTTACGACCGATCATGGAATCGGATGCCTTCATCTCGACGATGCTGTAGTCGTCCGATAGCTCGATATAGTCGAGCACATTCGGTGAGGTCAGGTGGTGGGCAACGCGTATCCCCATATCCCGCTCCGGGAAAATGACCTTGTCTGCGCCAATACGCTGTACAACCTTGGCATGCAGATCGTTTTGTGCTTTGACGAGTACGGTCGGCACTTCCATTTCTTTGAGGATGAGTGTCGTTAGAATACTCGATTGAATGTCTTCCCCGATCGCCACTACAACCACGTCGAAGTTACGCAAGCCGATCGCTCGCAGTGCTTCCTCATCCGTCGAATCCGCGACTACCGCCTGTGTTACGATATGCGATACTTCCTGTACGCGCTGTTCATCTGAATCGATCGCCAGTACGTCGAAGCCCATTTCGCTCAGTGTACGGGCAATACTGGAGCCAAAGCGTCCGATCCCGATGATGGCATATTGCTTTCTAGCCATGTTCTACCTCCATATGATGTTCAAAATAAAAGCAGATTGTCCGGCAGGCAGTGATACCGTTGTAGGCTGCCGGACAATCTGCGGTTATAGGTCATTTTGAAATGATATATTTACAGTGCAGACATGAGTACACTTACATTTACGTTCGTGAGCTCGCTTTTAGAAAAGTAAGCCACTAACTCCATGCAGCTCGTCTATTCGTTACTGTGCTTCGTTACTTTTTATTATGCTCGTCCTTCTTATCTTTCTTCACTCTTACGGAGTGGTTATTCTATTTCTCATCGCTCACTACCCGCCGCCTGTGAAGATATGATCCATTTTGTCAGCCGGTTATTCTATTTCCTATCACTTTATATCCCTTACGGAGCCGTCTGCAGGAACTGTGCATCTGGATTTTTCTCCATTGCCGTACGCATCGCATACTCGTTTTCGAACAGAACAACAAAGTTACCTTTTTTGTCCTTCACGAGTGTGGAGTTGATACGGAATTTGGATGGATCCAAGTTATCTGCAACGACCCAGCGTGCGAATTGGAATGGCATACGTTGCAATTGTACATCTACACCGTACTCATTTTTCATCCGGTACTCAAATACTTCAAATTGCAGTTGTCCAACAACGCCAAGAATCGTGTCGTCGAAGCTGACCGCGTTAAATACCTGGATTGTACCTTCCTCTGTAAGCTGGTCGATCCCTTTTTGATACTGCTTGTATTTGAGTGCATTTTTCGCCGTAACTTTGGCAAAAATCTCTGGCGAGAATGTCGGCAGCTCGTCGAATACGATGCTGCTACCCTGACTCAGCGAATCGCCAATACGGAAAATGCCTGGATCGAACAGACCGATAATATCGCCTGGATACGCATCTTCTACGATATCCCGATCCTGTGCGAGAAATTGCTGTGGCTGTGCGAGCTTGATATCTTTACCGACACGCACATGCTTCACGCTCATACCACGCTCGAACTTACCGGATACGATACGCAGGAAAGCGATCCGGTCACGGTGAGCCGGGTTCATATTCGCCTGAATTTTGAACACATAGCCGCTGAATTTCTCATTCGTTGGCTCGATCATGCCATCCGTGCTACGACGTGGCTCTGGCTTCGGTGCCAGCTCCAGGAAGTTCTCCAGGAAGGTTTGCAGACCGAAGTTGTTGATCGCACTACCGAAGAAGATAGGTGTCAATTCACCGCGCATAACCTTCTCATAATCAAATGGATCGCCTGCTACGTCCAGCAGCTCGATATCCTGACTGAGTTGCTCATACAGGAACTCGCCTGCCATTTGCTTGATCAGCGGATCGCGATAGTCTTCGACTTTGCGTACTTCGATTGTAGAATGATCGTCGCCCTGGAACAGCTCGACCTGGCTCTTCATACGATCGTATACACCGCACAGCTCGCGGCCCATACCGATCGGCCAGTTCATTGGCACGGAACGGATACCGAGTACCTGCTCCAGCTCCTCCATCAGATCGAACGGACTGCGACCTTCGCGGTCGAGCTTGTTAATAAAGGTGAAGATTGGAATTCCACGCTGCGCACATACTTTAAACAGCTTGATCGTCTGTGCCTCGACACCCTTCGCTACGTCGATCAGCATGACAGCCGCATCAGCAGCGGTCAGTGTACGATACGTATCTTCACTGAAATCCTGGTGACCCGGTGTATCCAGAATGTTGATCCGGTGTCCGTTATAGTCGAACTGCATAACGGAAGAAGTAACCGAGATACCACGCTGTTTCTCGATCTCCATCCAGTCACTTGTTGCGTGCTTGCTTGCTTTACGTGCTTTAACTGTACCAGCAAGGCGAATTGCGCCCCCGAACAGGAGCAGCTTTTCCGTCAGTGTTGTTTTACCCGCATCCGGGTGAGAAATGATTGCAAACGTTCTGCGTTTATCGACTTCACGTTGCAATTCTGTATCTATCGTTTTACTCATTATCATTTTCCCTTCATCGCTTAAATAGACTGTTCCCATTGTACCATATCCACAGCAAAAACACCCTTATGTATAGCAAACATAAGAGTGTTTTCCTGCATTCATTCATGATTCTATTGTACGTGAACGAACGCCGATATGTCTATGATTTCCGCCAAATTAGCGGCTATTAGCAATCCATACAACATCATCTTCATCCTGACCATTGACCGGCCACCAGTGGAAGCCATCCTGCTCCAGCAGCTTATGCGTTTCATCCGGTCCCCATGAGCCTGCCGGATACGTCTTCACATCCTGTGGATGCTGCTTCCAGGCATTGTCGATATGATCGATAAAGCTCCATGCCGCCGCCACTTCATCCCAGCGGGTGAAGTAAGTCGAATCACCCTGTGCAGCATCCTCCAGCAGACGCTCATACGCTTCTGGCGAGTTAATCCCGATCATGCAGCTCTGGCAGAATTCCATTGCGAGCGGCTGAATTTCGGAATCCGAGCCCGGCTTTTTGGCATTAATTTTAACATAAATGCCTTCCATCGGATTAACGCGGATGACGAGCAGATTCGGCTCCAGATGGTGTTTTTGACCGAGATATACATTCGTTGGCATGCGTTTGAATTCGACGATAATTTCTGTCGTTTTCACAGGCAGTCGTTTACCGGTACGGATGTAGAACGGTACACCTGCCCAGCGGAAGCTATCTACGAATACACGAGCGGCAAAATATGTCTCGGTATTGGATTCTGGATCGACCTTATCCTCATCCCGGTAACCCTTCAGCTCCTTATCGCCTGACTTGCCTGCTGTATACTGCGCACGCACGACGTTGTTATCCACTTCTTCAGGTGTCAGATACGGACGCAGTGAGCGTAGTACCTTTACCTTCTCGTCATGGATATCTTCTGGCATCAGACGACTTGGTGGCTCCATCGCGATCATCGCCAGCATTTGCAGCATATGGTTCTGTCCCATATCGCGCAGTGCACCGGAATGATCGTAATACCCACCACGCTCCTCAACGCCCACCGTTTCGCTCAGCGTAATTTGTACGTTAGCGATATGCTGATTGTTCCAGAGCGGCTCGAAGAAGGCATTACCGAAGCGAATGACCTCGATATTTTGTACCATTTCCTTACCAAGATAATGGTCGATACGGAAAATTTCATCCTCTTTAAACACTTCATTGATCTCTGCATTTAGCTTACGTGCCGAATCCAGATCATAGCCGAACGGCTTCTCAATCACGAGACGATTCCAGCCCTCTGCATCCAGCATGCCGCCATCACGCAGATTGATCGACACGCTGCCGAACAGCTCCGGTGCAAGCGCAAGGAAGAATAGACGATTGCCTGGAATGCCGAATTTCTTCTCCAGCACTTCCGTTTGCTCGTTCAGTTCACGGAATCCGTCTACATTGTTAATATCAAGCGATTTATACTCAAAATGAGCGGCAAAGGTATCCCAATCTTCATCTGGCTTCACCTTGTACCGGCAAAATTCATCAATCGAATCGCGTACATTCACGCGAAACTCTTCATTCGTACGTGGACGGCGCGCTACACCTATAACTGCAAAGTCTTCAGCCAGCTTACCCTCACGATATAAGCTATAGATAGCGGGAAACAGCTTGCGACTCGCGAGATCACCGGTCGCTCCAAAAATAAAAAACACCGCGCTAGGCGCTTGCGTCGTATCGATCATATGATTATTTGCCATGGCTCCTCCACTTTCTATGTAATTTTTTATTGTTAAAAATCACGTCTGTAGATATGGTGCTCATGCTGCATTTCAACTATACGAGCCGTATGAATCCGGCAAACGTATTTTATCATAATTACCCTCGTTACGACTATCTGACCACATATCAAATGTACTTATACTCGTTAAAATTAAAGCTAATAAACGTCTAGCTTCCTTCCACTTCCGCTCACTCCGCCAAACCATTCTTATACGCATAAATCGCTGCCTGTGTACGATCCTCGACTCCAAGCTTCGCCAGCAGATTGGTCACATGGAACTTGACCGTTTTGATCCCGATAATAAGCTCGTCTGCAATTTCCTGATTCGATTTCCCCTGTGCCAGCAGACGCAGGACATCCATCTCACGCTCGGTCAATTGCTCATGCAGTGCACGCTCCACCGGCTCACGGAAACGGCTCATCATTTTGGAGGCTACCTGCGATTCCAGTACCGACTGTCCACGCACCGCAGCGCGAATCGCATCTGCAATCTCGCTAGCGCGCGACGTTTTGAGCAAATAACTAAATGCACCCGCTTCAATCACCGGATACATTTTCTCATCATCCAGATAGCTCGTTAGCACGATGACCTTGCAATCCGGATTGATCTCCAGCACCTTACGTGTGGCTTCAATGCCATCCATACCATCCATCACCAGATCCATCAGCACAACATCCGGATGATATTCGGTCGCAAGACGAATCCCGTCCATACCATTGCTCGCCTCGCCAACCACTTCAATTCCATCCTCTGTATCCAGCACAGCAGCCAGTCCGATGCGTACCATCTCATGATCATCGACCAGTAATACCTTGATCAGTTCACTGTTATCCATCTTATTATGCCCACCTGCCTTCTTCTGTATTTAATGTCACGATCGGCACGACAATCTCAATACGTGTCCCTTTACCCGGAGCGGTAATATACTGAATCGTACCGCCAATTTCGTTAATACGCTCACGCATCGTCGATAGCCCATATGATGTCTGCTTCGTATCATCCAGCTCAAAGCCTACACCATCATCCCTGAGTGTCACACGTACCGCATCCACACGCTGTACAATTCGAATCTCCATCCGGTTTGCTTTGGCATGACGGAGCGTATTGGATAATGCCTCCTGTACGATGCGGAAAAGGTGATTTTCTACCCCTTTAACGAGGCGAATCTCTTCATCCATTTCCAGCACGATATCCATCGGAATCTTCGCTTTGAGCTCCTGCACCAGCTCGCTAATCCCTTCATAGAGCTGCTTGCCCTCCAGATATACAGGACGCAGATGAAGTAATAGCGCTCTCATCTCGGATTGTGCTACCGAAGACATTTCCTCAATCAACTGTACCTGACGCTTCGCACGATCCGGGTCCTTGTCAAAGGTACGCCCAACCGCCGTCGCCGTCATTGAAATGGCAAATAGCTGCTGCGACACCGCATCATGCAGCTCTCTAGCCAGTCGCTGACGCTCCTCGATGATGGCGGATACCCGCGCCTGCTCGGCAAGCTGTGCATTGTTCGTCGACAGGCGCTGGAGACTCGTAATCTGATCGCCCCACTTTTTGCCGATCCGATCCATCTGCTCACTCAGTCTTGCCCATTCATCACTTCCCCATGTAGGAGCCGTCTGCGACCAGTTGCCCTTTTCCCACATCAGTAGCGTTTCGCGTAGCTTATCGATACGCATTTTTAATCGCAGCGCATGATACAGTCCGAATAACGCTCCCACCACGAGCGCTGGAATGAGCAACGCTATCCCCGTGCCAATCCATGCCTCCCACGAATCCTCAATCAGGAGATGACCGGACGAATACAGTGCATATACGATTACAACCAATAAAAGGACTGCCAGCAGCAATCCTTCACTCATACTGCGGACAATCAGGTCTGCAGTTTTTTCCTTTTTCACTCGTCCGTTCCTCCATTCCGTCACTGTTCGATTCGCTCTGACGCATTAAGCCTGTAGAACATGTATTGTTTGGTTGATGAACGTTTCTTGGTTAGTTGATAAATGTTTATTGGGGAGTTGATCAAAGTTTCCTTACTTTGATATCAATATAAGATATCGATATAGACAGGATCAATGAGTATACGCTGAATCTTCTGATACACATCAATCCACATACTTTCGAGTTAATATATTTTGAATAGATTAACAAAGCAGACAACCGGATATTCAGATCCCCTGCTATACAAAATATAACTAAATTCACCCATTGTACACGTACACCGATTGCATTATGCAGTGATTGCCCTACTACTAAGCAGACAATCGGATATTCAAATCTCCCGCCACATAAAACACAACCAGCTTCACCCGCTGTACGCTCGTTCCATAATTCGGCGATTGCCATTCGACTCGATTCCAGATGCCCTGACGCCGCTGCGTCCCTGTTCGCTGATCCGAGTTAAAGCCAATCTGTCCAAAAAGTACATTCGCTTCAATCTCTACACCATACTCCTCTGGAATCGTAAAATCCAGATCACCGATAATGCCATGGAAATACAGCACGGTATCCGACTCGTCGGCAATCGCAAGCGACAGATCATAATCGATATCACCGATCACATGCCACGAGCTGCTGCTTTGCAGCATCCATGGATCACGATTGTGCTGTGATGTGCGTACAAAGTTCTGCTGTGTACGATGCTTTTGTCCATGATGCGCTTTATTCGCACGAATATAAAACCATCCCAGCGAGATTAGCACGATCCCGAACAGCAGCAAAATATGATCAAGCAACAGCAAGCCAATCCCACTTGCCAGACAAATATACCCTTGCCGCATTTTACCGCGGCGCAAACCAAGCACACCAATCAGCAGCAAAACAAGTGCGACAATTGTAAAAAATCCTACAAACGGCTCCAGCAAAATAAGCAAACCAATACTGATCAGCACCACTGCGGCTGCCTCTCTTTTTCTACTCATGTCACACCTCCTTTACCGCCGATTCCAGCGTTTGATTAGAAAAGCCATACCGCATGCATGAGACACACGCTGTATGGCTTTCATTGTTGCTATAACGTGCACATACACGTCATAGCATATCATATTATACGTTTGCCTGGTGAATTAATGTGTTGATTCGTCAGCCGGTCTTGCACTGGATTCGATCGTTTTTGGCGAAGATGGACCAGCAAGCTTGCTTTTCAGCAGGTTCAGTTGCTCATCGACCTTCAGTTGCTTTTCAGCCTGCTCTGCACTGATATATGGTGTGTTGTAGCCAGAGCCGTTATAAGGTACACGCAGTACATCGGCTTCCGCTTCCATCTGCATAATTTTCTCTTCCATACGGCTAAAGCCGAGCGATGCGCCACCACGGTTCAAGGAATCAACAGAGCTGATTTTGGACATTTGCTTTTTCGCTTTTGCCATTTGTGCACGGGATACGAGTTCGTTACGCTTGTTGCGCATTTTGTAGAACTCATCCTTCATTTCATGCAATTGCTGCATCAGACCGGCAACCTGCTCCTTCGCTTGTGCATGCATGTCGCCATATTCTGTGTACTTTTGATCAAAGTACAGCTTTTCTTCCAGCAGACGGCGAGCGACTTCTTCCTGTCCACTTTTCAGTGCAGCAGTCGCCTGGCTCTCACGCTGTACAGCCATACGACCTGCTTCTTCCAGGCGCTGCTTCATACGGCGCTCGTTCGCCATTTGTTTTGCTACCGTCACCTCTGCTTGATGGATCTCAGCTTCCATATCACGCAGATATTGGTTGAGCATGACAATCGGGTCCTCCACCTTATCCAGCATTTCATTTACCGACGCCTTTGTCATATCTTTCAATCTTTTAAATACTCCCATGTTATTGATCTCCCTTCTCGTATTGAGCAATTTTTTGACGAAGTGCTTCGACTTCCTTGCGAAGTGCCTTCGTTTCGATATTTTCCATCATCGCGTCCAGATTCGCCTTTTTCGGATGAAGTGGCTCTGGCTGTTCGTGAGGTGGACGATTTTTACCAAAATAGTGCGAATTGCTTTTATGTGGTGCATCATACATATTCGGCTCGTACGCATTTTGCGAAGTGCCCCAGTAGCCGCCGTACGTATCACGTGGTCCGCCATAACGATCCTCTTTCTGACGCGGATCATAATTGTTGAACTCAGGTGGATAGTACATTGGCGGTTCCTTCGGTACGACAAAGATAGAGATCAAGTAGATCAATACCGTTGTGCCCCCGGTAAAAGGGATCGACAGAATAAACAGAATCCGCAGTAGAGTAGCATTAATCTGAAAATACTGCGCCAACCCGCCGGTCAGACCGCTAATAATCTGGTCCTGTGCCGATCGGTATAACTTTGGCCGCATATTCAGCCCTCCCTCCGTTGCTGATCAAGCTTACGTCTCAGTCGTTCCAGCTCTGCATCCAGCGCGATTGTTTTGGCCGGGTCAGAGCCTGTCGTGTACGTATCCTCACCCTGACGAATATCACGGATCGCTTTCGCTTCAAGCTCCCAATCCGAGATGCGATCTTCCAGACGGTTAAAGGATGGCATGTTGTTCATACCATTACCAAAGCGACGGTTCATCTGCTGCTGCAAGCGCAGCGTCTCCATCCGTGCATGGTAATACTCACGTTTGCTGTACACAATCTGGTATTCCGACTTCAGTGTGTTGAGCTGATATTCAATTTCGTTGAGCGCTTCGCGGTTTTTACCCAGCAGCTCGTTATATTGTGTTTCTTTTTCCTCATACATCACTTTTTCCTGTAGCGCCATGCGAGCTAATTCTTCTTCCTCTGCTTTTAAAGCAAGCATCGCCTGCTCCTCACGCTTTTCACGCATAGCAGAAGCCTTCTCCACATGGTGCTGCAACTGGCGGGTATGCTGAGAGATATTATGATGAAGCTGTTCAGCCTCAGCGATCTCGTGACGCGTATCCAGCAAAAACTGATCAATCAGCTTTACCGGGTCCTGACTTTGTTCCAGCTTTTCATTTAAAGTAGCTACGGTAATGTCCCGTATACGTTTGAACATATTCATGGATACATATTCCCTCCCTTACGGTAGTACACAGATTGGAATTCATATACAGATAGGTATTACTCTATAGGTATTACTCCAATGAAGCATAGTGCTCTTTCCTTACTTCTATTCTTCTTTATTTATATCGGTAAAAAGGAATGACATAAGGAGAAGAAAACTGCTTTCTATAGTTCGAAATGCTGTCATTCAATTCAGAATGCTGTCGTTTCATTCGAAACTCTGTCGTTCATTTCGGCATTCAGTGATTGGGATACCTGTACTTCAAAACAGATGCTTTGTAGCTAAGCACACTCAATTGCACCTAGTATTCATTTAATATTGTTATACCTGCTTTGAATCTGAATTTATACAATCCTCATTGATATAATCCTTATTCTTAATCAGGTGTATACTTCCCTGCTAATTTCCAGTTATAACATTATATTTTTTAAAGATAAAGCATACTGGAAATGGGTCCGTCTATGCTGAGACGAATATGAAGGTTTTCATAACCTTCATAACATCAATACGTCTGACGGCGGCTTTTCAGCATATACACTCCACCAGCCACCAGTGCGATTCCGATCATCGGGCCGATCAGAAACGACAGCTTGGAGAAAATAACGAGTGTACCGATGACTGCCAAAATCGTTCCCAGTACTTTTCGTCCATTTTGAAGTGCATAGTAACCGAGTACGATCAATGCGATAGGGAAGATCAGTCCAATCAAATGGCTCATCAGACTATGTAACATGGGAGAAAACTTACCAAACACCATCAAAACCCCGATTACAATCAATCCGACAGCCGCTATGCTTTTGCGGTTGATATTCATGGTCATTCACCTCCCTTAAGTGAGATGTTCAATTTTGAATGCAATATTTCATACTTGCCGTTGGTGACATTGTGTTAAGTTAGCCTTCCTACATCCCGGGTTGCATCATTGCTGTCTTTCATATTTACATCTTATAAAAATATCCGCATTCCTGAAATGGACTGCGGATGGTATTTTCACCTAGACCTTAGACGGGGACTATTCTGGACTGTAATAGTAGGATGCTCATTAGGGTGCTCGTTTAGCCGTTTAGCATACCAATCTTTTCTTTTTCCATGTAAGTAGAATCTTAACTCAGATTGAATCCTAACTTAGATTCAACAAACTTAACTTAGATTCAACAAACTTAACTTAGAAGCAAGCAGCCTAACTAAGAAACAACGAACAAAATAAACAAAAAGCTCACCTTCTCTGAGTATTCAGAAAAGATGAGCCTTTTTATAAACGCGCCCTAAGAGATTCGAACTCCTGACCTTTTGATTCGTAGTCAAACGCTCTATCCAGCTGAGCTAAGGGCGCAAATAATACTGGAGGCGCCACCCAGATTCGAACTGGGGATAAAGCTTTTGCAGAGCTGTGCCTTACCACTTGGCTATGGCGCCGTATAAAATTAAAATGGAGCGGACGACGGGAATCGAACCCGCGACCCTCGCCTTGGCAAGGCGATGCTCTACCGCTGAGCCACGTCCGCTAATTGAAAAGATATGGCAGGGGGTATAGGATTTGAACCTATGCGTGACGGAGTCAAAGTCCGTTGCCTTACCGCTTGGCTAACCCCCTACGATGTAAGAAAGAAAATAAAGGGCGATCGACGGGAATTGAACCCGCGAATGTCGGAGTCACAGTCCGATGCGTTAACCCCTTCGCCACGACCGCCATATAAATTGACAAAAAAAATTGGCAGGGGCAGCAGGAATTGAACCCACACTAACGGTTTTGGAGACCGCTGTTCTACCTTTAAACTATGCCCCTATAAAACTGGTGGAGGCTGATGGATTCGAACCACCGAACTCAGAGAGAACAGATTTACAGTCTGCTGCGTTTGGCCACTTCGCTAAGCCTCCATATGAAGAAAAAGAAAAAAATGGTGCCGGCGAGAGGATTTGAACCCCCGACCTACTGATTACAAGTCAGTTGCTCTACCAACTGAGCTACACCGGCATATTGTTATAAAGATGGCTCGGGACGGAATCGAACCGCCGACACGAGGATTTTCAGTCCTCTGCTCTACCGACTGAGCTACCGAGCCGTAACTGATTTACTTCTATGTGTCGACTCTTCATTGCGATCCATGATAACCAATGATGATTACGAGCCTAAGATATAAATGGCGGAACCGACGGGATTTGAACCCGCGATCTCCTGCGTGACAGGCAGGCATGTTAACCCCTACACCACGGTTCCACTTTAATTGCGGGGACAGGATTTGAACCTGTGACCTTCGGGTTATGAGCCCGACGAGCTACCGGACTGCTCCACCCCGCGTCGTCAAATAAAGTATATATGGTGGAGACTGACGGGATCGAACCGCCGACCCTCTGCTTGTAAGGCAGATGCTCTCCCAGCTGAGCTAAGTCTCCATATTATGACCCGTAGGGGATTCGAACCCCTGTTACCTCCGTGAAAGGGAGGTGTCTTAACCCCTTGACCAACGGGCCTTGCTCAAAACAACCTTTATTATCTTAACACATTATTTACACAATTGCAAGCTTTATTTTACATATTCGTTAGTAGCAACTAACGGGCTTCTGGCGGAGAGAGAGGGATTCGAACCCTCGAGACGCTTGTGACGCCTACACGATTTCCAATCGTGCTCCTTCGGCCAACTCGGACACCTCTCCATATGGCTCCCCGAACAGGACTCGAACCTGTGACAACTCGATTAACAGTCGAGTGCTCTACCAACTGAGCTATCAGGGAATATTGTCCGCTCCTTCGAGCGGAAGCTCTTACAGTTCGCTTGGCGACGTCCTACTCTCCCAGGACCCTGCGGTCCAAGTACCATTGGCGCTGGAGGGCTTAACGGTCGTGTTCGGGATGGGTACGTGTGGAACCCCTCCGCCATCATCACCAAACGTCTTGCTA
>JBCNLJ010000083.1:0-23273 GCA_039595515.1 Paenibacillus sp. | reverse complement strand
GGTGTGAAGCTCGGACGCTTCTGGGATGTGATTCCGCAGGCGATTATTGAGGAGGCGGATCGCCTGCAGTTTCCGCTGTTGGAGCTGCCGTTTGAGTTTACCTTTTCCGATCAGATGAATGCCCTGTTCCAGGTGGAGCATGAGCGCAGCACCAAGCTATTGCAATCGGTGCTGCATAAACAGAAACAGCTCATGCAATTCGCACTGAACAAGGATTCTCAAACGAATGTGTTTGCTGCGCTGGAGGATATTATTCAATATCCGGTCGCGATTATTGGCTCGCGTGGTCATGTGCTGTACAACAGCGGTGAGGGCAAAGAGGATGGCTTGCTACAGGGCTGGCCGTGGAAAATGTCGCTTACGCGTGTGAAATGGAATCAGGGTAGCTGCTATCGTGTGCCGATCATGCAGCGAGATGAGCAGTACGGCTTCCTGCTCGTATTTACGGATACGGCGATCCAATTGCGTGAGGAAGAAGAATTGTTTCAGCAAGCGGCCGAGGTGCTTGCTTTCCATATGGATACGACGTATCGGGAGCATATTAATCCAGGCTTGCAGGATAAGATGCGTACATTGATGGCAGAGCATCTGGCACGGCGCATTTCGATTGAGGATTTGATTCAGGGCGCTGAGCGGCTGGGCATCAGTCTGTTTGGTGGGCCATATCAATGTGTGCTAACAACGCTGGAGCCGCAGCCGTTTTCATCGGAAAAACGATTGGCGCAGATTCATCAGGAGCTACAGTACAATCCGCTGATGCAGCTCTTTCCGTCTCAGCATTTTCGCGTGGAGGAAGGGATTCTGTCGATCTATACGTGTCCGTCTGAGCGCGATTATGGGGAGGAGCTGTCTGCCTTTCTGATGACACGGTTTGAGGATATGGCAGAGCTGGCGAGCGATGGCGGTAGTCCACGCTTCTGGATTAGTAATATTAAGCTCAAGTCTGAATCGTTTCGCGAGGCGTATCAGGAAACGGTGGAGACACGCAAGCTAGCCCGGCGTTTTGGTATGGGGCATATGGCGCTGCAATTCCATACGCTGGAATTTGCTTACGTATTCCAGCATGTGCCAGAGCATATTATGGAAACGTATTGCAATAAGGTGCTGGAGCCGCTCATGATTCGAGATAGCGATCCGAATCAGGTGCTGATGGGAACGCTGGAAGCCTTTGTTGAAAATGATGGTTTGATTAACGAGGCTGCCAAGCAGCTATATGTGCATCGTAATACGGTAACGTATCGAATGGATAAGATCGGCAGTTTGCTACAGATGGATTTTAAGAAGACCAATGATCTGCTGAAGCTGAAAATGGTGTTTACGTTTCGGAAGTTTTTGAAGCATAAATAATAGAGTGGATATAGCGAAAAGAGCATGCGTGATCAACGCGTGCTCTTTTTGTATGCTGAGCCAGACAGGTATGCAGTAAGATAGAAGGCGAATAGAAGGAAGACAGAAGATGGATGTAAATAGAGTATGTTTGGCTTGGCATCGCTCGTGGATGCCCTTCACTTCGTTCCTTCAGCTAACTTACTATTCTGCCATTAAGGCACGATTCACAAAACCCATCTGCAATGTTATTTTATATAACAAAAAAATAAAGCTTTAATTGATATGTTCACTTACCTGACGTACAATGGTAAAAATAAAAATAATGATGGGGCGATTATAGTGGAACTAACATTGAAGCCGTGGGAATCATGGACGAAAGAACAATTTGTAACACAGTTCAGTGGATTATACGAGCATTCACCGTGGGTAGCAGAAGGAGCATGGGCAAAGGCTCCTTTCACTAGCTTACAGGATGTGTTAGATAAAATGAAGGCGACCGTGGATGAAGCGGGCGCGGAGAAGCAATTGGAATTATTGCGTCAGCACCCGGATCTGGGCGCGCGTATTCAGATGACGGAGCATTCCCAATCGGAGCAGGCGGGTGCCGGGTTGGATCATTTGACACCTCAGCAGTATGAGCAGCTATCGCGTCTGAATCGGGAGTATACCGATACGTATCAGTTTCCATTCATTCTAGCTGTAAAAGGAAGAAATGCAGCGCAAATTCTTGAAATTATGGAGCAGCGTAATGGACAGCCTAAAGAGCAGGAATTCGCTACTGCACTCGCACAGGTACATACCATTGTCGGCTTGCGCATGAATGATTGGGCAGAGCGTCAGGGGTTGAGTGTATGAGCGGCAAGCTAACGACACATGTGCTTGATCTTGGTCAGGGCTGTCCGGCTGTCGGTGTCGCAATTGAGCTGTACGAGGTGGCGACAGGTGAGAAGCTTGGTGCGGCAGTGACGAATGACGATGGACGTGTCGATGCGCCACTATTGAGCGGTGCGGATATGAAGGCAGGCGTATATGAGCTGCGTTTCCATGTGGGTGATTATCATCGTAAGCTGGCAACTGCCGCAGCAGAGTCGTCCATCTGGGATGTGGTGCCGTTACGATTCCAGATTCGAGATACGGACAGTAATTATCATATTCCGTTGCTGGTATCGCCTGGCGGATATAGCACGTACCGGGGGAGCTGAACAAAGCTTCTCCTCCGATAGCAGGATAGATCGTCTCATCATAGATCGTTTCATAATCAACAAACATTTTATTGTATGGACTCTTTTCTGTAAGGAAGGGAATATCACTTTTATCACAGAATGCATGAGGCTGATCAGGCTGATTGGAAACATAATGTTCGGATCAGCAAACATCTACTAAGCAAATATCTACGACTCTTAAACAGGATCGGAATCACAACGTTACAGACTGAATAATCATAAAGCCATCGATTCAATTACAGGGTAAAGATGCTGAATATACACAGTGGAACGAAAGGAGGAGCGGCTATGACACAGACGCTGGATTGCATCATTCAAGGCGGAATGGTGGTTCTGCCGGATCGGGTAGAAGCACTGGATATCGGTATCCAGAACGGGAAAATTGTACAGCTCGCTCCCTCATTGACAGGGCAACAGGCGATTCGAGTTATCGATGCGGCTGGATTATATGTGTTGCCGGGTGCGGTTGATATTCATGTTCATTTTAATGAGCCAGGTCTGGACTCATGGGAAGGCTTTGAGACGGGATCGGCTGCTCTGGCAGCAGGAGGCATTACAACGTATGTGGATATGCCGCTGAATGGTGTACCGCCAACGACCAATAAGAAACGTCTCCATTTAAAGCAGCAAGCGGCTAATGGCAACTCCTATGTCGATTATGCACTGTGGGGCGGATTGGTGGCAGGTAATGTCGACAGTCTGCAAGGAATGGCAGAAGGTGGTGTACCTGGATTCAAGGCGTTTATGTCAGAGCCGGGTGGTGATGGGGAAGATATTTTCACCCGGGCTGATCACGCTACGTTGCTGGAAGGAATGACGGAGCTTGCGCGTCTTGGTCATGTGCTTGCTCTCCATGCTGAGGATGAAGAGATCGTAGCCGCGCTTGCTGCTGAAGCACAGGCGAAGGGCAGAGTCGGAGAACTGGATTATGCGCATTCTCGTCCGATTGAAGCGGAAATCAGTGCTGTACAGCAGGCGTTGCAGCTAGGTCAGGAGACGGGATGTGCCTTACATTTTGTGCATATTAGCAGTCGTGAAGCGGTGGAATTGATTGCCGCCGCGAAGGCAAATGGACAGGATGTAACGGTGGAAACATGTCCGCATTATCTCGTGCTTACCGAGCAGGACCTGCTTCATAAAGGAGTAGTTGCGAAGTGTGCGCCGCCGCTGCGTGCTGCAGAGGAGCAGGAGCGTCTCTGGCAGGCGGTACAAGAGGGGCTGATCGATATTGTAGCATCGGATCATTCGCCTTGCCCGCCAAAGATGAAAAACACAGATAACTTTTTCAAAGCATGGGGTGGGATTTCAGGTGCACAGAGCACATTGCTGCTGATGCTGGAGGAAGGCTATCATCGTCGCAGTCTATCGTTGCCTGCGTTGATGTCGATGCTGGCGAAGCGCCCGGCTGAGCGACTTGGACTAGCTTATGCAAAAGGAAGTATTGCTCAGGGGATGGATGCCGATCTGGTGCTGGTCGATCTGAGCCGTGGCAAAACGCTGGAACGAGCCGACTTATTGGATAAGCATCGTCAAAGCCCGTATATCGGATATCCGTTCTCGTCGACGATTGTGGAGACGCTGGTGCGTGGCTGTACCGTTTACAGTGAACAGCAAGGTCTTGCCACAGAACGAATTGGACAATGGATGGCGTACAAGTCTGGAGGTGTCACTCATGGCTAAAACAACCGCACAGACAGCAGCGCTGTTGGAGCAATATTGCGAGCGACTGCAACCGATGCTCGATTGGCTGGCTCGCTATGGTGCAGACCCGCAGGGTGGTGTAAGTCGCCTGTTGTATACGCCGGAATGGGTGGCGGCGCAGGATGCATTAGCACAATATATGACCGAGCATGGATTGGATGCCTTTTATGATCAGGCTGGAAATTTAACTGGCAGATTGGCAGGAACGGAGCCGGAGCTGCCATCAATTGCGACGGGTTCACATATCGATACGGTCATTATGGGCGGTAAATATGACGGTGCATACGGTGTAGTTGCCGCTGTACTGGCGCTTGCTTATTTAAAAGAAGCATATGGACCACCAAAGCGTACACTGGAAGCACTATCGCTGGCAGAGGAGGAAGGCAGTCGCTTTCCGCTCACCTACTGGGGTTCGGGCAATATCACCGGAAAATATACGGTGCA
Organism: Paenibacillus sp.; assembly: GCA_039595515.1. Taxonomy (GTDB): domain Bacteria; phylum Bacillota; class Bacilli; order Paenibacillales; family Paenibacillaceae; genus Saccharibacillus. Next base: position 18,576 of record JBCNLJ010000083.1, on the reverse strand, counting down.
GGAACTGCCGAATGTGCAGGATCGCAGTGGAATTACACTTGCTGAGGCGATACAGGAAGCTGGATTTGGGGCTGCTTCGCCATACGTATCTGGTCACAGGAAGCCTGGAGCTTATATCGAGCTTCATATTGAGCAGGGCTGTGTGCTGGAGCGTAGCGAACAACAGATTGGCGTCGTCACCGGTATTGTCGGACAGCGCCGAATTGAAGTTCGAGTAACCGGGGAAAGTAATCATGCTGGCACCACACCGATGGGCTGGCGCAGTGATTCACTTGCCTGTGCTGCGGAGATGATCACGATCGTACGTAGCAGTGCGCTGGCAGAGGGTGATCCACTTGTCGCTACGGTAGGTAATATTCAGCCGTTTCCGGGTGTATCGAATGTGATCGCAGGGGAGACGATGTTCACACTGGATATCCGTCATCTGGATAGTCAGCGCCTGGACGAATATACCGAGCGCCTTCGCAGCGAGCTTGCCGCGATTGCTGCCAGAGAAGGCATGACGCTGTTCTGGCAGGAGAATCTACGCGCAGAGCCGGTATTGATGAATCCAAACATGATCAATGAATTGCAGCATATTTGTGAGCAAAACGATATTCGTAGCCGTCAGATGCCAAGTGGTGCCGGGCATGATGCACAAATTTTCGGCATGATGTGTCCGTCAGCGATGATCTTCGTGCCAAGTCGTGATGGTATCAGTCATAATCCGCTGGAATATACCGCACCTGAGGAGCTAGTACAGGGCTTCCGCGTGCTAACACAATGGTTATATCAAACTGCTTATTGAGGTGAACGTGATGAAACAATATAAAGAGCTTTCTCCACCGCCACGTACGATTATGACACCGGGACCGGTTGAAGTCGATCCGCGTGTGCTGCGTGCATTATCCTATCCGATTCTGGGTCAGTTTGATCCTGCTTTTACCGAGCTAATGAACGAGACGATGGAAATGCTGCGAGGTCTGTTTGTGACTGACAATCAGTGGTGCTATCCGATTGACGGTACATCACGTTCCGGTCTGGAGGCTGTACTCGTCAGCATTATCGAACCAGGTGATCGCGTGCTGGTACCGATCTATGGTCGTTTTGGTCATCTGCTGACCGAGATTGCCGAGCGTTGCGGCGGTGAAGTCATGACACTGGAAACCGAGTGGGGAACGGTGTTCGAGCCGGAGCAGGTGAAGGAAGCGATTCGTCAGTTCCGCCCGGCGATTGTGGCGATGGTACACGGTGAGACATCTACGGGCTGTATGCAGCCACTGCGTGAAATCGGCCACTTTTGTCGTGAGCAGGATGTGTTATTCGTTGTCGATGCCGTAGCGACCATTGGTGGGGTGCCGCTGTATGCAGATGATTGGAAGCTGGATGCGGTGATTGGCGGTACACAAAAATGTCTGTCTGTTCCATCCGGCATGGCGCCGATTACGTATAATGAGCGCATCGAACGCAAAATTTTAGCACGTAAAAGTATTGAGCGTGGACTGCGTACACCGGGCGATGAGATCAACAGTCGCCGTATTAGCAGCAACTATTTTGATCTGGCGCAGCTACAGGATTACTGGAGCCCGGCACGACTGAATCACCATACTGAAGCAACCTCGATGTTATATGGTCTGCGCGAAGGCCTGCGCATTTTGCATCAGGAGGGGCTTGATACTCGCTTTGAACGTCATCGTCAAAATGGTGCTGCGATCGTAGCAGGAGTGAAAGCAATGGGCTTAGAGCTGTTTGGCGGAGATGAGCATCGCTTGCCTGTCGTTACCTGTATCGAGATTCCAGCAGGTATTGATGGTGAAAGTGTGCGTTCGATGCTATTAGATGATTTTGGCATTGAGATTGCCAGCTCCTTCGGTCCGCTGAAAGGACGCATCTGGCGTATCGGCAGCATGGGCTACAGCAGCAGTCGCAAAAATGTACTGCATGTGCTTGGAGCGCTGGAAGCAACGCTGATCCATCATGGTGTGAAGCTACCTGCGGGTGCAGGTGTACAGGCTGCTCTGGCAGTTTATGCAGGCAAGGAGGAAGTTATATGCTAATGAACATTATGCCACAATCGCGCAAAGGGATGGTTGCTGCGCCTCATTATCTGGCGAGCCAGACCGGAGCATTCATTTTGCAATCCGGTGGAAACGCCATTGATGCTGCCGTCGCGATAAGCGCGGTGCTTGGTGTAGTGTATCCGCATATGACAGGTGTGGGTGGAGACTCCTTTTTCCTGATCCATGATGGAAAAACAGGTACGGTGAACGCTTATAACGGAAGCGGTCGCTCTGGAATTAGGGCGACTGCCTCCTTTTATACCAAACAAGGCTTTGAAACGATTCCCCAGCGCGGCCCGCTAGCAGCGGTAACGGTGCCCGGCATGGTCGATGCGTGGGAAGCGGTATGGAAAAAGTATGGCAGACTGGCATGGGATCGAGTGATCGAACCGGCCATCCGGTATGCGGAGGAAGGCTTTCCGGCATCGCCAAGTCTTGCACGCTGGACGGTACGCGATCTGGAATGGCTGCGACAGGATACGTATCTGTGTGAAACCTTTCTACGTGACGGGCAACCGCTGCAAGAGGGTGAGCTGGTTGTGCAGCCGCAACTGGCAGACGTATTGCGCGGCGTATCGCTAGCAGGAAGAGGCTACTTTTACGAGGGGGCTCTCGGGCAGCGCATCGGTGCAGCTACAGAACGCGATGGTAGTCCGCTGACAGCAGATGATTTTGCGGCTCATCATGGCGAATGGGTAGACCCGGTGTCCACTAGCTATCGCGGTCATGACGTGTATCAATTGCCGCCGAATACGCAGGGCTTCTCGCTGCTAATGATGCTCAATATGCTGGAGCATACGGATGTATCATCGATTGCGCGCTTCTCGCCGGAGTTCTATCATCTGATGGCGGAGACGGTAAAAAAGGCGTTCCGCGATCGGGATCGTTATTTGACCGATCCGGCATTTCGCGAGATTCCACTGGAGCGTTTACTGTCCAAGGCGTATGCATCCGAGCTATGGCATGAAATGCAATCCAGTCCACAGGCGGCAGACCACCTATCGGCGATGATGGGACAGGATACCGCGTATGCGGCGGTAACGGATGACGAAGGCAATGCGGTGTCATTTATCCAGAGTTTGTATTTTGACTTTGGCTCGGCATATGTGCCGGATGGCTGTGGTGTGATTTTACAAAATCGCGGCTCGTTCTTCTCATTGGATGATCGTAAGCCGAATGTGCTGGAGCCGCGCAAGCGTACATTCCATACGCTCATGCCGGGTATGGTACTGAAAAATGGACGACCGTATTTGCTGCTCGGTACACAGGGCGGCGAAGGGCAGCCGCAAACACAGCTATCCATTCTGACCGGTGTGATCGATTACGGGATGACTGTACAGCAGGCGATTGCCTTACCACGCTGGCTGTATGGACGGACATGGGGCGATGCCAGTGATACGCTGAAGATTGAGCATCGTTCGTACGAGGATATTTCTTCACGTCTGGAAGCGTACGGTCATACTGTAGAAGCGGTACGCGATTATGATGCGCTGATGGGTGAAGCGCAGGGGATATTTATCGCTGAAGATGGAACATTTAGCGGAGCCGCTGATCCGCGTAGCGATGGTCTGGCGATTGGCATTTAACATAAACTGATCATCGGCAGGAAAAGTAATAGAGGCATCCAATCACTAAATATGATCTGGATCGATCACGATCAATATACAGCATAATCCAGCAGGGGATCGAACAGGATTAAGCCGGACGCGTTTGCGAGAAAGCCAATATTGCAGAAGATGCGATGTCAGCTTTTCAAACGCTCCGGCTTTAGTGCAACATGTTGACGGATTGCTTTATATAGAGCTATAGCATGAAGAGGCATGTTGTCGTCGTGAACAGACTAGAGGGGGAAACGAGAGTGGGAAGCATACTGATCCGTCAGGCACAGATTGTTACAATGAACGAGAGTGAAGAGGTCTTCATCGGCGATGTACTCGTCGAAAATAATAAAATTACCAAAATCGGCATCCAGCTTGAGGATGTTGCCGACCGTGAAATTGACGCGCGTGGCAAAACGCTATTGCCCGGCTTTATCCAGACGCATATCCATCTGTGCCAGACGATCTTCCGTGGACGCGCTGACGATATGGAGCTGATGGATTGGCTGCGTAAACGTATCTGGCCTCTGGAAGCGGCACATGATGAAGAATCGATTTATTATTCCGCTTTGCTCGGTATCGGCGAGCTGATCTCCAGCGGTACCACAACCATCTGTGATATGGAGACGGTGCATCATACGGATTCTGCCTTTCAAGCGATGGCACAGAGCGGTCTACGCGTCATTTCCGGCAAAGTCATGATGGATCACGGCGACGATGTACCGGAGCCATTGCAGGAAAAGACCGAAGAATCCTTGCAAAAAAGCGTGGATCTGCTGGAAAAATGGAACGGCTTTGGCGGCGGTCGCATCCAGTATGCATTTTGCCCGCGCTTTGTCGTATCGTGTACAGAAAAGCTATTAACCGAGGTGCGTGATCTGTCTGCTCGTTATCATGTGAAAGTGCACACCCATGCATCGGAAAATCGCGGCGAAATTGCGCTTGTCGAACAGGAACGCGGCATGCGCAATATCGTATACCTGGATCATATCGGCCTGGCGAATCCACGTCTGATCCTGGCACACTGTGTATGGCTGAGCGAGGAAGAAAAGCAAATCCTGCACAAGCGCGGTGTTAAAGTTACTCATTGCCCGGGCTCTAACATGAAGCTTTCCTCCGGAATCGCCGAGATTCCCGACCTGATGAACCGTCATATCCACGTCGGCATCGGCGCCGATGGAGCACCGTGCAATAACAATCTCGATATGTTTCAGGAAATGCGCTTAACTGCCTTAATGCAAAAAGTACCACACGGCCCGACTGTGATGGACGCCCGTACCGTCCTGCGTATGGCAACGATGGGCGGCGCTGAAGTGCTGGGCATGTCCAAAGAAATCGGCAGCATCGAAGTCGGCAAAAAAGCAGACCTCGTCCTGCTCGACCTGAACGACTACCACACCTTCCCGTCCTACGACGTAGACGTATACTCCCGAGTCGTCTACTCCGCCGGCCGCAGCAACGTCGACACCGTCCTCATCGACGGACAAATCGTCTTCGAAAACCGCCAGGTACGCACCATCGACCGCCACATCGTCATGCGCGAATCCGACAAATCCATCAAACGCCTAATCACCCGAATCGGTTAAAAGCGATGGGAGCTGTAATTGTTCAGATGAGCATACATTTTAAAGCTACAAGTATTCATTTATTGTAGTTGTATAACGAAAATATAATAAAGAAAATTGAAAGAGCAAGAGAATTAAAGAGCCAAAAGAGCCAAAAGAGCCAAAAGAGCCAAAAGAACATTTCAAAACTTTAAGTCCTTTAAAAGATGTTAAAAAAACGGCAACCCCCACCAATGTGCGAATATTTATGCTCATGCTGCATAAGCACAGAACGGAGGGAAGGAAATAAGGGGAAAGGACGACTTTTGAGCGCGGGAATCTACAGCTCACTCCTACTCCGTAGATTCCTGTGCGAGACGGGAGTCCGTCCCCTTATTCCTTCCCGCAGTGGTGCCCCTCCCAACCACCAGCACAAATCAAGCACCCCCTCCCAAGGAAAGGAGCCTGGAGACCATGGATATGAAAGACCTATGTGAAGCTGCACTGCGAGAGAATGAGCATCATATCCGCACCGTGCTTGCCACTGTTGTCCACGTAGAAGGACATGCGTACCGCAAGGAAGGCGTCTCCATGATTCTGACAGAGGATGGTCGCCACTATAGCACGATTAGCCCGGGCTGTTTGGAGGACGATCTGTGCGCTCGCGTCGAGCAGGCCTGGTCCAGCGAACGGGTTTGTATTGTAGAATACGATATGCGTCCCAGGGATGATCTGTCCTGGGGTGAAAATATAGGCTGTGGCGGTTTGCTGCATATTTTGCTTGAGCCGATCCGTGGCGAGCTGCTTGCCTTACTAAGCAGCATTCATACCCGGCTCAGTCAAGGCGAAGTGGTACGACTCACCCGTCGATTCCGTAATGAAGGGGAGCATGTACAGTATAGTCTGGTGACCGGTCATCCGATGACCGCAGACTATGCTTCATCCGTTTCAACTACGGAGGGTACAGATACTACGCATACCCTTGTTCTAGCTCATAATGATGCTTCAATGCTAGCTGCGGAAGATGCGAATACTGATCCAGAACATCAATATGTATTTATCCGAACGTATCGTCCTAAGCCACGCCTCATTTTAATTGGAGCCGGCGATGATTCACAAATGGTCAATACATTAGCGCGTGCGGCAGGCTTTGACATCGTTGTAGGGGATTGGCGTACGGCACTGTGCACACCAGAGCGATTTCCTGGTGCACAATGCGTGACCGGATTTCCGCAGGAGCTATATGAGCATATTCGTCCAGGTCAGGGAGATTATGTGCTGATGATGAGTCATAATTTTCCGCGCGAACGTGAATGGATTGAACTTTTGCAGGATTGTCCATATACGTATCTTGGCATTATGGGTTCCTCTGAGCGAACAAGAAGATTGCTGGATGGACTACCGGAGTATCCCCATCTGCATTCGCCAGTTGGTTTATCGATTGGTGCAGACGGTCCGGATGAGATTGCCATTAGCATTGCTGCTGAGCTGATCGCAGTGAAGCGAGGCAAGCAACAGCGCAGTCGGGAGGTAGCCAGTCATGGGCATCGTCGCACTGGTACTTGCAGCCGGTAAAAGTAGCCGTATGGGCAGTGATAAGCTGTCGATGCGGCTTCATGCTGTAGAGGAGGAAGCTACAAGCGATCCCATACAATCATCGGAAGAGTCATTTTCCACAGCGATGACTGGTGCTCTGAAAACGAACAATGCTACCGTCGGTGGGCAGGTGCTATCCATGCTGCTACAGGTTAGCGAACTGTCATCGGTCGTAGTTGTGCATGCTCCGCATTCATCACCAGCATGGCAAGCGCAATGCCAGCATCTTCAGGGCCTGCATCCTGAGCGTATGCAGCTTATCGCTTGTGATGATGCCGAGCTGGGCATGTCTTATTCGATCCGCTGCGGTGTTCAATATATACGAGAGCATCTGCAGCTACAGAAACCGGAGGCGATTATGATCGTGCTGGCGGATCAGCCTTTACTGGAGCCTGTACACATCCGACAGGTGGCAACTCACTGGTTAGAGTACTCCGAGCTGGATTATGTAGCCGCAGCCGGACAGGCCGGAGCAGCTCCGCCTATTATTTTCGCAGCATCGGTATGGGCACGTTTGGAACAGCTTTCCGGTGATCAGGGAGCGCGTCGTCTGTTAAAGGACGCCAGTCTGCATGGAGCGCATGTGGAATTGCCAGAGCATTGCTTCTGGGATGCTGATACACCAGCAGCTTTGGAACGCATTCAGCAGTATATTGTGGAACAACGTAAACGAGGAATAGAAGACGATGAGAAAGCATAGGAAATAATAGTAACAATAATAAACACCAGTAAAATATAAGGGGTTCGGTATGTTGCCAGGATAGTTCGCAGAACTGTTCTGGTGTTTTTTGTATAAGCTTTTAACGTAAAGGACATGAACACATACAGCCTCCTCTTTATAAATGATGTATTAAATTCATAAATTAATGTATTAAATTCATAAATCGCTCCCGTTTGTTAACATAAATAGATGATTCAGTTGAATTTGTGTTATATAATATTACATATAAATCAAAATTTAATAGTGAATCATAGCTTTAAATGAATTTTTCTATAAAAAAGACGTTAAATAAACGTATAGAAAGCCGAAATTCATATTTAAAAACAAAAAATAAAGCTTATATGTACTTTTCCTACAAAATGAAGTTAATTTAATTGACGTTAAATATAAATTTCTATAATATAGGTTCAATATTCATTTTGGAAACGGAGGGTGGCATCATGAACACACATTGGAACAATGACGACATGCCGCCAGTGTATACGCCTGTCGTATGGGAGCCAGCGGATGCAGAAGAGGCAGTAGCTTTGAAAAGGGAGCATGGAGCAGACTCTGTCTGGGTTGCAGGTGGCACCCTGCTACGCACACAGTGGGAAGGTGGAATTGCCCCATTGCCTGCACATATGATTCGTCTGGATACGATTGAAGGCATTCGTTCGATTACAGAGGAAACGGATTATATTCAAATAGGAGCACTCGCAACCTTAAAGCAATGCGGACAGCATGCTGCTTTGCAGCAATATGCCAACGCATTATATATGGCTTGCCGACATATTGCCGCACCAGCGGTACGAAATCTGGCAACGATCGGCGGCAATGTCGCTTCTGCTGTCGGGGACGCACTACCTGCTTTGCTAGTGCATGATGCCAGTCTGCTCTGGGTAGATGGAGAACACACGTCGCTACACTATGAGCAGGATGTGGTCGATTGGATGGAGCAGGTGCGTCTGGGACGACGCAGTCTGCAAGCCGTGCTGCTCGGTATCCGTTTTCCGAAGGGCCCTGCTGTCGCTGGACATGTCCCGGTACAGTCAAATGTTGCAGCAGAGACGGCGCCCCTGGATCTGACTGCAAATGCGGTTTCGTTTTGGATCGATGAGCAGGGAGAACAGTGGCGTGAGCTGTGCTTTTTCCGTAAGCTCGGTCGGCGCGAAGCATTCACACCTTCACTGGTAACGGTTGCCCTGCGTTGCTGGATTAGCGAAAAAGGACAGTTGACGCGTGTACGTGTCGCTGCGGGCGGAGGGTCTGGACTCGCCATGCGTTTGCTGCAATGTGAGTCGATGTTAGAAGGACGTATGTATGATGCCGCCTGGCTACCGGAGCTGGCAGGGTTGGCGGCTCAGGAATTTGTCAGTTATAGCGATCCGTTTGCAGAAGCTCCGTATCGTCAGCAAAGTGCAGGTAATCTGCTTGCGGCAGGATTGTGGGAAAGTATTCGGGATATAGAGGAAGGGAGATGATCGTCGATGCTGCTTAATCGTGAAAATAGTGGAGAACGCTGGCGTAAACGTCGGGACGGCAAGGAAAAGGTAACCGGTGAGCTGCGTTATTTGACCGACATGACAGCGGAAGGCATGCTGTATGCACGCGTACTGCGCAGTATTCATCCACATGCACGTATCGTATCGCTCGATGTATCCGCAGCCGAAGCCTGTACAGGGGTCGTGGCGGTCATCACTCATCTGGATGTACCCGGATTGAATCGCTTTGGTATCGCTACACCGGATCAGCCTGCCCTGTGCGAGGATCGAGTGCGCTATATCGGCGATGCGATTGCGGCTGTAGCTGCAGAGACGCCGGAGCTGGCAGAGTATGCCTTGTCGCTCATTCAGGTGGAATATGAGATCCTGGAGACCATTACTGATCCACTGCGAGCGCTGGAGGCTGATGCGCCACTGCTTCATCCCGAAGGAAATGTGCTGCATCGCACCGCTGTGAAGCAAGGTCATGTAGATGAAGCATTTGCCGGATGTGCTCATATTGTACGTGAGACTTACAGTACACCGCGTCAAATGCATGCTTATATGGAAACGGAAGGTGGCCTGTTTGTACCGGAGCAGGATGGGCGCCTGACGGTCTACGCCCCAACACAGCATGGCTATAAGGATCGGATGCAGATTGCTCGTATTCTTGGCTGGGAGGAAGAACAGATTCGGGTGATTTCCAGTCCGATTGGCGGCTCGTTTGGCGGTAAGGATGAGTTAAACGTACAGCCCTATGGTTCATTGCTAGCGCTGAAAACAGGACGTCCGGTTAAGCTGCACAATTCACGCAAAGAATCGGTACGTGCAGGCTTAAAACGACATCCGATGCGGATTGAGATGGAAACAGGCATCGATCAGCATGGACGTCTGCTTGCCCACCGTGTACGCATTGTAGCCGATACGGGTGCTTATGCGACGCTGGGGGCACCGGTGCTAAATTTTGCGACCGAGCATGCGATGGGGCCTTATCGTATTCCGAATGTGGATGTAGAAGGTGTATCGGTATATACGAACAATGGAGTTTCCGGTGAGTTTCGTGGGTTTGGCGGCAATCAGGCGATCTTCGCGATGGAAGGTCAAATGGATCGATTAGCGGAAAAGATGGGCATGGACCCGTGGGAATTCCGGATGCTGAATCGCCGTCAGCCGCATGACCCCGGACCACTTCAGCAAGAAATCTGGCGTACGAACGGGCTATATCAGGTGATGGAGGCGCTGGAGCACTCTACGATCTGGCAGCGTAGACAGTCGCGACTGGACGCGGGAATGGCAGCCGGACAGTTTGCAGCTCCTACAGGTCTGGATCGCGAGCCGCATGGACAATCACAACCACCCTGGATCAAACGCGGCATTGGTGCAGCGCTTGCTATGCACGGTGCCGGGCTTGGTTACGGTATCGAAGATCCCGCAGGTGGACGATTATCGTTAAATGAAGCCGGACAGATTGAGGTTGCTTTTAGCTATGAAGAATTCGGGCAGGGTCTGATTGCGACGATGGAAATTATGCTGATCGATCTGTTCCATTGCGATCCGAGCGATATTAGCATCATTATCGGTGACACGGATCGTGTGCCCCATAGCGGCTCCAGTACAGCCTCGCGTTCGACGACGATGGCATGGATGGCGCTACAGCGGTTGAAGGTGCCGTTTTTGGAGGCGATTTTGCAGCAGGCAGAGCGACTGAGTGGTATTCCAGCGCAGGAGCTGACGACAGGAGTCGGTGGTATTCGGCGTAAGATCGAGATAAACGATAGGGCTGAGCAAGGTTCTGTCTATATCAAAGCAGATCAGAAGGCAGCCGGGGAGCTTGTTATTTCCTATCATGAGCTGGCGAGTCAGTCGATACTGGAGGAGCTTATCTTTGATACTCATTTCCAATATCCGACGACACCGGATGAAGTGATGGGCGGGCACTTCCTGTACACGTATGCTGCTGTAGCGGCAGAGGTTGAGGTAAATACATTAACCGGCAATGTGCGTCTGCTGGATACGTACCATACGGTAGCAGCGGGTCCGGTTATTAACCCGATGGGCTTTATCGGGCAGATTGAGGGCGGAAGTGTGATGGCGCTCGGGTTTACGTTAACGGAGGATTCGGTGATGGATGGCGGTCACTATATGACGAAAAATATGGACACCTACATCATTCCGACCATTCAGGATATGCATAGTTCGCTGGAGGTTGAAGCGATTGAAGACCTGCCGGAAAATGATCCATTTGGGCCGCGCGGGATTGGGGAGATCGGTTCTGTCGCGCTTGCACCTGCAATTACGGCAGCGATTCGTCAGGCATCCGGGGTATGGGTGAACCATTTGCCTGTTCCGCGTGAACGGTTGATTCAGCCCCTTGGTGTAGGGCAGCAGGAAGGAGTGAGTCCGCGATGAATAGAGCGAATATGAACTGGAATGCTACGATTAATGGAGAAGAACGTGAACTGGAGGTCGAGCCGTCTCGTCGCTTGCTTGATGTGCTACGTACGGATCTTGAACTGACTGGAACGAAGGTGTCATGCGAGATTGGACGCTGCGGTGCCTGTATGGTGCTTATTGATGGCGAGCCGGTAAACTCCTGTTTGACGATGGCGTATCAGTGTCAGGGCAAGCAGATTACAACTATCGAAGGACTCCAAGGGGATACGCCAGCCGAGCTGCACCCGATTCAGGAGGCATTTCTGGAGGAAGGCGGCTTCCAATGTGGATATTGCACGCCAGGGATGATCATTTCCACCAAGGCGTTGCTGGATCGCAACGAGCAGCCGGACGAACAGACGATCAAAGAGGCACTATGTGGTAATCTATGTCGCTGTACCGGTTATGGCGGGATTATGCGTGCGGTAGAGAGTGCCGCTGTGAAATGTAAGGCACAGCCCGAAATGCCACTTCATAAATAATAGCAACACGATACGATAAACAACAGCAGCATGTTCTCTGCCAGCCACGGTGGGGATGCTGCTGTTGCTGTTTTTACGCACTTTTTTTATGAAATCAATAAAATTTATGCTATACCTTACCTGCTTCACTACGAAAAAGTTTTCACAGACGCCTGTTCGTGTTATCATATAGCTTTGGTGCCGGATTTTACGCCCGAAGCAGGAGGCAATCTTGCTGGCGGCGAATATATACATTAATGGATTAACGAAGGGCCGTAGGGCTTGATCATGGTAAGGGAACACCTGGAATCGGAAGCATTCACGACTTTGTACCGGAATGCATAAAAGGTATGGAGCAGGCAGTATAGATTGCCTGCATTATGGAACGACTGCCGGAATAACCGGCTGATGATTCATCTGCCCTGTAACACGTACGGCTGGCACGGGCAGCAAGCGCCTGCCATGCCGGTATTCTCCCTTATCTGCAAAGGACTAATGGCAACAAGGAGGGGAATTTTTGGAACGCGAAGCAATTGATTCAATGGAACAACTGGCAGATCACTTTTTCCCGTCCGGGAATTGGCATATGGTAGAAGGAAAGGGAGGCATGAACAACACGACGATGTTCATTGATCATGCCTCCGAACGATACGTACTGCGTCGATACGAGACACATCGCGAACCGGAAAAGGTACGCTATGAGCACGAGGTGCTCGCTGTGCTACCGGATGTGCTGGATGGATTATCGATCCCGAAGCCGGTACGTGATCGTCATGGTGATACGATCTATGTCACGGCTGCTGGCTCGCCGGAGCCGAGCAACGGACGATTGGCTGCACTCTTTCATTATATGGATGGCAGCAATCCTGAGCTGGTGACAGACGAACAGCTCATTCACTTTGGGCAAACGGTAGGGCGCCTATCCGAAGCGCTGGCACAGATCGATATTGATCTGCATCCAGTGTACCCACCGTATTATCGATTGGGACAGTCTTATCCACTGTGCAGTCCAGGCAGATTGGAAGCCTTTTGCGCCAATCCGCCGGAGGATTTTGCCGACATTCGTGAAACGCTGAATCGCATCGGTGAACGGCTTGGTGAGCAGCTTGTGCGTATAGCACGACTGGCCTCGCTACCGCATCAGCTTATTCATGGCGATTTGAACGCATCGAATATGCTGCAATCGGAAGACGGTCAGATTACGGCGATTCTTGATTTTGAATTTGTTACCCGTGATTTGCGGGCGATGGAGCCTGCGGTGTGTCTGTCCGATATGCTGGGCAGTATGGAATGGAGTGCGGAGGAAGAGCGTCGCTGTACTGCCTTTTTGAAAGGCTATGCAGCGGTCGTGACGTTGACCGAAGCCGAGGCGGTACGCTTGCCGCTACTAATTCTACTGCGGCGAATGGATGTATTTATGCATTTTCTGAGTCGTTATTTTGAAGGCATTGATCAGGCGGACGTCGTTATTTCACAGGCGAAGCGTTTGGATGAGGGCTTGAACTGGTATAAACAAAGCGGCCCCCTGCTCAAAGCAGTCAGCCGCCGTATTTTCGGATATGATGTGAATTAAAGCAAGTCGATTAGACCAGACTACGCAGCCAGCTACGGATTGCCCATCCGCGCTCGCTGCGTTTTTTGTATTTGGGCAAGGAACGGTAGATCATAACTGCTTCCTGAAAAGAAGCCTTGGCCTCTTGTTCACGCCCAAGTGAGCGATCGAGCTGACCGAGCATATAATAAGCACGGCAAGAGGAGGACTGAATATTGCGGAAACGCTCCAGTACATCAAGCGCCTTTTGCCCATCATGACGTGCATAATAGCTTGCTAATCGCAGGTAAGGCTCGCCATATTTAACACGAGGATTCAGCTCAAGCGCTTTGAGTATATAGTGCTCACCGGTAGTAGCATCTCCTGTATGCAGTAGCGCAGTGCCCAGATCATCCCAGTATTCAGCAGATTCTTGATAGGCATGACCAATCTGCTCCAGCCAGCGTCTGGCTTCGCTATAATGGCGACGTTCCAGTAGCAAGCGTGCCAGCTCATAGCGTGATGACATATCGCTTGGACTGTTCGCTACCTGCCGCCGTAATGTGCGTATCCGGCTCATCCGCCGTAAGGGCTTAACAGCACTCGGAAATATACCGACAAAGCGGCGATCCAGCACATAAATGATGACTAGCAGCACGATCAGTGCCAGAAACGGGTTGCCAAGCAACCACCACAGAATTGAGAAAATGAAAATTTTGCTCATGACAACGGCCTCCATGTATCAGATGGTATCAGGTAATAATCATACAGATGTACATCAAGTGCGTTTCCGAAATACCGCGTTGAATAAGGAATCAAACGTGGGGAAGATATCTTCCATTTTCGGCTCCAACATAGCGCGCCTGTCCTCAGGGGCGGAGGCATCTTGAAGCTCATACAATGCATCCAGCACAATCCAGCTAACAGGGCAGTCTCCGTCAGGATGCTTTCTGACGGTATCAAAGCAGACGATGCCCTGTCCATCTTCTCCAATCGCAAAAGGGATGTAGCCTGTGCTGTAGAATACAGGCCATTGCTCAATTAGCTGTTGTATTTCGGATAATCCCTGTTCGGTGTCAAGCGAAGGGAACATTAATGAGCTACAGCCGCCGGGATATCCGTCTGCGGTAGGCTGAAGGGTGAGCTGCCAATCTAGCAAATGATAGGCCTGTAAAAAGGCGCGATACGGTATGGGGAATTGAAGCTGATATTGCTGCTCCAATTGATCGATTATAGTTCCGGTAATGGTGGACGGTACAGGCTGCCATGTTGCCCAATCCTCATCCTCTAACAATAAGGGAGGAATGAACTGGCTGCTGCCTTTCATGTCCGCAGGAATACGATCCGCTACAGTCCAGAACAGCACGCGTGAAGCGGGATCATTGTACATCGCTTGTATACGTTCACGCATCTGCTGGATGTATTGCTGTTCAGTTGGCATAGTTAAGTTCCTTTCTATACGAGCATCATTAGCATTCTATATTAAATGGAAGAACCCGTTATTTTTTTCACTATTTTAGTCTAAATGATGTTACAATATGAGGCAAGAAACGCTTTTGCACTAAAATGTTCACGTTAACATTACAGGGGTTATCATTGGTTATTGTATTTTTCGTTTGCATTTTGCAAGTTATTTCAATTTCAATGGAGGTTCATTCATGACAATGAGCAAAACTCAGCCCTTACTGCGCCATCATCTAACAAGTGAAAATGAACGAAGACGCCATGATGTCATTCGGCAGCAGCCGATCAAAATATTGCAGATCGGCGAAGGCAATTTCCTGCGCGGCTTTGCAGACTGGATGATTCATGAAATGAATGCCAGTGGCAAATACCATGGAAGTGTGGTGCTGACACCCCCAACTCCGCGAGGCGGAGCAAAGCTGGATAAGCTGGCAGAGCAGGAGGGACTGTACACACTCGTGCAGCAGGGCTTGCAACATGGGGAAAAGATAGAGAAGCGCCAGATCATCTCTGTATTTCGCGACTATGTGAATCCTTATGCGGATTGGGCAGCCTTTTTACAGCTTGCTGAGCTGGAGTCGCTTGATGTGGTCATTTCCAATACGACCGAAGCGGGTTTAACGTATGCAGAGCTGGACTATGTGCCAGGCGAGCCGATTGTGAATTATCCTGCACGATTGACACTCTTTTTACATCGCCGCTTTCAAACGTTTGGTAATGATCCACAGCGCGGGCTGATGATATTGCCATGTGAGCTGGTGGAAAATAACGGCGATGTGCTGAAAAGCTATGTGCTGCGCTATGCGAGAGAGTTCGGTCTGGGTGAGGATTTCTGTCAGTGGATTGATGAGCACCAGTTATTTTTGAATAATCTGGTTGATCGAATCGTAACAGGCATGCCTCAGCAGGAAGAATATGCACGGTTGACAGGCAACTGGGGCTATGAGGATCATTTTCTTACCTCCGCGGAGCCGTATTATATCTGGGTGATTGAAGGCGATCCTGCGCTCGATCAGCGTCTGCCACTGGTGCAGACCGGCTTGAATGTGATCTGGACGCATGATCTGCAGCCGTATCGCCAGCGTAAGGTGCATATATTAAACGGAGCGCATACGCTTATGATGCCCATCGGTTTGTTGCACGGCCGCAGCACGGTGCGTGAATTAATGGAAGATGAGCAGCTAGGAGGCTGGGTAAAGCAGACGATTGCAGACGAAGTTATCCCATCCTTGTCATTACCCGCAGAGGAATTGCAGCGCTACGCTGAGGAGACGTATGAACGCTTTTACAATCCGTATTTGGAGCATCGTCTGCTGGATATCGCTATGAACAGTCTGAGCAAATTTCAAGCACGCGTACTACCAGTCTTGAAAACGTATACAAAAAAGAACGGACAATTACCACTGCAGCTTGTCCGTGGTTTGTCGACGTTATTGGTACTATATCGCGTACAGCCGATAGAGCAAGAAGGAGGCTTATCCTTCCAAAGCTTCACACTGGCTGGACAGCCACTGGAAGTTCGGGATAATGCAGAGTGGCTACAGTATATGGCACAGCACTGGCAGGCGAGTTATAGCGTGAACGAAACAGATGGGATGACCGATTATAGCGTGGTTGCTCAGCGTATTCTTAGTGATACGCGAATCTGGCAGGAGGATCTGACAGCAATTCCGGGGCTGGTTGAACAGGTGACGTCTAATTTGAACGAGATGGAGGCACAGCGGATATGAACACCATGATCCGAGATTATATAGCGATTCAAAAGCAGGACGATGTTGTGATTGCCCTGCGTGATATGGAAGCAGGCGATACATTACTGCTGGACGATGGTGAAGTACTGCATGTGACTGATTCCGTGCCACGCGGACATAAGATTGCTGTTCGTTACATTGAACCGGGACAGGATGTGCTCAAATACGGCTTTTCCATCGGTCGAGCCACACAACCGATCGAGCCGGGCCAATGGATTCACAGTCATAATCTGCATACGGGCCTGTCCGGTACGCTGGACTATGAGTATGCCCCGACTGCGGATTGGCAGCCATCTGAGCTACCAGAGCATCTGCAAACATTTGACGGCTATGTGCGTCCAAATGGGGAGATTGGTATTCGCAATGAGCTATGGATTATCAATACGGTAGGCTGCATTAACAAAATTTGCGAATCGCTCGCTCGTATGGGACATGCGGAGCTGGCAGGTCGTGTGGATGGCGTATATCATTTTCCACATCCATTTGGCTGCTCACAGCTTGGCGATGATCTGGAATATACAAGGCAGCTACTCACCTCGCTTGTGCTGCATCCGAATGCAGCAGGTGTGCTTGTGATCGGACTGGGCTGCGAGAACAATCAGGTCGATACATTTGCTGCTGGTATTCCGGCAGAATATGCAGATAAGATACGCTACCTGAAGGCACAGGAGGTCGAGGATGAGCTGGAGGTGGGTATGGCGTATTTGCAGGAGCTTGCCGAACTAGCGGAGCGTCAGGAACGTCAGCCTGTGCCATTGTCCAAGCTCAAGCTTGGTTTAAAATGCGGCGGCTCAGATGGATTATCTGGTATTACCGCTAATCCACTTGTCGGAAAGGTTGCCGATCTGCTCGTATCTGCAGGGGGAACAGCCATCCTGACCGAGGTGCCGGAGATGTTTGGCGCAGAGACGATCTTAATGAACCGGGCTGCCAGTCCGCAGGTGTTTCAGGATATGGTGGAGCTGATCAATGGCTTTAAGCAGTATTTTGTAGATCACGGTCAAAATATTTATGAGAATCCATCGCCCGGCAATAAGGCGGGTGGTATTACAACACTGGAGGAGAAATCGCTGGGCTGCACCCAGAAGGGTGGTCATTCTCAAGTCGTCGATATACAGCGTTACGGACATCGGGTGCAGCGCACCGGGCTGAACATCGTCGAAGCACCGGGCAATGATCTTGTATCCGTCACAGCGCTATCAGCGGCGGGTGCACATATCGTATTGTTCACAACCGGACGGGGTACACCGTTTGGTGGGCCTGTGCCGACGGTGAAGATTGCTACTCAGTCCGAGCTGGCGAATCGCAAAAAGCACTGGATTGATTTTAACGCAGGGCAATTATTAGAAGGCAGAACGATCGAGCAGGTAGGATTGGAGCTGCTGGAGCAGATTGTAGATATCGCCTCCGGTCGCCGGGAGACGAACAGTGAGCGCCACGGATTCCGCGAAATTGCTATTTTTAAAGACGGTGTGATCTTGTAAAATAAGCAGCTTCCAATTAAAATATGGAAGTGAGCGAACATTTGTTGCAGTTTGCTTGAAAAGCCAACTGTCATTGTCGATATCGATAGCAGCATAAGTGCTTGATCCAGGATCAATAAGAAAAAAGCGATGTTCTGCTGCATACATTAATAGTGCAGTAGCATGCACGCGTGACAGGCAACAGCTTGATAATAAGCTCATCCACGATACGAATTCTGATTCGCAACTGGAGCGTGCTGGTATAATAGACGGTTCCATATAATAATGGCGTGCTGAATGATTTGGTCCGATATTTCGACTTAACAGGCGCAAGATGAGCAAATTCGACAAAAATAGCGATACGTAAAATGTATATTTCTACATTTACGTATCGCTATTTTCATGTTACAATAAGCACAGTAATGTATGGCATTATTTTACAGATAAAATAATTGTCCCATTACCAGGCACTTCAATCGAGCTGCCTACCGGCTGGTCCTCCAGCATATTGC
>JBCNLJ010000082.1:0-23365 GCA_039595515.1 Paenibacillus sp. | reverse complement strand
TGGCTCACCACTGAACCCTTTTACACCTTATAAAACGCGTTCAAACAGTAATGAATGTATAAAAAGGAGGGACAATAAGCGTTAACGCACATAGAAGTTTGGAGCCGAATACTTAACAGCATGATTAACATCAGAATGCAGTAGATGTATTCCACTACACAACTATACGGAGGTTGATGATGAACATGGTACATTGGTCTAAGAAAGCTTCAGCAGTACTTGCAATTTCTATTTTGACAGCAGGAAGTAGCCTGCTGGCTGCACCGAATGCACACGCAGCGATTGAAACGAATCAAGTAATCAACGACATTACGTGGGACAACGCATCTGCACCAGCAGCTCCTGAGCAGGTATCTGCACGCGCCGGCTCCAATCAGGTAGTCGTAACATGGCAACCTGTACAGGGCGCTTCCAGCTATGAAGTACGCCGCTATGATGTTGTGAACAACACATACAACAGTGTACAAAACAACACCTATGCTATGCTGAGCACTGGCATTACAAATGCAATGTTTGCAGATACTTCTGTAAAAAATGGCGAAGTATACGGCTATGTTGTAAGTGCTGTACTGGCAAACGGTCAGAAAACTCAAATGTCCATGCCGGCTATCGCTGCTCCAACAGAGCAATCCGCTAATGTGAAGCAGTCGCTCGTACTGCAATCTCGTATCGGTAACAGCGGCTCAAGCACAATCAATCCAACGATCAATATCCTGAACACCGGTACAGCAGATGTGAACCTGAGCGATATTCGCGTACGCTACTACTTCACAGGTGGTACAGGACTGGATGCACGCAACGTATCTCTTAACACCGTTCCATTTAATTCAAGAAATGTAGAGGCTCATATCGTTAACATGCAGCAGCCGCAAGCTGGCGCAGATAGCTATGTTGAACTGCTGTTCAACGCAGAAGCAGGCGTAATTCCTGCTGGTGGTGAAAGCGGAAATATGACGTTTACGATTCAAAGAACATCCGGTAGCGTAAGCTCCGATTACTCCTATAGCGACAGCTCAACACTGGCTGACAATGGCAAAATCGTTGTGTACTATCAAGGTGGACCGGTTTGGGGTAATGATCCGGGTGTGAAAGAAAACGATCCAATGAACTAAAATCCGACACGTCCAGCGTGTATGGATACGAATAAGTGAATATTGAAGCAGGTTGATCGTGTGTACACGATAGCGACTACAAGCCTGTTTCATAATTCATGGTAGCATCAACATAAAAGCCTCTCATTTGCTCATGCAGATGAAGAGGCTTTTGTGTTGATATTCCTAATAATGTCCGATTGTCTACGTTTATATACTAGTACATCTAGAACGATCTAATATCAAAATGAACACTTGAATAGTTACTTACAAAATGTTATTATAGTTATAAATAATAACTAATACTAAAATTTAATAAGTGAAAGGAAACATTCCTATGAATACTTCGGTTATCCATCCCGCGCTTGAAATCGGTCTTGTTAGCATTAAAGTTAGTCAACTAGAACGCTCGCTTACTTATTATACAGAAGTGATTGGCTTGCAGGTGCTTCGTCAGACGGCAACGACAGCAGAACTGACAGCGGACGGTCATAACACATTGCTGATCATTGAGGAGATTGCAAATGCGACAATCCCTCGTCGTCAAACGGTAGCAGGCCTGTATCATTTTGCGATTTTGCTGCCGGATCGGACCAGTCTGGGACTGGCTTTGCGCAATCTGCTGGAGCATCGTCAAAATATCGGACAGGGCGATCATCTGGTGAGTGAAGCGTTATATCTGTATGATCCTGATAACAATGGTATTGAAATCTATGCAGACCGCCCGCGCTCAACCTGGCAAAAGGATGCGCGTGGACAATATATTATGGGTACAGAGCCTGTTGATGTAGAGAGCTTATTGGAGCTGGCAGAAGGACAGCCGTGGCAAGGGTTGCCCGCAGGCACCAAAATCGGTCATGTGCACTTCCATGTATCCAGTCTGGATGAAGCGCGCAAGTTCTATGTCGACACACTCGGTTTTGAAATTGTACTGACGGATGATCGTTCTGTATTGTTCATCTCGGCAGGCGGGTATCATCATCATATGGGCTTGAATATATGGGCTGGTGCAGGCGCTCCTAAAGCACCTGCTAACTCGACAGGCATTGATCATTACACCCTGCAAATGCCGGATCAAGCGGCTATACAGGAAGTGGCTGATCGTGTTAAAGCTGCGGGTATACCGCTGGAATACGATGGCGAAGAGCTGTGGATCACCGATCCGTCTAATATTCGTATCCGTTTTTACGTGCCACAGGCTTAATTTGCAACGATATTCATTCATAACGATACCCATACAAAAGAGGACAGCATATGAAGTCATGCTGTCCTCTTTTTGTGGGTAATGCTATAAGAGCTAATTAATAAAAATCAGAGTTGTCATTTTGCTGGAATGTCGGTTCCCAGTAGTCGGCACCATTATTTGAATATTCCTGCAAGGAAACGCCGATGATAACGACGATGAATATAACGAACAATACATGCAGCAGCACACCAATAATTCCGCAGATGAGTCCACCGATCGCCATGCCTCTTCCATTTAAGTAGGAGCGTTGCAGTTCTTTGAATGCCAGAATCGCAAAAATAATAGCCAGTACACCGATAATGGCGCCAAAGCCAGGCAAAAAGAAAAGCGAGGCGATGGAGGAGATACCCAGTACAAGCGCTGCAATGGCTTTCCCGCTATTAGGTCGGTAATTATTGTAAGGATCGTACGGATTCTGATTCTGATATCCGTAAGGTGGCTGTGAGCCATATGGAGACTGAGAGTGGTGTGGGGGTTGATTAGGATCCATACTATGGATTCCTCCTTTATATATGTATATAGTGCCGAAACGAACGAGGCTGTATACTATGTATTCAACCATCTTTTATATCATAGCAACAATTTTTTATAAAAGCATTGAAATTCCTGTAGAATTTATAAGTAAAGGGGCTGCCTCATGTCGCCTGTTAACGATGAGACAGCCCCTTGCAGACTTATCGATTAAAATAGAAGAATGCCGATCTATGGAAATGCAATTAGAGTGAGCTTGGTAATGGACGGGTCATGTTCAAATACATTTGTGTCAGCTCGTCGAACCATTCCTTGTCTTTGATCACCAGTGCAAGGTCGATCAGTGCTTTCAATTGCTCCGATTCCAAAGTGACATGATCCTGGAAGCTGATCTCTGCTGTTGCGGATACGATGCCTTCCGCATCCTGCTTCATGAACACACGGATGGTGCTATCCATGTATTCCTGTCTGAGGAAGTAAATAACCTCGCTCATTAGGATTGGACGGGAGTGGGTAGGATACACACAATCCATCACTTTGACCCAGTAATGCTTATTGGTCAGCTCGACTTCGCCCTCATTATTTACAAGGCGGCTATCTGCTTCAATATGATATTGCAATTCCATCGTTTGTACAGGGAAATTGCGATTTAATTGTTTATGAAGGACAGCATAAATTTGCTTTTCGTCTAATTTAATCATGCTAATCATTCCTTTGCTAATGTTCTCGTTTGAATGTGAAAGTCGTTATACATGCTGTGCCCATTTACGGCTCTGTAGGTTGTCGGGTGATGATGCTGTAAAAGTAGAAATATACTTGATTGATAAAGTATATCGGTCTATAGTCATATTTTTTGTATAGTATCTTTGTCGAAATAGATAAAAAAATGGTAACAGTATTGATAGAAGTTACTTTGACGTAGGTGAAAGGAGCAAAAAGCGTGCCAGTTATACCCGATCATTTGCAGCAGCAACTAAATATTTTATTTGTCGGTTTTAATCCAAGTCTTCGATCAGGGGAGGTAGGGCATCATTATGCCAACCCGCGTAATCGTTTCTGGCAAATTTTATACCGTTCCGGTTTGACTCCAAGATTGTATCATCCAGAGGAGGATGGCGATCTACTGGAGCTGGGTTATGGGTTTACAAATATTGTTTCGCGTCCTACACGGGGCATTGACGATATTTTGCCAGAGGAGTATGCGCAAGGACGAGTAGAATTACGTGAAAAGATTGCACAATACCGTCCGCGCATTGCCTGCTTTGTCGGTAAAGGGGTGTATACGAAGTATAGCCAGCGTAGTCAGGCACCGTGGGGCATTCAGTCCGAATCGGTGACAGACGGAGTCATCGAATTTGTAGCGCCTTCCTCCAGTGGCTTGGTACGTATGCCACTTGATGATATTATCGATATTTATCGTGAATTGCGTATATATGCAAATGGTGAATAAGGCGTATGCTCGCTGAAATTCGTTTCAATTCAGGCGTAAGCGATAATCGCTATTGCCACAAGGACAGTATGTATCGATAGGCGACTACAGCATACAACTGGATGCACAAAGTGGATGTACAAAGATCATGCCTATTTTCTATTATTGCAAAAGATATTGTCGTAAAAGAATCATAGGCTTCTATAAAATTGATAGGTACAGGTGTATTCACTTTCCTGATCTAGAGTAGAGACAGTTTAAATAAAGTCTCTACTCTATTTAATGTTGAGCTAATAAAGGAATATTACGATGGAAGACTATGATAGGTGTTGTATTAAAGGGTGGTAATTTGTTTATGCAATAGTTTAAATTGTATATGAATTGACATTTGGTTCATTTCGCGCTTTAATTATATAGACCAATCGTTATAATTGTTATGTGCGGATGTCATATTGGAGTCATACCGATTTAGAATCATACCGATGGATTATGCTTTAAAGGAGTGATTTCATTGGGCGAAAAGTCCAATGCTAAGGAACAAATCGTTAACACAGCGGCGCGCTTATTTTTCTCACAGGGATATCATGCAACGGGTCTTAGCCAGATCATCAAGGAAAGTGATACGCCGAAAGGCTCGCTTTATCATTATTTTCCTGAAGGTAAAGAGGAGCTGGCACTTGTTTGTATAGAGAAGGCCAATTTGCATGTGATGGATAAATTTCACGACAGCTTTTCCCGACATGAGACAACAGGGGATGCGATTCATGATTTTGTGTCTCAGATGGCGATCGAGACGGAGCAATCAGGCTATACCGGCTTTATTCCATTTAGCTTCTGGGCGTCGGTAGAAGCATCCTGCATTAGTGATCGATTGCGACATGCGTGTCAGCAGGTTTTTGCAGGCTGGCAGCGGATTATTGCGGGGCAGCTTTTACAAGAAGGAGCAGACGAAGAAGCGGCAGAGAATGCTGCGATTCTAACGCTATCGATGATGGAAGGTGCACTCATCATCAGTCTGACCAATCAGGATAATAAGCCATTGCTGACGGCTGCACAATATTTGTCCAGTGTGATGAATACGATTCGTCGTCGTGGCTAAACTGTGCCTGTCTTAGACAGCATATACTACACATAGAGAAAGATAATCAAGGAGGATGGGAAAGTGGATGCGTCCATGAATCAAGGTTCTGCTGAGAACCAACCAGAAACAAAGCAATACAAGGTGGTGCCTATTTTATTTGCGATGCTGCTGAGCGGTTTTATCGGTTTGTTCGGTGAGACGGCACTTAATGTCGCGATTACGCCACTGATGGGACTGCTACAAGTAGGTCCAACGACTATTCAATGGCTCACAACAGGCTATCTGCTCGTAATGGGGATTCTCGTTCCGGTATCAGGTCTGCTGCTGCAATGGTTTACAACGCGGCAACTATTTACAACGTCACTCATATTTTCGATTGTAGGTACGATCGTTGCAGCGACTTCGCCAACATTTGAAGTATTAATGATTGCACGTCTGCTGCAAGCGGTAGGTACAGCATTACTGCTGCCGCTCATGTTCAATACGATTCTCGTTATTTTCCCGGTGGAAAAGCGCGGTTCGGCTATGGGTCTGATCGGGCTCGTTATTATGTTCGCTCCGGCGGCTGGCCCGGCGATCTCCGGTCTGATTCTGGCAAATCTGTCCTGGCACTTTATTTTCTGGATTTCACTGCCGTTCTTTATTATCTCGCTCGTATTCGGTTTGCGCTTCCTGCCGAATATTTCCAAGCTGACTAAACCGAAAATTGATGTGCTGTCGATTATTTTGTCTACGCTTGGCTTTGGCGGTATCGTGTATGGCTTTAGTAGTGCAGGTGGACATGGCGACAGCGGAAGTGGCTGGAGCAGTCCAATCGTGATCGCTACACTTGCAGTCGGCGCAATCTCGCTAGTATTGTTCAGCATCCGTCAATTGCGGATGGAGCAGCCAATGATTGATCTGCGTGCATTCCGTTATCCGATGTTCACTATCGGTCTGCTGCTCGTATTCATCTGTATGATGGTTATTCTGTCATCGATGCTGATCCTGCCAATGTATCTGCAGCAGGGTATGGCATTAAGTGCGCTGACTGCAGGTCTGGTCATGTTACCAGGTAGTCTGCTTAACGGCTTCCTGTCTCCGGTTATGGGTCGTCTATTCGATAAATTCGGTCCAAAATGGCTCGTTACAATCGGTCTGGTCGTTGTAGCAGCCGTATTGTTCCTGTACACAAGCATTCACTCGACAACACCGATTGCTGTCATTGTGACACTGCATATTTTCATGATGGTCGGTATTTCGATGATTATGATGCCTGCACAGACAAATGGTCTGAACCAGTTGCCAAGCCAGTTTTATCCGCATGGCACAGCGATTATGAACACACTGCAACAGGTTGCTGGTGCGATTGGTACGGCGCTGGCAGTTAGTATTCTAAGCGCGGGTCAGAGCGGTTATCTGAGCAGTGTGGCTGATCCATCAAGCACAACGAATCAGCTTGCAGCGTTCACTGCGGGCGTGCAGAACGCATTTGTTTTCGCTATGGTTCTGGCTATTGTAGGCTTGCTATGCTCGTTCTTCATCAAGCGTGTACGCGTTGGTAAGCAAGCAGGCGCACAGGGCTCTACGCATTAAGATTCGAATGTAGAAACGATAGGCATTTTCATTTATACCGTGCATTACAGGGGATTGGCTCTGTGATGTGCGGTATTTTAGGTTATGGCGTTTACTTTATTTTATAATCAGCGTTTGGGATAAGCAGGGGAAGAGGGATGGCGTTTGGCAGCATGGAAGAAAGCTGATTATGTTTAATTATCTGCTTTTGGCTTTGAGCCTTAGCAGAGGGCTGATTCTCTGTGCTGATGCTAAACTGCTGACGAATCCGCTTTTATGAATCGCGAAATTTTGGTATGCTACGGCGTATACGTAACGGTAAGCAGGCTATAAGGAGTAACGGCATGAGTTCATGGCATCCGTCGTCTCACCTGCGTAAAGCTTCATCCTTGTAAATGAATACCAAGGTGATGCATGCTTTAATGTACCGGTTCGTGAGATGGTATACCTGCATGAACGGCATCTAATCTGGATGTATATTATGAATTGACTACAGGAGGCGTATAAGATGATCACGATTGATCCGCAATCCATTTCTACTGTACAAAATTACAAGCTGGTAACCGGCTCGGTTGTACCGCGTCCGATTGCCTGGGTGAGTACGCTAACTGAGAGTGGAGTGCTCAATATAGCACCATTCAGTTATTTTAATATCGTTGCTTCGGATCCGCCGATTGTATCCGTATCTGTGGCTCGTCGTGAAGGGCAGATGAAGGATACAGCGCGTAATGCGATTGCAGGCGGCGAGCTTGTGATCCATATCGTTAGTGAGCATTTGACGGAGGAGATGAATCATACAGGCTCTACTCTTCCACCAGAGCAGAGTGAGCTGGAGCTGACGAGTCTTAGCACCGTCCCTAGCGATCGGGTAGCGGTACCAGGTATTCGTGAAGCGCTGGTACGCTTTGAATGTAAGCTGGAACAGCACATTCCGATTAAAAATGATGCAGGTGAGGTGTCGAATGATCTGCTGCTGGCACGCATCGTATGTTATCATTTTGATGAAAAAGTCGTGGACGCCGAGAAATTTTATGTGCACACGAATGAGCTCAAGCCCGTGGCACGTATTGCCGGTAATGAGTATGCACGTTTGACAGACCCATTTGTCGTTGAACGTCCACTCTGATCGACGGTGTTTTGATGCCACCTTGGCGTTATAGATATAAAGGGGGAAAAGGCGTGTCCAAACCGTTAGACGGCAAAACCATCGTTATCGCTGGCTCGCGCAAATTAGAGGAGATGACTGCACTGATCGAACGTCAGGGCGGAGCAGCCGTTGTTCGCTCCTTGCAGGGCATGACGATGTTCAAAGAGGAAGAAATCCAGCAGGAGCTGCGCACACTGATCCAGCATCCGCCAGACTGGATGGTATTCACAACAGGTATCGGTACAAACGCATTATTTGAAGCAGCCGATCGTCTGGGCATCGGTGAGGAATTCCGAGCTGCCATCAGACAGGCACACCTGGCGATTCGGGGCTACAAAACCTATAATGCACTCAAAGCCGAAAATCTGGCTCCAGATGTGCGCGATTCCGATGGGACAGTACGCGGACTGGAGGAACAGCTAGAAGCCGTTGATCTGAGCGGTGCTCGCATCTGGGTACAACTGCATGGGGAGCCAGCGCCAGAACTGGTACAATTTCTGATGGGCAAAGGTGCACAGGATGTGCATACATTACTGCCTTATCTGAATATTCCACCAGAGCAAGCGACATTAGAGCAACTGCATGCAGAGATTCAAGGGGGCAGTATAGACGCTATTTGCTTCACAACGGCGGTGCAGGTACGTAATCTGTTTGCCAGTGCGCGTGCGACCGGGAATGAAGAAGAGCTACGGAAGCGGCTGAATGACAGCATTCTGGCGGTGTCTGTCGGTAAGGTTACCTCGCAAGCTTTAGAAGAAGAAGGGATCACCAGGATCGTTGCACCGGAAAATGAACGTATGGGTGCGATGATTATCGAAATGTCTCGTTACTATGAGCAGCAGTCCGTATAGGGCTGCTGTTTTTTTGTTGAAAATAATCGGTACAAGCCGTTCATACTGCGGGAATGGTTATTGCGTCGAGATGGAAGTATAATGGGTAATATTATGAGTTAGCGTGTTAGCGACCTCCTAACACGAGGTGCAATACAAAGTGATTTTTGCATAGCAAAATATCGTACTGCTAACCGTGTTAGCTATTTTCTACTATATACAACAGACAGGAGAGGATATTATGTACAAGCAATGGACAGCGGATATGATCCCGGATTTGACGGACAAACGAATCGTAATTACGGGCGGCAGCGGAGGACTCGGACTGGAAACAGCTCGCGCACTTGTTGCTCATCATGCCCATGTTATTCTGGCGGTGCGTAATCTGGAAAAGGGGCATCAGGCGGCAGCCGGACTGCTGCGCGAATATCCGCAGTCAAAGGTGGAGGTCATGCATCTTGATCTGGCTGATCTGCAAAGTATTCGCACTTTTGGCGAGACATTTTTGCAGCGTTATACCTCACTGGATGTGCTGATTAATAATGCCGGTGTGATGGTTCCGCCTCTAAGCCGTACGAAGGATGGATTTGAGCTGCAATTCGGCAGCAATCATCTCGGGCATTTTGCCTTAACCGGTCTTTTATTGCCTGTACTGCTGGATACACCGTCCTCCCGCGTTGTGACATTGAGCAGTATTGCTGCACGAAGCGGATTTATTTATTTTAACAATCTGAACGCACAGATCGGTTATAGTGCGATGAAGTTCTACGGGCAAAGTAAGCTTGCCAATCTGCTATTCGCGCGCGAGCTGCAAAAGCGTCTGCAGGAAACGGGTGCATCGACGATCAGTATCGCTGCTCATCCGGGTGTAGCTAATACGAATCTGATCTCACGCGGCTCTGGCAAGCAGGCAGGGAAAGCGGCGAGCTTTGTATGGGGCTTATTCAGCCAGCCAGCAGATCTCGGAGCATTGCCAACACTGTACGCCGCCGTGGAGCCTTCGCTACGTGGTGGTGAATATATCGGACCGGATGGTAAAGGCAGCCGCAAAGGCTATCCGCAGCCGGATCATTCGTTTGAGCATAAATACAATGATTCGACAGCATCCAAGCTATGGCGTGTATCCGAGGAAATGACAGGCGTGCAATTCCCATTCCGTCAGCCTGAGGCGGTACAGGAGTAGGAAACCCGAAAATAAAGTGAAGACTGCGCTGGGAATGTGAATGCGAATAGATAGGGTGTATCACTTCATACTGTGACGATTGGTTGAAACATACATTGATTTTCATGAAAAATGTATATTCTCATGTCATGTTATGTTAAAATGAGACTATCATTGATATGAAGGAGAATCACAACCATGACTATACCCAAAACGTTAACGATAGCTGGCTCGGATACGAGCGGCGGTGCAGGTATACAAGCAGACCTGAAAACTTTTCAGGAGCTCGGCGTGTACGGGATGACCGTACTGACGACGATCGTGGCGATGGAACCGAAAACGTGGAATCATCAGGTATTTCCGGTTGATCTGGGCGTTGTGGAGGCACAATTGCGTACCGTTATGGAAGGTATTGGCTTTGATGCCGTGAAAACAGGTATGCTCGGTTCGGTAGAAATTATCGAGCTGGCTGCTAATTATCTCAAGCGTTTCCCACTGAACCGTATCGTTATCGATCCGGTGATGGTGTGCAAAGGCACGGATGAAGTGCTGCAACCTGAAAATACAGAAGCGATGCTTGATCTGCTCATTCCTGGTGCGGATCTGGTTACGCCAAACTTGTTCGAAGCTTCGCAGCTTGCCAAAACAGCTCCGATTCGTACAGAGGAGCAAATGAAGGAAGCGGCTGTGCGCATTTATGAGCGCGGTGCGAAGCATGTATTGATCAAGACACGCGGCAAGGTAAAAGAAGGTAAAGCACTGGATCTGCTGTATGATGGTAAAAACTTTGACTGGTTCGAGGTGGATGCTATTGCGACAGAATTCACACATGGCGCGGGTTGCACTACATCGGCAGCAGTAACGGCGGGTCTTGCTAAAGGCCTGACTGTGAAAGAAGCGTATGGTGAAGCGAAAAACTTCATTACACAGGCGATTGCTAATGGCTTCCGTCTGAATGAATTTGTAGGTCCTACCCTGCACGCTGCACATCGTTTGCAGCTCAGCTAACATCTCAGGCTAAGCGAAAGCCGCCAGAGTGGAGGAACATCAATGAATCGCTTAACAAAATGGATACTGGGAGCAGGAGTGGCGAGTATGCTTGTATTCGTGACTGCCTGCTCGTCAGGCAGCTCCGAAGCCCCTGCTTCTTCGACCCAGCAACCGGCTACAGAGGGCAATTCCTCTGAAGCGACAGGAGCTGGTGGCACCGGAACGATGAATCCAGAATCGCCAGAGAGTAGCACGGGTACAGACTCAGGCGAGAGCAGTACAGGAGCAACAGATAGTAACACCGACACTGGCAGCAGTACAGCGCCAGCACAGGGCTCGGATTCATCCGGTTCGACAGGTAGCAGCACAGGCTCCGAGACGAGCAATAATGCCGATCCTGAGCTGACTCCACAGACAACTGAATTGAAAATCAGTACGGTACAACAGGGACCCGGGCAATTGTTTCTGCGTGTGGAGGAAATGCCTAAAGGTTATGGTGTGAGCAAGATGGAGTGGGAATCTCCAGGCTACAACGAAACAGCCACCTTTGATCAGGCTGTACAAAATGGTAAGAACGGAAAAGATGGTTTTTTTGCAAGCGGTGATCAGCGTAATTTCGGTTTTATTTATAGTGGAAGCCACAGTGGACAGACAGGTAGAGTGACGCTCACGCTGCGTAATAGCAGTGGAGACGAGCTGACCTGGTATGATAGTGTGACCTTGCAGTAAATAAAATGAGTACCATGCTTAGCGAAAAAAGCCTCTGCGCTTCTATGGGCAGGGGCTTTGTGCTGCCCATCCGTGCGTATGTCATGTAAAAATACAGCTACAAAAGGATAACATTTCCAGATTCGTATCTGTACGCTACACAATTTCAAAAAAAAATAAAATTTAAACGTAAAGTCGTGGAAAATGGGTTGAAATAAGAGGGTTGGAAGGGGTATCATTTGGCGTAAAACCAAGTAAATGATATCTATAACAAAGCTTGTTGAATGCAAAGCAGTTCAGTATGGAAGCAGTCCCCGTACGCTGGTGTTGCCGGTCGTGCGCTGTAGTGCCGTAATATGGAACGACGATCATTTTTGGATCATTCAACAGGCTGAATAGGATTTCACACCATGAGTAAAATCATCCCATTATGCCACCATGAGAAAGGATATGAACAAAATGAGAGTACATCAATTTACAGTTCCTAACAATCTTGACCGCGCACACCTGCTGCGTATTGCTACTGAATCTTCCCGCTTTGCTGCGGACATCCGCATCGCCTTCGGCCCAGACGAAAGCCGCCGCGAAGTTGACGTAAAAAGCCTGCTCGGCATGATGCTGACCATCATCCATTCCGGCACTAAAGTTACCCTGACTACACGCGGTAAAGACGAGCTGGAAGCATTGGAATATGTACAGGCGCTATTCGAGCAAGCGGTGATTGAACCGAGTGCGAGCCTGTAATAGGATTTGTTTGTAAATTTTCTGTATAGATAAAGTCATTACGGATTGCGTATATGCAATCATGACTATGCTGAGCCACAATGGTGGTAAGCTGATACGAAAATGAATCTGAGCAAGCTGGAACGTTAGAGGTCAAATACGTACCTCTAATTCACAGCTTACTCAGGAATTTGCCACGATGCTTTAGACATTAAAAAGCCCTCTAAACGATCACTTTGCTGTGAGCACAGCATAAGGCGTTTAGAGGGCTTTTTGTATTTAATGAGCGATTAAAGCATTGTTAAATTCGCTATATTCAATGCATTGTAAAAAGCATGTTCAAATAAGGAATAACATCTACCCGTCAATAAATATGAAGCACACACGGGATTATATACATAGGTATAGCAAGGTGACATACGCTTCTTCACTTCAAATAATCATTCAAACCATGTTGTAACTAATATAAATGTGCGAATAAAGATGATGCACACGCACAGAGCGAAGGCAAGGAAATAAGGGGAAAGGACGACTTTGGAATGCGGGAATCTACAACAATCTCCTAATCCGTAGATTCCTGCGTTCCACCGGAGGACGTCCCCTTATTCCTTGACGGAGCGGTGTATGAAATCACATCAAATCAGGCAAGATCACGTTAGTAATCATAAGTAATCATAAGTTATAGTAAACACACTATCCAGTAAATCAACGATCAAGCCCATCAACTCAGTTGCGTCCGATACCGCTTCGGCGTAAAGCTACTGTACTTCTTAAATGCTTTGGAAAAGGAAAATACATCAGGGTACCCAACAGCATACGCAATCTCAGCAAGGGAATCGCTCGTTTCCAGCAATAGGCGACGAGCTTTTTCCATTTTGAGGCTGCGAATATATTCAGCAGGTGGCACTTTATACATTTGATGAAATTGTTTGCTAAAATGAGTACGATGGATGCCGATATGCTCGGCTACGTGATTGACGGTGATGCTTTTGTGATAATGAGCATGGATATAATCCATCGCTTCCTCCATCCAGCCGGTTTGTCGCTTGAGCTCAGCATGATCGGTACGGCTGTCGCTGCATTGACAGAGCAGTCCGAACATTTTGTATAGCATTTCCATCCGACGTAATTCCGAGGCGAAGGTATCAGGCTCGTGTTTTGTGTTTAATATGGTAGTGTAGCACTGTAGTAAACAATCAAACAATTCATGACTTAGCTCGCTATAGCCTTCATGCATACCACTCTGGCGAATGAGCAGATCGGCTTGTGCTCCATTGAAGCCGATAAAAAATGTTTCCAGCGGCTCGTCTGTATTGTTGATATATTCTAATGTGCTATGCGAAGGCACGCACCATACATTATTTTTACCTAATACATAATTTTGTCCGTTTTTAATGATCATGCCATCCTGGCGTGTGGCGACCCAGAAGGTGGTGTTATTGGCAGAGAAAATGCGCCTTGTGTCAGGATTTAACAGATAGCGACCTGCCTGTGTCACCGTAAGACCGCCAGCCTGTGCAAAGGAGGAGGGAGTGGTACGGAACCGTTCGCTGCGCTCATATTCGGTAACGATGGTTGTATCTTTTGCCATAGGCAAGCTATCATCCTTTCTTATATGCGTACATTCTCCATTATACAACACACTTTGACAAATAAAAACAATACATATTGACATTGTTTGATATTCTTAAAATTTGCTATGATTTAAATCACGGTATTCCTACTAAATTAATGGGAATAGGCTCGCGGAAATTAACGTTTGTCCGGTGGTTGTTAAAACCGGTTCGCTTGACGAAGCTCTGCAGCTTTTGCCCGATTTGATGCTAACCAAAATGGAGGATAGATCATGAAAACAATCACAGCCAAATGGGCAATGTTGCTCGCCGTCGTACTTCTTGTATCCGGGGTGCTGGCAGCGTGTGGCGGCTCGAATCAAGCCGCAGACGGAAAAGTTACGATTAGTTTTCTTCACTGGCGTGGAGAAGATACGCAAGCATTCCAGCAGATTATTGCTGAATTTGAAAAGCAAAATCCAAATATTAAGGTCGATATGCAGACTTTAACGTCTGATCAATATCAAACGACTGCACAGGCGAAGCTGACAGACGGTTCGGTCGGGGACGTATTTGCTTCATTCCCGGGTGCACAGTTTGCCGCTTTATCCAAAGCGGGTCTGTTCACAGATTTGAGCAATGAATCATTTGTGAAAAACTACAATGCAAGCTTGATTGACGCAGGTAAACAGGACGGTAAGCAGCTTGCTATACCTTACCAGCTCGTATACAATCAGCCAATTTACAAC
This sequence comes from Paenibacillus sp., assembly GCA_039595515.1. GTDB lineage: Bacteria > Bacillota > Bacilli > Paenibacillales > Paenibacillaceae > Saccharibacillus. Next base: position 8,631 of record JBCNLJ010000082.1, on the reverse strand, counting down.
AAGGCTATTTTTGCAAAATATAATCTGACACCGCCGAAGGATTGGGATGGCTTCCTGAAGCTATGCCAGACGCTGAAGGATAACGGCATCATTCCAATTGCATTTGCAGGTGGAGATATCGGGCCGGGTCAGCTTATGAATACAATGGTCATGAACAATGAACCAAGCGAAGATATTTTCACTAAAGTAGAAGCGGGTCAGGCGAAGCTGACGGATGAATTCTGGGTGAAAACATTGTCCCAGTTCAAAGAGCTGAACGACAAAGGCTTCTTCCAATCTAACTCACTCGGTACAAAAGATGCTGCTGCCGGTGCATTGTTCATTCAGGGCAAAGCTGCAATGCTGGCAAGTGGATCGTACCAGTTGACACAAAATGCAAAGCAAAATCCACAGCTAGAGCAAGGTCTGCTCGCACCGATTACGGTAGCAGCGGATCAGGCGAAATATGAAGGCGTGCATACAAGCACATTCATGCTCGCTGTGAACAGCCGTTCCAAGCATCCAGAAGAAGCGAAAAAATTCCTCGCTTACTTGAGCCAGCCAGAGGTTGCTTCCCAGTATGCGAATGCAACCGGACAAAATGTAACGCTGAATGATGTAAAATACGATAGTCCTGAGCTGAAAATTGTACAGGAATGGGCAGATAAGAAAACCATCTTCCAGCCGCGCTTTACAATTCTGAAAGCTGAAGATCAGAAGGCGGTTACGAACTCGATTCAGGCTGTGCTTGGCGGTGCAACACCGGAGCAGGCAGCCCAGGATGCGCAGGCGATTATCGACCAGCAGGTCGGTAAGTAAGTAGAAGTAGAAGTAGAAGTAGAAGTAGAGCAGACGCTAAAGAGGTTCGATCATCGAGCATGTCATACGATAAGCTGATGATCAAAAGGATAGCAACAGCTACCGCCGGACATAGGACGCTATCCATGTCCGGCGGTAGCTGTAACAAGATGAAGTAAAGGGATACGGTAACGCTTATGATCAATCGTAAAATATTGTGGCTGTTCATGCTGCCAGGCATTGTGCTCTATACCGGCTTGTTCGTATACCCGGCTTTATCGGGACTATTTTATTCATTTACTAACTGGGACGGTGTATCGCCGTCCTATGATTTTGTCGGTATATCCAACTATAAGGACAGCTTTGACAGCATTATTTTCCGTAAGGCTTTTTTGAACAATATTAAATTTATGATCGTTGTTGTGGTAATTCAGACGGTTGTATCACTTGTGCTGGCACTGATTTTGGCGAAAAATTCAAAGACAAGCGTGTTTTTCCGTGCGCTGTACTTTTTCCCGGCGATTCTGTCGTCGGTATCGGTCGGTCTGATCTGGTCGTTCATTTATGATCCGTCGATTGGTCTGATTAATACGGGATTACAGCATGCCGGACTGGAGCAGCTTGCTAAGAGCTGGACCGGTGATGCGAAAATTGCGCTGTATTCGATCGCATTTGTGCAAATCTGGGCGCATGCGGGGCAGATGATGATTATTTTTATCGCCGGCTTGCAAGCGATCCCGGGCGAACTGATTGAGGCTGCGCGTATTGATGGGGCAACTCGATTGCAGGTATTCCGTAAAATTACGTGGCCGCTGCTTGCACCATCGGCAGCAATCGTTATTTCGTATACGACGATTCAGTCGTTTAAGGCATTTGATCTTATTTTCGTCATGACAGATGGCGGTCCGAACTATGCGACCGAGATTTTGACGACCTATATTTATCATCTGGCGTTTTCGAATTATTCCTTCGGTCTGGCTTCTGCCGGTTCGATGATCTTCCTCGTGCTGCTTGGTATTTTGACGTTCTTCCAATTCCGTGCGCTGCGTCGGGATGGAGCGACAGGCTAAGCGTCGAGTGAGCCGGATAACGTTACAGATTATTAAGGTGGGAGGAAGGGCTACATGAAGTGGGTCGGACGCATCATTATGATTTTATACGGGCTGCTGATTGCGGCACCGCTCTATTTTGTCGTCGTTTCTTCATTTAAAACGAGTCAGAGCTTTTATGCGAGTCCACTCGGCTGGCCGCAGCCGTGGAGCTTGCAGAACTTTATTACAATCTTTCAGGCACAGCCGATGCTGCAATATTTCTGGAATAGTGCGAGAGTGACGCTATTTACGGTAGCGATTGTGCTGTTCCTCGGTAGTCTGATCTCCTATGCGATCATCAGATTGGGCGGGCGTCTTGGTAAGTTTACGTTTGCTTATTTTGTAGCAGGTTTGATTATTCCATCACAGGTAATCATGCTGCCCCTGTATTCGCTCGTTCGACAGCTAGGCTGGTCGGATAATCTAACTGCGCTTATCTTTGTTACGGCGGCGGGATTATTGCCATTAACGGTATTTACGCTTACTGGATTTATGGAGATGCTGAGTAAGGAAATGATGGAAGCGGGCAGTATGGATGGAGCCGGAGAGTGGAAAATTTACTGGCGACTTGTACTACCATTGTCCGGACCATCGTTATCCGCAACCGCAGCTTTTCTGTTCGTCATGGTCTGGAATGACCTGCTCATTCCGCTTCTGCTGCTGAACAGCACGGAAAAGCTAACCTTGCCGCTCGCATTGATGCAATTCCGCGGTGAGTATGTGACCGATTATACGATGCTGCTGACTGGCGTGGTCATTACTGCTTTGCCGATGGTTATTCTGTTCACATTCCTGCAGCGCTTCTTCGTAACAGGACTGACAGCCGGTTCAGTCAAAGGATAAGGCTCACAGAAGCAGAATTCTACGGATAAAAGAATGGAATTATACGAAAAGAGCAATCATCCCTTGAGTTTCCTCATGGATGATTGCTCTTTTTGCTTCCTACTTCATCAATTAACGAACAAAGCCCTGCCGAATCGCTACTACTGCTGCCTGTGTGCGATCCTTTACACCGAGCTTTTGAATGATATTGTGTACATGGGTTTTTACTGTGCTTTCGGATACATATAACTCATCGGCGATCTCAAAATTACGTTTACCATATGCGATGGCTTGCAGCACCTCAAGCTCGCGCTCGGTCAGTGGCTCCAGCAATCCATCATAATGCACACTGGCTGCATGATTCGGATCATGAGCTTCGGAATGGCTATCAGACTCGGAGCTATAGACGGACATTGGGCGTCCTACTAGCTCCACCAGTGCATTGCCTGCATTGGTTGTATTGTAGATCGCACCGCCAGCACAGATGGAGCGGATGCCCTGAATCATTTCACCCATATCAATATCCTTGAGCAAATAACCAGAAGCTCCTGCACGAATTCCATCAATCACATACTCCTGCACATCAAATGTCGTTAATAATACAATCCGTATGTCAGGCTGTGCGGTTAGAATTGCCTGTGTAGCTTCAATTCCGGTCATGCCGGGCATTTGAATATCCATTAGCATCAGATCAGGTTTGTGCTGCTCCGCCAGTCGAACGGCATCATCACCGCTGGATGCCTCGGCGACCACCTCCATATCGGGCTGTAGATCAAGAATATAACGGATGCCCTGGCGAATAAGTGCCTGGTCATCGGCGAGAATGATACGAATAGTCTGCTGAGGTAGATTCATCAGTACGCTCCTTTGTTTTGTTGCATGGTGACATCATTTTGATTATACAGCTTGAAGATTCACTTATGGATTGAAATGGCTTGAAGATCATTGGGTAGCTGTTTATTGGTAACTCTCCATTCTATATAGCATGCAGCGAAATAGTACCTACGATGAAATGCTGCATGTTCAGCCTCGTAGGTATCTGCTTATTCTCCAGCAGCAGATGCCTGATGAAGTCGTAGCGGCACGCTTGCCTTCACGGTTAACCCACCACCAGCGGTCGGTAAGAATTGGCAATCACCTTGCAATTCCGTACAGCGGCGAATCATGTTTTTGACACCAAAGCCTTGCTTGATCGGCATGTTCTCGCGATAATTGCCATTGTCAGTAATCGTAAGCAGGGCACAGCCCGCGGACTCGCCAATATCTACAGTCACCTCGGTAGCTCCAGAATGACGCACAATATTCGTCAGCGATTCCTGTAAAATGCGGTACAGTATACTTTCTACAGCTTCACCCCAATTACCGTAATCGCCCTCCGTGTGAAAGGTTAATTGCAATCCTGAACGCTCAGCTACTTGAGACGCAAGTAACCGCAGCTCATCCGAGGTGTGCTCACTCGTTGACCAATCCTTGACCACGCTTCGTACCTCTGCCAGACCTTGACGGGATACATCCAGCAATTGATCGACGGTATGCTCCGCCTGGTCGGGATTTTGCCGTACCATCCATTTAAGCGCCTGTAGCTGTACAATGATCGAGGTAAAATGATGACCGAGCCCATCGTGAATCTCGCCAGCAATGCGGGTACGTTCTGCGAGTGCAGCATAGCGTACCGATTGCAGTGCATTTTCCTGTAGCTCGTCATGAGCGCTTTGTAGCTCACTGTGTACCTTTTCCAGCTCCTTTAGTTGGTCGCGGTTAATTCGATTGACAGAGATATAACGCGACAGACTATGGATACCAAAATACGTACTAAGCAGTGAAATGAGAAGTGAAAATGGAAAATTCCCGTCATAGCTAATCGCCAGCATTAAGGCTCCAGTTAATAGATTGAGCGCTACCGCTAGCCGATCATTGCGCGCGGAGCGTACTGCCATAATAGAGAACCATATCCATAAAAAAGGGATCGTATATCTGGAGGAGTCGGGATCAGAAGATTCATTGATAAAGGTGATGCTAAATAAATACAGAGTAGCTATGACAACGACCACATTGCCCATATGCACCCTACGCCATAATAAAAAGCCGAAAAACAGCATCGGTATGCCATAGCTGATCGATGACCATATAGGCTGTTCCTTGTAAATCGACCAGAAGCTATATAGAAGTATACCTGTAATCGCCAGGCGAAATAAGGTTTTGTTACTGCGTAGTGTTTGTAGAAATGTCATAGGCTAGTGTCCTTTCTATGCAGAGGGTTGAAGCTTGTACCATTGTATACTATAGCAATTTTAACATCGTATAGAAGTTTGCGATATACATATAGAATTTATTGATTAGAGCATGCATTGACGCTGCCGGAAAGCAAATGCTAGACTTGATTCAAGATTTAACCAACTTAACAGGTCGGAATTATGAGACATGAAAATAAGGAATTGAGCAATGAACATCATAGACTTACAGATCGAGTATTGATGGATGTGAATCTGCTTATAAAATGGCATAGCAACAGATCGCTCCATACTACATTATTTTAAGGGAAAAGAGGTATGTCTTATGGTTACGATCAAAGCTCCAGCGGCTTATTACAATGAACCCGGCGTATTGCAGCGAAGCGGAGACTATATTCGTTCACTTGGTGATTATGCACTTGTTATCGGGGGTCCTACCGCATTATCGATTGCAGGCGAACAATTGCATACAACACTTATCACAGCAGGAATTCGCAGCGAGACCCAAACCTTTGCTGGACAATGCACAGTCGAAGAGATCAACGCATATACCGCAATCGCTAAGCAATTGGAGGTTCAACTCATTATTGCTGTCGGCGGTGGTAAAGTATTGGATCTGTCCAAAGCAGTAGCCGAGGATGCGGGGCTACCGATTGTGACAATTCCAACCATTCCGGCAACATGTGCAGCATGGTCAGCATTAACCGTGCTATACGATGAGCATGGAAGGGCAGCAGTCTACCGTCCACTGCTGCGCTCGCCGGAGCTTGTACTTGCTGATACAGAATTGCTCGCTCAAGCGCCACGTCGTTATCTGGCAGCAGGCATTGGCGATACGCTGGTCAAATGGCATGAGTTCGCTGTTAATCTGACTGGAAATGCGGGCAGTGTTGCTCTACGTAGCAGCGTGGCGACGGCAAAGCTGGCACTGGACATACTGGAGCGACATGCGACAGATGTATACAACGAGGTTGGACAGCAGGCGTATAAACCGGATGTTGCTTTTACCGAAGTAACCGATGCGATTATCTGGCTGGCGGGACTGGTTGGCTCCATTCAGGATGGATCGGTACATGCAGCGATTGCACATGGGCTGCATGATAGTCTAACTCGCATTGAAGACACCCACAACAGTCTGCATGGTGAAAAGGTCGCCTTTGGCTTACTGACACAGTGGATACTGGAAGGTAAGCAAGGTGCAGAGCTTGAACGACTCGCTTCCTGGCTGCATGCACTGGATCTACCGATCACGCTGGCCCAGCTCGGCATTACAACAGATGTACAGCAGAGTGCGGTAGTAATCGCAGAAGGGCTGGCACTTCGTGAAGGAGCAGCCGAGCAGCTTAGCTTCGCAGTCACGGTAGAGGCGGTTCAAGCAGCGATCGTGCAAGCTGATGCGCTAGGGCAGGGCATACACAAAGGCTTGTCACAGGGAGTTAGTGTATAAAAGCCACCGATGCTTAGCAGCCAGAGATTATTAAAGATCATTAGAGATCATTAGAGAAATGCCATTATGGATAAAAGGGTGAAGTTCATGAAACAACGAATTTACAAGCTTCCATTTATCGTAGTATTAACGGTTTTGCTGGTTGTTCTGGCAGGCTGCTCAGGAAAAAGTTCCAGTCCATCCGCAGATGCGGCTGCAAGCGAAGGAGGCCAGGGAACGGTTGTGATCAAGGTCGGACAGACCGGATGGGGCAATCTGGAGCAGGGCTTAAAGGCAGCCGGGCTGGATAATACACCGTATCGAATCGAATACAGCGTATTTCAAGGTGGCAATCTGATTTTGGAGGCGATGGCAGCCAATCAGGTAGACTTCGGTGTTACAAGTGAGATTCCACCGATCTTTGCTTCACAGGCCGCGAATGGCGGTAATTTTAAAGTCGTAGCAGTGCAGGAAGGCAATACGCTCAATCAGGAAGTGGTTGTGCCCAAGGATTCACCTATCCACACCGCTGCTGATCTGAAGGGCAAAAAGGTCGCTTTTGTGAAGAACACAACCGCTCATTATTTTCTGCTGAAAATATTGCAAAATGCCGGGCTAACCTGGCAGGATATTCAACCTGTTGAGCTGTCTACTGCTGACGGATTGAGTGCGCTTATTAGCGGCAAGGTAGATGCGCTGGCAAGCTATGGCAATGCGATCATTTCCGCTCATCAAAATGGTGCGACCACACTGGCAAGCGCCAAGGATATTTTATCCGGACATTTCCTTGTAGCTGTATCCGATTCAACGCTTGCTGATGCAGCCAAGCAAAAGGCGATTGCTGATTATCTGGATCGTATCAATCAATTTTACGACTGGACGCGCAGTCATCAGGAGGAATGGGCCAAAATTACTGCGGCAGCGACTCATCAGCCAGAGGAGCAGGCCTTAACGACACTGAAGGAGGGTGAAGCACAGCGTCCAAGCAAAATCGTGGCAATATCTGATGGAGCGATTGCTTCCGAACAGGATGTAGCCGATACGTTCACCGCAGCAGGTGTATTGTCATCCAAAGTGGAGGTCAGCAAATTCTGGAGTGATGCGTTAAGCAAGCAGCTTCCAGCATCGGAAAATACGAAGTCCAAATAATGAGTGAAGAAGCAAGGAGGGGATATACCGATGTCTTCCAAATCATTACCGGGTTCAATTCCTGGCAAGAACGTCGATACGGGTGCATTGCATGCAGCAGTATCAACCTCGCGTGTGTCGATATCCGGCACGACAGATGGCAAGAGGCGCTGGCAACGTGTGATCAATGGACTGTTACCGTTTGGCTTGCCTGTATTGCTTATTGCAGCCTGGCAGCTCTTATCCACAACCGGCTGGCTCGCCAGTCAAATTTTACCGTCACCCGCACAGGTGCTTGAAGCATTTTTTCGCTTGCTCGGTACCGGCGAGCTGGTCAGCAATATTGCGATCAGTGCGCAGCGTGCACTCAGTGGCTTTGCGATTGGCGGAGGGCTTGGTTTTATACTTGGAGCGCTTAACGGCATCTCGCGACTATCGGAAAAGATATCCGATTCTTCGATTCAGATGATTCGTAATATTCCCCATCTGGCGCTCATTCCACTCGTGATCGTCTGGTTTGGAATCGGCGAGGAGGCAAAGCTATTCCTGGTCGCACTCGGTGTATTTTTCCCGATCTATCTGAATACATTCCACGGTATTCGCTCGGTTGATCCGGGCTTGATCGAGATGGGACGTGTGTATGGATTGAGCCGGATCGCGTTGTATGTGCATGTTATTTTGCCGGGAGCCTTGCCATCCATTCTTGTTGGTATTCGTTATGCGCTCGGCATTATGTGGCTCACGCTGATCGTCGCTGAGACGGTAGCGGCGGATTCAGGCATTGGTTATATGGCGATGAATGCGCGTGAGTTTATGCAAATGGATGTGATCGTGCTGAGTATTCTGTTGTACGCACTGCTCGGTAAGCTCTCAGATAGCATCGCCAAGCTGCTGGAAAAGCGCTGGCTGCGCTGGAGTCCATCACTGTCACGCAAATAATTGACGTATATAGCGAGCAAGCTATCGAAAAAGGATACCACCGATACCCATAAAACAGGCTGATTCCATAGGAGGGATGTGCATGACGGTAGCAGAACAGGAGCCATTTTTACGAATTCGTGACGTACAGAAGCAATTTGGTTCACGGGTCATACTGGAGCAGATTGATGTGGATGTACAACGTGGAAAATTTATAGCCATCGTTGGACGCAGCGGC
>JBCNLJ010000081.1:0-25111 GCA_039595515.1 Paenibacillus sp. | reverse complement strand
GCTCATTGCTCCAATACAGCTCCTCCTGTATGCATAGCTGCCAATCCAATTGTTGTAACTGCTCGCCAAGCTTGCCCGTCGAGGCGAAAGGAAAGGGTTTACTTGCTGCTGGTGCTGGCTGAAAATGCTGATCATAGAAATGCAATCGGTTTCGATATGCGGCTACCATTTGCGAAAGAATAAAGTTCGGCTCGTACAGCCATATTTTCAAATAAAAAGGCTCCTGTTCCTGCTCCATGCGTTTCTGCCAGTGGGCGTATACATCGATCATCTCACTCAGCAATAAGCGCTGAAACCAGTGCGGCGGATCGATTGGAAAAATCGAATAAAACGGATACATCCACAGCTTCGCGTAATCAAAATTCTCATTCCGCATCGTCTCCATATCCAGCTCCAGCATCTGCTCGCGCCAAAGCTGAATACTCCGCTTGCGTCTTTTCCAGCCGCGCATTTTCTGTTTTCGAGAATGATATCGTTCCTTCATGATAGACCTCCTGTTTATAAAATGGCATACGTGTATGTTATGTAAGGCTGGACTCAAGTTGGTGCGACTCCATGCTTCTGTCGCTGATGAGTTGGATAGCTAAGGCATACAGATAAACTTCTGTTATAAGCATACTACAATACCATTTCGGCAAGAAATAAGAGAACGAACTACCGTACCACATAGGAATCTACGAATCAGGAGTACATTGTAGATTGCTGAGCTTCGCTTGAGTGCCTACCTTTACTATTTGCCAAAAGCTAGTACAGGTTCCGTTACAAAAGCAACTGGACGAATCCCGGATTAATTGTTAACCTATTTTATGATATAAGGTTAACAATTGAAGGGAGCATCCCATTTATGAATCAATCTACTCTCACCACCAACTGGGAACAACTTGCCGATCTTGCATTACAAGGATACCGTCTTACCCACCATCAAGCCTTATCCGTACTGCAAGCCGACGACGACCAGCTACTGCCACTATTATATGCAACCTTCCGAGTCCGCCGCCATTACTATGGCAAACGAGTCAAACTTAACATGATCATCAACGCTAAAAGCGGGCTGTGTCCTGAAGACTGTGGTTATTGCTCTCAATCGATCGTTTCGACTGCACCGGTGCAAAAATATAGCTTGCTGGATAAAGAAACGCTGCTTGCCGGTGCACGCGAAGCGATGAATCGTCAGGCAGGTACATATTGCATCGTTGCTTCCGGTAGACGTCCAAGCGGTCGTGAGCTGGAGCAGGTGATCGAAGCGGTGCAAGAGATTCGCGCAACAATGCCACTGAAAATATGCGCTTGCCTCGGTCTATTAAACGAAGAACAGGCACGTCAGCTCGCTACGGCGGGTGTGCATCGGTACAATCATAATCTGAATACAAGCCGTGACCATTATGACAGCATCACAACGACGCACAGCTATGAACAGCGCGAGCAGACGGTGGAGCATGTGAAGCAGAGCGGCATGTCGCCGTGTTCCGGCTTTATTGCAGGGATGGGAGAGACGGATGAACAGCTCGTGGAGCTTGCTTTTGCATTGCGTGAACTGGATGCGGATTCGATTCCGGTTAATTTTCTTAATCCGATCGCAGGTACGCCGCTTGCCCATCAAGGGCATACATCAGCGATGCGTGGGCTACGTATTCTTGCACTGCTGCGTCTGATCTGCCCTACCAAAGAAATCCGTGTCGCTGGCGGGCGGGAGCTGAATTTGCGTACATTGCAGCCGCTGGCGCTGTATGCCGCCAATTCGATTTTTGTTGGCGATTATCTGACGACACCCGGTCAGGAAGCGACGCTCGACTACCAGATGATCGAAGACCTCGGCTTTGAGATTGAGCATAATGCGCTTGCTGGTGATGTGCCGCCGGTATCCTCTTATAGCTGAGTCAAGAGTCGTACAGGTATAAATAAGAAAAAGACCTCATGGTACCATAAGGTCTTTTTTCACTGTCTACCCTGAGGGGATAATACCAGTAATATGCGGTCTTTTTCACTGTCTATCTTGATGCGGTTATACTTCATCGTGCAGAGCATGGAGTTCTTTTATTGCCTGTTCCCAGGTTGTATACAGTTAAGCCGAGGCTGATGGATTCATGATCTGATCCTGCGCTGGTATGTAGCCTGGTAGCGAATAGGCTGGCATGTGGGCGCACCTCACCATGATCACAGTCAACGCATATCAGGCGGTGAAGAGACATAGTGGAGCAGCATCGTAATCACAGGCAAATCCATTTCATCCAGTGGATTCGACTGCGAGCGGCTGGGATGGTCGCTGAGAATAAGACGCTGTAATACCCCCATAATAGTCTGGAAAATAAGCGTACCCGCGCGATCCAGATCAAGCTGCGAGTACAATGAGCCGTCCGCTATTCCTGCTTGTAACGGTTCGAGCAAAAAGCCACTCTTTTTCCCGTCATAGACGAACTGCTCGTATCGTTGACGCAGCTCATCGTTGATCTGCATGCCGTCATAATACAGATCGAACAGCACAATAAAGCGCAGCTGGCTGCCATGCTGACGCGCATAATCGACCCAGCCATGCAGAATAGATTTTAAGCGCTCATAGCCACTACGTCCCGGACGATCCGCAGCAACAAGCCAGTCTGTCATATGGGTTAAAATCCGCATTTGCACTTCAAATACTACCTCATTGATATCGTTAAAATGCTTATAAAATGTCACGCGGCTTATTCCGGCAAGCTTGCAAATATCGTTCACCCGAATATCCGGAAAATTATGCTGCAAAAATAGCTGTTGTCCCGCCTGGATCAGCTCATCGCGATGTTGGCTGCGCACATGCTGATGCCACGATTCCTGTTCACTCATCATAAACCTTCCTTTGGTAGCAGACGATCACGAAGTATGATCGTCTGTCGGTATTGGGTTACGCCGGGCTGTTGACGCAGATGTTTCGCGCACGAGCGCAAGCGTAGCGATAAGAATGATAGCACCCACAATATACGGAAGCTCGATATGTTTGTCAAACAGCGTGCCTGCGACAACAGGTCCAATAATACTCCCGATGCTACCATACGTCGTATTCAGCCCGGCGACAAAGCCCTGCTCATCATCACCTGCATGATTGGCGAGCAGCGTATTTACGGTAGGTCTTAAAAAGGCATTAAATGCAAAAAACAATACCGATACCGCCAGTAAATATGCCAGATTGACCGGAACAAGCATAAGCAGCAGCGCTACAGCCGTAATGACCAGCGATAGCCGAATCAGTCGATATTCACCAAGCCAGCGGATCACACGATCCAGCGCCCACACCTGCACGACAATGCCGACGATGGCTCCAAGCGTGATAATGATCGCAATCTCAGAAGCGGTAAAGCCGTACTTTTGCTCGACATAGAGGGAGTAGACCGTTTCGTACGTCATCAGTCCAAAGGTCATTACCAGAATAAGCAGCAGATAACGGAAATACGGACGATGGAACGATTGCCCTAGCTGGCGAATCATCGAGGTCTGTGGTTTGTTACTTCCTTTGATCGCAGCAGTACGGCGTTCCGGTGGCAATGTTTCTTTAAGCCATAGCGTCATAATGGTCGCTACCAGACCAAGTGCTGCTGCAACCAGATATGGAACTCGGATGCCATACGTGGCGATCAATCCGCCAAGTCCGGGGCCAAGCACCATCCCCAGATTCATCGCGGCGCTGAGATAGCCCATGCCTTTGGCGCGCGTCTGCGGAGTAGTCACATCTGCTACATAGGCGAGCACCGAAGGCACCATAATGCCCAGCCCGATTCCGCCGATAAAGCGGGCAATATATAGTGTAGGCAGATTATACGATACGGCAAAAATATAATCAGAGATCACCGTCAAAAATAGCCCGGCCAGAATCATCCGTTTGCGCCCGAAGCGGTCAGACATCCGTCCGCCAATCGGTGAAAAGATAAACTGCGCCGCACCAAATGCAGCTACCAGATATCCTGCCGCCGTGCCTGCTGCATCGAACTGCTGTAAATACTGCGGCAAAATCGGAATAACCATCCCCTGACCGAGCAGGGCAATAAATAAATTAAGCATTAAAATACCGAGCGGAAAGCCACGCCCGGAACGAAGTACAGATGAACCTGTCATTGGTGAAAGCTCCTTTAGTTATAGAAGTTAGAGAAATAAGGTTTACATTTTGTTAAGGGTAACAGTATGTAAATGATTATAAACGGATTTTTATCCACCTGTAAACTGTATATACAAAAAAGCCTGCCGCACCCAACAACACCAGTTGGACACTGCAGACTTCGTTTGGATAGGGTTTAACGGGCTTTTATACTTAAACGAGCACATGAAAGCTCATACTGTAATCTCTTTTATAATAGATGCATGTATGCCGTCTGCTGCCTAATTCGAACGCTCATTTAAGCAAGCGGTAGTAATTTACGTTCCTGAAATACCTGCTTGGCTACCGTTATCGCATTAAGGACACGCGGGAATCCGGTATAGGGCGAGCAATGCATGATCGCCTCCACAATTTCCGCTGCCGTCAGACCGACATTAAGCGAAGCATTAATATGCACATGAAGCTGTGCTTCACAGCCACCTTGCGTCGTTAGTGTGGCAAGTGTAACAAGCTGACGTTGTCGACTATCCAGTGTCGGGCGCGAGTAAATATCGCCAAATGCATATTCGATCACATATCGTCCCAGATCAGGCGCAATATCCTGAAGCGAAGCGATTACCCGTTCTCCCGCCTGTCCATCTATTGTCCGTAATTGGTCCCATCCTCGATCATACCGACTTTGCTCATGAGCTGTAGCGTGCTGTGTCTGTTCATTCATAAAAGTAAACCTCCTGCTCCAATAAAATAGGTGAAGATACGGAGGCAGACGTAGAGCCGCACGCAAAATGTTGTACACGATGGGCTACCGTTTGCCTTGCTTTATTGAGCATAAGGCTTAGAGTGCGCTCAAAGGCAAGCGGAAATTTTAAAGCTGAAGTTTGCTGAAGGCTATCTGCTTGTGAATATAGCTTGTTGCGATCAACAATATGCTATAGTAAACGTATGGAAAACATACTATCAATACAGGAAATGACGGTTATAACTGGGCTCAGCGCGCATACGCTTCGCTATTATGAGCGAATTGGTTTGTTGCGCGACGTGAAGCGGAATGAACAGGGATATCGAGTATACAGTGAGCAGGATGTAAGCTGGGTACAATTTCTACTGCGCTTGCGTGATACGGGAATGCCGATTGCGGGCATGCAGCGATTTGCCGAGCTACGCAGTCAGGGTGATACGACCGCATCTATGCGCAGAGAAATGTTAGAGCACCATCATCTGCAACTGGAACAGCAGCTAGCACAACTTCACGCACATCTTCATAATATTAGCGACAAGATCGAGTATTATCGGGAGCTGGAGAAGAAGACCACCCTATTATAGTAGGCGGTATAGACCATGAGCAGCTAAAGCGAGTTGCATATGATCGATTGCAGCCCGTGCGATGTCAAATTAACCTACGCAGATGATCGATTGCAGCTCATGCCATTTCGAACCAACCTGCGCCTATAATTGATGACGATTAGCGCTAATTTTGAATTCATTTACGTATATCATTGATCAAAAATGCGATGTACACATTAAAGGAGCATCATCCATGAACAGTAAAGTAGTACAACATATAAGTGAGCTTGTGGGCGATACACCGGTATTAAAATTAAACCGTATGACCTCGCCCGAATGGGCAGATGTATACGTGAAGCTGGAATATTTTAACCCGAGCGGTAGTGTCAAAGACCGTGCAGCACTCAATCTGATCGTGCAGGCAGAGAAGTCTGGCGAGCTACAGCCGGGTAGCACGATTATTGAGCCGACGAGCGGCAATACCGGCATCGGGCTGGCGATGAATGCGGCCGCGCGTGGCTATGGTGCGATTCTGATCATGCCGGACAATATGTCGCAGGAGCGGATTAGCATTTTGAAAGCATACGGAGCACAGGTCGTGCTTACTCCTGCCGCTGAGAAGATGCCCGGCGCAATCCGTATGGCAGAACAGTTGCTAAGCGAAATTCCGAACAGCTATATGCCGCGTCAATTCGATAATCCAGCGAATGCGGATGCACATCGGCATACGACAGCATTGGAGATTTTGGAGCAGATGGAAGGGAAGCTGGATACGTTTGTCGCTTCGGCGGGTACGGGTGGCACGATTACCGGTACAGGGGAGACACTGCGCGATCATTTGCCATATTTGCGTGTTGTTGTAGTAGAGCCGAAGGGCTCACCTGTTCTTTCCGGCGGTCAGCCTGGACCGCATAAGCTGGTTGGCACCAGTCCTGGCTTTGTGCCAGCGATTCTGAACACGTCGATCTATGATGAGATTGTACAGGTAGCAGATGAGGATGCATTATCGATGATGAAGGAGCTGGCAACGCAGGAAGGCCTGCTGCTCGGCCCCTCATCAGCGGCAACGGTGTGGACAGCAGTGCAGGAAGCGAAGCGGCTTGGGGCAGGGAAAAAGGTGCTCTGTATTGCGCCGGATAATGGCGAACGCTATATGAGCATGGGACTCATCTAAAACCAATGATGAAACGAATACAGGAACATAGTTTGCTTTGATGTCTTAGTCATCTTACAGCCGCCTGATTATAGTAAGCCAGCTTTTCTGTCCAATGTATGGCGTAAGCAGTTGGATGGGAGGCTGGCTTCTGTTGATTCAGGATACCAGGGCGTGTCTTCAAACTGCTTTACAAGCTTTTACTGAGGTGGATGTGCGTTAGGCTACCATATAGAAGCGACTCCGTTTATTTAAAATGTAATCTGTTCGATCACTCAAATGACGAGGTTGACAGCTTGAAGACATGCTCTTGTGCAGGCAGGACAATATGATAAATGCATCGTTGACAATCATATAATTAACCAGTAAACTATAATAATTAACCGGTTAATTATACGGAGGGAGTTACTCTATGAATCCAAAGCAAGAGCAAGCCTTTCAAGCGGTAGAGCAGCTATTACTCAAGCGCGAAGATCATGTACAGCGACAACAACAATTAGCTGAGCAAATGGCAGCAGAAATGGAGATGCCTGCTCGCAAATGGACGATTACGCAGTTGCATCTGTTGTCCATTTTGCAGACCCGGGGCGAGGTCAACAATATGCATCTAGCAGAGCAATTACGCATTTCACGACCAGCCGTAACGAAGGCTACCGCTGTATTGCTGAAGCATGAACTCATTCGAGAAGTACGCAGGCCCCATAATCTAAAAGAAGTTTATTATGCGCTTACCCCGGCGGGCGAGCAGCTTGCTACCATCCACGAACGACTGCATAATCGTCTGTTGGAGCAATACGAGCAGCTATTCAGTCAGTTTGATGAAGCGGAATTGTCGACCATTATCCGCTTTTTGCAGGCGTGGGCAGCGTTTATATAATGACTTTGAACTTTTGACTTTGAATGCTGAGCTTTTGGTATCGCGCAGCAGTGGAATATGCTGAAATGTAGGCAAACCTACGCGTCCAATACCATGCAGGCTAGATTAGGCTTACACTTTTATACCAACTGGAGGATGATACAATGACCAGACAATTGAACAAATCCGAAGCATTAGCGTTGTTAAATAGAATGTATCGCGATGTTGTTATCGGTATGGACGATACATGTATTGAGCAGTATTTTGTACCGGAATATGTGCAGGTGACCGATGGGGTGCGTAGCGATCTTGCGGAATTCAAGCATCATATTCGTATGCTGCGACAGGAGGTACAGTCGATTCATATCTCACCATTCACTCATTATGTGTATGATGAGCCATTACAGACGGCAACGTTACGTTATACGGTCGATGTGGAAAAGAAGGACGGCAAGCGTGGACAGGTGGAGCTGATTGCTATTTTTGAGCTACAGGGAGAGCACATCCTGCGTTGCTACGAGTTGTCCTGTCCGCTGAATCAGCAGGCAGAATTTAAGGAGATTGCCAGCTTGAGCTGATGCTGTCGCTGCTTTGTGAGTAGTTTACCTGTACCACAATGAGTTACAGCAATGAGTTACAGAAAAGCGCCGCTAGTGTGTCATTGCATGCTTTTACAATCCGAGTCATTCAACAAGCGTTCACCATCATGCCATTGCCCGTACATGCGATTAGCTCGTGTATGCTCGATAAATTTGTCCAGCCTGCTCGTAAACAAATCGGGCTGGTGACGCACGCTCTGAATCGTGTCGATGCGTATTCGTCGATACAGCTCTGGAAAAGCGATAAAATGTGCATAGACATCCGGCTCACACTGTAGCCGCTGCATAATCTCAGCATCGATAGTAAAATGCTGCACATCCATATCCGGCAATACGCTACGTCCAGCCGCAGTCATCTGCCCCAGCCGTTCCAGCCGGCGTACTCGCTCCTTATTTAGCTCTGTCCACGAGCTATTGCGCTTTCTCGGGGACATGCGCTGGGCGAGTACGCCGTCTGGCGTTTTCTTTTTCACACCATCAATCCAGCCGAAGCATAATGCTTCTTCTACCGCATCGAGGTAAAGGAGCACGCCGTCCACAGTCTTGATACTAACAGCGATCCAGCAATAAGCGGTATCCTCATGATGCTGCTGTAGCCATTCGCGCCAGCCTGCTCGTGAGGTGATCGGTAGCGTGTGTTCTGTAGACATAGGGTGTGGCTCCTTTCCGCGATTGGTGCAGATTGATGTGGCTGGCATACATTCTAAACGGCTAGAAAATGAATTGATTATAGGGGCTTGTTAGCTTAGCTTGAACAGGTTAACGAATGGGAAACGATTATTTCGTCGTATCTAGCTAGCATCGATCCTATATGACCGATGCTGAGCAGAGCATCAAACAGAATCAAGCGAACCGGACGGCGTTTGCTGGGGCTGCTGATACAGGTACAAAATATAATCGTTCATCACGGAAGGATATCCGAGCTGGCGTAGCATCGTTGTGATGTTGCCACGATGATATGTACCATGATTCACCAGATGCAGCACAAGTTCTTCCAATGATAGCTCGCGTGTACCCGCATACGGATTGTTGACGACCATCGTTTGTGACAAATCGACCTGTTCGATCCATTGTACATACTGCTGTGCTTGCTCGGTCAGACGAGCAGTGCATTCGGACAGGTCCCATTCGCTGCCCAGTGGTAATAACGGCTGGCTCTGCTCGAGTGCCTCTGCCATCTCCATTCCATTCAGCACCAGATACCACATATGATCGACCACATACAGATGACCGAGTGTAGCCGAGATTGTAGGGTAGGAACTTAATGCCTCCTCGTGAAATACAGAAGCAGGTAGCTCCCGCAAGCGTGCCAGAAGGGTCTCATTGGCCCAGTGATGATAACGTAACATATTGTTGGCTGTACTGTTCATAGATTAGCTCTCCTTTGGATATGTAGAATGAATAACGATGTACAAGCCGAGTATAGCAAAGGAAGTATGACAACAGTCTGTCATATTTCCGAAGTGTAGGGATGAATTTTTTGAAAAGAGGTAGCTATGTTCAAAAAAATGATTGTACGGGTTGTAATACTTTATTTGATCGCCGAATCTGTACTGGGATTCACTACATTTGCTTTGTTTCCCCATCTGTAAAATTGACTTCACTGACGGCTGATTCACTGGAAGGTAGTCCAGAATTTAGTGAATATGCTAGAGAAGATGCGAAGTCTGCTATGAACAGTAACCATTATTTGCTGCGCGCCTATTCAAAACATATTGATTATTCAGAGTATAAAATTGTACATGTATCTTTGGATATAGAGAATCACACCTGGCTTCGAAGTATGCGGAATGTTCAGGTGACCTTTACACCAGCGGATGCAAGCAATTATTTGTATTATACGAATGAAGCGGTGCTTATTAATATTGGCAGGCAATCTCATAGCGAATATGGATTGTCAATTGTAATGGACAATAAAGCCTATTCGAAATGGATGGAGAAGAAGCTGCCGGGTACTCTGACGCTAACCTGGGGATATTGTAATCGAAAGGTATTTCAGTTGGATCAAATTTAGTTTCGATTGGTTATGTTAAGGATCATCGAAATGATGAATACATACACATGAACGATTTAAATAGCCTTTAATGAGCCTATCGTGTAGCTCGTTAAAGGCTATTTTTGTACACAACATTTCAGGAAACTTCAGATCAATTTAAAAAACAGAAAATAGACGCTACTAAACTTAAGTCCGATTTTTATAAAAAAGGTCAAATAAACGAAAAGACACCACTTCCATCCAAATGCTATCCTAATTTACGAAAGCGTTACCAAATCATCTCGAACGGCATAACCAGAAGCAAAATGCATTCAACCCTACAGCATCAACAGGTTTCTGCCAACGCCTCATGTCCATTCCCAAACCATGCTGCTTGCAGCATATTCACGAAAGGAGCATCCGTAATGAAAAGGGGACTTATCCTGCTGCTGATCGCTGCGATGATGATCACCCTCAGTGCCTGCAATCTGGCGGAAAGCAGTGCAGGTAGCAGAGAGAAAGGCTATGTCGGTATCGCCATGCCGACCAAATCGTCGGCGCGCTGGGTTGCGGACGGTAATAACATGGTTCAACTGTTCCAATCCAAAGGCTACAAAACCGACCTGCAATACGCCGAGGATGTCGTCGAAAACCAGATTTCCCAGATTGAGAACATGATCACCAAGCAAGTCGACGTGATCGTCGTCGCTGCGATCGACGGTAACACACTGACTGACGTGATCGGCAAAGCCCACGCGCAGGGCATTCAGGTGATCTCGTATGACCGCCTGATCATGAACACACCCTACTTAAGCTACTATGCGACCTTCGATAACTTCAAGGTCGGCGTACTGCAAGCATCGTACATTGAGAAGCGCCTTGGACTCGACAAAGGCAAAGGCCCGTTCAACATCGAGCTGTTCGGCGGCTCGCCGGATGATAACAACGCCTACTTCTTCTTTAACGGTGCCATGTCTGTACTGCAACCTTACATCGATTCCGGCAAGCTCGTCGTCCGCAGTAAACAAACGACAATGGCGCAGATCGCCACCCTGCGCTGGGATGGCTCGCTCGCCCAAGCGAGGATGGATAACCTGCTGAGCGCCTACTACGGTAGCGACAAGCTAGACGCCGTACTATCCCCATATGACGGCATCAGCATCGGGATCATCTCGTCCTTAAAAGGCGTAGGCTACGGCTCCGCCGACAAGCCACTACCGATCATCACCGGACAGGATGCCGAGCTCGCTTCGATCAAATCGATCGTAGCCGGCGAACAAACCCAGACCATTTTCAAGGACACCCGTAAACTCGCCGAAAAAACAGTCGGCATGGTCGATAGCATCCTGCAAGGCAAAAAAGCCGAAGTAAACGACACCAAAACCTACAACAACAACGTCATGGTCGTCCCAGCCTACCTGCTCGACCCGGTATCCGTCGACAAAGAAAACGTCAAAGAACAAATCATCGGCAGCAACTACTACACCGAGCAAGAAGTATACGGCAACAACGCACCAGCGAAGTAAAAGAGAGATCAACGTACTTGTATCATGCCCATAACAGACATACCCTGGCTATTACAGTACGCATGATATACAAGACTTTAAAATGCCTTAAATCCCTAAAACCTATGAATCTCTAAAACATCGAAATCTGTAAATCTGTAAATCTTTAATTTTTTAAACCATAAAATCTTTAAGCCTTCAAAATCTCATATCTCATATCTGAGATCTCAGATTTTAGATCATTAAATCCCTAAATCCCTTGAACTACCCTGCCCCCGCGCAGAAAACGGAATGGATGCCTTTGCACGGAGCGGAGGGAAGGGAATGGGGAAAAGGGCGACTTTGGAGCACCGAGAATCTACATTCACTCCTAATCCGTAGATTCTCGGTGCTCCACCCGAGCCCGTTCCCCATCCCTTCCCGTAGCGGTCCCATGCAACACGCACCACCCCCCATTCAAGCCAATGAAAGGAGATTTGATTAACGATGCGCGACAACATCATTTTGGAAATGAAAGGCATCACCAAAACATTCCCCGGCGTCAAAGCTCTGGAAAACGTCAACCTGAAAGTGCGCAAAGGCGAAATCCATGCCCTCTGCGGCGAAAATGGCGCTGGCAAATCCACGCTGATGAAGGTGCTAAGCGGTGTCTACGGCTACGGTAGCTACGATGGCGATATTATTTTCGAAGGTCAGACCTGTCAATTCCGTAACATCAAGGATAGCGAAGAACTCGGTATCGTCATCATCCACCAGGAGCTGGCGCTGATCCCCTACTTATCGATTGCCGAAAATATTTTCCTCGGCAACGAACGCAAAAAAGGTGGCGTGATCGACTGGAACGAAACGATGCAGCGTACTCGCGAGCTGCTGGATAAAGTCGGCTTGAGCGAGCCACCGGGCACACTGGTAACGAACATCGGTGTCGGTAAGCAGCAATTGGTCGAGATCGCCAAAGCGTTCTCCAAACGAGTGAAGCTGCTCATCCTCGATGAGCCGACAGCCGCGCTGAATGAGGATGACAGCGAGAATCTGCTGGAGCTGCTGCTCGGCTTCAAGAGTCAGGGCATCTCCTGTATCATTATTTCGCACAAATTGAACGAAATCGCCAAAGTCGCTGATTCGGTCACCATTTTACGTGACGGACAGACGATTGAGACGCTGGATATGAAAAAGGATGCGGTAAGTGAGGATCGCATCATTAGCGGCATGGTCGGTCGCGATCTGACTCATCGTTACCCGCAGCGCACGCCACGCATCGGTGAGGTGACGCTGGAAGTACGCGACTGGAACGTCTACCACGAACAGCATGCCGACCGCAAAATGATCCACAACGCTAACCTGAACGTACGCCGCGGCGAAATCGTCGGCATCGCCGGGCTGATGGGCTCCGGTCGCACCGAGCTGGCAATGAGCATCTTCGGTCGCTCGTATGGCAAAAACATTTCCGGTACGATCATCAAGGATGGTAAGGAGATCCGTAACAACGACGTCACGCAGGCGATCAACAACGGCTTCGCCTACGTTACCGAGGATCGCAAGCACTACGGACTCGTGCTGATGGACGATATCAAACGCAATATTTCTCTGACCGGACTGCAGCGCCTGTCGCGTGGCACCGTCGTTAACGAACACGAGGAAGTGCTCGTCGCTGAAGATATGCGCAAGCGCATGAAGATCAAAACGCCAAGCATCCTGCAAAAAACAGGCAACCTGAGCGGTGGTAACCAGCAAAAAGTCGTACTCGGCAAATGGATCTTCTCCAATCCCGACATCCTGATCCTTGACGAACCAACCCGGGGCATCGACGTCGGAGCCAAATACGAAATCTACACCATCATCAACCAGCTCGCCGATGAGGGCAAAAGCATCATCGTCATCTCATCCGAGCTACCCGAAATCTTAGGGATATGCGACCGCATCTACGTCATGAACGCCGGCCGCATCACGGGCGAGGTCACCCGCGAAGAAGCAACCCAGGAAAAACTAATGACCTACATGACCCGCGATAAAGCAAAAGTATAACGGGCTGAACTGTTCTCAAGTGACCCAAGCTTATAAAACTCATATAACGTGCAAAACGCGCAGCATTAAATAGTTAAAGCATAAAATCTCAATACAACTCACTTGAAAAATAAACTTTAAAGGAAACTTTAAAGGAAACTCTAAACAAAACTCTAAACAAAACTCATCAATTCAAACTCATCAACCCAAACGTAAACATCCAACACATAGCATGACTTTCCAAACACCCATACACACCCAATGCCAAACCCATGTTTGGAGGGGATCTGGTACTCCTTCGCTCGTAAAAAGCGGAGGGAAGGGAATAGGGAAAAGGGCGACTTTGGAGCACCGAGAATCTACATTCATTCCTAATCCGTAGATTCTCGGTGCTCCACCCGAGCCCGTTCCCTATCCCTTCCCGTAGCGCCTTCAACGTGCGAATGCGAAGCCACCAATCCCATCCACCCAACAACACAGTTGAAAGGAGCTACACCCATGTCCACATTAAGCAAGCCTGTCAAAGACAAGGACAAACAAGGCGGACTCAGCCGCCTGTTCAAAGGCAATATTCGCCAATATGGTATGATCATCGCTCTTATTTTCATCATGCTGCTATTCCAGGTTTTAACCGGAGGACTGCTGCTCAAGCCGATCAACATCACCAACCTGATCCTGCAAAATAGCTACATCCTCGTGCTCGCCATCGGGATGGTGCTCGTCATCATTACCGGACATATCGATCTATCGGTCGGTTCGATCGCCGCATTTGTTGGCGCAATCTCCGCGATCTTTATGGTCAACTGGCAAATGAACCCGGTGCTGGCAGTCATCCTGTCGATCGTGATCGGTGGTCTGATCGGCGCATGGCAGGGCTTCTGGGTTGCATATGTGCGCATACCTGCCTTTATCGTTACGCTAGCCGGGATGCTCCTGTTCCGTGGTTTGACCATGATCGTGCTGGAAGGGCAATCGATCTCGCCATTCCCGAATGGCTTCCAGAAGATCAGCTCCGGCTTTGTACCTGACTTTACGAATGCGGCAACGAATATTGTTGCGATCATCGCAGGTCTTGCCCTGTCCGTGCTGTACGTATGGACCGAACTACGCAGTCGTGCTGCACAGCGCAAATACAATTTCGATACCGGTTCGAAGGGACTGTTTATCGGTAAACTGGTACTCGTGATCGCGATCATCAACCTGTTTACGTTTGTACTGGCAAGCTATGCCGGGATTCCAACGATTCTTGTGCTATTGTTCCTGCTCATCATCATCTATTCGTTTGTGATGAACCGCACCGTTATGGGTCGTCATGTATACGCAATTGGTGGTAACGAAAAAGCAGCCGGACTGTCCGGCGTCAAAACGAAAAAAGTCACCTTCTGGGTATTCGTTAACATGGGTGTGCTGGCAGCCATCTCCGGTCTGATCTTCGCCGCTCGCCTGAACGCAGCGACCCCACGCGCAGGTACCAACTTTGAGCTGGATGCCATCGCAGCCTGCTTCATCGGCGGCGCATCCGCAGCCGGCGGTATCGGAACGGTATTCGGCGCCATTATCGGTGGTCTCGTTATGGGTGTACTGAATAATGGTATGTCCCTGATCGGACTGGGAATCGACTGGCAGCAGGGTATTAAAGGACTTGTATTGCTGCTGGCGGTAGCGTTTGATATTTATAATAAGAATAAAGGTACGAGTTTGAAGTGATTTGTATAATTAATCTGGATTGAAAAAATAAGTTTTCAAAAATACTATCTTTCGAGCAAATGAACGAATTTAAATGCTTTAAAAATGACTTGATATATTTATCATAAAAGAAGCTGTCCTCAGTTGTGATTCAACTGTATAGGACAGCTTCTTTTTATGATTATGAGAATTGGAACTATGAGTAACTTCTCATGTATTTTACATTTAAATACCATTTATATTACAATAATATGGATATGAAAATTTTTATCTATATTAAATGATTTCATTTTCATATATTTTGAATGCCTTTCTATGAAAAATATTCAAAATATATTTTACATATAGATTTAAAATTCTTACAACTAGATATATGCAGGAGGTTTTATGAAATGAAGAAAGTAGCTTTGACTCTTTTTAGTATTGTACTAGCCTTATTTACTATTATTTCTTCAGCAGGTGCAGAGCCGAACCAAGATTCGTATCAAAGTGATATTCAATCTATTCAAAAAGGTTTACTGGCTCATCTACAATCTCTGAATCCTCAAACAAAAGAAGATGCTGAAAGCGAGATTGCTAAGTATTTTAGTGAGCATCCCGTAAATGAAGAAGTTGTTGCATCATATTATGCACAAGAGAATCAAAAAACACTCTTACCTGAAAGTGAAGGTATAACTACGCCAGAACAAGATTTTATTGGATATATGAAAGATAACATTGCACAAAATAATTTTACTGAGTATGCAATTTCAGATGAATTGAAAATCATCTTTACTAATAGTCCTGTTTATTTTGTAGAATCGATTACAAATAACCAGCCAATAGATTTACAAAGTTCTAATTTCAGTGTCAGCGCTGTTAAAGCAAGTAAACAAACTGATATTAAAACATGGACTTATGATGCTAATAACATTCTTGGATTGAAACTCTTTGAGGTTGGCGTTAAGGGTTACTTTACGTATAATGGAGCAAATTCCAATGGACATCTTGTAGATGCTTGGTACAAAAAAGGATTAGCTTCGGTTTGGCAGGTAAGTAATTGGGACAAGGGTGTTCGAAGCATAGGTAATGGTAAATCAAGAGTATACGCTTCTGGCAATTTTCATTGGGGGGCAGAAATCAAAGGATATGGTTTTACCATTCAAGATGTATATGTTAATTTGTATCTTGAAGGTGATAAAAATGGTGGAATTCTTTACAATAAAGAGATTCACTAAATGAGGTGAGATAATGTTGAAATTTCTTTCTTCCAAATCATTTTGGATCACATTTATCATTTTTTTGTTATTGTATGGTCTTAATGTGATGGTTAATGATCTTCCTTTAGGAAGTGTAGTTCAAGCTTTTATATCAGCCATATTCCTTGCTCTTATCTCTGCTGTAATTGTAGGTGGTGTCATTTATGGCATTATACATGTTATGAAAAAAAAGAATAAATACAATTGAATTTAAATACCTGTAAGTTAAATAGTAGAAAATAACTATCAAATTACAAGGTGCTCAACATCAGTTTGAGTGCCTTATATTTGTATAGGTCTGTTTCATTCCGTGGACATACTTGATAAATCAACAACACGCATAATAGCACCCCACATCGATCTTTTATTTACTATCTCCATATGACTCTCCACCTTTCTTCCTCTCCTTTAACGCTCGAACCCGAAAAATGAGACACCTAATACGAAAAATGAGACATTCCCGCCTATCCCACCCACCGATATAATTAAACCTATAATTGTAATCGCTTACATATAAAAGGGGGAGATATCATGGAAACCGGGATGAAGACCGGGTCGAAGTCGCGTCCGCAGGCGAAGACGACGGCGGGTGGACGGATGCGACGCTGGTTTCGGCGGTTGTATACGCAGCGGCATCTACAGGTTATGGCGCTACTGGGTGTCGTCTGGATGCTCATTTTTAACTATATTCCAATGTACGGCATCGTGATTGCGTTCAAGGAATTTAATATCGTGGATAGCATTGGCGCGGCACCGTGGGTCGGGCTAGAGCATTTTCGAGCCTTTATGGAGGATGAGAATTTACGGGACGTTATTCGCAATACGCTCGGTATTAGCTTGATCAAGCTATTTATCGGGTTCCCATTACCGATTTTATTCGCCCTATTTCTTAACGAGATTCGATCTGTCCGCTTCAAAAAGTCCGTTCAAACGATCTCGTACTTACCACACTTTCTATCCTGGGTCATTCTGGGTGGTATTTTGACCACATGGCTTGCGGATGTCGGTGTGATCAACCAGATTTTGCTGGCATTGCATATCATCGACCAGCCGATCTCGTACTTAGCAGAACCGCAATATTTCTGGGCTATCGTTATCATTTCAGACATCTGGAAAGAGCTTGGCTGGTCAGCGATCATTTATCTGGCAGCGATGGCGAGCGTATCGCCGGAAATGTACGAAGCTGCCACGATCGATGGCGCCGGACGCTTTCAAAAAATGTGGTACATCACATTACCGGGCATCCAGAGCACAATTGCGATTCTGTTCATTCTGGCAGTAAGCGGTGTACTGAACTCCAACTTCGACCAGATTCTCGTCCTGCGCAATTCACTTAATGAAAGCGCCAGTAACGTAATCGATATCTATGTGTACCAGACCGGTCTGTTATCCGGACGGTTCTCGTATTCAACAGCGATCGGTCTGATCAAGTCGGTAATCGCCTTAATTCTGCTCCTCATTGCCAATCAGGTGACCAAGCGATTGAATAATACGTCTTTGTTCTAGGCAATAGATTGGCGAAAGATACTAAAGGATTCTATTTAAGAGGATAAAGGCATATATCGCAGGAGAGCTTTATTGAAAAGTAATGTATCTCAAATAAATTAAAGCTGCTGACCTGTATAGAGTGGTGGCTGTATAGAGTAGTCGTTACATCTTGAGTGTGGTCTTTAGCACCTGCTTGCTTGACGCCATACGATTCATACGATTTGCCATTAGCGTCTGAGGTCAGAATATATGGTTGCTGCATGGAGTTTAACCTGAATACCAGCCAATTGAAAGGAGTGCACCCGACCATGCTAACTTCATCCCGCCGAACCCGCGGCGAAATTCTATTCGATACCTTTAATGCGATCTTTATGATCTTCATCTGCTTCGTTACGCTGTATCCGATCTGGTACGTGCTTGTCAATGCATTCAATGAAGGAACAGATGCGATGCGGGGCGGCATTTACTGGTGGCCGCGTATATTCAGTCTGGAAAGCTTCAAAGCGGTGTTCCAGAGTGAAGGCATTATGCAGGCGATGTGGATTACCGTTGCCAAGACGATCATCGGTACGGTCATTCACGTCCTGTTTACCGCTATGGTCGCCTATGCGCTGTCTCGCCGTGGTCTGATTGGCGGCAAGCTGTATATCTGGATCGGTACGATTACGCTGTTTTTCAGCGGGGGCTTGATTCCAACGTTCCTGTTGATGAAGGATTTGCAGTTGCTTGATAATTTCATGGTTTATATTATTCCGGCAATGTTTAGCTTTTTTGATCTGATTATCTTTATGACCTTCTTCCGCGAGATTCCAGATGGACTGGAAGAAGCGGCACGTATTGATGGAGCGAACGACTGGTCGATCTTCCTGCGCGTTGTGCTTCCGGTGTCGATGCCGGTGGTTGCGACGATTGGGCTGTTCCATGGCGTATATCAGTGGAATGACTATTTTACCGGGATGATCTATATGAACGATACGTCTCTGCAACCGATTCAGACATACCTGTATCGTGTCGTGGCAGAATCCAGCTCGAATCAGATGCTGGCAGCGGTGCCGGGCGGCATTATTCGCTCTGTCACATCGCAATCGATTAAGCTGGCGACGATGGTCGTAACGACGATGCCGATTGTGTTTGTCTATCCGTTCTTACAGAAGTATTTTGTAAAAGGTATGATGATCGGCTCCATTAAGGGCTGATGTAGTGATGTAAGTTATTTTTTGATCGTGGGAAAGCTGATCGGCAGAAGGAGTTATAACTCGATGTAGCTGGATAGGTGTACTTATTATGTCATCTTAGGGCACTGACTTTGATGAGTATGAAATAAAGTGTACAGATTGTATTCCTATGGCATTCCACCTGTACAGTAAGCCTAAAAGCACAAAAGCTCAAAAGCTCAAAAGCTCAAAAGCTCAAAAGCGTCTACCTTTACACTAAACCTAATTTCGAGAGGGGTTAACATTTATGCGCAATACCGAACGAAACACCACCAAGCGCTCTGCCGCGTCCTGGCGCAAGCCCGCGATTGCAGCGCTTATGGCAGGGCTGCTCACGCTGACGACCGCGTGCTCCTATTTTGGTGGCGGGAGCAAGAGTGCCAGTGAGAATCAGACACCGGTCAAGCAGGCATCTGCTAACGAACCGGGCTGGAAGGCAGACACATCGCCCATTACATTTGACTGGTATATGAACTTTTCGTGGTATACCGGCACCGACTGGGGCAAGGATATTACGAGCCAGTATGTAACGAAGAAAACCGGTGTCAAAATTAACTTTATCGTACCTGCTGGGAATGAGAACGAGAAGCTGAATACGATGATCGCTTCGGGTAAACTGCCGGACTTTATCACGCTGGCATGGAGCGAGGATGCAGTGAAGAAGATGATGGAAGGAAAGCTGGTGCTGCCGCTGAACGAGCTGGCTGATCAGTATGACCCATACTTTTTCAAGGTGACCGATCCTGCCAAGCTATCATGGTATACGCAGTCAGATGGTAATGTGTATGGTTATCCCAACGCATCCTCCTCACCAGCCGACTTCAAAAAGTACGGTGAAAACTATATCTCCAACCAGGTATTTGTCGTACGAAAAGATATGTACGAAGCGCTCGGTAAGCCGGATATGCGCACACCGGAAGGCTTCCTGAAGGCGCTGGAGATGGCCAAGCAGAAGTACCCGGAAGTAAACGGGCAGCCGCTTATTCCACTCGGTCTGCATGAATTTACCGAGAACGGCAACTACTCTCTGGAAAGCTATTTGCAAAACTTCCTCAATGTACCGATGGAAAAGGATGGCAAGCTGTATGACCGTTCCTCTGATCCGGAATATGTAAAATGGCTGAAAACATTGCGTCAGGCGAATCAGGAAGGCTTGCTCGCGAAGGATATCTTTATCGATAAGCGTGCACAGATGGAGGAGAAAATCGCGCAGGGGCGTTATTTTGCGATGCTGTATCAGCGGAGTGACTTTAGTGCGCAGCAAAATGCACTGTATGCGAAAGACCCGAACTCCGTCTATATCGCAGTCGATGGCCCATCCAACGAGAAGCTTGACCCACCTGTACTGAGTGGCCCGGTTATCTCCGGTTGGACGCTGACGCTGATCTCCAAAGACGTGAAGGACAAAGCGCGTGCGATTCGTTTCCTTGAATACATTATTAGCGAAGAAGGTCAGCGCGATCTGTACATGGGCGAGCCGGGTGTAACGTATGATATGGTCAATGATAAGCCTGTGTTTAAGCCTGAAGTGCTGAAGCTGCTCAATAGCGATCGCTCTGCGTTTGATACCCAGTACGGCGCTTCCCACAAATACTGGATGGAGATGGATACGAACATTACCGACCAGTGGAAGCCAGAAAGCGTCGAGCCATTCAAGCAAATGGAAGACTGGACCAAAGGTAAGACGGTCAGCCGCTCTGAATTTGACCAGCTCGATCCGACCGGTAACTCACCGGAAGGCATTATTAATACCAAGATTGAACAATTATGGGGCAAAACACTACCACAGCTTCTGCTCGCATCATCCGATAGCGAATTCGATCAACTTTTCCAAAACTATCTGACCAAACGCGACGAATACGGCTTTGCTAAAGTACAGGCGTACCGTCAGGCAGAGTATGAGAAGAATTTGGAAAAGCTAAAAGGGGATAAGTAATCGTCCCTCATTAAATAGTGTAGAACAATAACCAACAAAAAATGTAGAACAATAACGAACAAACGATGCCTGCTAAAAAGCACCGCCCGCCGACCAGAAACTGGAGTCGGCGGGCGGTGCTTTGATTGTCGTCTATATAGTAGCGAGTAACTACATAATTATTCATGCCGCCAACCACCAGTTGACGCAGAATCAATCTCTAAATTGCAAATTACTTCGCAGTCTCTGTTTGAATCAACTGCTGGAACAGCCGAATATTTTCCTCAAACTTCGGCACATCCTGACGAGCCTCAGCTTCTTGCACCAGCTTCACGACCAGATCATTAAACGGTGTGGCAATTCCCGTACCTGCCGCATGCTGTGGCACGACACCATTAATATATTGAATCTCTGTTTTGCGTTTCTTCTCCAGATCCTGTAGCATACTCGCTTTCAGCAGGCGAGAAGGCTCCATCATCGTGCGCAGTGTGCGCACATGTTCAGGAATATCAGCAGCACTGTGCAGCTCCAGCGAAGCGATATCGAATCCGCTCATCGTTGCAAAGTGAATGCCATTCGCATGTCCGACCTTGATCGTCTCATCTGCAATGTGCACAGCGCTGACAATCCCTGTTTCATCATCCAGAATATGTCCATATTCTCCGTTTAGTGCTGCGGACAATCCGCTGAATGCGTTGTTGATCAGCAGCTTGGACCATTTGGTACCGACCAGATTGTCGGATACATGCGTACCGCCGACATGATCCAGTATAGTTTTGATCTGCTGAATCCGTTCGGTTATGGTGCCGTCCAGCTCTCCAATTTGGAAGGCGTATTTTTTAAACTGAGTATATTCGGTTGTCAGCTTCGATACACCCGGCTCCATAAAGGTAGCGCCAAATTCGACCGAGCCGGCAATGACGCGATGCTTGCCCACTACATCAGCAACGCTTTGCTCGGGTATCCCATTTTGCAGGGAGCAGATGATGCTGTCTTCATGCAGGAATGGCAATAGCTCTTCCAGTACCGCTTGATTGTAGAGCTGCTTGGTCAGCAGCAGCACCAGATCGTAGGTGCCTGATTTTTGCTGCGGTGTGATCGCTTTGACAGGAGCTGCAAAGTCAGCCGTACCGACAACTTTAGCCCCTTGCTCATTCAATGCCTTTACATGCGCTTCATACGTATCAATTAATTCCACATCCATACCACCGTCGCTCAAATAAGCGCCGACGATTGTGCCGAGTGAGCCTGCTCCTAAAATTGCAATTCTCATGATGATTGCCTCCTTGTGATGTTGCCGAGTCTATAGGGTGCTGCGTTCAATCTCTATTTTTATTCCTGATCAGTAGGATTGCTCCAGCCTGTTATGCTGCTGTACACCAGCATTGTTATTGCCAATGTTTATTTTTGCTCCAAATAGTTATAGACCGGTGTTGCAGGACTCAAAGTAAGATCCGTTAAAATATGTGAAGCGGATATGATCTCACGTACCGGCAGGTCGGCAAGCGGTGCGAGCGCATGCTCGAACAATTGCAGACGTGCGGGTCCAGACCATGCGCCTTTAACCGTAATGTCTGTAATCTGCGTACGTACCAGATCACAGATGCGCAGATTGCCTGCGTAATCGGTCGCCAGCTTGAGCATGAAGGTAGGGCGGCAGATTTCCTGTTTCGCCTGCTCTTTATCCATTTCAAAATGCTTGAAGCCCATCGTTGCTGTCGCTACACGCAGACTGCCATAGTCGAGTGTGCCGACCAGTGTATCGGAATCGATATACAGCTTCGGAGCGCCCCATTTTTTCGGATAAGCGGTCAGTTCGCGTCCGCTGGCGATAGCCGGGAAATTGTCCACATACATCGAATGTACATAGTCGCCATCCTCACCATTGAAATGAACCGGAATGACCTGACCTGCTTCCGTATACGCGCCCAGACCGGACACATCCGGCATCCACATCACTTCGAATTTGACGAGCGGGTCTTTGATTTCCAGTGGCTCCGGTACAGCGGCACGAAGTGCTTCCATATCGGTGCGGTAAATGATATTCAAGTATTCACGATTGACAAATTTATACGTTGGAACGGGATAAGCTGGTGCAGTGAGTGGTGTGTTAAAATTTTTGAACGTATTGTTAATATCGATCTTCATCTTTAAAACCCTTCCTTTCACCAATCCGTATTCTGCCTTAGCAGTTTGAGTTTAATCTGTATGTGATTATTTTACATTTTAATTTACATAGTTTCCAATACATCATAAAGTATATATACATTTACTGTGATAAATGAAAAGGGGAGTTATAGATGGAGCTACTTCAGCTTAAATATTTTCAAACGGTCGCCTATTTGGAGCATATGTCCAACGCCGCCAGGCAGCTACATATCGCTCAGCCTTCTTTAAGCTTAACGATAAAAAGGCTGGAGGATGAGCTAGGTACGGAGCTGTTTATTCGTAAAGGGCGCAATATTCAATTAAGCGCCTCCGGGCAAATTTTGCTCAAGCATGTCAATCGGATCTTTATCGAGCTGGAAAATGCAGAGCGCGAGATTCAGTCGCAGGAGCAACATCTATCCAATACGATCAAAATTTCCATCTCCAATCCGCGCTTTCTCTCAAGGCTCATTACCGAATATATCGGGCTTTATCCACACACCAACGTACATCAAGGGATCAAAATGCGTAACGATATTATGTCCAGTCTGAAGCAGGGAGAGATCGAGCTGGGAATTGCCCGTCATAGTATTGAAGATGAGGAGATCGAAAGCCATTTGCTGATTGACGAGGATATTGTGCTGGTGCTGCCCGTGAATCATCGGTATACAAATGAGCAGGAATTATCGTTGTCCGAGGTCGCGCAGGAGCCGTTTATTTCGCTGGCGGATAATCAGGAATACAGTGAGTTCGTACGGGGGATGTGTGAGCGAGCTGGCTTTGTGCCGAATAGCATCTTTGAGGTGGATTCGTATCTGTTGACCGAGATCATTGGGGTTAATCAGGGAATTGCCGTGCTGCCAATCTCGGTATGCCGACAATTCAAGCTGCATTATATTCGTATTGCAGACGCATCGCCCACGTACTCGGTCAGTTTATTCTGGGTGAAGAATAAGGTGTTATCCCCCTCTGCACAGAGTCTGCGTGCATTTATTATCGATTACTATAAAAAGCACCACCAGATGTTTAAGCTTTCCTAAAAAATGTTCCTGCAATTGCGGTACAATAGAACTGGAAATGTAAGCGTTTATATTTAATGGAAAGGAAGCTGTACATTTGGATCGATGGCAAAGCAGCATACGTGGTATGTTTCGACGATTGAACAGTTTACCGCTACAAAGTCGGCTTATCGTCGCCTATATTGTCGTTATTTTATTGCCGACTGTAGCGGTGTCGTATTATTCGTATCAGCAGATCAATACAACCTATATACAGGATACGCGCCTGAAAAGTATAGACACGCTGCACAATGAGAAGCAAACGATCTCCACGCAATTGGAGACGATGGAGCGAGCCGCACAGCTCGCCGTATCGGATAAGGCAGTCATTCAGTATTTGACGGAAAATCAGGATAAGCCTACCGCCGAATTGATTGAATTCAATGAGAATTCCTATGCACGCCTCGCTCAGATTCAGATTAACAATCCGTCGATTTTGCATCTGCGTTTGTATAGCAATAGTCCGAAAACGTATGAGATCTGGCCGATTATTTTACATGAAAGTCGGGTTACTGATGCGCCGTGGTACAGCCAGGTGCACGGGCTGGGTGATCGGGAAGCCTGGTATATGCAGCGCAGTGATCTGGCGCTTGATCGAAGTGACAGCAGTCGTCCACTGGAGCCTGATCCGCCCAAGCTATCGTTGCTGCGTGAGCTGGAGCTACCGAAGGGGCATCATGCAGGTGTCATTCAGGTGGATATGCGGCTGGCGGATCTGGCTCCGCAGACATTTGGCAAAAGTCAGGAGGATAGCTCGCGCCTGTTGCTGCTTGATGCGGGCGATGGTCATGTCGCGCCTCCTGCCGAGTCGGATCGATATACCAGGCTGGCGGAGCAATTACTGGCTGATCCTGCCGGGCAGTCAGGCGAGCGGTCCGCACAATATCGTGCTGATGGGCAAGCGTATCTGCTGACGAGCATTCCGATT
>JBCNLJ010000080.1:0-25647 GCA_039595515.1 Paenibacillus sp. | reverse complement strand
TGCCAGTGCCAGTGCCAGTGCCAGTGCCAGTGCCAGTGCCAGTGCCAGTGCCAGTGCCAGTGCCAGTGCCAGTGCCAGTGCCAGTGCCAGTGCCAGTGCTGTTATGCATGTCCGGGCGAGAGCGGTCGTTCGGGTGCAGATATCCTTCGGAAAGTCGTCCGAGATCCTGCTGGATATCATTTTGCACATCACGATAGGTGATGAAGTAGATAGAGGCGAAGGCAACGAGCATCAGAATCGAGATCGTCACCAGATTCAAAATCAAAAATCGATTACGTAGCTGTCTGAACATCACGTATTCACCTCAAGCACATATCCGACATTACGAATCGTCTGAATGCGTGTGGTGGAGTGCAGAAAATTCAGCTTTTTACGCAGAAAGGATACATATACCTCTACATTGTTATGCTCGGCTTCCGAATCAAAGCCCCATAGCTTCTCGATCATTTGCTCCTTGGAGGTGATCGACTGCTTGCGCACAAGTAGCAGCTCCAGCAGCTCGGCTTCTTTCAGGTTCAGCTTCATCTCCTTGCCACCGACGACCAGCTTGAGATTCGCCATATTCAGCTCCAGATCGCCATAGTGGAGCGAGTCATCCGGCGGTACTTCACCTTTACGCCGCAATGCGGCACGGATACGCGCCATCAGTTCTTCGGATGAAAAGGGCTTGGCGATATAATCGTCTGCGCCATAGTCTAATCCGGTAACCTTGTCGGAGATTTCGCCTTTGGCGGTTAGTAAAATGACAGGTGTCGAATCGCCCTGACTGCGTAGTGTTTGCAGTACGCTGATGCCGTCCATTTCGGGCATCATAATATCGAGCAGCAGCAGATCGTAAATACCGCTCTGGGCATAGTCGAGTCCGGTTCGTCCATCGTGTACGGCATCGACGGAGTAGTTATGCTTTTTGAGAATCTGCATGAGCGCTTCGGCTAGATGCAGTTCGTCTTCTACGATTAGAATTCGCATGGTGGGTGTCGTCCTTTGTTATTGTATTTGCGTACTGATGCTGTGGGAGTTGTGAGGCATCAACCACTCCGGTAAGGAATAAGGGAACGGACTCCGGTGGAGCCGCGTGAATCTACGTATGAGGGAGATAATGTAGATTCACGCCCCTCCAAAGTCGTCCTTTTCCCTTATTTCCTTACCTCCGTTCTGTGCTTGATGCCAACTCCCATTTTACGCATGAGCCGCAATGTGAGTTGGGCAGTAGTGGGGCAATAATAAAATATACTTCTTTGAAAGAATAAATCGTTTTGTTTGTATTAATCTTTATTTAGGTAGTTTTATTTCTAGTCGTCTCGTAATAAATAGGATACATAGGGTAGCTTTAGTGAAGCTTAAATATAGTAGTTCAGCTTCACTGTAATAGCAGGTTCGTATGAGATTAGATGGTATTAACAACAATAATACATAATTATGGGTGTGAAGGAGTGGTTTTGTGCAGGTTTTTTATGTGGATGTGGATTCTGGTTTTCAGGTGAGGATGCTGGAGTGTGTGTATGAGGATATGCGGTTGTTTTCCTTGCAGACGAAGGTGGATGATACGGCTGAGGATTTTGATATGGATGAGTATATGGAGGAATATTTGTTTTATCGGGGAGTGATGTCCCATGATGCGCGTACGAATGAGGTGCAGATGTATAGGTTTGCGGAGCCGCGCGTGTTCCAGATTAGTGAAGGGCGGCATGTGTCGGTATTTTTTTATTTAACGTGTAGTGAAGATGGGCTGGTCACACATTGTTATCGCAAAAATGTTAGGAATGGCGATTGCGAATATATTTGTTCGTGGGATCGGTCAGAGGTGCAGGGGGAGGTTGAGGTATATCCGGGGGCGTGGATTGATACGCTGGCGGTTTCACGCTTTTATACGCTGGATGAGCATCATGCGCTGGTTGTATTTCATCTTACGGGGGAACGCAGATTGCGGTTTGCTTTGATTGATGCGGTACAGAAGAAGTGGATGGAACTGGAGCCGCCTGCTTTTTTTCAGGCTATTGAGAGTATGACCTATTACCGCGCCAGCGAGCAGACATGGGCTTTTGTCAAAATCGGTGAGCATATGCTTCATGAGCGGCAGCAGATGTGGGAGAACGGCGAGGAGCAGATGCCCGAGCAGTGTATGATGATCAAGGTTGATCGTCTTGTTGAGATGCTGAAGTGCGGCGAACATGATTGGGCAGCGCATCTCTTCTTTTCATCTCAGCCTCATCAGGCTTTGCTGGATATGGTGTGGAGGGATGACAGGGCGCTGCTATTGATTCGTGAGTTTAATACGGGTCATTCTGTTCTAGTTGAATATGACTGTCAGCATGGGACGACCACACAGCGATTATTGGATACAGCATACGATAGATTGTATGTGTGGGATCATTCGCTCTATGCTGTGTACGAAGATGAAGGGTATACGAAGTTGAGTAACATAGAAAAGAATACGGAGTGGAAGCTTGATACGGGTTCTCGTCGCATTATTGACGTTGTGGATCACGGTGTGTTGACGACCGATATTACGATGTTGGCAGAAGATCAAGCCCTTTATATTCATACATACGATCATGCAAAGGCAGACGTGCTGGTGCAGGGTGAGTATTTTATAGATGATGAACGGCAATTGATATTAAGTATTGAACAATCATAGATATAAAGTTGAAATGTTGTAACCTGGTCCAAACGATAACAACAGTCATGTGCTTACTGCGCATGGCTTTTTTGTTGTGGCGTAAAGGTCATTTTCTATGACTGATCTATGGGATCTGCTCCTATTCCGATCCAACGAAAACTTCATCTACATTCATCCATTTCTAGCTCAATCAACTTTTTCTTAGATTTGTTAACGCAATGTAAAATATTTAAGTTTCACTAAAGGTTCCCCTTTTAAGATACAACTATCAGCAACAGACACGCATCATTATGCAACCTGGATATGGACGACAATATAAAGCTAACAACCTACTACAGCTATGAAAGGCAGGAATGAAGATGGCGATTGAGGTGTTTAACCGCTATGAGAGTAAGTATTTGATGAATACGGCGCGATTCAGTGAGCTGTATGCTGATTTGCTGGAATATATGGAGCTGGATGCATACAACAAGCAGCATGATTTTTATTCGATCAGCAATATCTATTATGATACGCCGACCGATACGCTGATCCGGGCGAGTCTGTCCAAGCCCAAATATAAGGAAAAGCTTCGCTTGCGTGCGTATGGCGTGCCGAAGGAAACGGATCGTGTCTATCTGGAGATCAAAAAGAAATTTACCGGACTGGTAAATAAGCGGCGTACAGCGCTACGGCTGGATGAAGCCTATGATTTTGTGCGCACCGGGAGCGCGCCCGCATTGCAGGAGTATATGAATAAGCAGGTGGTGAACGAGATTACCTACTTCCTGCGTCTGTATGATCTGGCGCCGAAGCTGTATTTATCATATGACCGTAAGGCGCTGTTCAGTAAAGAAAGTCGCGACCTGCGCATTACCTTTGATACGAATATTCGCTGTCGCCGCTACGATCTGAAGCTGGAGCAGGGCGATTACGGGGAGCAATTGCTGGAGCCGGATCAATGGCTGATGGAGGTTAAAGCGGAAAATACTGTGCCGCTCTGGCTCTCCCGCTTGCTCTCCAAGCACGGGCTGTATCGGACGAGCTTTTCCAAATACGGCAATGAGTACAAAAAGCTACTTCGTAGCCGTCAGCCTGTCGCTACACTGGTGAAGCCACAGCTCGTACCGACACAGCAGCCGACCATTCATATTCCGACCGACAAGGAGACGATTCAATATGCTTGATAATCTATTCAACAGTACACTGAGTGCCAGTGCTACTGAGCTTACACTAAGCAATGCGCTGATCACGATCGTGATCTCGATTGTACTGGGCGGCATTATTAGCCTTACGTATATGTACACAAACCGTTCTGGATTTTCGCAAAACTTTACCCTGACGATGGTGCTGCTGCCTACGATCGTGGCGATTATTATCCTGCTGATCGGAAGCAATATCGCTCGCGCCTTCAGTCTTGCCGGAGCGTTCTCGATTATCCGTTTCCGCAGTGCGCCTGGTGATCCGAAGGATATCGCTTATGTGCTATTCACGATGGCAGCCGGACTTGCGGTAGGCACAGGCTACTATGGCTACGCGATCCTGTTTACGATCATTTTGTGCGTGATGATGATCATCTTGAATCGCTTGAACTTTGGTAGTCGTAAAACGATGCAGCGCACGCTCAAGGTAACGATTCCTGAGAATCTGGGCTACGAGGAAGCATTTAACGAGGTATTTAACCGCTTTGGAGTACAGCAGGAGCTGAAGAAAATTCGTACGACCGAGCTGGGCAGTCTGTATGAGCTGATCTACACGGTCACGATGCAATCATCAACTGACCAGAAAGCCTTTCTTGACGAAATTCGCTGCCGTAACGGCAATCTGGATCTGTCTCTGACAATGAGTCCTTCGCCAATCAATGAATATTGATCATATAACAATGTACAAGTGCATTTCTAATAAGAACGAAACCACATCAGGGAAGATATAACAAAAAGAAAGCATAGACGAAAGGAAGATTCCGATGAGAAAAGTTAATCAACTGAAAGCATCCACTCCGTCACAGTCTAAAACAACAACGTCAATCCCGAAAAAAATCACCACTGTATTCGGCGCACTGCTCCTGTTTGCCTCGATTCTGTCCGCATGCACAAGCGCATCCACCAGTGCGACAGGCGCAGCTACAACCTCTACGGCAACCACAGTCAGCACGTCCACTGTAACGACTCCGGTCAAAACGACAAGTGCCGATCTGGTCACGTTTAAAAATAAAGACCTCTCCACAGAATGGAGCGCAGATCGCTCGACTACAATCAAGCTGAGTGGAACAAAAGCAACGGTCACCGGATCAGGTGCTAAAGCCTCTGGCAGCACGGTGACGATCTCCAGTGCAGGTACGTATGTGATTAGCGGTAAGCTGACCGATGGACAGATTGTCGTTAATAGCACGGCTGAAGGGGATGTGCATATCGTGCTGAACGGCGCGAGCATCACGAACAAAGATAGTGCGCCCATCTATATTCAAGAGGCAGACAATGTGATTGTTACCTTGCAGGATGGCACGACAAATACACTGACCGATGGCGCAAATTATGTATTCGCAGACAGCTCGGCAGATGAGCCAAGTGCCGCTCTGTTCAGTAAAG
Source organism: Paenibacillus sp. (assembly GCA_039595515.1). Classification (GTDB taxonomy): domain Bacteria; phylum Bacillota; class Bacilli; order Paenibacillales; family Paenibacillaceae; genus Saccharibacillus. Next base: position 20,460 of record JBCNLJ010000080.1, on the reverse strand, counting down.
CCGATCTGACGATCAACGGCACAGGTACATTAAATATTGATGCGAATTATAAGGATGGCATCACAAGTAAGGACGATCTGAAAATCGTATCTGGTACATTCCAGATTGATGCAGCCGATGATGGTATCGTTGGTAAAGATATGGTTGCGATCAAAGCGGGCACCTTTACAATCAACGCAGGTGGCGACGGCATCAAATCAACCAATGATACAGAGGCAGATAAGGGCTTTGTAGCCATCGCAGATGGTACATTCAACATCACAGCAGCCAACGATGGTATTCAAGCGGAAACCACGCTTGTCGCCGATAAAGGTACGTATACGATTACAACCGGTGGCGGTAGTGCAAAGGCTGAGCCACATACAGAGGAAATGCCGCCGGGAGGTATGGACTTTGGTGGCACACCGCCAGCGATGCCGGGTGCAGATAATCAAGGAAATACGGGTGCTATGAGTGCACCAAATGGTACAGGAAGCGATGCAGGGACTACGAATGACGCCACGAATACGGCGGCTTCCAGCAGTACCAGTAGTGCAGGCAAAAGCACGGTGACATCGAATGCGACTGCAAGCAGTGCGCAGACGACTTCATCTGCTACTGCATCTAAGTCCAATGCTACGAGCAAGGCAACCCATGCTGCGACAGCGAAGACAGAGGATAGCGCCGCTACCGATACATCCACGTCATCAGATAGTGCCAAGGCACTCAAGGCAGGAACGGATCTTGTCATCAATGGTGGTACATTCACAATCGATGCCAAGGATGACAGTGTGCACAGTAACGGCAGTGTCACGATCAATGGCGGCTCCCTCCAGCTAACGACAGGCGATGATGGCATACATGCTGAGACGACACTGAGTATTACAGCCGGTACAGTCGATATCGTGAACAGCTACGAAGGGCTGGAAGGCACAACGATTGATATCAGTGGCGGCGATGTTCACGTTGTAGCTACAGATGATGGAGTTAACGCATCTGAAGGAACGACGACCGAGACGACAACGACTGATAATACGAAAACAACGGACAAGACGACCACCGATGCAGCGCAGTCAACCGATCAGTCCGCATCCAGTGCAGGTACAGCGGCAACATCGACAGGCGACGCAGCTACCACAAGTACGTCTGCAACAGCAGCATCGACAGCACCAACAGGAACGGACAATCAAGCGACAGGCTCGCAGCCGCCAAGTCCGCCGCAAGGTGGTATGGGCTTTGGAGGTCCTGAATCAGCAGGCAATGCGCTGCTGAACATTAGCGGCGGTACGTTGTATGTGGATGCAGCAGGAGATGGACTGGATGCCAATGGCTCGATCAAGATGTCTGGCGGTACGGTCATCGTGAATGGTCCAACCGATAACGGTAACGGCGCGCTCGACTATGACGGTACGTTTGAAATGACTGGCGGCTATCTGGTTTCTGCCGGTAGCTCCGGTATGCTGCAATCCACATCGGATAGCTCTTCTCAATACTCGATCGCGATGAGCTACTCGGCAACGCAGGCGGCAGGCACACTTGTACATTTGCAGGATAGCGCAGGCAATAATGTGCTGACCTTTGCACCGGATAAGGAGTACCAGTCCATCGTGATCAGCTCACCAGCCTTGAAGGCAGGCAGCTACACGCTGTACAGCGGAGGGCAATCGACAGGCACTGCAACCAACGGTCTGTATGCAGACGGTGAATACAGTGGGGGTACAGAGGTCGTAAGCTTCGATATAGCAAACAAAATAACATGGCTGACAGCATCCGGCGTGTCGGATAGCAATCCGAATGGAGCTTTTGGACCTGGTGGCGGCAGAGGAATGATGCGTCCGGATGATGCAACAGGCGGCGCAAAATCAGATACGAATAACGGTACAGGAAATATGTCGACAGATAGCTCGACAAGCAGCACGAAATAAGACAATATACAGCAAAGGCACCCTGTTCTGATCAGAGCAGGGTGCCTTCTATATATTGGATGAAGTTATCACTTTATTACTGAGCAAAGGGATCAAGCTCTGATGAGAATGTACAACTCCGCAGCTTTGATTCGTTTAACAGCATATTATACAAACTTCGAGCTAATCCCCTTCAGGATAACGAATATCCTGTTCGCTATATACGTATGCATACCATTGCTCTGAGCCTGTAATCGAATACGTTAATCGCATCAGACCATCCGGGTTCATATTGAGCTGAGTTGTCGTAATTCCCTGCTCGTAAAAGTCTCCGTTCACCACATAATGGATCGTATCAGGACGTTGGAGAAACACATCGACATTACCGGCAAAAGGCTTATTCAAGCTACCAAATACATGCACCAGATGATACGAAATGATGCGCTTGATCGATCGTTTTGAGCCATTTTGTTCGGTTTCGCAGTAGATTTTAATATACGGTGTGAAGGCATCGGTCGCGTGGAAGAAGGAAGTGAATACGATATATCTCGCCTGATCATTGCTGCCTATCTCTGGACTCTGATCGGCTTCAATCCATTGACGAGCTTCATCGATCGTAATGCTCGTATCGGAGGACATCTGTGCGGCAAGTCCATCCAGTGTCATGCTTTCACTCGTAATCGTACGTGCAGGTAAAGCTCCGGGTGAGGTAGGGCTGCTGTCTTTCGCTTCGGTTTTACTGCTATTAGCAAGAGCAAGCGTGGCGGGGGTGGTCGTTTGGCTCGCTAACCAATCGGAGGACGACTTGGAGACATTATGACGCTGGCTTGCAGTGTGTACATAGGCAACAAGCGCAATGGCGACAGCAAGCAGAGCAGCGGACTTTTTATTCATCGTCATCTCTCCTCCCGTAAAATGAACGTCACAGCATCGAGACATCAGCGGACAGAGGCAAATTACACAGTATAGGACAGAACAGGTAGAAGCGGTAGATGGAACATAGAATATACGTGTTGTTTATTATGTATGGTCATCTGCATTGTGGTTTAGGAGGAAGAGAAGGAGATTGGATATACGTTGTGTACTATTCTCTAAATTTTAGCATAATTGGAATCCTAATAGTGATATACCCGAAAATAAAAGAAGGCTTTCATCTGCACCTGCTCCATATACATCATGGGTAATAGGTGGTCGATGAAAGCCTGTTTGGTTATAGCGTTTTGCTGATGTAGTTACTTTGCAGTGTAGCTAGCTTGAAGTGTAATGAATTGTAATGTAGATAGCTTACAATGTGGATCGATTGCAGTGTAGCTCGTAACGATCAGATGAGTGAGCAAATGACATATTAGATTGAGCAACCCGTTGCTCACTCAATCGAACATCAGAATTAAATATCAAATTAAAAATCCAATAAACGCTCCAATGAACGATTCCATCCGTTAGTTATTGCCTACAAGCGTCATGACCGAGCGAGCAGGGATCGTGACGGTTTTCTTGACTGGAACAGCAGGCATCGCTTTCAGATCGGTTGTATCTGACGTCAGGTAAGGCTTGAGCTGTTTGACATCCTTACCACCTGGCAGATGGTCGATATCCAACTGAATCGTGCGTGCTTCATTTCCGTAGTTTACGAATACCATCGATAGCTGACGATCCTTGTTATGGTAGTAGGCAGAGCCCATCAGCCCATTCGGATCGTTAGCGCCGTCAAGGGCGATGCGCTCAGCACCTGGACGAACAAAGCGGCTATAGTTCCCCATCGTCCACAGCAGCTTGGATTCGATGATCGATTCCGGGTCGCCTGGATTATTGTAATCCGTGTAGATCAGACCATCCTTGTAATCCTCCTTCGATACAGCAAGCCACCATTGCCATGCAGACGCCTGTGTCTCTACCATATCAAAATGGATCACACGCGCCACATCCAGCGCTGTATTCATCGTCAGATCACGTCCCGGTCCACGGTCGCCCAGAATACAATATTCCGACATCCAGAACGCAGCGGATGGAGTATAACGCTCCAGATTTTCGTGTACAAGCTTGCGTAGCTGGACGAGGCGATCATCGCCAGCATTGGGCTGATCTGACCAGTAGGCATGTGCGCTAATCTTGTTGCCAATCATCGCGGCGGTAGCTGGATCGCCAAGCAGCTCACGAATATATTCGCTGTATTTACCCTCATACTTGCCACCTGCGTTTCCGCTAGTATACTGGCTGCCCGGCTTGCCTGTGAATTGTGCATACAGATCATTGTCGAGCAAGGACAGGTATTCGACTGCTTCAATCGCATCCACCTCGGTATGCAGTCCGCGACGCTCCAGTTCCTTGTGTAGCGCAGTTAGCACCTGCTTAATATCCTGCATATTGTAGCGGTTGCCCTCCTGCCCGGCTTTGTTCCAATCCCAGGTCGGTTCGTTAATCGGACTAATATAATCAAAGCCAAGCTTTTGCTTATCAAAATGCTCCAGCACATCCGCAAGGAAAACGGCATAATTGTTAATCTGATCCCCCTTCAGATTGGTGCTGCCCACCGAATCATCTGGCTGTCCATGACCATTCTTCGTCATCCACACCGGAGGACTGTTCACAAATGCCACCGTCTTGCTGACTCCGCGCTGCTTGGCAGCCTTCAAAAACCACTGCTGTCCCGCCTGCTTGGACCAATCGTACGGAGCGGTAGCGCTGGACTTGAAGCTTTCAGCACGTCGCCACGGATCACCAATAATGTCTCCATCCGTCTCGGTGCTTCCTGCCCCGATATTGAAGCGCCAGATCGATAGACCAATGCCCTTATCCTGCGAAAAGAGCAGATCAGCAATCTTCTTCTTATTCTTGTCCGACCATTCCGAACCGATATGATCGATACTCCATGCGCCTGAAGCGCCAAAGCCATCCATCGTCTGGTACTGCTGTTGTCCATCAACATGAATGTGCTGCACCCCACTAGCCTCCTTAGAGATCGTATTACTGTCCTCTGCATGGGTCACCTGCGCGGCTGTGCCCGACAGCAGAAGTGCAGATAGAGATAGCGCTCCTAGCCTTGCACCCATTCGCATTCGTTTGCTTCGATGATGCTGCATCATTGTTCCTCCTTGAATTGGATTGTAAAAGGGCAGCGACTGATTCGCAGTCTGCTGCAAAAGTATGTAGAGATGGTTGCAAAGTTGCAAATAGATGAAGCGAAGTGCATAACCTAATAAAACGAAACAAGGAACCGATTAAACGATAAACGCATATTCTTGTATACGCTTACAATAAAAGTATAGAGCATTCCAATTGATTTATGTATAGGAAATTTTATGCAAATGAATATGGCAAAAGATCCATTCACGGGCAATATGACGAACCGCAGTGAATATGCTATTTTGATGTGAGGATAGAATTTGATGTGAAGATAGAATAAGGTGATTGATCATTCTGGAGCAGGACGATAAACGATACTATGGAGGATGGATCGTAGTCTGATTTGTCTGGTAGCGAGCGGATGATGAAATGATACATTATAAAATAGAGGAGTGAGCATAGATGAAGCCGGTTAGTCTGGAAATACAGAATCTGTCCATCGCATCATTACAGTCCACGTATACGAAGCTTTTCAATGCGTATCACAGTACAGTCGCCAAAGGCTCCTCTACAACGCTAATCGAAAAAAGGCTACACGCCGTGAAGCTAGGTCTGGAGAGTATACAGGCGCTCTGGCGAGGCGAACCGTTCGATTACGACAAAGCCGATATACTATCATCCAAACAAGTGCTGGAGCACATCATTCCGTCCATTGAACAGCAGCTAGCCCGAGCCAAAGCAGGCAGTCCGCAGAAAACATTAAATGAACGTCGCTTAACGGCACTACAACTGGCGATTGAATCGTTGGATGACCGTCTGAGCTAACCTTATCGTATACCGAATATCGACAAAATGGAGGCATGGTGATGGATATCCCTATCGATGTAAATGATAACTACGCAGCATTGTACAGGCTGGCGATGCAAGCGGACGTGACGCCATCACAGTGGAAGCACCTGCAAGAGCACACGACACTGCGCGATATAGCCGCAGGGACACAGGTAATCGAAGCAGGACAGGGTGTAGATCGGGCCTATTTTTGCGTAAAAGGACTGTTTCGGTTGTATTATCCGCTGGAGGACGGACGCGAGTACAATGTTGCTTTTACACTGGAAGGAGACTTTGCCACTTCCCATGCGGCGATGATCACACACCAGCCATCCTCCTTTACAATCGAGGCGCTGGAGGATTCGCTCGTAATCGAGATGGAGCACAAGCTTCTCCAGCAACTGATGCAACAGCATCATAGCTGGGAACGGTTCGTACGTCTGAGCGTGGAACGCCTGTACATACGCAAAGAAGAACGCGAACGCGAGCTGCTCTACCTGTCCGCGAAAGAACGTTACCACGCCTTCCTGCATAAATATCCCGGACTTGAACAGCGCATTCCCCAGTACCACATCGCCTCCTATATTGGCATCTCTCCCGTCTCCCTCAGTCGCATCCTCCATCAGGAAAGCCTGGAGTAATACGATCAGAGTATGATGAGCTTCTGCCTCTGTCATTAACCTGTGTTAATGCACAGGGACTCCATCAGGCGCTACACTGTACATATATCAAGCAGTAGAGGCAGATCAAGCCACTTGCCACTGCAATAAAGGAGAGAACCACCTATGCGTTACATGATGATCGTTTTACTTGAATTCTACCCTGCCTGGCTGGCTCTGCCGCGCGAGCAACGACGTGTACATGCTGAGGATTTGCAGCAAATTATAAACAGCTACAAGGATCGGGTGAACGTACGCTTCTTCGATGCAGAAGCGTTGCCGGGCAAGGACTATACGGACTTTGTCGTTTGCGAAACGGAAGATATGGAATCGTATCACTATATGTGGGAAGCGATCCGCGACTCTGAGCCATACACACGCGGCTATATGAAGATCAAGAATGTCATTATGGGTCTGGAAAATGCATTTGAATCGTATGAGAAGCAGGTACTGGGTATGGAATAGAAGGTTTACTGCCTTTACATCTGTGTCCGCGTAGCAGTAGCTGCTGCTTACAATCGAAATGAATCGATACTAGCCACCGTATGACTATGCGATAAAAGCACATAAGCAGTCTGTAGAAGCAGATTGCAGGATGTGCTTTTTGCATTTTTTTCAGTTAAACAAGTGGAAAACGTTTGTGTGTGCTTGCAGGTGAGCATGGTAGCGAATGGAGAGGGTAAGAGATGAATATTATGATGTTGCAGAGAAAAGAACTACACCGTATAGGAATATCTACCTTTAATTCCAAAATCTAATTTGCATATTATGCATGAACATTTATATTAATGTAAATTTACTTGACGCTAAATGAATAATTTCATTATACTCTACCTCGAAACAGACAATAATATGTAACTTAATCTTACATATTATTGTCTTGCTTTTGAAGCTAATGTATAGGAGGTGGATATCCACAATTGTATCGGAATACATATACGGCGTGATTGATGCATGTGCTGCCTGAAGTGAAAGGTATACATAGAAGTCAGGGCAGTCGTACAGCGTGTAATACTTAACCCATATTCTAAGGAGGAATACGAATGATTAAATGGAATGGCTGGACGCGAAATGTAGGGGCATTTGTACTGGCAACAGCACTGGTGCTGCCAATCACACTGGAATCGGCGGTAGCGGCAACACCGACGACAGCAAGCAAGATCGTAACGTCAGCATCTATAACATCAAATGTATCCGCGGCAGCGAGTACAACCGCTTCGGCAACCGCGACAGCAACCACTCCGGTCAACAAAGACCTGCCTAACATTAAAATACTGGCGACTGGCGGTACGATTGCGGGCTCCTCGTCCTCCAATACCGATGTAACCGGCTATAAGGCAGGGGCACTCGGTATCGATACCCTTATTAATGCCGTGCCGGAGATGAAGGATATTGCCAATGTAACCGGCGAGCAGATCGCCAATGTGGGTAGCCCGGATGTGGATAATGCCATCCTGCTCAAGCTTGGCAAACGCATCAATGAGCTGCTGGCTTCCGACGATGTGGACGGTGTGGTCATAACGCATGGCACAGATACGCTGGAAGAAACAGCATACTTCCTCGATCTGGTTGTCAAAAGCAACAAGCCGGTCGTTGTAGTAGGAGCGATGCGTCCGGCAACAGCGATCAGTGCGGACGGTTCCTTTAACCTGTACAATGCGGTGAAAATCGCTGGCACACCGGAAGCCAAAGGTAAAGGTGTCATGATCGAATTGAACGACCGTATCGGTGCAGCACGTTATATTACAAAAACGAATACGACAGGCACAGACACGTTCAAATCGACCGAGCAGGGCTATCTGGGTGTCGTATCCGGTGGCAAAGTATTCTTTTATAACGAGCCGACCCGCAAGCATACTGCTGATTCGGTATTCAATATTACCGATCTGACGGAATTGCCACAGGTGGATATTTTGTACGAGTATCAGAATAATGGCAGTTACCTGTACGATGCAGCCGTAGCGGCTGGTGCCAAAGGCATCGTCGTTGCCGGAAGCGGCAATGGCTCATTGTCCAAGCCGTCCAAAGCAGGTGCGATCAAGGCTATTGCCTCCGGTGTAGCGGTCGTTCGTTCGACTCGTACCGGTAGCGGTGTTGTGACCCATTCGACTGAGGATGACCAGAACGGTATGATCTCATCCGACTCGCTCAATCCGCAAAAAGCACGTATTCTGCTTATGCTGGCATTGACGCAAACGAAAGATCCGAAGCAAATCCAGACGTTTTTTGACGAGTATTGAGTTACGGATTTACACATAGCTAGTCTACCCGCTTGTTCGATCCTCAAGCCGTTCTCCTCTGAGAGCGGCTTTTTGCTTGCAACGATGTGACCAACTTGCGCTGGAAGTGCTAAGATACATATAGCCAGGATATATAAGATGCATAGAGTAGTGACTTTTTTGTTTAGCCTTTTGCTTACATTCTTTTGCGATTTCCTTCTTCATTCTCTATTGCAATCTCTTTCTTGATCGCTTGCAGGTTGAAGGCAAATTGGTGATCGATCCTTTAACTACATATATAACAAGAATAGGAGAATGATAATGAGTAAAATTCGGGTCGCCGTTACCGGACTGGGTAATATGGGCGAGAGACTGATCTATACATGGTTGCCACATTATGCCGAGCAGGCGGAGGTGGTCGCCGTGTGTGATGCGGATGGTGACAAGCGTAGCCGTGCGGTAGCGGAAACGGGCGCAAGCGAATACGAGGCGGCGGAATATATTCGGATGCTGGATGAAATGAAGCCGGATCTGGTGTACATCGCTGTGCCGCCTGCTTTTCATTACGATGCGGCAGTCGCGGCATTTGAACGGGGCATTGCTGTATTTTGCGAAAAACCGCTGGCGAACAGTTTGGAGGAAGCGCGGGCGTTGCTGGAATGCGGAGTAGAGTCGGGCAAGCTGCATGCAGTGCATTTTTCCTTTCCACAGGAGCCTGCTGTACTGCAGTTGGGCGAATGGATACATGAAGGGCGAATCGGCGATATTCGCGAGCTGGAATTGCTGCTGCATTTTCCACAGTGGCCGCGTGCATGGCAGCAGAATAGCTGGATTTCTACACGTCAGCAAGGCGGGTTTATTTTGGAGGTAGGGGTGCACTGGATTCATATGATCCAGCAGATCTTTGGCGAGATTACACATGTACAAAGTCATGTGGTCTATCCGGACGATCCACAGCAATGCGAGCAGGAAGTAAAGGCGACACTGACGCTGCATAGTGGATTGCGTGTTCATCTGTCAGGGCACAGCGGGCAGGTGGAACAGGAGCGTGTTTCGCTGCTGGTGCACGGCGAGCAGGGGGATATGGCGCTGGAAAACTGGGATCAGCTCTACTGGAACGAAGTCGGTCAAGCCCCGCAACAAGTGGAGCCATCGATTCCGGCGGAACAAAGTCATTTGCCGATTTTCGGTGAGATTGTGAAGCTGCTGCAAGGTCAGTCGGGTCAGATTTATGACTTTTACGATGGATATCAGGCGCAGGTGGTGCTGGAGGCGCTACGTCAGCCATCATCCCAGGGTACGGTAGACGTGCGTTCGTTGTACATGCGTAAGAGAGCGATAGAGGACATTTTGTAATAGCATCGTAACAGCACAGCATACAGCATACGTTAATAAAGCCTGCAACCGTCCAGTTGCAGGCTTTGTTTGTTCATTCGGATTAAACGAAAATGCCGAGCAATACTGCTCCGGCGATAGCGAGTAGCAGCAGTTTTTTTTCACAGGCAGTGACGGAACCGGGTTGCTGGACATCCATTTTCCAGATCCACCAGATCGATAGCAGCACGATGATGCCGATACCGATAGCAGCAATATATCGCCCGCTCATTGCCAGCCAGATCGAGCAGAGCGCGATAAGCAGCATATACGCTATTGCAGGCAAGCGGCTGAACCCTATGCCCCAGCGGTCAGCACACCAGACAACACTGGTACGCTTGACTGGCGAAGCCTGACGGTCGGCGTCCAGATCGGGAATATGATGCACCATCACCCAGGCGATGCAGTAGAGGGCGTTGATAGTCGCATTTTGCACTGACCAGAGTGGGAATTCACCGGTTGCCAGCCATGCGCCGCCCAGTCCGAGAAACAGGGCGGACGGAAAGGTGCTGATCCATTCGCCGGCGAGTGGATAGTAGCTGAGCCGCAGTGCAGGCAGTGAATATGATGCGGCTCCCCAGATGCCAACCAGCAATAAAATCGCCAATCGATACTGTCCGGTTAGCAGCAGGATCACATCGAGCAATAGTAAAATGCCCGTCAGCCACAGACCAAACCGATACAGCAGTCCCGGCGTGATGCGTCCCTCCTGAATAACACGACTGCCGCCGGACAGCATCGCCGGGCTAAGCTGATCCGTCCCCGACAGGTAGTCGGTATAATCATTGAGCGCATGCGTGAGCATGCCGTGGATCAGAATACAGCCGACCAGCAGCACGGCAGAGATCAGCACAATGGTGGACACGGGAACGTCTCCGTATGTAAGCAGTGGGAAAACGCCGGAGAAAATAATCGCCACACTGGAGCAAAGCACTGCAATCGGACGTACCAGACGCATCGCATTGCGCAGCGTCAGCGCCTGCAAAATGTAATGGCTCATGCCACCCTCCCTTTCATCGCTCGTTTTGTCGTTCTTTCATGTATACCACCGCGCTTCCTTCCTTTAACAGATTGGCGAGCATTTCAGGAAAAACTTGTTACTTTTCCAAAAATATCTGCAATTTGAATGGAAATATCCGACATTGCCAGATGATGCAGTCTGTGGGAAAATAGGCGCACCCAAACCATGAAGGAGAAATGAAACATGAACGAATTGCCAAACTGCCCGGAGTGCAACTCCGCATACACCTACGAGGACGGAAGCGGTCTGCTCGTATGCCCGGAATGCGCACACGAATGGACACCAGGCGGTGAAACGAACGGAGCGGAAGAAGCATTTGTCGTACGTGATGCTAACGGGAATATCCTACAGGACGGCGACAGCGTGACGGTCATCAAGGACCTCAAAGTTAAAGGAAGCTCGTCTGTTCTGAAAATCGGCACTCGTGTCAAAAGCATCCGCCTGATCGAAGAAGGCGACCATAATATCGACTGCAAAATCGATGGCTTTGGTGCGATGAAGCTGAAGTCCGAATTTGTCAAAAAAGCCTGATTACTACGCAGGTTTGATTAGCAAGCATGTCTACGTACTAACATGTCTACATACGGAGGAATGGATCGCCATGATCACATATCGACATGTTCATAAATGAATCCGTATAGTCTGAATAGCCTGCTGTACGCTCACGGAGCGCAGCGGGCTATTTGTCATGGCAAACGGACACGATATGATGTTTTATAGACAGAATGGGCAGAAACACTTGCATTGCACTCTGAAATAGTTTTAAATAAAGATATCTAATATTTTGAAATAAAGATATTTGGCGGACACCAGCATAGTGGACATACACATGGCGTACCTGTTTGTCGATGAACGATTGCATGACTTAAACGTTCGCATGACTTATATATGAAGTTGAACAACAACATACAACTATTAAGATGCAACTACAGGATGTAAGGAATAGATACAGTCCAATTCAAAAGATACAACCAATACTGGGAGGCTAACGAACATGGAAATAGGCATTAGTACATTTGTAGAGACAACACCGGATACCGAGACAGGGAAGACGATCAGTCATGCCGAGCGCATTCGTCAGGTCGTGGATGAGATTGTACTGGCGGATCAAGTAGGTCTGGATATCTTTGGCGTAGGAGAGCATCATCGTGCGGATTATGCAGCATCGGCTCCAGCGGTTATTCTTGCAGCCGCGGCAGCACGTACCGAGCGTATTCGCTTGACCAGCGCCGTAACGGTGCTGTCATCGGCTGATCCGGTACGCGTGTTTCAGGAATTCGCTACCGTAGATGCGATCTCGAATGGACGTGCCGAAATTATGGCTGGACGCGGCTCGTTTATCGAGTCATTCCCGCTGTTCGGCTATAATCTGGATGATTATGATGCATTATTCGATGAGAAGCTGGAACTGCTGCTGCAAATTCAGCAATCTGAAAAAGTAACCTGGCGTGGTGGTCACCGTCCAGCGATCGATAACCGCGGCATCTATCCGCGTCCGGTACAAGACCCGTTGCCAGTCTGGATCGGTAGTGGCGGGAATACGGAATCCGTTGTACGTGCAGGCTTGCTCGGACTGCCGCTGGTGCTGGCGATTATTGGCGGTCGTCCAACACAATTTGCACCGCTGGTGGAGCTGTATTACAAGGCGGCTGCTCATGCCGGACATGATGCTTCCAAGCTGTCGGTCGCATCACACTCACACGGCTTTATCGCAGATACCAACGAAAGCGCAGCAGACAAATTTTTCCCATCTACACAGGCAGTAATGAATGCACTTGGACGCGAACGCGGCTGGGGCCCTTATACTCGCGCTAGCTTTGACGCTGCCCGCAGCTTCGAAGGCGCGCTGTATGTGGGCGATGTGGAGACTGTGGCGAAGAAGATCATCCATCTACGCAAGGAAGTTGGCATCACTCGCTTTATGCTGCACACACCGGTCGGCACGATGTCCAACCATGATGATGTGATGCGTGCGATTGAACTGCTCGGTAAAGAAGTCGCTCCGATGGTACGCGAGGAAGTGGCTCGCTGGGAGCAGGAGAACGCGAAGTAAATTATTATGGCAGGTAGATCAAAAAGGCAGTCTCGCTAATCGAGACTGCCTTTTATTATGTCGGTTCATTGGGGACGATTCGTTGTGCATTCGCTATTGGCCAAAAGATCAGATCTGCGCGCCCAATCACATCGCTCAGCGGAATGTAACCAATCATTCGGCTATCCTGACTGTGGGAGCGATTATCGCCCATGACAAATACATAACCTTCCGGCACTTTGTCATTCGGAACCTCAGTAGACGGGAAATTGTTAATATTGTACGCCGTATTTTGCTGCTTGGCGGCTGCAATGGCCTGCGCGATATAGGGCTCTGTGATCGGTTTACCATTCACAGTAACTGTATCGCCCTGTACGCGAACTTCATCTCCACCTACAGCGATCACGCGTTTAATAAAGTCGCTATGTCGTGACGGAACGTGAAGCACGATCACTTCACCACGCTCTGGATCGTGCAGGGAATAGACGATCTTATTCACCATCACTCTCTCATTCGTATGGAAGTTAGGCTCCATCGATTGCCCATCTACGATAAAAGCTTCAAACACAAACATGCGTACCAGAAAAGCAATAATGACCGCGAGCACGATTGCAATTGCCCAGCCCTTGAATTCGCGAGCAGATCGTTTGGCGGAAGAATGGACGTGTTCGTCGGAATTAGACGTGTGCATAGATCAATCTCCTTTGCTACATATATGAGCAGACAAGCTAAAGCAAAATGTCTGATTGTCTATCTGATCAGGATAGATACCTCCGATTTGCCTATCTAATATAGTAGCATGTTGTCTAACATAAAGTCATCGGATAGACCCTGAGCAATGAATAAAGCAGTAGCTTATATTCAGCTACCGTAGTAGCTCAGACTCGATGGAAAATCAGTAAAAAGTCGGTCAAGTCATTGAAAAGAGCTACCGAATTATCCGGTAGCCCTGATCTATTTCGTATCGAAATCAAGCGTGTATGTTGCTGGAGTCGTCCATTTAGAACTTGGCTGGATACCGTTTCACGATCGCTTCGGACAGCGTATTGCCTGTCTTCCACATATGATTGTATCCCGTACGCAATGCTTCGTACGATTTGGCATAATCGCCTGCACGATAAGCATCCAGCGCGGTGATCACATGTGCACCGTGCATTGCATTGGCCTGATAGGTCGCTGTTTTATTCAGCAATGGCAGGCGGCTGGTCTGGAATGCTGTCAGATCCGCAACAAATTTGCCCAGATCGTCCTTGGCTGCCTGACGTTTAGCATTATCGCCTGTCAGCGTACCTTCCAGATACATCTGGTAGTCCATAATATGGCGGTTCCACAATGTGTTGAACGTCTGACCTGCGGCACTACCGAAAATCATTTTGTGCGTCGCAGTTAACATGTCGGTATTGCGGTTCAGTAACGACTTTACCGCAGCCAGATCAGGTGCGTTGTCATTGCCCTTTTGCATAACGAGAATGGACAGAATCGCATGCTCACCGAGGGCCTCGCCCGTTTTTTGACGGAAATAAGCGGCATCGGTTTGTGTGGTTGAGCGTTTGAAACGAGTTGGATAGCGCTCGGCTGTCGCTGTAGCGATCGAGGCGCCAACGGTGCCTGCACGTACGTAAGCGGCATGAACCTCCGAGTAGGTCGTCGCATATTGTCCTTTGGCATAGGCATCAAAGGAACGAACGAGACTATTGTTATGTGCGGTTAAGTCGTTAAGCAGCTTTTGCTCGTTGATGTATGGATTTTGCTGTTTGAGGATCGTTACCATCATGGAGCTGGTGGATTTGATGCCAGCGAGTGCGCCCTTCTGGTTATTCGTATCTTTGTCCCGAATAGCGACAGCGTACTCGATAAAGCGCTGGTTATGTGTGTTCCATTGGGCCTTGAACTGGGCAGCCGCAGCATCGGTATATGTACCGGTGAGCAGGGAGGCGATGCTGTTGGTGTTGGCGTTCAGTGCAGCCATTGCTTGCTGGGTGTCTGGAGCTTGCTTGAGCTGCTTTTGCATGGCAAGCATCGTCAGGTAACTGTGTTCGCCGAATACTTTGGCAGAGGTTGCTCGCAGATCAGCGGCGAGCGTCTTGGTCGTTTTTGCCGTAGCTGCCGAAGCATTGGAAGCGATACCAAAGCTGAACAGTAGAGACAGGCAAACAAGCAGGAGAGCAGGTGTGCGGAATTTGCTTTTCATTTATGTCGCTCCTTATTGGGGGATAAGTTCATACAGGATTAATAAAGAAGAAATATAAGTTTGAACCACAAATATTACCAGTTGAAGAATTATTTTATGTACTATGCGGATAAGCCGCATCAAGCGCGTGTGAGTGTGGAAGTCATCTCGCACACTGTACATACGAAGTGTGATCTGGACATATTTACATCATACGATCATTTGTAACCGCTTGCTTGAGCGTGGTATGGTAAATGGGCAGTGAGACCAGCTCGGATTCGTTAGAGTGGATCGCAACAGGAGACTGGGATAAAGGGATGAAAGATCGAACAGCGTAGTTCATTTCATGGAGGTGCGACAATGAAAGCATTGTTTATCGGAGGCACGGGAACGATTAGTGAGGATATCTCGAAGCAATTGCTGGAGCAGGGACATGAATTATATTTGCTCAATCGGGGCAATCGCAATGAGGGCTTGCCGGAAGGTGCGCATATCTTGCAGGCAGATATTGCAGATGAGCAGAAGGTGGCAAGCCTGATCGAGGAGCTGGAATTCGATGTGGTAGCAGACTTTATTGCGTTTGTGCCGGAGCAGTTGGAGCGGGATTATCGGCTATTCGCCGGACGGACGAAGCAGTTTATCTTTATTAGCTCGGCTTCGGCGTACCAGACACCATTGTCGGATTACCGGATTACGGAAGGGACGCCGCTTGCGAATCCGTACTGGGAATATTCACGCAACAAAATCGCCTGTGAGGATTATCTGATGAAGCAATATCGCGAGCAGGGCTTCCCGATCACCATCGTGCGTCCGAGTCATACGTACAGCGATCGTTCGCTACCCCTTGGTGTACACGGTGCCGGAGGAAGCTGGCAGGTGGCACGCCGAATGCAGCAAAACAAGCCGATCATCATCCATGGAGATGGCACATCGCTCTGGACGCTAACGCACAGTGAGGATTTTGCTCGCGGATTCATCGGACTGATGGGCAATATTCATGCGATTGGCGAATCGGTACATATCACCTCCGATGAGTCGGTGACGTGGAACCAGATTCATGAGGTGATCGCAGATGCACTGGGCGTGAAGTTACACGCTGTGCATGTAGCGTCATCGTTTCTGGATGCTTGCAGCAATGAGGATTATCGCGGTAGCTTGTTAGGCGATAAAGCGAATACGGTTGTATTTGACAATAGCAAGCTGAAACGTCTCGTTCCAGGATTTACGGCTACGATCCGCGTTGATCAGGGGATTAAGCGCGTGGTGCAGCATGTGCTTACACATCCAGAATTGCAGCAGGAGGATGCGGAGTTCGACGCATGGTGCGACCGTGTGATTGGGGCGCTAGAGCAGGCGAAGGCATCGCTGCAAAAGGATTCTTGAGCGGTGAAGTGACGGTGTGGTGGTTGGTTGACGATTATCGTTACGTTACGAGAAAAGATAGATGGTAGATGCGTAGATGAAGAAATGAACAGATTAATAGATGAATAGATGCATAGAGAAGTAAAGAAGCCGCATTCATGTATATGGAATGCGGCTTTTTGCTTTATTTTGCAGTAATAGAGTAGAATCGTATACCAGCATTGTAAAAGAGGATGGATGAAACATTGAGATGTATGATGACCGGTAAACAGAAGTCATTATGTATAGCAGTGAGAGCACATATAAAGGTTAGTACATAGAAATGATAATGAATAAAGTTCATTCGGAGGCTGGGCAAATCACCGCAGCAAGAGCAGGAATGCGATTCAGTAAACGTTGAGCATAGCCCAGCGTGCGTTCATTTATCCCATAGTGCACCAACAGAGAAACCGCGCCACGTACCATCCACAATTGCAGTTGCGCATATAGTTGCTGCGAGTGAATACTCCGTATAGCTTCATAACCAGCACAAAATGAATTCCATTGCTGCCGAGCATATTCGGGATTAGAGAGATCAATCGCAGAAGCAGCCAGTGCTGCGATATCAAAATGGGAATGTCCTAAACGAACTTCACCATAATCGATCAGATAAGCGCCATGATATGTGATAAGAATATTCCATATTCCCAAATCACCATGAATGTAACCCTCATATTGCTGCTGGCTATCAAGACAGCTCGGCAGATGATCTTCAAGCTGCCCTAACAGTTTCCTGTACGACTCAGCCAGATCGGGAGCTGTTTTCATAAGAATACTCATTTCATTAAGCTGCTTCCATTGCTGTACGAGATCGAAGCGATCTGCTTGCAGGGGCCATTTCGCATCATAGCTAATCGAATGAAACGTAGCTAGCTTGTGCCCGAGCTCCGTCCATGTGGGTAGTGATAAGCTTTGCTCGGAATCATCCCACCAATCAGGCTGCACATTATAGTAATATCCAGCCCATTTTGTATACCACTGACCGGATTGCGTAGGGATAAAGGGTGGAGAGATGGAAAGACCGGTAAGTGCAGTAGCGATAGCAGACTCTACCTGCGCCTGATGTAGATCACGTAGCTTACGCACTATATAGCTGCCAGTGCTACAACTTAGTTTCATGGCAGAAGAGCTATTGCCACGACCAATAGATTCGACATTGAACACATCGCCGATCGGATAGTAGCTTGCGATCAGGCGAATATTATGTTCCAACGAATCATCTGGCTGAACGAGCCTGTCTTCCTGCTGCGAAGTATCCATCATCTTCCTCCTTCCATTCCCTTAAAAAAACACCCGCTTCTGCAAAAGCTGTAATGCCTGTCCGATCTGCTCCAATTCTTCCTGCGACAGATGCTGGATACGTTCGCGGAAACGAATCTCAATCTGGCTGAAGATGGTTTCCATTAGCTGTTGACCCTGTGCGGTCAGATGGATGACTTGCTTTCTGCCGTCAGATGGATCTGATGTTTTCTCGCATAGTCCCTTTTCGCTTAGCTTGCGCAGCTCGCGGCTCGTGTTGGGCAGCGACATATTCATGCAGGCGCTGATCGAGCTGGGCGTTTGTGGCGGGCTGACTGCGAGATATTCCATGATTTTATATTGAACAGGCGTAATCGCATCATGCTGAATATCGCTCGTCATATCGGCAGTTGCCTGATGGACAGATGTGACAAATTGAATGAATTGCTGAAACAGGGTAGAATCCTGCATAACCTCACCTCTTTCTCCTAAAATAACAAAGTAGTTATCGTAAAACAATTATCATTTGACAACTAAATTGGATTGTGGTTAACTTTTAGTTATCAAATGATAATTAAAGGTGGATGACAATGAATGTATTAATCGTGTACACGCATCCGAATCATCATAGTCTATGTCATGCCATGCTGGAGCAAGTTCAGCGCGGCATCGAAACGCATGGAGCGGCGGTAGAGACCAGAACGATTGATCTGTACGCAGACGGCTTCAATCCAGCGCTTGTATTTAACGAAAACAAACGCAGACGGGATATGCATCTGGACCCGGATCTGGATCATTATCGGGAAATGGTACGCTGGGCAGATCAACTGGTGTTCATTTATCCGATCTGGTGGGGTAGACCGCCAGCGATGCTGCTCGGCTTTTTTGATCGGATGATGGCATCTGGCTTTGCTTATCAGTATCGGAAGCCGGGAGATCTGTTGCCGGAGGGACTGCTCAAGGGCAAGTCGGTTGTATGCATTTCCACCATGAAAGGGCCACCCGGCTACCTTCAATACTGGCTCGGTAATGTGCATCGTATTCTAATGCGCCGCACGCTGTTTAGCTATATTGGAATTCGTAAGGTAAAGTTCTGGGAATTCGGCAGCATGGAAAAGAAGAATGGACGGCAGCCGCAGAAGCTGGAGCGAATCTATCGTTACTTTCGCGATATGAAGGTTGAGCATGGGAAGCGTGGAGGCGTTCATGTGGTGAAAGGCTTGGAGGGTTAAGCTAGTGCAATGTGCACAAGCTCAGCGGTTAGCTGTACAGATTAGCTTCGCAGATGTCAGTATATTCGCAGATGTCAGTATAAATGAGGGGTAGAAAATGAGCTATTGCAGCTCAAAACAAAGCGGCTACACCTTCGCTTTAGCAAGGCATAGCCGCTTTGTCATGATTATACAGTAGTCGTAAATCAGACTTGCTCTCTTTTACCTGCAATATCCTTGTTGCCTTTGTTATAAATAATGTTTCAGTTATCGCTACGATCGCTATTATGTCTAATATCTCTGTTATGTCTACTATCACTTACAGTGTGTAGCTTTCGCCATCCTCTGGCACAAGCACATGTCCTTGCATCCCTTTTTCTTCAATATAAGCACGCAGCTCGTCTCGCGATAATGTCCAGTGGTTGACTGCCTCCATATGCACCGAAATTATAGTCGCTGTAGGCGCCGCCTGGAACACCTCGTAAATGTCCTCTTTGCCCATAACGAGCGAGCCGCCTTGCAGAAACTGATTATCTCCGCCATTCAATACAATTACCTGTGGCTGGTACGTATTCAGCGCTTGCTGTACGCCATCATACCAGACCGTATCGCCTGCTACGTACAGTGTTGCTTCATCCGGATGCTGGAATACAACGCCGCATACGTGTCCCAGTCGTTGCAGCACTTCGCCTCGACCGTGCTCACCTGCTGTTTTGCTGAGCGATATCCCTTGAAAAGTAGTGTTTTCGCCCAGCACAGTAACCTGACGGAAGCCATCCTGGCGCACCTTTTCAGCATCCGCTTCATTTTGGACAAATAGCGGCATGTCGTGGGACAGCACCTCAGCCGCACGCGCATCGTAATGATCGAGATGCAAATGAGTGATGATCACCGCATCCACCTGTGCGAGCTGCTGCACATCGACAGGCAGATCGACTAACGGATTATTTTGATCCTGACGCAGGGAATTGGCAAACGGCGGGTAGGTGCCCTTTTCAGCCAGAAATGGATCGATGAGAAAGCGTACACCAGCATAGTGGACGACCAGTGTTGCATTGCGAATGAGTTGTATATTCAATATGAGCAGCTCCTTTACTATTCGTAACTTGTTTATGAATGTATTGTATCGGAGATGCTGGGGTGGAGGGAATGGGATGGATCAAGTCTTTTGGGGTTTGACTTGAAAAGTGAAAGAGTTGGGCGTATGGGTAAACTCAACTTCTTGGCGGCTGCATTGCTGGCGGTGAGCAGAATGGGGCTTGCTTGCGGCATTCACTCCAGACCGGGAACATGCCAGCGACCTCCGGTTAAGCCGGAATACTTGAAATGGGGGAAAGCGGGCGTATTCCGGCTTAAAGGT
>JBCNLJ010000079.1:0-25800 GCA_039595515.1 Paenibacillus sp. | reverse complement strand
GAACATCTGGCGTCCATCCGATTGGGAAGTGGATACCACGTATTACACTGCCAATGTGGGCATGCGCTCTGCCATGCTGGAGCTAAGTGAGGAGGCTGCTCATGGACAGATGATGGAGCTATTGAAGGATGCAGACATTTTCTTCGCTAACCGTCGTCCTGCTTATCTGGAGCGCTTCGGACTGGGTGCACAGCAAAGTGCCGCTGTTCGTCCGGGCATTATCCACGTCTCGGTATCACTGAATGGTGATCAGGGACCGTGGGCAGATCGGATCGGCTTTGACCAGACTGCCGGAACATTAACCGGCGTGATGGCGCTAGAAGGTACACCAGAGCAACCTGAACTGCCACCGATCCTGGTCGTAAACGACTATATTATCTCCTGGCTTGCCGCCGCAGGTGCAATGGCTGCACTCGCTCGCCGCGCAACAGAGGGCGGTAGCTACCGCGTGCATATCTCCCTCAGCCGTGTATCGCTGTGGTTAATGTCGCTCGGTCTATTCGATAAAGAGTTTGCTCATCAAACGGCAGGCTCCTCCGACGAACATCTGTATCTTGATCCAGAATTATTTACGGCAGATACCGTATGCGGACATTACCAGGGTGTGACCGATCAGGTGCATATGTCGGAAACACCGGGCGAGTATCGCACCGTGCTTGTGCCACGCGCTTCAGGGCGTGCGGAGTGGCTGTAACCGATCATGTAGCACGGAAGATTCCAGATCAATTTGTATGTATATCGTGGATCTATGAATAGATATAGTAGTGGAGCTATTATTATAGAAGAATGATGTTCATTAACTATCAATGGTACAGCCGGTTTTCAGACCTGGCTGTACCATTTTAATGTGCCATTCATGATCCTCTGTAGAAACTCCTCGAACGATGAGGCCACTTCTTCACTTTGTTCAAACTCCGGCTCACGTCCATAGATCACGGCACCATCACCACTATGTGTATCAATAGCATAAAAGGCATATTCCGGCTGTACGATAATCACAATAGGCACATACCGCTCCCAGAAGGAGCGAATCTGTTGTTGCCAGTCTGCATCATCAATCGCAGCTTCCAGACTCATGCTCTCCCATTCATTCCATGCAAAGGCAGCTTCTCGATCAGCTACAGCAGCATGATCATGTTCACGATAATCCCTGCCCGTTAAAAACCATGCCTGCCCATGAGGTGCAACTAGCGTTTGGACGACCTGTATCCATACAGACAAGGATGCTGGCAAAGTCTGATAGCGCTGCGTGAGTACATTGGGTAGAGCAGTTTCTTCTATACGTCCATCGCTTGCTCCGACCATAAGCTCGGCTTCACAGCCGCGATCGCGATTCCATTGGACAAATGCTACGATTTGTTCGTGTATCACTTTTGCGTACCTCCTTCTCTATCCTCTATGGTGTCCTATTATACTATATTCATTATATTCAATTGCGCGCGCAACCATAATAACCAGTATATTGTCTCATTCTCATTGTATTACATGCCTTAATCACGATCACTCAGTGATGAACATGTGTGATGATAAGAGAAATCGATTTTTATGAAGACCATTCCAAGTTTACTTTAAATGAAAACAATACAAAACCCCTGATCGCATCTTCTACCATGCAATCAGGGGTTTTATCATTCGATTCGATGTAGTATCGGTCTATACCGAACACTGTAGTGCCGATCTATACCGAACAATGCTGTAACGATCAATTAAGAGGCTTCCGCAGGCTCCAGCTCGGATACATCCTGGTTGTATACGTCTGCATCATGCTCCTTCAATACGCGACTGCTCACTACACCGGATACCATCGAGCCGCTCACATTGAGTGCTGTTCTGCCCATATCGATCAATGGTTCAATCGAGATCAACAGACCTGCCAGCGCAACCGGCAGATTCATTGTCGACAATACGATCAATGCGGCAAAGGTAGCACCGCCACCTACACCGGCTACGCCCAGTGAGCTGATCGTTACGACAGCGATCAAGGTTAAAATAAACTGCCAGTCAAGCGGATTGATCCCTACCGTCGGTGCAATCATTACCGCCAGCATCGCCGGGTAAATACCGGCACAGCCGTTCTGCCCAATCGTCGCCCCAAAGCTTGCCGACAGATTGGCAATCCCGCTCGATACACCCAGCTTACGCGTCTGTGTATCGATGTTCAACGGAATCGTAGCTGCGCTGGAACGCGAAGTAAAGGCAAATGTTAATGTAGGAATAATTTTTTTGACATATTGCACTGGATTCAGACCACCAATCGCCAGTATGACCAGATGCACCAGGAACATAGCAATCAGGGCAGCATACGAAGCGAGTACAAATTTGAACAGATTCAGAATATCCTGACCGCTGGTTGTAGCGACCATTTTCGTAATGAGTGCCAGAATACCGTACGGAGTCAGGCGCAGGATCAGAGTCACGATCCGCATCACGACACCGTACACAGCAGACATCATATTGTGGAATACTTCGCCCTGCTTCGGATTTTTACGCATGAAGCCGAGTGCCCCTACACCTACGAATGCGGAGAAGATCACGACAGCGAGTGTAGACGACTGACGCGCACCGGTCATATCTTCAAATGGATTGGTCGGGATAAATTCAAGCAATTGGGCTGGCAGTGGCTTATCCTGCACATCGCCCAGCTTCTCCTGTAACAGCACGCCGCGTTGCTCCTCCACATCTCCAACTGGCATCCCCTGCGCAGTCAGATGGAAGCCAAGTGCCGAAGCGATACCGATGCCAGCAGCAATCGCTGTCGTTAGCAGCAGCACAAGCAGAATTGAGCCGCTAATTTTACCAAGATTTTGACGACCGTTCAGATTGAGGATCGCCATAATGATCGATACCATAATCAGTGGAATCACGATCATTTGCAGCAGGCGTACATAACCGCTGCCGACCAGGCTGAACCAGCTAATCGAGTCTGACAGTATTTCAGAATCGGGTGTATACACAAGCTGGAGGATAACCCCAAATACGATTCCCAGCAGCAGACCTGTAAATACACGCTTGGTGAACGAAATATGTTTTTTCTGCATCCATGCCAGCAAGCCGATTAATCCGACCAGCACTGCCACATTGAGGATGATTAATAAAGTGTCCATTATTTTCCCCTTTCTCTAACTTTTTTACATTTAGGTGCTCATAATTGTTACAGTTTAGCATAAACCCGACTAAACTCATAGTATTAATTAATATGCTAATTTTCAGCTTCGTCTATCTCGATTTTGACAACAAAGTTTAAGAAAATTAGGTACTTAAATTTACGTCAAAATCATTGCTCAACCTGCTAATATATGCTGAAAAGATATAGTCTGAGCGATATTGGTCATCTTTCACAACTTATAAATAGTATGATGATTTTGATAATTCACTTATACTCATAAAATGAATTGATATGTAAACCAATGCTACAAACTGTCTTTCAAAACTTTTGTACAAAATTTATTACCTATTGTTCAACAATTTATTGCAATAAAAATTAAAACATCCTGCATAGCTAAAAAGGCTATACAGGATGTTTTATAAACAGCTTACAAAGATAAAATAAATAATCAGTTAATTCATCAGTTATACATTGAAAAATAATTACAATTCAATATAGTATTGCTTGGCTATACATCTACTTATATATCTACATCTTAATTAGTTATCTGCTTTCAGCTCATCTAAATTAGTCCCTAATCTTACTCCTACCGTTCCAGACATTGTCGCCGACCCAGAAGACACTGTAATCACATAAGTTCCAACCGCAAGAGCAGGTGTATAAAAAGGCTTTGGCACTCCGTTAGGTGCTATTGTTCCAGACAGCACTGAAGCACCACTACTTTTCGCTTTATTCACAGTAAATGTAATATTTTTCGAACCTAAATTTTTAATACTAACTTTTACATAACCATATCCAGGAGGTACATCAAAGTCTCTCTGATACGTTGTATTGGCTAAAGAATCATTGATGATAACCCCTCGAGTTGCTTGAGGAGTAATTCCTCCTTCACTTGGAAGTCCTCCTCCAATTATGATAGGAGGTTGAGTAGTATTCAACCCACCCTTATTCAGAATAATAGGATCATCAGACGATGTTCCACTAGCAAAAACAGGACTTACAGCTAATAAACCAGCAATAGCTACACTCAATACTACTACATTTTTCTTCATTTTAATTGCTCCTTATTTATGTAATATTACCTTGATAGATACTTAGTTAGCATCTACAGTGCAATATTATATCATTTCATACATAAAATCAATAATATACATTATATGCACTAAAATAATATTTAATTAAATAAAAAACATTAAAACCAATAAATAGTAATTTAAAATCGAATCTATTTTTTTAATTCTTCTAAGTTAGAACCTAGAATAATACTTAGCTTACCTGACAATTTACCTGATCCAGATGATATAGTAATAAAATAATCGCCTTTCTCAAGAGAAGTATCTGTATAAAATACTTTTTGTTCTTGTTTAGCATCAACTGCACCTAATAAAATACCAGGTCCATTACTACCATTTTTATTTAAAGTAAATGTCATATTTGCATCTGAACTATTCTTAATACTGATTTTTAAGTAACCACCTGAGACATTAAAACTTTTTTGGTACGTGTCATTGTTTAATAAATCATTAACAATAATTGTACTTTTGATGGATTGATCTGAATCAAAATTGGGCTTATTGTGCTCTGTCGTTAAACCATCAGTGTTTTCTTGCGCTACATTAGAACGATGATTATTCATCCCAATTAAAAAAAGGACAATTAGCAATACTACTACGACTAATACAATTGAATAAATAGCTTTTTTTGTTTTCAATTTCTGCACTCCTTAAACATTTTTCACATAATTATACTACACTTATTTTTACACAATTGTGTCCAGTTATCAATATTTGGAAAAATAACGTATGAAATCAACAATATTTTCACCTTCTATTCTATATGGCCAAGCAAAAGAGAAGATTTGTTTCACTACAAACTCTTCGGGTAAACATCGATAGTATCTACATATGATAACAGGAGGCACAACTATGCTGATCGAAGCCATTTACCATCGTCCCAAGCTGAACTGGGGTTATCCTTATGACGGGGAAACGATTCATCTGCGTTTACGCACGAAAAAGAAAGATGTTACGGAAGCATGGGCACTGGCTGGAGATAAATACATCTGGGACAAATCGAAAGAGCTTGTGCCGATGACGATCTTCGCTACGGATGATCTGTTTGATTACTGGCAATGTGAAGTGAAGCCGCCGTATCGTCGTCTCAAGTACGGCTTTAAGCTGAGCAATGATAACGAAACGATCTGGATGGATGAAGATAAATTCGGCGACAAGGAGCCGGATATGGATCGACTGTTCGATATTCCGTTTATCAATCCGGTCGATGTGTTCACGACGCCGGAATGGGTGAAGGATGCGGTGTTTTATCAGATTTTCCCGGAGCGCTTTGCGAATGGCGATCCGTCGAATGATCCGGAAGGTACACTGCCATGGGGCGGTAAGCCGGAATGGTATAACTTCTTCGGCGGCGATCTGCAGGGCATTATCGATCATCTGGATCATCTAACCGAGCTAGGTGTAAATGCGATCTATTTGTGCCCTATTTTCAAAGCGACCACTAATCATAAATACGATACCGAGGATTATATGCAGATCGATCCGCATTTTGGTGATGAGGAAACGCTGAAGAAGCTGATCAATACGTGTCATAGCAAAGGCATTCGCGTAATGTTTGACGCGGTATTCAATCACTCGGGCAAAACGTTCAAGCCATTTGTCGATGTGCAGGAAAAGGGTGAGCATTCACGCTACAAGGATTGGTTCCATGTGCGTAAATTCCCGCTGGCTGTCGAGGATGGCGTACCGACTTACGATACATTTGACTTTGAACCGCTCATGCCGAAGCTGAATACGGAAAATCCTGAGGTGAAGGAATATCTGCTGGGCGTTGCTCGGTACTGGGCGGAGGAATACGGCATTGATGGCTGGCGTCTGGATGTAGCGGACGAGGTGGATCACCAGTTCTGGCGCGAATTCCGGCAAACGGTCAAAGCGATCAACCCGGACATTTATATTCTGGGCGAAATCTGGCATGAATCCAGCCCGTGGCTACAGGGCGATCAATTCGATTCCGTCATGAACTATCCATTTAAAAATGCGGTAACCGACTTCTTCATTAAAGATACAACGGATGCGCTCACGTTCTCGCATGCGATCGGTACACAAATGTCGCGCTATCCATTACAAGTAACCGAGGTTGCCTTCAATCTGCTGGACAGTCATGACACCGCCAGAGCCTTAACGGTTGCCAAGGGCAATAAAGAACGGCTCAAGCTAGCCGTATTGTTCCAGATGACGTATACCGGGGCGCCATGCGTCTATTATGGCGATGAGATCGGCATGGAGGGTGAGCATGATCCAGATTGCCGCCGCTGTATGGTGTGGGATGAGGAAGAACAGGATCGCGAGCTGTTCGACTATTACCGTCAGGTGATCGCTCTGCGCAAGCAGCATCCGGCACTGCGTCAGGGTAGCTTCCGCTTCCTGCATTCGCAAAAGGGGAGCAATGAGCTTGTCTACGAGCGTGCGGATGAACAGGAACGCTTCGTGATTGCGATGAATAGCTCGGATCAGCCGATTAAATTAGAGCTGGATCTGGGAGCAAGCCACTGGGAGGATGTACTGGAGCAGCAGGAACTGACACTGGATCAAGGTCAGCTACAGCATGAACTTCCAGCCTATGGCTATAAAGTATGGCGCTGTCTGGAATCGTGATTCTGATTGAAAACTCTGAATAGTTAGCGTCCATTCATACAGATCGCTACGCGTTCATACAATCATTTATTAGCATATATACTATTCATACAGGCAAGGCCAATGTCACTCCAGCAGGAGCAGCATAGCCTTGCCTGTTCTTCACTTCATGCAAAGTGCGCTCGTTCATATTATAAAATCACTTTTATCAAAATCCGCATTGGGAGAACACCAGCCTTCTTCCTAAGCAGCACTGCTTTATTTTACAGCTCAATCCTAAAATAGACTTGCTTCCATCGTGCATATGGCATATGGTTGTATACGCACAATCGCCATACAGACTCGGATATGGAGCATGCGCTGCGCTTGCTGGCTGCATCCTATGTATCGGGTAAAGGCGAACATCGTTGCTGATCCCCTCTATATGATCGCTCATGGCCGGGCTTATTTTGTATGTTGCCGGACAAGGCGTATCGATGCTACAGAAGCAGGGGACAGTTTGACTATTTTCACGGCAGGAGGGCCTTTTTGTTATGAGTGTTGCTAATTCTTCATCTATGCTGGCTGCCTGGCTCAGTCTGTTCAGTAATATTGCATTGACGCTGCTGAAGCTGATTGTCGGCTTTCTGTTTAACAGTCAGGTCTTGATCGCCGATGGCATTCACAATGCTGGCGATGTGATCGCTTCGGCGACGGCGCTTGGCTCGATGCGCATCTCTGCGATTCCACCGGATGAGGATCATCCGTATGGCCATGGTAAAGCTGAAGTGGTCGGGGCGAGTATGGTGGCGGTGATTTTGATGCTGGCTGCCTTTTATATCGGCTATCATTCGATCCTGCTGCTGTTTGAGCCGCCAGCACAGCCGCATGTGATTGCACTTCTTGCTGCGGCGATATCAATGGTATGGAAGCTCGCATTGTATATGTACACGATGAAGGCAGGACGTGCGGCGAACAGCAAGGGGCTGATTGCGACCGCACAGGATCATCTGGCAGATGTGTATGCGTCAGCGGCTGCATTTCTCGGAATCGGGCTAGCCTTAATCGGTGAGTATTATGGATATGGTCTCCTTGCTTACGGCGATCCAATCGCTGGTATTATCGTCGCCTTGCTGATCCTGAAGCTCGCGTATGAGACAGGGCGCGAATCGATCGATATTCTGATGGAGAAGGCCGTCCAGCCGCAAAAGATCGACGATTATACCGCTGTACTTAGCGCAATGCCGGAAGTGAAGCGTATTGACCGCATCCGCGCGCGTGAGCATGGACACTATATCGTCGTTGATATTCGAATCGGTGTGGACGCCACACTGACGATCCAGCAGGGACATGATATCTCCAGATTGATGAAAAAGAATATTATGCAAG
The DNA here is from genome assembly GCA_039595515.1 of Paenibacillus sp. Classification (GTDB taxonomy): domain Bacteria; phylum Bacillota; class Bacilli; order Paenibacillales; family Paenibacillaceae; genus Saccharibacillus. The sequence continues at coordinate 17,676 of JBCNLJ010000079.1, read as the reverse complement.
CCGATGCGCAGGTGACCGAGGTGCTTGTGCATTTGAATCCATGGTATGCAGATGAAAAGGAGCCTGAGGTTACAGCTACTACCACGGCACCTCCCCATCGTCCTTCTTAAATAAAGGAACGTAGTCAACCACATCGTGCACATAAATAGTAAACATACGTTGTATATTGCACCTGTTCTCGTGATATGGCAGGCATCCTGATTGATCATTCAATCAGGATGTTTGCCCACACGGTCTGGTTCATGCCTACCTCATCCTCCAGCATTCAAATTTGATTCTCGCTCAAGATAGCTTTTTCTCTGTTTGTTCCCTGTTTTTTCTCTACTTCTTCTCTGTTCCTTCTTTTCTTTCTCTCCGCTCCTTCTTCACTCTACTGGTCACTAAGCTTTCTATTCGGCAAATTATTCTATTCATGTTTAGACAAGTTTACGCGCGGTTTAATACATAACGTATACATGCAATTTATGGTATTTTTACCATCCAACTTATTTCCTCTACATGGCACTTCTATACTCACGATCCAGCAATGATGAATATGTCGGTATTTGTCGCATCATGATGGTGTGTTTTACGGTTAGCCGCTTGTTGTTTTTATACATACACCGCCGCGCAGCTGAAGTGCATTTCCCCTTATTTATTCTTTACTTTCCTTATAACTGCAAGGCTTTCTTTACCTTTGTCCCTTATGCACAGAGGACAAATCATGGCATCTTTCAATTGATGTAAGCTGGTGAAAGGCATAAAATTTGAAATATAGAACCTAGTTCTTCTTTCTTAGTAGAATTTTCATGGTATCGTTTACAATCGGATATTGGGGAAGGAGGTTTTCGATTTTGAAGAAGCTGACCGACAGGCTGACGTTGATGCTTCAGTTTTTGATCGGGGCACATGGCGAATATATTACGATCCGCGATGTGTCGGATCATCTGGATGTCAGCGAAAAAACGGTCAAGCGTGAGCTGCCGGCTGTAGAGGAATGGTTACGACAGCACGAGCTTAAGCTGATTCGCAAGCCTGGTACCGGTCTTGCCCTTGAAGGTGATCAAGCTGCTCTACATGCAGCACGTCATGAACTTGAAGGGCAAACCCCGCGTAAGGATTACACCCGCGAGGAAAGGCATTACTTCATAATCAGCGAACTCCTCCTTTCTCGTGAACCGATTAAACTTTATGCTTTTGCTTCACAATTTAAGGTGACGGAAGGCACACTCAGCAATGATCTGGATCGCATTGAACAGTGGCTCTCCTCCTTCGATATTACACTCGTACGCAAGCCCGGACTTGGCGTATATATCGAAGGCACCGAAAGCAGTATCCGCTCGGCACTTGTACATTTATTGTATGAGAGCGTGGATGAGTATCAGCTTACTCATCTGGTGAGTGATCGCTTTCCGACAGACGAAGAGCCGGGCAGGGTGCAGTTTCATATCCGCAATCGGCTGCTGAATCTAGTCGATGCCAGCATGATGGATCAGCTTCAGCAATATCTCGGTGCATTGGAGCGAGATATGCATATGAAGCTAACGGATAGCGCCTACATCGGGCTTACCGTCCATCTGGCACTTGCGATCGAACGGATTCGCAGCGGCCAGCGTATCACAATTGCGCCGCGTGTGCTGGATGAATTGAAGCAGTTAAGCGAATTTCGTATCGCCCGCCAGCTTGCAGAGCGGCTGGAGGAATCGTTTCAGATTACGATTCCTGAGGATGAGATGGGTTATATCACCATGCATCTTAAAGGAGCAGAGACAAGGCTTGGTGCCGAGTCGGATTCGTATTATGAGCATGTCAGCTTCGAGCTGGTCAAGCTTGCCCGTGACATCCTGAAGATGGCTGAGGCGGAAACCGGCTTTGAGCTGAAGGGCAATAGTAAGCTGTTCGCAGGCTTTATTAATCATCTGGGACCAGCGATTGAGCGACTACGACTGGGGTTGGATATTCGCAATCCACTGCTTGCTCAGATCAAGGAGCAGTACGGCCCAACCTTTGAAATCGCTCGCAAATGTGCCGGATTGCTTGCCGATTTTACCGGACGTGATGTACCGGAAGCTGAGATCGGCTATCTGGCCATGCATATTGGCGCCATGTCTGAATATGCTGCCGCACAGACGAAGCCGCTCAAGGCGATAATCGCCTGCGCCAGCGGAATGGGAACATCCAGCTTACTCTCGATTCGAGTCAAGCGTGAATTCCCCTTTCTGCAAATTATCGATGTGGTATCCTCCTCGGAGGCTGCCCGAATGGAAACACGAGCCGACGTGATTATCTCTACGGTTGAGGTGGATAGCCATATCCCAACCATTCGAGTGTCGCCGCTGCTGTCGCCAGAGGATATTAATGACATACGCAAAACCTTATCCAGACTGGAGCTACGCAGTACCAGTCGTCCACAGATTCAGCGTCCATCTGATCCGGCAGAACGATTAAGCGATACGCTGGGATCACATAAGGATACGGTAACCGGTATTCTCGATCTGACTGCCGGGCTTGTCATCCGTGATGCCTTTGAGATCGATTCCGTTGCGGATCTGATTCATCAGCTTGCTGGTATGTTCACAGGCTCAGCCGAGCGTGCCAGCATTCTGGAACAGGAGCTGCATGAACGGGAGCGGATGGGTGAGACGGTATTATCTCAGGATGGACTCATCCTGCTGCACTGCCGCTCTACCGTCGTCCCGAACCTGTTCCTCGGTATTATCCGGTTCTCCGAACCGATTCAGGCGGCAACACAGTCTGTTGATCTGTACGCCGCCATCGTGCTGCTCGCTCCGAAGGACAGCAGCAAATCGTATCTGGAAGCCGTCAACGAAGTGAGCAAATCGCTCATTGACCGTCCCGGCTTTGTAACCAGGCTCGTCTCGGATCAACCGTCCGAGCTCAAGTCCGAAATATCTGGCATGATGCGGGATCTATATACCCGTAAAATCGAACAATATATGATGGAGGTTGAACAATTATGAGCACAGTAAACACTTCTGCTCCAGCCAAACGCAGCGCACGCGACCGCGTACAATCGTTTGGACGCTTTCTTAGCTCGATGGTTATGCCAAACATCGGCGCATTTATCGCCTGGGGCTTGTTAACAGCACTGTTTATCCCAACAGGCTGGTTTCCAAATGCTACATTAGCCACTATGGTCGATCCGATGATCAAATACCTGCTGCCGCTACTGATTGCTTATACAGGCGGTAAGGTTGTTCATGATCATCGCGGTGGTGTACTGGGTGCTATCGCAGCCATGGGCGTTATCGTCGGTGCTGATATCCCTATGTTCATCGGAGCCATGATTATGGGTCCACTTGGCGGCTGGGTAATCAAGCAATTCGACAGAGCGATCGAAGGCAAAGTCAAAGCTGGCTTTGAAATGCTCGTTAACAATTTCTCGGCTGGTATTATCGGTATGGTGCTGGCTATTCTCGGCTATGTCGGAATTGGCCCACTGGTACAGGGCTTTACGCATCTGATTGAAGCGGGCGTTAACTTCCTCGTTGCCCATGATCTGTTGCCACTCGTTTCCCTGTTTGTAGAGCCTGGTAAAATCCTGTTCCTGAACAATGCGATCAACCACGGGATCTTCACACCGCTGGGCGCACAGCAATCTCTGGAAACTGGTAAATCTATTTTCTACCTGCTGGAAGCTAACCCGGGTCCAGGTCTTGGCGTACTGCTCGCCTACTGGTTGTTTGGTAAAGGTTCGATTAAAGCTTCTGCACCAGGTGCAATCATTATCCAATTCTTCGGCGGTATTCACGAAATTTACTTCCCATATGTACTGATGAAACCGATCCTGTTCGTATCTGTTATTCTCGGTGGTATGGCTGGTGTATTTGTAAATAGCATTCTCGGTAGCGGTCTGACCAGTGCGGCTTCTCCTGGTAGTATCATCGCTATTCTGGCACTTGCTCCAAAAGGCGGTATATTGCAGGTTATCGCTGGTGTAGCTGCGGCTGCGCTCGTATCGTTCCTGCTATCCGCATTCTTCCTGCGCCGTTCACCAGTTAATGAAGGCGATCTGGAAAAAGCTCAAGCGGCTTCCAAAGGCATGAAAAACACTGGTGGCGCTACACCTGCAATGGCATTGACAACTGCTAGCGATCTGCAAACTGGCAACGTTCGTAAAATCGTCTTCGCCTGTGATGCAGGTATGGGTTCCAGTGCAATGGGCGCATCGTCGTTCCGTAAAAAAGTACAGCAAGCAGGTCTGCCAATTCAAGTAACGAACTCTGCGGTTGATTCCATTCCGGGTGATGCGGATATCGTTGTCACTCAGCAAAACCTGACCAGCCGTGCACGCGGTAAAGCACCAAATGCACAGCATGTATCGATCGACAACTTTATCAACAACCCGATCTATGACGATATGATTCAAAAGCTGAAAGACGCAACATCCGGCAACGCCGAATCTTCGATTCCAAAAGAAGCGGCTGGTGTGCGTGAAGAAGTAAGTGAAGTGCTGAGCCACAACGCTCCGCACATCGTCGCTGACACGAAAAATAGCGCTGCTGGCACAGGCGTACTGCGTAAGGAAAACATCGTACTCGGTCTGGCAAGTGAGCCAAAAGAAGAAGCGATTCGCAGAGCAGGTGAGCTGCTGGCTAGTTCCGGTTATGTGAAACCAGACTATGTAGCTGCTATGCATGAGCGTGAAAAGGTAGCAACCACTTATATCGGTAACGGCGTAGCCATCCCACACGGCGTAGGCGAAGCGAAAAAGCAAATTCAAACCTCTGGTATCGTCGTACTGCAATATCCGCAGGGCGTTGATTTTGAAGGTGGCAAAGCTTATCTCGTTATCGGTATCGCTGGTGCAGGCGGAGAACATTTACAAATCCTGACCAAAATCGCAGAAACCATCGAAGACGAGTCCGTTGTACACCATCTGGCGAAAGTAACCGATGCGGACGAAATCTATCGCACATTCTCGATCTAATCGGATACAGATTAGCCTTCACTGGTTACAAATAGAGCATGAATGGTTAAATCAGCAGCGAACAAGCTGCTGATTTAACCTGTTTATTGGTCTGTTCCTATTTCTACATTAGTTAACGATCACATATTCAACTATTACAAGCAGCCTGCCTTTGCATGTGCTTCGGAGAACCCCTCTGCTGGCTATCCCAATCGCACAGTAAATTACAGGCTGTCCTATACTTACGGAGGTGCAAGTTATGAAAAAAGCTATTCAATTCGGAGCAGGTAACATCGGTCGTGGATTTATCGGAGCATTGCTGGCAAACGCAGGGTATCATGTCGTATTTGCCGATGTAAATGAGCAAATGATCAACGCCTTGAACGAGCAAAAAAGCTATAACATCCACATTCTCGATCTGGAAAAAAGCGTGCAGACAATTACAAATGTATCAGGCTGCATGTCCAACGGATCGGAAATTATCGATGAGATTGCTACAGCCGAGATCATCACGACAGCAGTCGGTCCCAATGTACTGAAATTCATCGCCCCAACGATTGCACAGGGCATCGAAGCACGCCGTAACGCTGGTGCTGGCGCCCTGAATATTATCGCCTGCGAAAATATGGTGGGTGCTACGAGTCACCTGCAAGAGCAAGTGGAAAGTCATCTGTCCGCTGAAGGCAAAGCATACGCACAGGAGCATGTGGGCTTCGCAAACTGCTCCGTTGACCGCATCGTGCCTCCGTTCCAGGGCGATAACCTGCTGGATGTGGGCGTAGAGGCGTTCCACGAGTGGATCGTGGAAGAACCTAAGCTCAAAGGTGGCACGCCGCAGATCGACGGTATGAAGCTGACTGATAACCTCGTTGCTTATGTACAGCGCAAGCTGTTCACGCTCAATACAGGTCATGCGATTACCGCATATCTGGGCTTCCTGAAAGGGATCGAGACGATCGACCAGAGTATTCAGGATGAATCGGTACGCGCAATCGTGCGTCCGGCAATGGAAGAAAGTGGCGCAGCGCTCGTGAAAAAGCATGGCTTTGATGCGGACGAGCATGCCAAATACATCGACAAAATCGAAACACGCTTCAAAAACCCATACATCCGCGACGAAGTCATCCGCGTTGGTCGCGAGCCACTGCGTAAGCTTGGTCCAGCAGATCGCCTGATCGGCCCTGCCAATATGGCTGCTGAGCTTGGTCTTGGACGTGATCATCTGCTGCAAGGCGCAGCAGCAGCATTCCATTACGACAATGCGAATGATCCACAATCCGCTGAGCTGCAAGGACGCATTCAGGCCGAAGGCGTAGGCCCGGTTGTGAGTGATGTGACTGGCTTTGCTAAGGATAGCGAGGATTATAATAAAGTGATGGCTGCTTATGAGGAATTGAAGGGCTTCAAAGGCTAATTTCTCGCCTGCATATGACTGCACGACGTCACGTTCATTCAGCTTTAGACGCACAATGTAACGTGTTACATCGGGAGTTGAAAAGAGCCGTATCATCCAGATCTAAACTGCTGCTTATGCTGCTCATCATGTAACGTGTTACATTGTGAGCCTTGAAAATATACTGCCAGCAGTATAAAATGAGGGTAACTACAGTTCACCACGATTGACGATCGTGAACGATCGTCAATCGCAGTGAACGGCAATAAGAAATAGCCCTACCGTTGGCGCGGTAGAGCTATGGGACATAAAGCGTGGTAGAACCCACGGCGCGCTATACCAACAGGTATTTATCAAACCCACCGAAGGCGGCTAACCTTACTCGGTGGGTTTTTTCTGCTTGTTTTTAAGCTTGCGACGAACAAGACGGTATAGCTTTCGTCCGCTCAGTGCAATACTAAGCGAAGCGGCTATCATCTTTAACACATCAGCAAACTCGATCAAAACAAGTGCGATCATGGCATCACCTCCTTATGGAAGGCTGCGCCGTGATCGCCCCACCGAAAAGCTCTATATCTTGCTATAATTGTATCATATCTTGCATGAATCCCCCATCGATAGCATCCAAAATCGCAATCTAAAATGAACAGCAAAAAGCCCCTTTCTGCGCGAAAGAGGCTTTTCCTTTTATCCTTATTTCTTAAGCTACATATTTATCGTCTTTGTCCCCATCCGCACTTCAGCCACTTATCTAGCAACAGGCTCCTCTGCCGGTCTGCCAAACAAATACCCCTGTGCCAGATTAATTCCGATACTGCGGCAAAACTCAAATTCCTCGCGTCGCTCGATCCCCTCCGCCAGTACACGGCTGCCGACGTCGAGTGACCGCTCCACGATATGAGCAATCTGCTGCTGCTTTGCCTTATCCTGATCACAGTAATCGATCAACCCGCGATCGATCTTCACATAATCCGGCTTTAGCTTAGCGATTAGCTCTGGCTTGGAATAACCGGAACCAACATCATCCAGCGCTACGAAAATACCGTTGCTGCGATACACATCGAATATGTTCTGTAGCTTCGGCATATGCAAAATATTTTCCGTCTCGACCACTTCAAACACGAAGTCCTTCGGCTCCAGATTAAGCCGCTCAATCGCAGCAAACGTATGGCTAAGGCAATACTGTGGGTTGTAGATCGATGATGGTAAAAAGTTAATGAATCGCTTGATGCCACATGGTAAATGCTGCGCACTGGTCTCGATTGCCGATATGCGCGCTGCACGATCCAAAAAGGAGTGCAATCCCGTCCGATGTGCAATATCAAACAGTCGATACGGCTGAAAAGAAGGACCACCCGGAACCGGGCGCAGCAGAAATTCGTAGGCCACTACCTGTTCCTGCTCATCTACAATCGGCTGCATATGACTTGTAAACTGACGCCGACGTATAATATCGACGATATCGTAATTTTGCAAGCGGGAGATAATCACCGTTGCTGGCAGCCAGGAAGGCTCCCCTCCAATATTCCCTGCTCCCCAAATGCCCACCTGCAAATCGCTTCCTTCCACCATGGGCAATTTGCACACCCATTGTAAAATATCCAGCATCTGTTCTCTCGAATGGTAATCGATCGATACTGTGTCCCCTATAATTACAAATTCAAAATCCTGACCGACCAGCGTATGTTCTAACGAAGCCGACATCGGTCGCAACGATACGATGCCTTGATCCTCTATTGGTTGAATATAGCTGCATTCGCTACAATTCATAGTTACCCTCCCCGGGTCGAATAGGATGTGCTTCCAGCAGATCCGCTCAAGCTGTAGCGCATCCCTCTATATTATTTGGCTTCTTAAAAGTCTCTCATTTCAGGTCATGTTCAGCATAGTGCAAGATCATTGAATTGTTGATCACTTTAATCCGCTCGCAAATATTTCTATTTACCCAGAATAAGTGCGTATTAATCACAACAACCAACTTCCCACCTGCCCTGAAGAGATGCCAATCCTTAGCGGGGACTTTCATTTAACAAAAGAGCTGCGGTGTTATACACCACAGCTCTTCGGGCTTCGCTCATTGTTATAGCAGGCAATCAGTTGGCTGGAATCTCAAGTACATCCCCAACTTGCAAGCGTGCAGGGTCTGTAATCTTGTTGAATTTCGCCAGCTCTTCCCAGGATACGCCATATTTCAGACCGATCCGGTACAGATTGTCGCCGCGTTTGATGGTGTACGTTTGATCCGATGCACCTTTAGCAGGTGGCGTTGCCGGTGTAGCTGGCTTCGCAGGCTCTGCTGGTTTAGTCGCCGGTTTGGCAGGTGTTGCTGGTTTTGCCGGAGTTGCCGGTTTGGCTGGAGTCGTCGACTTCGCTGGCTCACTGCCTTTCGCCGGTGCTGCTGCAGTCGACAGATCGATCGTATATTTAGCAAATCCATCTGCTGCACTGCCTGCATAAGCGATTGCTTCACCAGCGCCAGCTACTGCCGACTTGGTGGACAATGCGCTCTGTGCATTAGGCGATGTGTTGAAGGTTACATCTGCTTTGCCTTTGATTGGAGCGAACGACCAGTTACCGTCAGCCGTTGGGTTGATCGTTTTGTTTTCACGAATATAGTCGATAATGACCTGACGGTTCTCATCTGGAGCAGCCAGTACGATACGCTTGCCATCCGGATTCGCCAGCTTGGACGAGGATGCGCGATAGTTATTCGTAGCTACGATGAATTCCTGCTTTGGATCAATCGGCTTGCCGTTGTATTCCAGATTGACGATACGGTTAGCAGACTCGTTTACCACATTGCCTTTGCCATCGTACTTCGCTGGCTGTGTCACATCGATCTGATAGGTTACGCCATCGATAACGTCAAAGTTGTACGTTGGGAAATCCATGTTGATCAGCGGTTGCTCGCCTGTTTTGGACGGATCGATCTGGTTGAATTGGCCTGCGGACCACTCCAGCCAGTTTTTCACCTCTGCTCCGTTCACTTTTACCGCATAAACGGTATTTGGATACACATACAGGTCGGATACGTTTTTGATTGCAATCGTTCCTGCTGGGATATCGGTGTAATAGTTCGCACCGGAACGGCCGCCTGCTTTGAATGGTGCGCCTGCGGACAGGATTGGCAATTTTTCATAATCGGTGCCTTGCAGCTTTTGCTCCAGATACCATTTTTGAGCATTCGTAACGATCTGGATCGATGGATCATCCTTCACCAGTGCAAAATAGCTGGTAATACGGGAGGTTGTCGTTCCGACAGGTCCACGGATGTAATCCAGTGTTTCTTCATGCTCTTTGTATACGGAATCCACAACGCTTTGATCAGCGCTTACGAGTGCGGACTTGGTTGTTTTGTCGTAGATTGGACGTGCTTCTACAGTGGAGTTCGTTACTTTCCAGTTGTCGCCATCCTGTGTCAGCTCCATATCGATAATGCCGAGATGGTCGCCCCAGAAGCCTGGCTCAACGGAAGGTACGCCATTGATCGTTCCCTTTTCCAGATCAACGCCTGTTTTGCCAGCGAAGTCGCTGCTTGGGAATACTTTGTGCGCATGACCGAACATGATGGCATCAATGCCTGGCACCTTGCTCAGGTACAGCACGGAGTTTTCCATCAGGTCAGTTTGCGGAATATCCTCAAAGCCGGAGTGCGGAACCGCAATAATAATATCTGCACCCTCTGCCTTCATTTGCGGGATGAACTTTTTCGCGGTTTCCACGATATCCTTCACGACCACTTTACCGTTCAGGTTCGCGCTATCCCATTGCATAATTTGCGGCGGAACGAAGCCGATTACGCCGACCTTCAGGTCGTGTGTCGCACCGCTCTCATCCGTTACTTTTTTGTCGAGAATAAGGTAAGGGGTAAAGTAGTTTTTCTCACCCTTGCCTGTACCATCATCGGTGTAAATGTTGGCGTTCACGTACGGGAAGTTAGCGCCTTTGACTGCATTCGCCAGGAAATCCAGACCGTAGTTGAACTCATGGTTACCGTAGTTGCCTGCATCGTAGCCGAATTGATTCATCGCTTTGTATACCGGATGAACCTCGCCTGGCTTAAGCGGGTTTACTTTTGCCATGTAATCGCCCAGCGGTGTGCCTTGCAGCAGATCGCCATTGTCGATCAATACGCTGTTTTTCGCTTCGGCGCGAGCCTGCTTGATCAGTGTTGCCGTTTTGGCATAGCCATACTCATCCGTCGGCTTGTCGGAGTAGTAATCGTAGTTGACGACGTTCGTGTGAATATCAGTCGTCTCCATCAGACGAATTTTAACGACAGCACTTCCAGTTGTTTCCGCTGCGAATACCGGAACAGCCGTTACAGCAAATAGCTGCAGTGCGACCAGAGCGGTCACTGCTTTACGAATTGTCTTTTTTCCCAGTTTCAAAATGCATAACCCCTCCCGCATGATGTTGGGCACGTATCGGAGTCATTTTGTATCGCTTCCAAAATCGGTCATTAAAACAGGTGGCCGAAGCCAGATATGTAAGAATAGCAGGATTAGAGCAAATTCCCCTGAATCCAATAAAATATTGACCGGTGGTAAAATCGAAGCTAACAAACGTCCTTACGTGCGATTGCTTGGTAAAATTGTATACTATTGATTACAATATTTGAAGCATAAGTTAACGTTTATTTACTATTTTTTTTAATTTAATGTAAAAGCTACTATTGAATGTTACGTTGGTGTTGTATTTCAAGCCGCTCGTAATCGCTCGCTCATCTTCGCTCCCAGCCGTATTCGTTCGCATTAAAATAAACGCTATGCTCTACTTATGCCTCACCTGCGCTCCATCCATGTCCCGTTTATGCTCCAGCTAATCCTTTTAACATCGCCTGTCCTGCATAGCTCACCCTGTAGCTACACAGGACATAACGATGCCTTATCTTATTGCTCATCAAATGTCAGCGCAAAATGAAGCACCTCTGCGCCACCATTGGACTTGCCTGCAGCATACACAATCTCTGCGCGTGACCCATGCTGTTGCACGATTGGTAGAGCCGCATCCGTATGCACTGCAATGTTCAGCCCTGGCAACTGCCAGCCAGTCTGTGTAATACGAAGCTGCTCCAGTTGAGGACCATCCAGCTCGAATACAAGCTCCATCGGCAGCAGCGTATGGAAGCGCGCCGTCATATTCAGCTTACGCACACCTACCTCCACATCAAAGCTCATCCCACGCAAATGCGTATTCCAGCTCTGTCCCTGCTCTCTGCGTACCATTCGCATCGAATATCGTTCGCCAGCCGCTGTCATCCAGTGTGCAGTCGCATGATGCATCTGTCCATTCGTATTCCGGCTCCCTGACAATCCACCGATCATCAGCCGATCGGTGATCCATGCCTTCGCTGTACATACATGACGATTTTGCCCGGGCAGATCACGTTCGCACAGCTCTTTGAATTGACGGGTGACGAAGCGCTCGGTGCCGGTATGAAGCAGCCGTTCGCGCGTCTGCTCCTTCAATTCTACGCCGACCAGCGCGATCAGCAGATTATGACTCGTTTCGCAATTGACACGGGTCAGATGACGGTACGATTCGCCAAGTGCCAGATAGAGCAGTACACCGATCGAGCTATGCTCGGTAATATCATTTTCATAGCTGCGGGCAAACGGACCGCATATATTTTCCAGCATCGGGCCGTAAAAGTCAGCGATATCCTGCCACAGACCATGCTCCAGCTCCAATCCGATATGACGAAAAGAAAGTGTTCGTCCGTACACCCGCCACATACCAAGCACCGTCAGATCCACGCCATAATATGTGCTGGAATTGAACTCGGCAAAGGAATGCAGCTCCATATAATCCCGCAGCAGTAGCGCCGCGCCCTGCTCCGCATGGGTCATCCATTCCAGATGCCCATACCGATGTCCATAATAATGCGTAATAAACAGATGCATCAGCTCAATATTCGTATTGGTCGGAATCGATTGTGAGCGATAACGCTCAAGTGAGGTCGCTACCGTAAGCTGCATTGCGCGATCCATACGTTCCACTAATTCCACCGACAATTCATGCTCAAAATGCTCCAAAATAATCGCAAACGTCGAAGCGATAAATTCACGCCAGTTCGGGTCAAAGCTCTCCCACACCCGCGGAAATACTTCATCCGTCGCCTGTCGGAATAGCTGTGCTAGCTGCTCATTTTCGGTGAGCTTGCCATACTCGGCAAAGCGGCGATACACCTCATCCATCGCATCCGACTGGGCATAACCAAAGCCCGGTGGAAAGCTGCTCCAGGCGCTATGTCCGGCTGGCGGTAACGCACGTTCCAGCGATGTATTAAATGTCCCATCGTAAATTTCACCTGGCTGCACAAGCTGCAAATCCAGAATCTGCTCCAAAATAAGGCTGGCTGTACCGATCTCCTCGGCACCGCCGCGCAGTAGAAGTCCGAGCGCATAATGGGCGCTTTCGCGGGTATCGTGTTGTCCTTCTTCTCCCCATACCATATGCACCTCTGCATCATAACGTGCATCCAGCTCATCCAGCGCTTGCTGTATCAAAAATTGCTTGTCCGATGACATCGATGTGATCTCATTACGTTTGCCCATCCTGACTCCCACTCCTTCTGCATACAGATGAATGATTCAAAGTATGCGATATGGCGGAGCCTGCTGGCAATAAACTTGTTTGCATGAATAAACCGTATGCCGGATACGATCCGCTTCATCGCCATCACTACGCTATTTCCCGTCTCGATCCCGCTATAAACAAAAAAACGTCAAACCGGCATGGAGCCAGCTTGGCGTTTTCAATTTCAGCCTTCTAACGGCGTTTGTGGAAAGCAATTCTCATTCAAATCACGAGACAGTTTTCTATTTTTAAGCTGCTTATGATATAGATAGGAATCCATGATCCGATCCAGTTGTTCGGACTGATCGATCACGCGGTGGTCACAAATGCCATGCTCGGCAGCCATCTGATTCAAAATACGACGCTCCTGCTCGATTTGCTGTTCCATCTTTCTCAAATCCAAGGAAACCACCTCCCATCGATTATCCTGTTCGGCATCCAATCCGCGATGGCAAGCAGCGATCTGCTGCTGTGGAGGAGACTCCGTCTGCAAACGGTATGTCATCCTGTCGTATGGTCGCTCATACGTAAATAGGATGCTACGTCATGCTATAAAAACACCGTTGGTCTCATCGTACAGATGATGTGATGAGCCACATGCTTAATAACTAAAATTTGTAGCTTTATATCCGTTATACCTTAATTTTACAAGCAGTTTCAAGTTCCTACAGTCCCTATTTTATCCTGATAATGGAAGCAAAAACTGACAAAAAACACGTTCTCCTCTATCTCGATTTACAAGTAAATATTACAAAATTCGATAACGGATAAACGTGCAGTGTGGAGCATGTCAGTAGAATCGCGCAAAAAACGGACCCCGGCGATTACGCCTGAGTCCGTTTCACATTCATTCTGAAGCGCTAAATAGCGCTGATTTTGTCGGATTACCTACGCGTTACATGTCGGCGATTAGGCTTCCCATGTTTGACGATTACCGTCCTGATCGATGTATTCGATCGTTTGCGGTGTAATATCCAGCACCACATAGTCCGGATCATCCGGGCCATCCAGCCACTTCTTGAACTCGTCTTTCCAGACGCGCTGCTTCAGCTCGCTGTCACTGGACACCTTGCACGTCGCTTCGATCTGTACCACTTCGTTGTTGCCGCCCTGTTCATAACCAAGCAGCAGATAGCAGTTCGGGTTCTGCTCCAACTCTTCTATTTTATGTGTTTTGCGATCTGTCGCCAGATGGATCTTCAATCCATCATTATATATTGCCATGTAGCGGACACGAGGCTTGTTATTCTCCACTGTGCCAAATGAGCAAAACGGATTGTTCGATAGGGCTTTGATGATTGCTTGTTCTGTAGTTGCTGTACTCATAATCAAGCTCCTTTCACAGTTCACATCGAAATGGGTTCGTTTAAGTTCCATGTCTCGCGCCTTGCGCGTTCATGTCTCCACTCGTTACATACCCGCTCTGTTGCATGCTGAACCGCACGCCCCTTCTGCTATCCTGCTGGACAGGGGGGTCACGCTCGTCTATAATTACACCTAGAAAAAGCGCATAACGTGTGGGGAGCTGGAGGAGTCCGGCTGAGAGTGTATTCGATTAATACTGACCCTTATACCTGATCTGGATAATGCCAGCGTAGGAAGCTACACATGCCATGTATGTAAGCTCATATATGCACCTATGTCGTCCCGGATCCGGGGCGCTTTTTTATTTTATAGACGGTTACAGACGAAGGGAGAAACAACAGCAATGAGAAAATTCGGAACGATGCTGGGCATGCTGCTGCTCGCAGGCGCACTGCTCATCATGACCGCATGCGGACAAAAGGAAGGCACAACCTCACAGACAGCGTCCAACGGCAGCACACCAGCGCTCAAGGATGTACAGGTGGTGCTGGACTGGACACCTAATACGAATCATACCGGCCTGTATGTTGCTCAGCAGATGGGCTATTACAAGGATGCTGGATTGAATGTGGAGATTATCCAGCCAGGTCAGAGCGGCGCGGATACGCTCGTTGCTTCCGGCAAAGTGCCATTTGGCATCAGCTATCAGGAAAGCGTAACACAGGCGCGTGTACAGGGCGTGCCGCTCGTATCGATTGCAGCAATCATTCAGCATAATACATCCGGCTTTGCCGCACCGGTGGATCGCGGCATCAAAACACCGAAGGATATGGAAGGTAAAGCCTACGGCGCATGGGGTTCTCCGGTAGAGGAGGCGGTCATGAAGTCGATTATGGATACCGATGGCGGCGATGTGAGCAAAGTAAAAAGCGTCAATATCGGAGATGCAGACTATTTTACAGCCGTAAAGAAGGGCATTGATTTTGCCTGGATTTACTACGGCTGGACGGGAATCGAAGCCAAGCTGCGCGGCGAGCCGCTCGATATGCTGTACGTCAAAGATTACTCGCCAAGCCTGGATTATTACACACCGGTCATCACCACCAATGAACAACAAATCCAAAAAGACCCGGAACTGGTCAAAGCGTTCATGAGCGCCACTGCCAAAGGCTATGAATATGCAATTGCCAATCCCGACAAAGCAGCCGACATCCTAACCAAAGCCGTACCCGATCTCGATCCAAAGCTCGTCAAAGCAAGCCAGGAATGGCTATCCCCACGCTATCAAGACGATGCTTCCCAGTGGGGACTGCAAAAAGAACAGGTATGGAAAGGCTACGCCGACTGGATGTACAAACAAAAACTACTCGAACAACCACTCGACGCCAGCAAAGCCTTCACCAACGACTTCCTACCAGCGCCGCAGGCAAGTAAATAATTGCTGCTAAGTGATTATTACTGCGATACTAACTTTTTGCTTTAGTAGTGCTTTGTTGCTTTGGTAGTGCTTTATTGCTCAGATAGTGCTTTATCGTTTTCGCATTGCTTCGATCACCTATAGGAGTGTTAATGAGAAGTGACTTTCATTTGTAACTTTCATTTTATGGAGAAGCAATTCTATCCTACTTTTTCATCTTATAGAGTAAAAGTAGGATAGAATCGCACAGTACGCGATAGATTACGTACGACCTTCAAAACGGTTACCTCAATCCTATTGACCGAACCCTGTACCAAATAAACGAGTTTCGTGATTTCACAATATTATTCCGATTACGATGTTATTTCGATTACGTTGTTATTTGACTTCATAAAGTAACATGCTTTTACGGTTATAAAATATCTGTGGTAATACAACATCATTTTGCGAAGACGTGTGTGCAAACAATGATGCGAGCAGCACGGAGCGGAGGGAAGGAAATAAGGGGAAAGGACGACTTTTGAGCACGGGAATCTACATTTCACTCCTACTCCGTAGATTCCTGTGCGATACCGGAGTCCGTCCCCTTATTCCTTCCCAGAGCGCATGATGCCCACCGCTCATAATCTTGCATACCCGACCACCCGGCAAAGGATGTTTATCACCACCCAAGGAGGAAAATCATGTCACACACCCTGCTCAGCATTCAAGTCATCCCCAAAACACAACCCGGTGAACACTCCTACGATTACGTAGACGCAGCCATCGAGGTCATCCAATCGTCCGGCGTAAAATACGAAGTACATCCGCTCGAAACAACAATGGAAGGCGAACTGCCGGAGCTGCTGGATATCGTTCGTCGTATGCATGAGGCGCTTGTGGAGAAGGGCAGCCCCAGCATCATTTCCCAGATCAAAATCGCCCATAGTCCGGACGGCATTAGCATGGACGGTCTGACGGAGAAGTATCGTTAATGTCTATACGTGACTGGTGGAAAGGCATATGGCCGCCCTTAGGGGCGGTTGTTTTGTTCGTGCTGTTCTGGCAGGCGGCAACGTCGTTCTTTCATATTGAGGACTGGATTCTCCCCAGTCCAGCACGGATTGTAACCGAAGCCAGCAACAGCTATGATCGTCTGCTCGGACATACGTGGGCAACGCTACAGCTTACACTGGAGGGCTTTGGCATCGGGGTTGTGATCGGTTTGCTCGTTGCAGGTATTCTGCATGTGATTCCATTTCTGCGGCAGGCGCTGTATCCGCTGCTCATTTTGAGTCAAAATATTCCCGTCATCGCACTCGGTCCCCTGCTCATCATCTGGTTCGGCTTTGGCATTCTCTCGAAGCTGATCGTCATCGTACTCGTCTGCTTTTTCCCGATTACGGTCGCCGCGCTGGGTGGACTTGCCGGAACGGATCGGACGATGCTCAATTATATGCAAATGATTGGGGCCTCCCGCGGTCAGATTTTCTGGAAGCTGGAGCTGCCGTATAGCCTGCCGGCTGTCTTTTCCGGACTTCGTATCGCGGCAACATACAGCATTATGGGCGCGATTATCGCGGAATGGATTAGCAGTGATCAAGGACTTGGGTATTATATGCTATTGCAGCAATCGGCATTTCGCACGGATCGGATGTTTGTGGCGATTCTGATCGTTATCGCACTCAGTCTGATCATGTTCTCGCTGATCGTACTGCTGGAGCACTGGTGTATTCGCTGGCAACGAACCAATCATGAACGACAAGGAGGACAATGATATGCATGGTCCCAAGCTCTCCACAAATCATACGTCTCCTGTGCCAAGCAGCACATTCGCGAATCTAGCTCAATCCGACTATGCGAAGCCGGATGCTCCTTTTCTGGAGCTGCGTCATATTCGTAAAGCATTCGGCAAGGGCAAAAAGCAGCTTCAGGTGATGGACAATATTTCGCTTACTGTGCAGGAAGGCGAATTTGTATCGATTATCGGGCCGTCGGGCTCCGGTAAAAGCACACTGCTGCAAATGATCGGCGGTGTACTGCTACCGGACGATGGCGCTATTATGCTACAGGGCAAACGCATTAACGGGC
>JBCNLJ010000078.1:0-26181 GCA_039595515.1 Paenibacillus sp. | reverse complement strand
ATACAGCACAGGAGGATGGACTGAGCATTTCGCTTGTGCATAATGAACAGACGATCCAATTGTCTGCATCCAAAATGCTGATGTCGGTCGGTCGCCGTGCCAATGTGGAAACGATTGGTCTGGCAAATACAGATATCGCTATCGAACATGGCTTTATCAAAGTGAATGAATTCATGCAAACGAGCGAATCGCATATTTATGCAATCGGCGATGTGATTGGCGGTTTGCAGCTTGCTCATGCTGCCAGTCATGAAGGGGTGACAGCGGTCAATCATATTTGCGGTGAGCCGGTTCATTATGATCCGTCTCAGGTGTCACGCTGCGTCTATACTCGTCCGGAAGTAGCCAGCGTTGGTATCAGTGCAGCGCAGGCGCAAGAACAGGGTCGTGAGATCAAGATCGGCAAATTCCCGTTCAAGGCGATCGGCAAAGCACTGGTGCATGGTGACAGTGAGGGCTTTGTCAAAGTTATTGCAGATGCGAATACAGATGATCTGCTTGGCGTACAGATTATCGGGCCACAGGCGACCGATCTGATCAGCGAAGCAGCACTGGCTCAGTTTCTCGATGCGACACCGTGGGAGATCGGCCAAACGGTTCACGCCCATCCAACACTGGCGGAGATTCTTGGCGAAGCGATGCTGGCAGTGGATGGAAAAGCAATTGGCATGTAATTAAAAAGTGAACAAAATGGAAAAGATGGACTGTCCGGCGAGGCTAAGGACAAATCCATCTTTTCTTTTCGCTACTTTTCTTTTCGCTATAAGTATGTTTATAATAGGATTGTACTCAAGTCTTAGTACCAGGTTTTAAGACAAGCGCTAATAACATTCTGATACGCTGCGATCATGATACGAAAACGTGATATGACCCGGCATAACAGATGCATGTTTGCGAAATGGTGTATGGGAAGTGTACCCTTACAGTAGAAGCCATATGAACACACAGAACAGCGATCCGTTGACTACCGCATGATCGGGATTGGATACCGCATCCGTGCAGGATAGCTATAGGACGCGAAGTGAGCACGAAGCGGAATAGATTGCTTCGTTATTTATGAAGGAGGTACCTGCAATGAAGGCAAAAGGTACTATTGACCAGCAAACCCGGCATGAGCAGCTTGGGCTGACCGATGACCAGGCGATTGAATTGTATCGATATATGATGATGGCGCGCAAGTTTGACGAGCGTTGCTTGCTGCTACAGCGCGCCGGTAAAATTAATTTCCACGTATCCGGTGTAGGACAGGAAGCCGCTCAGGTGGGCGCTGCTTTTGCATTGGATCGTCAGCAGGATTATTTCCTGCCTTATTACCGCGATTACGGCTTTGTGCTGTCTGTCGGCATGACGGCGCGTGAACTGATGCTGTCCGCCTTTGCGAAAGCGGAAGATCCGAACAGCGGTGGACGTCAGATGCCAGGACACTTTGGTAGCAAACGTCTGCGCATTGTAACAGGCTCCAGTCCTGTAACGACGCAGGTTCCGCATGCCGTTGGGGTGGCACTTGCTGCGAAGATGAAGCGTCAGAAGCTGGTTTCGTTCGTTACATTTGGCGAAGGCTCCAGCAACCAGGGCGATTTCCATGAAGGCTGTAATTTTGCCGGTGTACATAAACTGCCGGTAATCATTATGTGTGAAAATAACCAGTATGCGATTTCCGTGCCGATTCACAAGCAGCTTAGCGGTAAGATCAGCGATCGTGCGCTTGGCTACGGTTTCCCAGGACTGCGCGTCGATGGTAACGATGTGCTGGAAGTGTACGCGGCGGTGAAGGAAGCGCGTGAGCGTGCGATCAACGGCGAAGGCCCAACACTGATCGAAGCGATGGTATATCGCCTTGCGCCGCACTCGACCTCCGACAACGATCTTGCATATCGTACGAAGGAAGAAGTCGACGCCAACTGGGCAAAAGACGGTGTGCCGCGCTACAAGCAATATTTGCTCGATTGCGGCATCTGGAGCGAGCAGCAGGATGAAGAGCTGCAAAAGGAATGCACGCAGATTATGAAGGAAGCGACCGAGTATGCTGACAACGCTCCTTATCCGCGTGCAGAGGACACACTGCTGCATGTATTCGCAGGTGACGGGGAGGATGCACAGTAATGGCAATGATGGAATATATTGATGCGATTCGTCTGGCGATGAAGGAAGAAATGGCGCTGGATGAGAACGTATTTGTACTGGGCGAGGATGTTGGTGTGAAGGGCGGCGTGTTCACAACGACGAAAGGCTTGCAGGAGCTGTACGGTGAAGATCGTGTTATGGATACACCGCTATCCGAGTCCGCGATTGCAGGTGTAGCGATCGGTGCGGCCATGTATGGCATGAAGCCAATTGCAGAGATGCAATATTCGGACTTTATGCTGCCAGCGACAAACCAGATTATCAGCGAAGCGGCGAAAATTCGCTATCGCTCCAATAACGACTGGAGCTGCCCGCTCGTTGTACGCGCGCCGATTGGCGGCGGTATTTTCGGCGGACTGTATCATTCGCAATGTATGGAGTCGGTATTTTTCGGTACAGCAGGCTTGAAGATTGTGGCGCCGTATTCTGCCTATGATGCAAAAGGCTTGCTGAAAGCGGCAGTACGCGATCCCGATCCGGTACTCTTTTTTGAAAATAAAAAATGCTATAAGCTGATCAAAGGCGATGTGCCTGAGGATGATTATGTCGTGCCAATCGGTAAAGCGAATGTGCTGCGCGAGGGCGACGATATTACCGTAATCAGCTATAGTCTGCCGCTGCATTTTATTATGCAGGCAGCAGAGGAGCTGGAGCAGGAAGGCATCACCAGCCATGTGCTTGATCTGCGTACGATTCAGCCGATTGATCGTGAAGCGATCGTCGAAGCAGCACGCCGTACAGGTAAGGTGCTTATCGTGCATGAGGATAATCTGACCGGCGGTGTGGGCGGTGAAGTGGCTGCGATCATCGCGGAGGAATGTCTGTTTGAGCTGGATGCGCCGATTCGTCGTCTGGCAGGGCCGGATGCACCAGCGATGCCGATCAACCCGCCACAGGAAAAAGCTTATATGCTGAATAAAGACAAAGTCAAAACGGCAATGCGCGAGCTGGCACTGTTCTAAATCGAATCGTGTCCAATGTCTGACTGCGGTCATGCGGCTTGCTTATGAGAATGATCAAAATAAATTGCCGGTTCATCGACAGGATGGCCGGCAATTTTCAGGAGTGAATAAAATGGCTCAAAATGGAAACCCGACTGACATCGCGATGCCCCAACTGGCGGAATCGCTCGTATCTGCAACAATCGCCAAATGGCTCAAACAGCCAGGTGATTCGGTCGATCAATACGAACCAATCTGTGAAGTTATTACCGATAAAGTGAATGCCGAAATTCCATCTGTCATGGAAGGCACAATGGGCGAATTACTGGCAGCAGAGGGGCAGGAAGTGGCAGTGGGCGAGATCATCTGTCGCATTTATAGTGAAGGCGCTGGCGAACCAGCAGCCCCAGCCGTGGCACCAGGTGAGCCTGCTGCTGAAGCATCCCATTCAGCACATACACCAGCTACATCCGCTCCAGCATCGCAGCCCGTAGCTGCTTCATCCCGTCCGGCGTCAGGTGCAGCCAGCGGTATGGCAGGCCGTTACTCTCCAGCAGTACAGTCGCTTGCTGCCCAGCATGAACTGGATCTATCGCTCATTACGGGTACAGGCGCAGGTGGACGTGTAACTCGTCGTGACGTGCTGAAAGCACTGGAAAATGGTACAGCGCAGCGCGGCTCTGCTCCTGCGACAACACCAGCTCCGGCTGCTATGGCAACACAGACTAACCCTGCTGGCGTTGCACAGCCATCGTCTGCGGATTATGCCGTACGTAATTCCGGTATCCATCTTAGCGAAACACCAGCGATTCCGAAGATCGAGCTGGAACAGAGTGAAAATGCAAGCGGACGCGGTGAGCATATGATCGATGTTACCCCACTTCGCAATGCGATTGCGCGTAATATGCGTCAAAGCGTATCGGAAATTCCGCACGCCTGGACAATGATCGAAGTAGACGTAACCAATCTCGTTATGCTGCGCAACAAGCTGAAGGATGAGTTCAAGCGTAGCGAAGGCATTACATTGACGTATCTACCATTCCTGATCAAAGCTGTTGTGAATGCGATCAAAGATTACCCGATTATGAATTCCGTCTGGGCAGTCGATAAAATTATCGTTAAACGCGACATCAACGTTTCGCTTGCGGTCGGAACTGAAGATTCGGTTATGACTCCGGTCATCCAGCGTGCCGATCAGAAAAACATCGCTGGTTTGGCACACGAGATCGACGATCTGGCACGCCGCACGCGCGAAGGCAAACTAAAGCTGGACGATATGCAGGGCGGTACATTTACCGTCAACAATACCGGCTCATTCGGCTCCGTCCTGTCGTACCCGATTATTAACTATCCACAGGCAGCCATTTTGACCTTTGAATCGATCGTCAAACGCCCGGTCGTAATCAATGATATGATCGGTGTCCGTTCAATGGTCAATCTGTGTATGTCACTGGATCACCGTATTCTGGATGGCGTCATTTGCGGACGCTTCCTGCAACGTGTGAAGGATAATCTGGAAGGCTACGGTATGGATACGAAGCTTTATTAATGATGAAAGTTGTGTTGGCTTTGCAGGTGAGGTACATTTAATAGAGTGAATTGCAGCCTTTTAACAGGCTTGAGCATCGTACAATTTCTTTCACCGTGCACTACCATACCGGAATAGACATGCAAAAGGTTGACAGCCCCGTGGCTTTGTCGACCTTTTGCTTATCCATCCGGCATTCAATTAATCGGCTGATAACAGGGAAAAGGAGTGCTTCATCATGAGTTCGATTATTCACGTATCCTATACCCCTCTGATGGAATACGCAGCGGCATGGGACAAACAAAAGGAACTGGTGCAAGCGATCGACACTGGCGATGGAGGCGAACAGTTGTTATTGCTGCAGCATCCGCCCACGTACACGATCGGCTCGCAGCGTCATCCCGAGCATCTGCTGTGGAGTGAAGATGAGCTGAAGGAGCGCGGTATCGCTTTGTTTCAGATCGATCGCGGAGGGGACATTACATATCATGGTCCAGGACAACTGGTCGGTTATCCGATCCTGCTGCTGGATACGTCCAGAGGCATGGACCCTCACCGCTATTTGCGCACACTGGAGCAGGTCATTATTGACTATCTCGCAGAACAGGGCATTGAAGCCGGACGCAAAGAAGCCTACACCGGTGTATGGGTAGGCGATTTGAAAATTGCTGCGATTGGCATCAAATTCAATAAATGCCGCAGTCGCCGCGGATTTATTACAAGTCACGGTTTTGCCTTTAATATTGTTTCCGGTATCGGACAGCAGGGCTTTTCCGGTATTATTCCATGTGGGATTGAAGAGTATGGCGTTACCTCATTAGAGGATATAACCGGCCGTGCGTATGACATTCGCCAGGTTGCGGACGAGATCGTGCCGCATTTTGCACGTCATTTTGGCTACGAACAGCCGGAATGGGGAGCTGCTCTTACAGGAAAGGCTGAGCAAGCGTGAAGATAACTGAGCCAACCATGGCGATCAGCATCACATAAATGAAAACCTTAAACCATTTTTTCTGTTGCATAAGCTGAACTCCTTTGCATATCAATGTAGTTCATACCTGTACATTTGTGAAGGGACAATGCACATCATTTCTTATCATAACGTGTCTATGGCTTGTTTGCAAAACAATAGCTGCGTCTATCATGTGAACAAACGATAACGACACGGACTTATCGGTTATATACGTTGTAGCCGGGCATGAGTTGTCATAAAAAGGAGCGTAATTATCGTGGTTAATTCAAGCAGATTAGTTGAACAATTTATAGAGCTTGTACAAATCGATAGCGAAACGAAAAATGAACGCCAGATCGCTGATCATCTGACCGAAAAGCTGCTGGCACTGGGCTTTACAGTCGTCGAGGATGAATCCGCTGCGAAAACCGGACATGACGCAGGGAACCTGATTGCTACGCTGGCACCGAATACGGATCAGCCTATTCCTAAAATCTTCTTCACCACTCATATGGATACGGTGAAGCCAGGTATCGGCATTCAGCCTGTCATCGATGAGCAGGGCTGGATTAGCAGTGCAGGTGATACGATTCTTGGAGCGGACGATAAAGCAGGTGTAGCAGCACTGTTTGAGCTGGTACATGTGCTGAAAGAGCAACAGATTCCGCATGGTCAAATTCAGTTCGTTATTACCGCAGGAGAAGAATCCGGCTTGATGGGTGCACGCGCTATGGATCGTGCGCTGCTTGATGCTGAATTTGGATATGCGATCGATTCGAACGGAGCGGTCGGCACGATTGCTGTAGCGGCGCCAACGCAGGCGCGCATCATTATGGAGATTTTCGGCAAATCCGCTCATGCAGGCGTCAATCCAGAGGATGGCATCAGCGCGATTCAGGTGGCAGGCAAAGCGATCTCGCGTATGAAGCTGGGACGCATCGATCATGAAACAACAGCGAATATCGGTAGCTTTGAAGGTGGCGGCGCGACCAACGTAGTATGTGATTATGCGAAGCTGGAAGCAGAAGCACGCAGTCTTGTTCATGAGAAGGTAGTGGTGCAGATCGCTGCCATGAAGGAATCGCTCGAAGCGACCTGTGCTGATTTTGGCGCGACGTGCAAATTCCAGAGCGTGATCGTGTATCCGGGCTTCAAATTCACAGCAGACGATGCAGTCGTACAGCTTGCACAGCGCGCTTCAGCGAATCTGGGACTGCCTAATGATATTTTCCATACAGGTGGCGGCAGTGACGCTAATATTTTCAATGGCATGGGTGTGCCAACTGCCAATCTGGCGGTAGGTTATGAAAATATCCATACGACCAGTGAGCGCATTCATCGGGACGAATTGATTAATGCGGCGCGGCTTGTTATTGAAATTGTACGTGAGACCGGAAAGCTGAACGGTTAATTGTAAATAGTCATACATGATGATATAAATATCGCGTTGCATGGAGTTAGTAGAAGGTAATAATCACATTCAGGAGGGATAGTATGAGCGATTCAACGAAGCATGAGCAGCAGTCCAAGCATCAGCCTAATCCAGCACTGGATGAGGTGACATTGTCTACAGAGCCGATTTTTGATGGAAAGGTTATTCGAGTGCAGTTGGATACGGTACGTCTTCCTAATGGCGAGACAGGCAAGCGCGAGATTGTGCGTCATAATGGCGCGGTTGCTGTGCTAGCGATTCATAATGACCGGATGATTGTAGTCGAACAGTTTCGTCAGCCGCTTGGACGCACGCAGGTGGAGATTCCGGCAGGAAAGCTGGAACCAGGTGAAGATCCGGCAGATGCGATTGCGCGTGAGTTGAAGGAAGAGACGGGCTATACCGCTAAGGAACTGAAGCTACTGTATTCCTTTTACACGTCGCCAGGCTTTGCGGATGAGCTGATTCATCTGTATCTGGCAGATGAGCTGGAGCAAGGCGAGGCACAACTGGATGAAGATGAATTTTTGGAAATGAGTGCTATTACGCTGGATGAAGCATACGAACAGATTCGCGCCGGACGGATCAGCGATGCGAAAACGATCATGGCTGTGCAGGCATGGCATCTGATCAAGCAGGGCGTACAGCCGAAGTCATGAACGAAGCGATGCAATCGGGAGAGCCGCTGTCCGGTCTAGACATACACAGTGAACGTTCTGCACAGCTACAGCAGGTGTATACCGATTTGCATATTCATATTGGTCGTAGTGAAGATGGACAACCTGTCAAAATCAGCGGCAGTCGCAATCTGACGTTTGCCAACATTGCAAAGGAAGCGTCCGAGCGTAAAGGTATCGGGTTGATTGGCATTATTGATTGCCATTCGCCCGGCGTACGTGCGGATATTCGAGCATTAATCGCCAGGGGGGAAATGAGCGAGCTGGCTGGTGGCGGTATCCGCTATCGGGATACGACCATTTTACTCGGGTCGGAGATCGAGATTCGAGAACCCGGTTATCAGGAATGCCATGTGCTGGTGTACTTTCGCGATCTGGAGCGAATGGATGATTTTGCAGCGTGGATGCGCACCCGCATGAAAAATATCCAATTAAGCTCGCAACGTCTGCACACGACCTACCGTGAGCTACAGGAGCAGGTCAATCAGCGCGATGGTTTGTTTATGCCCGCTCATATGTTCACACCGCATAAAGGCATCTATGGCAGTGTGACCGCGCGTATGGGGGATGTGCTTGATCTGGAAGGGGTAGATGGTGGAGAACTCGGACTCAGTGCAGATACGACGATGGCTGGTTATATTAGCGAGCTGGATCGCTATCCATTGTTAACGAACTCTGATGCTCATTCCCTCGGCAAAATCGGACGCGAGTACAATGTACTACGTATGCACGAAGCGAGCTTTGACGGCTTGCATGATGTACTGCGCGGCGACAATGGCGCTCATATTGAAGCCAATTATGGATTGGACCCACGACTTGGCAAATACCATCGTACCTATTGTCGTAACTGCGAGCATATCATTCACGAAGCTGGCGCGATATTGGAGCGCTGTCCTTATTGTGGCAGCACGCAGCTAACGATTGGCGTACTTGATCGTGTGCTGCATATCGCCGATCGCGCGCAGCCAGAGCCGCCTCATTCTCGTCCGCCTTATCGCTATCAAGTTCCGCTTTCGTTTATACCGGGACTCGGTCCTGCCAAAATGAATCGTTTATTGGAAGCGTTTGGTACGGAAATGGCGATTCTGCATCGTTCCTCCGCAGCGGAGCTTGAAGCGGTCGTTGGCGGTGAAATCGCGCGTTATATCGTGCTGGCGCGCGAAGGCAAGCTTACGCTTAGCGTCGGTGGTGGTGGAGCGTACGGCAAGGTTATTACGCGTTAATCTCTGAGGAAATGCATATCATAGCACAGTGACGTAGCTGACAGTGTTCAAGCACCGTTGAGTTCAAACCTATGGTGAATAATCCTTCCTATTTCGCTGTTGCTATGTTACTGACATTTCAGCTTCTTTTTCGATTGTATGGATCGTTGAAGGGCTGGTGCTATATTTCGGTAAGCCTATGTTTTGCCCTCAGGCAACAACGGGGTGTGCCAGTTGCTAAAACGTTTGACTTTAACTTCATAATCCCCCTATAATAATTGGAGTGAGCATTTCAGCGATGCAGTGATTTCCACAGGGGGAGGGCAAAAATGGAAGCACGGATCGATAAAATTAAACACCAGTTACAATCCAAAGGTTACAAATTAACACCCCAGCGGGAAGCTACCGTGCGAGTGCTCCTTGAGAACGAAGAAGATCATCTGAGTGCCGAGGACGTATTTATGCTCGTGAAACAAAAAGCTCCCGAAATCGGTCTGGCTACCGTGTACCGTACCCTTGAGCTTTTGAGTGAACTGCATGTCGTGGAGAAAATTAATTTTGGCGACGGCGTAGCGCGTTACGATCTGCGTACCGATACGAGCAAGCACCACCATCATCATCTGATCTGCGTTCAGTGCGGAAGCATGGATGAGATTCGTGAGGATTGGCTTGGACCGCTGGAAGAACGGCTGGATAAGGAATTCGACTTTGCTGTTCTTGACCATCGTCTGGACTTTTACGGCATCTGTCACCGCTGCAAAGACAAGGAAAACGGCGACAACGGTGCAACGGACAAGTAAGCTTGTTACAGCCTGAGTAATGATTATGCTGCTTTGCTGTCTGACAACAGGCGATATAGCAGCAACATCACGGGCAATATAATCGAATAGATCATTTGGATACCAGAGACTCTCGCCCGATAATATGGCTGTTCGGGAGAGGGTCTTTTTGATGCAATACCTGTATGCTGGAAACTGCAAGAAAAAAAGGCATACATTTGCTTTTACATAATCCCGGTGAAATGGCATCATGCCCGTCAGAGCGGCTGGTATGGTGTTCTAACTATATTGATATGGTCTGAAGGTGACAGCCAGCCGACAGCCCATTGCCAGGGCGTAAGCGTCCTATTCCGGCACATTCGATCGCGTCTGCAGCCCAGACGCAGAGGAGGCTGATTGACAATGAAACCATATTTAGAGCAATTTATACGATACTTGACAGAAGAGAAAGGGCTTTCACGAAATACGCTTGAATCGTATCGCCGTGATTTGAGCCAGTTTCTCGAGTTTGCTCATCAGCGCGATATTATGATGCCTGATCAGATTCGTAAAACACATATCGCTTTATTTCTAGGGGAAATGCGTTTGATCGGTAGAGCATCGTCTACGATTACACGTATGACCGTATCGCTGCGTTCGTTCTGTCAGTACCTTGTACGTGAAGGTATTATTCAGCAAGACCCATCGATTCATATGGAAGCACCAAAAGCAGAGAAGCGTCTGCCGCAGGTGATGAGCGTAGGTGAAGTGGAACAATTGCTCGATGCGCCGGACAAGCGTACCGCACAGGGACGCCGTGACCGTGCCATGCTGGAACTGCTCTATGCGACAGGCATTCGCGTATCGGAGCTGATCTCCGTGAATGTGGATGATGTGCGTCTGGATTTGAAATTTTTACGCTGTGCCAGCAATTCAGGCAAGGAGCGCATTATTCCAATCACTGGTGTAACGGTGAAGCGAATTGGTGAATATGTGCAGGATGGACGCACTCATCTGGTGCGTGAGCGTACAGAAGAAATGGCGTTATTCGTTAACCAGCTTGGTACAAGATTAACGCGTCAGGGCTTCTGGAAAATCATCAAAAAGTACGCACGCGAAGCAGGCATTGAAGCGGATATTACGCCACACACATTGCGTCACTCGTTTGCTGCGCATCTGCTTGAAAATGGTGCGGATCTGCGCTCCGTACAGGAAATGCTCGGTCATGCGGACATTTCAACGACGCAGATCTATACACGCATTTCTAAAAAGAACATGAAGGATGTATACGAGGCGCATCATCCGCGTGCCAATGTTACCTGATCGTCTCCCTGGACGGATTCGTTGCTAAGTATATAGCAGCTACATGGAGGAGATAGCCATGAACAAGTATAAGGCTGGTGATTTGTTCACCATTCCGATGAAGGATGGCCGATGGGCAGTGGGGCAAGTCGTATGTGCACTATATGATCGATTGAGTAAGGCATTTTCATTCGGCATCGTATCAATCGATGATGAGCCTCACATTCCTTCCGAGGATAGCGAGTTCATCACATTGGATTCCTATGGTCGACCGGTACAATTGATCTTTGCAGCTTCGTCTAATATGCGTCGCAATTGGAAGGTGGTTGGTCATCTTCCGCTGACAGAGCAAAAGCAGGCGATGCAGTGGTTTCATTGCGGAGGGCAGTTATATCATAATGATGAGTGGATTCGCGTTCTACTGATTGAAGAATATAGCAAATATCCGGCGATGAGTGTGGCTGGTAATGAGCTTGTACAGATGATGCTGACCGGATATCAACCGGATTGATACATACGCCAGTGCTTGCAGTATTGCCAATCAGCTATACTGCAAGTCTGTCGTTGCACAAGTGAATGGTATACCGGGTATGAATTACTGTACAAGCATGTAATACACATAAGTACAACGTACAAGTATAGCTTCTGGCTGGCAACTGATTCTAGCATGCAGTCATAGTCACCAGAAAACGATGGAGGAGGAAACGTAATGACAACAATTACTCAGGCAACAATTCAAGAAGCAGCAGCTTATATCCGCAGTAAAAGTGAGCTTACACCCGAGGTAGGTCTGATCCTTGGTTCAGGTCTTGGCGTACTGGCGGATCTGATCGAAGATGGCGTGTCCATTTCGTATAGTGATATCCCGCATTTCCCTGTATCGACAGTAGAAGGTCATGATGGCGAGCTGCTGCTCGGTAACATCCAAGGGCGTCCGGTTGTCATGATGAAAGGTCGCTTCCATATGTATGAAGGCTATGGCCCGGAAGTGACGGCGTTCCCTGTCCGCGTGATGAAAGAGCTGGGCGTATCCAGCCTGCTCGTAACCAATGCAGCAGGTGGTGTGAACACTTCGTATCAACCAGGCGATCTGATGGTACTGAGCGATCACCTGAACCTGACTGGACGTAATCCGCTGATCGGACCTAATGATCCTGCGCTTGGTGTACGCTTCCCGGATTTGTCCGAAGCGTACAGCCGCCGTCTGCGTCAAGTATTCAACGAGACCGCTGCAAGTCAGGGTCTGAAGGTACAGGAAGGCGTATATGCAGGTCTGCTTGGTCCAACGTATGAGACACCAGCGGAGATTCGTATGCTGCGCACACTGGGTGCAGATGCAGTGGGTATGTCTACCGTATCCGAGACAATCGTAGCACGTCATGCTGGCATTGAAGTGCTCGGTATTTCCTGCATTACGAATATGGCAGCGGGTATTCTGGATCAGCCGTTGTCCCATGATGAGGTTATGGAAACGGCTGAGCGTGTACGTGATCAGTTCTTGAAGCTGGTATTGGCGATTATTCCGCAGATGTAAAGGGTTGTGTTGTAAACAGAGAGCCTGAAGTTGATATGCTTCGGGCTCTTTTTGTATGGCTGTTTAAGATGTGTCCGCAAAGTGGTATGGGGCATCCACCACTCCGGCAAGGAATAAGGGGACGGACTCCCGTCTCGCACAGGAATCTATGGATTAGGAGTATATGGTAGATTCCCGTGCTCAAAAGTCGCCCTTTCCCCTTATTTCCTTTCCTCCGTTCTGTGCGGTACACTCTCATACGATTTTTTGCAAATAATCTGATGAGCCAGTAGACAAAAGAATTCAACAGATTGAATAAAAGTTTAGTGTACATAACTGAAAATATAACTTTTCGAGTTATCAAAAATGGAACATATAATAGAAAAGAAGTTTATTTTAAACAAATAAAAATTGGGTTTAAACCTGTCCAGTTTGCTAAAAATAGTTAATAAGAAGGAGCATATGAATATAATTTGGCAATTATAACTATATTCATTACATTTATTAATTACCTTTTTTGAATCATATGGACAGTATTTAGAAGATATAGGAAGCAATGGCCGTTTTAAAAAGGTTTTTATTTTTGGATTCAAAGCTTATCTTAAATACTTGATTCAATATGAAGGGCATGTATCTAAAAATATGCCGTTTACAACAGATGGATTATGATCATCTTGTTAAAGAAAATTTTGAAAGAATGTTTGATGAATTTTATTCAATCTAGTTATTTATCCGCATAGCAAAGAAACCAGAATCTTCTCAACGTGGAGATTCTGGTTTCTTTGGTTTAGATTGCTTTGGTTTACTTGGTTTGCTTTAATTTATTTTGCTTTGCTTTAGTTTTTAAAACTATGAATTGGCGCGGGAATGCGTCCGCCGCGGTCGATGAAGCTCTGGCAGCTAAAGCCGTTTACTGGCATAACCGGGGCATAGCCGAGCAGGCCGCCGAATTCGGCGATTTCGCCTACTTGCTTACCGATGACGGGAATGAGGCGTACGGCGGTTGTTTTGTTGTTGACCATACCGATTGCTGCTTCATCGGCAATAATGCCGGAGATGGTCGATTCTTTGGTGTCGCCGGGAATGGCTACCATATCGAGTCCAACGGAGCAGACGCAGGTCATTGCTTCTAGCTTCTCCAGTGTCAATGCGCCTTTTTGTACGGCTTCGATCATACCGTGATCTTCGCTGACCGGGATGAATGCGCCGCTGAGACCGCCGACGTAGGAGGATGCCATCACGCCGCCTTTTTTGACATTGTCGTTCAGAATGGCAAGCGCTGCGGTTGTACCGGGTGCGCCAGCTTCTTCCAAGCCCATCACCTGGAAAATCTCGGCGATGGAGTCACCGATCTCTGGTGTAGGCGCAAGTGACAGATCGACGATACCGAATGGAATGCCCAGACGTTTGGATGTTTCCTGAGCGACCAGTTGCCCAACACGCGTCACTTTGAAGGCTGTTCGTTTGATCGTTTCGCACAATGTTTCGAAGTCGCTATCTTTGGCTTCTTCCAGTGCGCGCTTAACTACGCCGGGACCGCTAACGCCCACGTTGATGACACATTCCGCTTCACCGACACCGTGGAAGGCACCTGCCATAAACGGGTTATCCTCAACTGAATTACAGAAAATAACGAGCTTGGAGCAGCCCGCAGAATCGCGATCAGCGGTCAGTTCAGCCGTTTGCTTGATGATGCTACCCATCCATTTGACGGCATCCATATTGATACCGCTACGCGAGGAGCCGATATTGACGGAGGAGCAGACACGCTCTGTCGTTGCCAGTGCTTCTGGAATGCTGGCGATCAGGCGACGGTCACCTGTTGTAAAGCCTTTGTGCACCAGTGCAGAGAAGCCGCCGATAAAGTTTACGCCGACTTCGCGTGCTGCACGATCCAGTGTTTCCGCGATCGAAACATACGATTCGGCTTCCACACCGCCGGCTGCGATGGCGATCGGTGTAACGGAGATACGTTTATTGATGATCGGAATACCAAACTGGCGCTCCAGATCCTCCCCTGTTTTCACCAGATTTTCAGCCAGACGCGTAATTTTGTCATACATATTGCGATTAAATGTATCGATATTGCTATGCGCACAGTCGAGCAGGCTAATACCCATCGTGATCGTGCGCACGTCCAGATTCATTTCGCGAATCATTTTATTCGTTTCCTGTGCTTCTACAATTGAGATCATGCTTGTTCCTCCTCGTTCGTTAAACCGATATATCACATGCGCTTATCTGAATATTGTTATCGTTATAGGGGCTTCGTAGTTGCAATAGAGCCTCGTCACTTGGTAGTGCTGCTTGTGGCGCTATGTACGCCACGCTATATTTGCCCTATGTCCTTTGCATCTATTGTGAGCAGCAGATAGGTAGGTGCAGATGAAAGCAGACTAGCCGTTCTAGCGAGAGCTTCCATGGCTTCTATGTTGCACAGACAACGATTAGATACGGTGCATCGTGCTGAAAATATCCTCATGCTGTAGCTTGATCTCCACACCGATCTCGGTACCGAGCTGTTGCAGATCCTCTACCAGTCCTTCAAATGCTTTGCCTGCGTTGGACGCGTCGACAATCATCATCATATTAAAGTAATCCTGAACAATCGTTTGTGAAATATCCAGAATGTTGACGTTTTGTCCGGCTAGATATGTACATACCCCAGCGATAATGCCAACCTTGTCTTTTCCAAGCACAGTAATGATTCCTTTCATAACCAACAACCTCTCCTTGTAACATAATGAGCAGCACAAACAGATCAAGCGGGCGATTATTCTCTCTTCTCCGTCACCGCGTTGTCGCATCTGTTCGGCGAGCTATCGTTATTATGTCAGACGTTTCATTTTGGTTCAAGCGAATTTGACGGCTGGAGCGGATTGTTTTAGTATATTTTGCTAAGATAGACAAACATTTAGCACATATAGCATGATGTCCGCCGGGGATGGATGTAAATGTACAGGAATGCTGTAAGTTTGGCTGCAATGGTATGCTCGTATGAGGATCAATCATAGTGCTCATTTGTAAGCGTACTCGCCAGCAATGCTTGCCAAAGACGGTGGGAAGCAAAGTAATCTACAATTGTTTTCATTACAGCCGGGCACAGATCCGTTGGTGAGCTGGATCATGAAGTGCATGGGAAACGAGCGAATGTCTTTCTCACAAGTACATACGATCTATAGAAAGGATGGTTAAGGGAGATGGCAATTGAACAGGTGAAGGAGCATTTTCGTCAATGGGAACGGGAACAGGATATATTGGAATTTACTACGTCCAGCGCTACGGTACAGGAGGCGGCAGATACGATTGGTGTCATTCCGGCGCGGATTGCTAAGACGCTATCATTTCGTGGTGGAGAGGGAGACGACCATGCGGTATTGATTGTCGCCGCAGGTGATGCACGAATCGATAATAAAAAGTTTCGCGCGGTATTTTCGCTCAAACCACGTATGCTCAGTCCAGACGAAGTGTTACAGCATACCGGACATGCTATTGGCGGGGTATGCCCGTTTGGACTGGCAACTCCACTGCAGGTCTATCTGGATGAATCGCTGAAAAGGTTTGACACAGTATTTCCGGCTTGCGGCAGCAGCAATTCAGCGATTGAGCTGACTTTACCGGAATTGGAGCGCTTTGCGGATGCGAAGGGCTGGGTAGATGTGTGCAAAGATTGGGGAGAGAGCGTGGCATCAACACAGAATGATGCTATATAGCCAGTTAGATGAGCGATGAATTAAAATGAGACTACAAATGCAAACGCAAAAAAAGAACAGTTCATCCACCGGGATAAACTGTTCTTTTACGTTGTGATCAAAAATGTCTGGTGGCAGCATAACCAACCATATGCGTTTACTTTAACAGGTTCTGGAGCGGACAAGACAGCACGATAGCTCTCACAATTAAATGTATAGTCGATCATATAGCGTTAACAGCGCTGGTTTAAAGCGGTTAAGATGGGATTCACGATACGAATTGCAATCGTAACACCAATCCGAATTGTGCCATATTGTCCGAATCAGGCGGTTACTATCAATTACGAGTGCAGCTCAGCTACACATCATACTTGCTTACTGTCCATACGTAGCATTTTCCACCGTCGCAGACTCTCCATTGTCTGTTACAGCCGGATCAACAGGCGTCGTTGTCGCTTCTGGTGGCTGCTGGGATTCGGTTGGTGGTACGACCGGAGCTGCGGGTTCTGGACTGGTAAACTGTAATTGTCCGGTTTGGCTATCGACAGCAAGCGCTGCGCCTGTTGCCTGGCTAATCAGACGAGCAGGTACGTAGATGATCCCATCGATCATCAGCGGTTTGCCGGATAACGTAACGGTTTTGCCGTTTACCTGTGCATACGTATTGTTCAGCGTGAAGCTAACGGTTCCCGATGCACTGGAGGTAGCGGTTACAGTACGTGTGCTCTGATCCCAGAAGGCGGTAAAGCCGTACTGATCGAGCAGCGGCTTATAGGCTACGTAATTCACGCCTTTTTGCAGAAAGGCTTTTGTTGCGCTGGCTGGAGGCTGTCCGTCAATCTGGACGCTGATGCTGCGTACTGGATTCGGATTCCGTTTGCTCCATAATGTATAGCCCTCCTGGGCGAGCCACAGTCCGATTTTCTTGTTACGTCTCCATTCCTCTGGAAAAGCGGATACGGGCAGATTCGTTTCGCCTGACTTGATGCCGATTTCCGGTGTAAAGGCGGGACGATTAAATGTCGTAATAAACCAGTCCGTATAGCCACCGCCGGAAGAATCACTACGCTGCGGCATCAGACGATAGCCTGTTATCCCACTGAACATACTGGCGAGACGCTTGTCGCGCGGCAGATTAGCAGGCAGGGTGTGAAAGCTCCAATAAATGATACGTCCAGCCGAATGGTAGGACACGGCAATTTCAGGATCGATCTCATGGGTGAAGCGAACGACAGCTTTATTTTCCGGTGTTTGCACGGGAGCCGTGCCTTTATGATTGCGCCAGAACGGATAGGCGATATTGTCCTCCAGCGTCGACCAGTATGAATCGTATTGTCGATTCGGATCGATGCCCTGTGGATTCGCTTTCCAGCGCTTGAAGCTTTTGCTGCCGCCATTCATACGGATGAGGGCGGTATGTACGGAGGCAGGAAATGCGCTGAGTCCGAACTGCTGTAAGGTGACGCCATCCGGATTGACCATCGGTACGAACCAGATTGTCGTTTTATCCAGCGTAGCACGCGCATTGTAGCCTTCATACGTGCGATTTGCAGTGTAGGCAGCAGCGTATTGCTCAATCATCGTCATATTGAGCGTTGTGGTCAGCCATTCCCTGGCATGATGAGAGCCATTGATAAAAATGGTCGCTGTGCCTTTACCCAGACCAACTGCCCAGATGTCGCGACCGTATTTCGTTTTGCCAATGGAGCGGTAGGTGATCACATCCGGATACGTTCGGGCGAGCGTCTGGATATCCTGTGTCATTCGCTCATATGTATACGTGGCTTTGGCGTCAACCACAGAACGGCTGGCGGCTGAGGCAGGATGTAGCGGAATCGCAGTAAGCAATAGGAGCAGGCTGAGCAACGTAAGCGCAATTTTTTTCAAGTGAACCCTCCTGTGCAATATAGTGGTCAATGCGAACTGAAGCAGACTTTGTAACAGTATACCAATCGTTTCGATACGAGCGGTATCGGAATTTGTCGTTAAATTTATTTATTTAGCGATATATTTAGTCAACGACTCGGTTTGCGTAGATAGAGGCTTCAAAGCCTTTTGCTGCTGGCAGACTTTGCTCAATGGCTATTGTGTGCGATTTGACATATCGATCTTTTTCGATATACACTGTACAGCATGACCGAAATCGATATGTTTAAAGCATTATCCAATCGCACGCGTCTGCAAATCTTGCAATGGTTGAAGGAACCTGAGCAGCATTTTCCGAAGCAGCAAGCACATTTGCCGAAGGAGGTTAGCATTAAGGGTGGCGTTTGTGTAGGTGATATTCAGGATAAGGTAAATCTGTCTCAATCAACGGTATCGCATTATTTATCGATGATGCAAAAAGCAGGCTTGCTGGAAGCTGTACGATATGGGCAATGGACGTATTATCGACGTAACGAAGATAACATTAAGAAATTGGCCCGGTACTTGGATCAGGAAATCTGACCGGGTCAGGTTCTTTTTTGTTTGTCTATATCGAATATTCTCGATATATAAATATAAAGGAGTGGAGCATATGACCAAACTGTTCATTTACGCAGCCGCGATCATTGCAGGCATGTCGTTAAGCATTGAAGCCGCTATTGGCGGTGCGCTTGGTGAGCGTATCGGCGAGCTGGAAAGTACGTATTACATTTTTATTATTGGAGCGATGGCGACCTTTCTGGTGACGCTATTTTTTGGTAAAGGAAACCTGAAGCAGATTTTCACAGTGCCACGCTGGAATCTGACCGGCGGATTACTCGGTGTCGTATATCTCGGTCTGCTTGTAATTAGTGTGACCTTAATCGGGGTCGGTGTATCGGTTACTGCGGTTATTGTAGGTCAGATCGTGATGAGTATTGTGATTGAACATTTTGGACTGCTTGGAGCGCAGCGAATTCGGCTGAATGCGAATCGAATCATTGCTGTAGGCTTGCTGGCAGTATCATTCATATTGATTTTATAGGAGGGGATATCGATGAGCTTGATCATGATGATTTTACCGCTACTGGCTGGGATTGGACTTAGCGTGCAGTCTGCGGTGAATGGTACACTCGGTCGCCAGATTGGGACGATTGAGAGCGCGTTTTTCACCTTTTTCACCGGAGCGATTGTGCTTACGATTGTCGTTAATTTTTTTGGACAGGGAAATATGCTGAGCTTGCATGAAGTGCCGCGCTGGCAGCTACTATGTGCCATTTTCGGAGTAATTTATTTATCGTTGATGGTGCTGGCTGTACCAAAAATTGGCGTGACGCCTGCTGTAATTTCGGTTATTGTCGGGCAATTGCTTGCGAGTATGGCGATTGATCATTTTGGCTGGTTTGAAAGTGCGGTGGTGCCGTTTGGCTGGAAGCGTCTGATTGGCGTCGTGCTGATGCTGATTGCATTATATTTTGTGTTTCGTGAAAAGCGGTCTGACGAGCAGCAGGCGAATGCAGTATAAGGAAGCACGGTATGCATAACCTATACAATAAACGGATACATGCTAACATATAGACCCATTTCGTAAAAGTAAAATAGCCTATAACAAGCATTCCATGCTGCTCATTAGACATCGATTAGGATGCGATCCGGTTCGATGTTACAATATAAGGAAACGTAAGCATTTCATAGGCAAGTAGGATGACTGCACATGCTCAAGCTTGAGCAACAACGACTGGAGGGAACGCGATGCTTCAACCTATCGTAGTAGAAAGAATATTGCAGGCAGCGCTGGAGACAGGCGGCGATTTTGCAGAGGTGTTTGTAGAGGATCGGACGGATCGCGATCTGGGCATGATCGGTGGCATACTGGAGCGTGCGTTATCCGGGCGCGACTATGGCATTGGAATTCGTATTTTAAAAGATGTATTTTCTGTCTATGCCTATACAAGTGATCTGAGCGAGGATAATCTGATTCGCACGGCACGTAAAGCGGCAGGAGCGCTCGATGGTTCCAGGCTGGATACGGTGCTGAACTTTGACCGCTTGCAGGTGGATAATCGACATCCGGTATTGCAGCAGCCATCTGCAGCACAGAATACGCGTAAGCTGGACATTATGCGTATGGCGCATGAAGCGCTTAAGCAGGGTGATCCGCTGATTGAGCAGACGTCGGTTGGTATTCTGAGCTGGCAGCAGAAAGTACTGATCGCTAACTCGGAAGGGCTCTGGGCAGAGGATACGCGCACCTATACGCGTCTTCGACTGAGTGCTGTAGCGGTAGATGGTAATCAACGTCAGTCCGGTATGCGTGCTCCGGGTGCACTGGCTGGGATGGAATTTATTGAAGGATTGGACATTGGGGCAGAAGCGGCAGAGGCAGCACGCATTGCGGCTACGATGGTGAAGGCAGGCTATGCGCCAAGTGGCAAATTGCCGGTCGTCATCGAAAATGGCTTTGGTGGTGTATTGTTCCACGAGGCCTGTGGTCATGGACTGGAAGCGACCGCAGTTGGAGTGAATGCATCGGTATTTGCCGGTAAGCTGGGCGAGCGGATTGCTTCACCTGTCGTAACGGCTATCGATGATGGTACGATTCCGAATGCATGGGGATCGCTTAATATCGACGACGAGGGCATGAAAACACAGCGCAATGTGCTGATCGAAAATGGAATATTAAAAGGCTATCTGATCGACCGCGTTGGCTCACGCCGTATGAATATGGCACCCACCGGTTCAGGCAGACGGCAATCCTACCGCTTTGCGCCCACATCGCGTATGAACAATACCTTTATTAGCGAGGGCGATTCTACTCGTGAGCAGATGATTGCGGCTACAGAGTACGGCATTTATGCCCGTTCACTTGGTGGCGGCTCAGTCAACACAGCGACGAGCGACTTTAACTTTGCGATTAATGAAGCGTATATGATCCGTAACGGTAAAATCGCTGAGCCGATCAAGGGCGCTACGCTCATCGGTAAAGGAATCGATACGCTGCAAAAAATTGATATGGTTGGTGGCAATCTGGATCATGGGCAAGGGATGTGTGGCTCGGTCAGCGGCAGTCTGCCGGTGAACTGTGGTCAACCAACACTGCGTGTATCCGAAATGACCGTTGGCGGGAGAAAGGGGGAATAAGCGATGAAGATTACACAATTTCAGGAGCGCCTGTTTGAGCAGGGACGCCAATATGGCTATACCGACATGGAAATTTATTATTCGGCTAGCCGCTCAGTAGCGGTAACGGTGCGTAGTGGTGAAGTGGATAGCTATCGTGTCGCAGAGACGCACGGTGTTTCTTTTCGCGGACTGATTCGCGGCAAAATGGGCTATGCATCGACAGAGCAGCTCGAAACAGGCAGTATTGATTTCCTGCTGGAAGAAGCGGCTAGTAATGCGGCAGTGCTCGATACGGACGATGATAGCGATCTGTTCGGCGGTTCGGATCAATATCCACAGCTTCAGACGTATACGGCTGGACTGCTGGATACGCCGCCTCATAAGCTGATCGATGCAGCGAAAAGGCTGGAGCAGCTTGTGCTGGATGCCGACGAGCGCATCACTATGGTACGCCAGAGCTCAGCGAGTGTACGTGAGCATGAGGTGCTGATCGCCAATACGCGCGGTCTGCATTGCCATCAGCAGGATAGCATTGGCAGCATGAGCGTATACGTACTGGCAGGAACCGAGAGCGAGACGGTAAGCGGTGGCTGGTTTGATTATGATCTAAGTCAATTTGAAGCGATTGATCCGCAGAAAATAGCCGAGCGTGCCGCTTATGAAGTTGTCTCCAAGCTAGGCGCTTCCTCCATGCCGTCCGGCATGCTACCTGTCATCCTGCGCGAAGATGCGGCATCTTCACTGCTGGCGGCTCATGCGTCCATCTTCTCGGCAGAGCAGGTAGAGAAGGGCTTCTCCAGTCTGGTCGGAAAGCTAGGTCAGACGATTGCTGGCAGCAATATAACGCTGGTTGATGATCCGTTGATGGAACGAGTGCCCGGCACGACGATCTTTGACGCGGAGGGCGTCGCTGCTAGCCGTCACGTACTAATTGATCAGGGTAAGCTGAATAGCTTCCTTCATAATCGTAAAACGGCTGCCAAAGCAGGCACCATAACGACCGGTAACGCAGCCAGAGGCGGTTATAAAGGCAAGCTGGGTGTATCGTATCATAATCTCCATCTTGAGCCCGGTACACGCAGTCTGGAGCAAATGATCTCAGGTATAGAGCACGGCGTACTCATTACCGAACTGCATGGACTTCATGCTGGTACGAATCCAACCAGCGGTAACTTTTCGCTTAGCTGCATCGGCTATCTGATCGAACATGGCGCCATTGCTCGTCCGGTGAATCAGATTACCGTCTCCGGCAATTTCCATGAGCTGTTAAACGATGTGGTCGAGCTGGGTAATGATTCACGCTTTACGGGAAGCTGCACGTCGCCATCGCTGCATGTGCGTGAGCTGTCGATTTCAGGCTCGTAACAGCGAATGGATATTGTGGAATCTTAAATGATCAAACCCATGAGGCGTGTACAGGACTCCGTGGTTACTTTGAATGACCGTGCCTGTCACGTCTTTTCTTTTATGAAATACAAGTCATAACAATATGGGAGGAGTATGGTGAGAGGAATTACAGGCAAGCTCATTAGATACATCTGGATGATTGCAGTTTTGTTAAATTTCTCATCCAATGTCTTATTAATTATCGCGGCTACTGCTAATTTTCAGAGGAAAATGGATTTGCTCAGTCGCTTCGTTTTATGTTCTGTGGGCATCATTTCGGCTATTTTGATCATCACCTCTATTGCAGGACTTTTCAGTAAACGAGTCAATCGTTCAGCTCCAAGCACCTTCATCTCCGCCATTATTATAAGTGCACTATTGCTCATGCTCATTCCTTTTAATATCCATGCAGTAGACTCACAAAAGCAAGGATGGATCTATGATCAGGTGCACAGTGATCCTTTAAGATATACAACCGATGGAGTCTATACATACAAAATAGAACTTGTAAACATCAGTAATCGAGACCGAAGCACCCGACTGTATGTACAAAATAATTTGACTAAAGAAGCCTGGCGTATGGATGTGCCAGTGCAATATGGTAAAGATGAGATACTAACGTTTGGTCATGGAGAGTGGTCGTGGGGGAAACTGGTGCCAGGCCAGAATGCTGACGAATACGAGCTAATGACAACATCATTGTTGGATGCTCCTGTTCAACACTTCAAAGTCGATTTGAAGCTCAAAAAGGCGAGCAGGCTGGAGTGAATTGTTCAACCAACAGTAATGAATGAACGAAAAATAGTCAATAAACGTTGAATGTTAGAAATGGATTTTTTTAAAGGTAATGGATAATAGCGGCTCTGTCTCAAAGTTGGTGAGACAGAGCCGCTTTATCGATATTGAAGTGGATGCAGGACAACGGCTACGATCGTTTAGTTTACATCCAGTTGAGTGTATAAAGAGGCGGTGATTTTCACTACATCCATTTGAAAGCGGCACTTTAAGCAATTGATGAGACTTTTGCTAGCGGCTCATACTTTCAACCTGAGTTGCCGGATCACCATCGTAATCAATACAATCATCCCTACCCCAAAGCCAGATATCGACAGAGGAGAGAGCACAAACTGCATCAGCTCCCCATGTACGAAAAAGCCAGTCAGCATCACTACCATACAAATAACAGTGAATATACTAACGCTTAATATGCCCATAACCTCCTGCAAGCCATGACTTTCCTCGCGTGCAATCGTAATTCGGTTGTCTTTAAGCAGCGGTAACTCCAGTAATCTGGGCAAATAATCCTCCAGTTGACCCTTTACCTTATTCAGTCGCTCCTTGACGAACAGCCCTTTATCCATGCGACCTGCATACGATTGACTTGCTGCTGATAACGAAAATGTCGGATCGACAGACG
The DNA here is from genome assembly GCA_039595515.1 of Paenibacillus sp. Classification (GTDB taxonomy): domain Bacteria; phylum Bacillota; class Bacilli; order Paenibacillales; family Paenibacillaceae; genus Saccharibacillus. The sequence goes on along the minus strand of JBCNLJ010000078.1, from coordinate 2,229 downwards.
ATAGTGTGCCATCCAGTGTAATTATCGCTCGGAAAGCACCCGCGACTGTAGGCTTGAGTGATATCCCCATATCGGTAATCATCCCCATCAAACGTTTCATCATCACACTCGTAGGATCAGATGAGAAAGAAGCCTCCATGAGCAGGCGACTTAATCGTTGCTCCATGAGTCGTTCATCCAACAGATGCTGATCTTCACAAACATGTATCAGACCTTGCGCCATCTGCTTCGTATCCCCATTGCCATAACCGATCAAAAAGCCGAGCATCCCATTTCGTTCCTCATCCGATAAATAACCGACCGATCCAAAATCGATCAGTGCCACTTCACCATCTACTGTCAGCAACAGATTACCTGGATGCGGATCAGCGTGGAAAATGCCAATGATCAGAATCTGATTTAAAAAGGCATGCATGATCATTTCTGATACCTCAGGACTGACTGCTTGTGTAAAGCTACTGCCTTTTATATACTCCATTGTCAGTACCTGTTTGTTGGAGTATTCCGCATAGATTTTAGGAATACGAATCGGAATGTGATGCTCCAGAAAGGCTTTGCTCAGCAGGTTCGTATTCAGTGCTTCGATATCAAAATCGGTTTCTTCCATCAAGTTCTGCTTGAAGCCTTCGGCAAGCTGGATCAAGCCGAGTCTTTTCATTTTATCAGAGCGTTGGGATAGCCATGATACAAATTGAATGAGCAGATCCAGATCAACTGCCATCTTTTGTTTCACCTGAGGACGCAAAATTTTGACTACGACTTGCTCTCCAGTCGAGTGGAGCTGTGCTAGATGCACCTGTCCGATCGATGCCGCAGCAATCGGCTTCATATCGAATGCCGCATACGTGTCGTTCAGATTACCAATTTTACTATCGATAATGGCTTTCAGCTCTCCCTGACTGAGCGGCTGTACCTGATCATGCAGACTGGAGAAGGCTTCAATATAATGGGCAGGCAGCATATCCTTTTTGGTAGAAAGCACCTGTGCAAATTTTACAAACACGCCGCCCATCTGATCCAGCACCTCCGCAATTGCAAAAGGCAATCTGGCATGATCCTGCTGAATAAGATGATTCAAGCCTTTACGCGAAATAATCCAGAATAGACGTAGCATACGCCTGAAGCCACGTATTTTATTGATCACATAGCGGAAAGGATGATCCGTCTGCAAGATTTTAAAATGAAATACGCAGAGCAGCATATACACATAACAGGCGATAAATATAATCAATACCGGATAATAAATAAACATCACCCGCAAAACCTCAGCATCAGACGGAATCGTCGTCTGATGAAAATATGTAAAAGATAATACCCCCGTCACCGCAGATACACTTAATAACACCGCGATACTCAGCTTCAATTGCTCCTGCCTGAACGTATTCATATTGCCAATAACAAAATAAAAAATAAAAGCAACAATCAGAATACTACTCAAATAAAACTGCTCCAGCACCTGCCATAAGGTACTGACTACAAGGGAGCTCAATACAGATACAATTACCTTATGCCGAGTATGAAAAAACGAAGCAATCAACCAGAACACAACAAAAAAAACAATCCACATCCCAAAGAAGAACATTCTACATCCCACCTATTAGAAGTTGACATTCATCAAAAGGATTACACCATCCCCAACGGCAAAGTATACCCATCCAACACATACATCTACTCCTATACACCTACAAAACAACCTACCCATACAACATTAAAAAAATATCAAAAACAACATCAAAAAACAAAAGTGATTTTTTTCCCAAACTCATTCAAATCAATTGCCACCTCATCCAACAACTACCCCTACCATAGCATACTCCCTACCCAATCGGAACGTAAAACACGTCCCTTAACCCAGTATTGCCTGCATTTATGTTCGTCGCTACTTATACTGGCTACTTAAGATCAATCAAAAATAATGCTCAGAATTAAATTCAGCAATGCAACATTATAACAGTAAGTATGTCAAACCATTCAGAAAATCATAAAATCTCAAGATGCTCATTTCATCCATGCTGCCTGCTTTATCAAAGTGAAACTTGCCGATATTAAATGATATTCGAAATTGTATAGAAGTTGAGGAGTAAGTATAATTTTAAAGCAGTAGCAGTAGCAGTAGCAGTAGCAGTAGCAGTAGCAGTAGCAGTAGCAGTAGCAGTAGCAGTAGCAGTAGCAGTAGCAGTAGCAGTAGCAGTAGCAGTAGCAGTAGCAGTAGCAGTAGCAGTAGCAGTA
>JBCNLJ010000077.1:0-27672 GCA_039595515.1 Paenibacillus sp. | reverse complement strand
TTTCTTTTGTTATGCCAATATTGGCAGGGACTGCTACTCACAACGGATCATCATAGATCGTAAACAGATTGACAAACAGAAAGGAACGGAAATAATGAACAATAATTATCCACCCAATCCGAATGGCCAGGGTCAGCCTCCACAGCCGCCATTTGGACAACCTCGACCACCACAAGGTCGTCCACCGCTCTTTGGACTTGGAGGCTGGCTGGTCGTTTTTCAAATCTATATGTACTGGAGCCTGCTCGTCGCTCTTATTGCGATTCCAACCTACATATTTATGATGTTTCTTGTTGCGAATCCAGATGTATTTCCACCGGAGCTTAGCGGTGATATCGATCGCATATTGGCGTTATATAGCGGTAACATACGCGCACTTTCCATATACGAGATGATCGTAGCGGTCATTCAGATTGTGCTGCTGGTGATCATGCTGGTACAACTGTATACGCGCAAGCGTGCTTTTCCACGTACGGCACGTACGTATTTATTGATTAATCTGGCGTTTACGGTCATTGCCTTTTTCATCGTTCCACCAACATCCGGTATGGTAACAGGAATGATTATCTCGGCAATTATGACCCTGCTGTGGAATCTGTACTTTGCTCGTTCGGTACGAGTTAAAAATACATTTATCCGCTAAATGCATGACTTTTAGGCATGAAATGTCTAAGCAAAGCAGATAGACAGCTTGCACTATAGCCATTACAATAAATAAAAACTATAGGGTAAGTGGAGGTACAGACGATGCCAGAAACCGAAAAATATGAGATTCAAATCGCACGCCAGCAGGATTTAGACGAGATTGTTAGCATTTATAATTCGTCCATTCCCGGTCGACTGGCAACTGCCGATACCGAGCCAGTCACTGTAGAAAGCCGTCAGGCCTGGTTTGACGAGCATGAGCCAAATCGTCGTCCATTATGGGCACTGTGGCAAGATGAGCGCATCGCTGGCTGGGTCAGTCTGCAAACATTTTATGGCCGTCCAGCATACAACGGTACAGTAGAGCTAAGCGTCTACGTGCACCCGGATTTTCAGGGTAAAGGAATTGGCAGCAAGCTCGTAAGCTATGCGATTCAGCAAGCACCTGCATTGAACATTCACACCCTGCTCGGCTTCGTATTCGCCCACAATGATCCAAGCCGTACACTGCTAAGCAAGTTCGGCTTTGAAGAATGGGGCCACCTACCGCGTGTCGCTGTACTGGACGATGTCGAACGTCATCTCGCTATTCTAGGTAAACGAATTGGTGAATAAACGAATTCGAGCAGACTAATGACATATCTATGGAATGATCCATTGCAATGTAACGATAAAGTCATACAATGCTGCGTATTCTAACGAGTCCCATTCATCTCAAAATTTAGCTTCCTTTTTCATTGATGTATAAAAAACCTGTCCTACATAAAATCAATGCCATACACAATGGCGATTGATTCGTGTAGAGACAGGTTTTTTGGTATACAAGGCTGCGGGTGAGATGATACAGCTTGCTTAAAAATTCTACTCATGTCTATAAATTATGGAGTTAAATAGCCTACGTGATCTATTAGCTTGATCACTTAAATTCAAAGTCTGATCTATTTTGTCTTAATAAAAAAGTAAAAATGCATAACATCATAAGTATATCTCGCTGCATAAAACTAACAGTTACATATGCTGTATTAAGGTTCTTCAGTTGTTTGCAGACGTAAATTGATGCAAAACGCACAGAACGGAGGGAAGGAAATAAGGGGGAAAGGGCGACTTTTGAGCACGGGAATCTACAATTTAATCCTACTCCGTAGATTCCTGTGCGATACGGGAGCCCGTCCCCTTATTCCTTCCCGGAGTGGTGTCCGCCCCAATCACAGCAAGCATTTGCTACAGTCAGCTACGCACCCCTTCAATACGAGCCAGCACATCCTCCCCTTCATGCCGCTGATCACGCCGCATATCTTTAAACAGCAGCGCCATATCCTCAAGCTGAAGACATCCCGCCAGCAAAATGATAGGCGTAAACACAATCCATTTTACAATCTTCACTACAGTTGTTTTCATCGGTCCCATCTCCTTATCATTGCTTCGTATAGTGAATACTCCATGACATAACCACCCGCAAGTTATGTCATTTTATCAATATACGCAGTGAGGTAAAGATGCGTTTCAATTGAATGATGCGAAGGTAGAAAGGTTGCTGAAATGGTAGGCAAGCGGTACTATAATATAATGATAGTCGGACAATACTTGCAGAGTAAGGCTACGTATTTATAGCGTCTGGTCTGTAACGTGTGCTCTGTTTGTAACTGGCAACGAAAGGAAGTTATGAGCAATGATTATTTTGAAGACACCCGCAGAGATTGAACATATGAAGACAGCGAGCCAGATTGTGGCAGATTGTCATCGCCATCTGGCGCAAATGATTGCTCCGGGCATTACAACCATGGAAATTAATGAATTTGTGAAAAAGCATATTACACATCTCGGCGGCAAGCAATTTACGAACGGCTACAACGGCTTTCAATATGAGACATGCGCTTCGGTCAATGATGTCATCGCACATGGCTTTCCAAGCCGTCAGCCGCTGCAAGAGGGCGACGTGCTCAAAATCGATATTGTAGCTGAATATGATGGCTGGCTGGGCGATTCGGCATGGTGCTACGCGGTAGGTCAGGTATCGCCGCAAGCGGAGCAACTGATGCGTGTGACCCGCGAATGCCTGTACAAAGGAATCGAGCAGGCGGTTGTAGGCAATCGTCTGGGCGATGTGACGTCTGTGATTCAGAAGCATGCTGAAGGTCATGGCTATGGTGTCGTTCGCGACTTGCTCGGTCATGGGATTGGGCGTGACCTGCATGAGCAGCCAAGCTTTGCGCATATTGGCTTGCCAGGTAAAGGGCAACGTTTGAAAGAAGGCATGGTGTTCACGATTGAGCCGATGATCAATGAAGGCACGTATCGTATGACGATCGATGAGGATGGCTGGACGGCACGCACAGCAGATGGTAGACTATCTGCACAGTATGAGCACACGATTGCTATTACCGCGGATGGACCTATCATTTTAACGGAACAGTAATACACATCAAGAGCAGCCGACCGTATGTAGCCGGCTGCTCTTATGTTTATACTGCTTTTTTAACATCCAAATGAATTCATTTTAGATGGGGTTGCGTTGAATTTGTGTTTCATGAAAGAGGCATTTCAAACCGATAATAGAAGTACATAATAGCGTATTCAAACCGAGAATTTTGAGGTAATAGTCAATAAATTAGGACTGCCTGATCTAATTATTAGATCTTTCACATGATCGTGCTAACGATTGCATTATTCATTTTTCTTTTATTATTTCCAAAATTTACTCTAAAATACACAAAAATATAGTACAAAACCTACAAAATTTCGACAAAATATCCGATATTTCTAGTACGATACATGAAATGTTATACAAGTACTGGTACACTAGATAGCAAAACAATGACAGTAAACATTGGACGTTAGTATAGGACAACCTATAAAAGAGGTTAAATCGCAAGGCTGCTCCTCCGCTCTGCTTCCTGGATACACATAAGCGGTAGACGAACAGCCTGAGCTAAAATGGTGGTGAAGAGAATGTTGGATAAAATGAATCATTCCCTGACGCGAACTCTTGATGCGGCGACTGATTATTTTTACGATATAGATGATCTGGGATTGCAATATACACGTCAGCACAGCATATTCAAGCTGTGGACACCGGATGCGGTACGTGTTGATCTGATGCTGTATGACAATCCAGGTGTGTACGATAAAGATGGACGTGTTAAGGATCATACGGATGGCACCGCGATTCCGATGTATGCGGAAGAAGGCGGAGTATGGCAGGTGCGCCAGGACGGTGATCTGGCTGGCAAGTATTATATGTACCGTGCCGAGTTTAGAGATGGCAGTGTAGAGTATGCAGTTGATCCGTACGCGCGGGCAGTGTCTGCGAACGGTCAACGGACAGCGGTTGTTGATCCCCGTACAACAGATCCAGAAGGCTGGGAAAATGATATTCGTCCGCCTATGTCGAGTTTGACGGATGCGATCATTTATGAGCTGCATGTACGTGATTTCTCGATCGATCCCGAGACGGATATTCAGCACAAAGGTAAATTTCTTGCTTTTACCGAAACGGGTTTGAAGGATGAATATGGCAACAGCATCGGTATTGATCATCTGCGTGAACTCGGTGTAACGCATGTGCATTTGCTGCCTATTGCTGACTTTCAGACGGTTAATGAGTTGACGGTAGATGATGCGGATAATGAGCAGTCCAAGTTCAACTGGGGCTATGATCCACAGCACTATAATGTGCCTGAGGGCTCGTATGCTACCGATCCGACTGATCCAGGCTCACGTATTCATGAACTGAAAAAGCTCGTGCAGGCACTGCATGGCGACGGTATGCGTGTAGTGATGGACGTGGTGTATAATCATACGTTTTCGGTAGATGATGGTCCTTTTGATCGACTGATTCCGGGTTACTTTTATCGGACAGATGAGCGTGGTCAGTTGACTAACGGCTCAGGGGTAGGCAACGAGATTGCTACCGAGCGCCCGATGGTACGCAAGTACATCAAGGATTCGTTGCGTTACTGGGCGACAGAGTATCATCTGGACGGCTTTCGTTTTGACCTGATGGGTCTGATCGATACGGAGACGGTTACCCAATTGACGCAGGAGCTGCGCCGTGAGGTTGACCCTTATATTCTGATCTATGGTGAGCCGTGGACAGGTGGCTGGTCGCCGCTGCCACAGCAAACACTCAAAGGCTCGCAGCGTGGCAAAGGCTTTTCTGTCTTTAACGATAACTTCCGCTGTGCGATCAAAGGCGGTAGTGACGATGATACAAAAGGCTTTGCTACAGGTGAATTTGGCAAAGAAGGCGAGCTGGTAAAAGGCATCTACGGCTCGATTGGTGATTTTGCCGATAATCCAACCGAGAGCGTTAACTATGTGACAGCCCATGATAATTTGAATCTGTGGGATAAAATCGTACGCATTAGCGGAGCAGAGCAAAAGTTATCCTTTTTGCATATGGATAATGGGAAGCTGGCTGGTGGTGGCGATCTGGAAGCTGCCGTTGCCAAGGCTGATCCGTATGGCACGATTGATACCAATAAACTGATGGATCATGAATGGGTACGTCGCTCCCTGCTTGCGAATGGTATCGTGCTGACAAGTCAGGGTATTCCGTTTATCCATGCAGGAGATGAGCTGCTGCGTAGTAAGATGGGCGACCATAATAGCTACCGCAGTCCGGATGAGATCAATATGATCCGCTGGATTAATAAGCAGCGCTTCCGGGATGTATTTGACTACTACAGCGGTCTGATTCATCTCCGTCTGGCTCATCCAGCATTCCGTATGAGTGAGCGCAAGGATGTGGAAAAGCATCTGAAAATGCTGCGTAGTGATCATCAGGTCGTCGCATTCCAGCTTGGCGAATATGCTAACGGAGATAAATGGCGTCATATTGTCGTCATTTACAATGCGGCAACAACCGAGCAAAATGTAACGCTACCACAATTCAGCCCTCAATGGCAGGTTGTCGTGAACGAGCGCGCCTCAGGCACGAAACCACTCGCTTCTGTGCTTGGTGGCAAGGTAAAAGTTGCGCCACTGTCGATGATGGTATTGTTCGATGAAGAAGATCAATACAAGCCGGTTCCGGCAAGTCTAGAGTGGGATTATACACCAAGTATTGTGGAACCGGGCGAGAAGCTGCATCTGCGTGTGACTCCTCGCGATCAGCGTGGACGCGTATATACAGCAGAACGTGTTCGTTTCCAATCGTCTAATGAAGAGGCGGTGCAGGTTCGTGCAGACGGACGTATTACTGCGGTGGGTGAAGGCAATAGCACGATCTGTGTGTCATGTGGTAACGTCGAAAGCTGCCTGCTGCTGCATGTGGAGACGCTCGTTCCGCATATGGTGAATTTGCAGGGCGAGCATCAGGTGTATACAGGCAAGCGCATGCGACTGAAGGCAGAGGTCATTGACCAGTATGGACGTCCGATTGCACGTCCAAAGCTGAGCTGGAGCTCCAGCGATAAAGGCGTAGCACGCGTCAATCGCGATGGGGTTGTACGTGGCATTCATCCAGGTAAGACCAAAATTACCGTAACCTGCGGTAAGGCGACAGCCCAATGGTTTATCGAGGTCATGCCTTATGTGCCGCGCTGTATTGAGGTCGAATATGAGCGTCCGAATCAGGATTATCGCGGCTGGAACCTGTGGGTATGGGGATCAGTGCTGGGTCACCGTCAGGTCGACTTTGATCGATTTGAGAATGGCCGTGCCATTGCTCGCATTCAGATTGCGCCGGATGAGACGAATATCGGTTTTATTATTCGGCTGAAAGACTGGCAAGCGAAGGATATTGATACCGATCGGTATATTTTCGTTGATACAAAGCAGGATTCGATGAAAGTGCTGATCAAAAGCGGAGATCCAGAAATTGATATCGAACCAACCGGCTGAGTCTACTCAGCCGGTTTTTGGCATCTTTATCCATACCTTTCCATAAAAGATTGCGAAAAATACATTCACGGTGGAAATCCACGCCTGTTCCTGATAAAATCATAAACAAATTACCGTTTGGCTTCACCGGAATATGATTTGATGAAGGAGGAACTCGTTAATGGCGATGTTTGAATCACAGGATGCGTTCATAGCGAGGGTACAATGAGCGATCATCGTAACCGGCTTGGAGTCATTGACATCGGCTCAAATTCGATCCGACTCATAATTTATGAGGCAGGTAGCGATCGAGCATGCCGTATGGTGCATAAGGCGAAGGAAACCGTGCGCCTCGGTGTGAACAGGGATGAACAGGGGAATATGAGCGAACAGGATATCCAGACCGTTATTCCTATTTTGCAAAAATTCAAAAGTATCTGTACTGCCAATCGAGCAGACCATATTCGTGCTGTCGCAACAGCAGCGGTGCGTCAGTCTGCCAATACAGAGCAGATCACCGCGATCTGGAAACGAGAAACCGGGATCAGTGTGCAAATTCTGTCCGGTGAGGAAGAAGCGTATTACGGCTTCCTCGGTGTAACACGCTCTATGCCTGCCCATGTGCAGGAGGGCTTTATCGTGGACATCGGCGGTGGCAGTACGGAAATATCTTATTTCAAAGGTGAGCAACTGCTGCATAGCACTTCATTGCCATGCGGAGCAGTGAACATGACGATACAAAACGGCGGTCGTGACCGCTGGTCGGAAACATCGTGTGACCAGCTTGAACGCAAGCTGCTCGCGATGCTGGAGCAGTACCCGTGGACTGGCGAGCATAGAGGCTTGCCGCTCATCGGATTAGGCGGAGGCATCCGTGCCCTCGCTCGAATGGAGCGCGAGCGCCGCCACCAGTCCAAGCCCGCAGGCGATCCGTATACGATTGAACCGGACACGATCCGTTTCTACGCCGATGCACTGGCCAACTTGAGCGTTGAAGAACGAATCAACCAGTTCGACCTCGCCGCTGATCGCGCAGACATCATCGTAGCAGGAACGATGATCCTGCGCACCGTATTCGACCATATGGACTGCAATCTGCTACTGGCAAGCTGGCGCGGCTTAAGCGACGGACTTGCCCATCACACGATGAGCATGAACGCTCAGCCTGATGAACGTCCAGTCAATGGCCGTTGAGCTGTTATAGCGCTCGATCAAGCGCGTGATGTAAAACGAACAATTAGCATGGAACTGCCCATAAATCTATCCATGCAATAACTACAATAATTTCAGTTTGGCTGAGCTGCTACTGGAGGTTATCCATTTAGTATGGGCATAAATGTCCTGTTATTGCACAATAAACTGCCGTGATTGTCATGGAGTAAGATTAAAAGCTTTTCAAAGTCTATTTAGACATTGGAAAGCTTTTTTTGTGCTATTTGGTTGTTGAGCATCAAAAGGCAAAGCTACACTCATTAAAAAGTAGTTACAAATACCGAGATCAGCGAATTTATGAACATATCAGGCTAATTTGGTTACATGTTTAAATGTTTAGGTCCACAAATCCTTGCTACAACAACTTTGCAAGCGCTATCCTCTTTTCTATCCAGCATCTTCTCATGACAAGCCGTTTAAACACCAAATAAATAAGGGTAATAAGGCAAAGGCAATATGCCTTTAATGACATGGTATGTTGTGATGCAACTCCACACAGTGCTGTACATATAGCACGTCATACACTATATATTCGGAACGGAGGACTCGGTCGTATGTATTCTATTTTTGGACTAAGCCACGAGTGGACGCTGCTCGTATGGGCGCTTGTGGCTATAGCGATATTGATTGTTATGATTGCGCGGTATAAATGGAATCCATTTGTTGTACTGCTGCTGGCGTCATTGTTCCTGGGACTGATCATCGGTATGAAGCCGCTTGATGTTGTCGATTCGGTGCAAAGTGGACTGGGTGGAACACTCGGCTCGATTGCGATCGTTATCGGACTCGGTACGATGCTCGGTAAAATGATGGCAGAATCCGGCGGAGCGGAGCAAATTGCGACGACGCTGATTGACCGTTTTGGAGAGAAGCGTGTGCCGTGGGCAATGCTGGTAGTCGGCTTAATCGTCGGGATGCCGGTCTTTTTTGAGGTGGGCATTATTTTGCTTATTCCAATTTTGTTTACCGTTATTCGGAAGACGAACATTTCATTACTTAAAGTCGGTATACCGATGCTGGCAGGATTATCGACCGTTCATGGTCTGCTGCCGCCGCATCCGGCGCCAATGATTGCGATCAATGCATTTCAAGCAAATATCGGTACGACGATTATGTATGCGCTCATTGTTGGTATTCCAACGGCGATTATTGCTGGCCCATTGTTTGGTACATATATCGGCAATCGGATCGTCGTACAGCCAGCTTCGGGACTGTCCGAGCAATTTTCTTCCAATCGACTGGATCATCCAGAACGCAAGCTGCCCAGCTTCGGGTTGACACTGCTAACGATTCTGATGCCGGTTATTTTGATGCTGTCCGGCTCGATTACCGAGATCATTGCACCGGATAGTGCAAGTGGAATTGCGGTCTTTTTCCGCTTTATCGGTAATGAAGTGGTAGCAATGTTTATCGCGACCGTATTTGCCTTTTTCTCACTCGGCTTTGCGCAGGGCTTTACGAAAGAGCAGATTTCCAAATTCGCCAGCGAATGTCTGGCACCGACAGCCTCGATTATTTTGATTATCGGTGGCGGTGGTGCATTCAAGCAGGTGCTGATCGATAGCGGTGTAGGCGATGCGATTGCTCATGTGGCTACCTCGGCGCATGTGAATGTCGTTGTATTTGCGTTTCTCGTCGCAGCGCTTATTCGTGTCGCTACCGGCTCTGCAACAGTCGCGATGACAACGGCTGCCGGTATTGTGGCGCCTGTGCTTGCGCTTACGCCGGGAGCGAATATCGAGCTGGTTGTGCTGGCAACCGGTGCGGGCTCGCTTATTCTGTCTCATGTCAACGATGCCGGCTTCTGGATGGTAAAAGAATTCTTCAATATGTCTGTACCGCAGACGCTCAAATCATGGACGGTGATGGAGACGATTCTGTCGCTGGTGGCATTTGCATTGATTTTGCTTTTAAATAGTATTGTATGAGCATAAAGAACGAGCACGAGTATAGGAGAGGCGGGATCGTAGTATGAGCACAGGAAAATATATGATTGGTGTCGATATCGGCACGACAAGTACGAAGGCTGTTTTGTTTGAAGAAAGCGGCAAAATTGTTGCACAGGGCAGTGTAGAGTATCCACTGCATACCCCGGTGCCGTCTGTAGCGGAGCAGGACCCGGAGCAGCTATTTCGCGCGGTAATCAATTCGGTACGTCAGGTGATGGATAAGAGCGAGCGTAAATCAGACGATATTTTGTTCGTCTCCTTCAGCTCCGCGATGCATAGTATGCTCGTTGTAGATGATCAGGGCAAACCGCTGACACAGGCGATTACATGGGCAGATAATCGTAGCGCTGCCTACTGGCGCAAGCTCAAGGAAAGCGGCAAAGGTCAGGAAATCTACATGCGTACAGGCACGCCGATTCATCCGATGTCGCCGCTGACTAAGATCATGTGGATTACAGCGGAGAAACAGGATATCGCCAAGGCAGCTCACAAATACATTTCGATTAAGGAATATATCTTTTTGAGATTGTTCGGTGAATATGTTGCTGATCATTCGATGGCATCGGCAACCGGACTGATGAATCTGGAGAAGCTGGATTGGGATGAGGAAGCATTGCAAACGGCAGGCATTACGCGTGACCATCTGTCCAAGCTTGTTCCAACGACACAGGTGATGAACGGTCTGCATGGCACGTATGCTTCGGAAATGGGACTGTCGCCATCGGTTCCGTTTGTTCTTGGAGCAAGCGATGGTGTACTGTCCAATCTCGGGGTAGGCGCTATCGATCCGGGCGTGGTTGCCGTTACAATCGGTACGAGTGGTGCGATTCGTACCGTAACCGACAAGCCCGTCACCGATCCGAAAGGACGCTTTTTCTGTTATGCACTTACCGAAGACCGCTGGGTAATCGGTGGCCCGGTAAATAATGGCGGTATCATTTTCCGCTGGATTCGCGACGAATTTGCCGCTTCTGAGGTGGAGACAGCCAAGCGGCTTGGACTTAGTGCATATGATGTGCTCACTCGAATTGCGGAAAAGGTTGATCCTGGCTCAGATGGTCTGCTGTTCCACCCGTATCTGTCCGGCGAACGCGCACCGCTGTGGAATCCGGATGCACGCGGTTCCTTCTTCGGACTGGCACTGCACCATAAAAAGGAGCATATGATTCGTGCAGCACTGGAAGGCGTACTGTTTAATCTGTATACCGTCATGCTGGCGATTGAAGAACAGATCGGTGTACCGAAGAAAATTCATGCGACAGGCGGGTTTGCACGTTCTGAGCTATGGCGGCAAATGATGGCAGACATTTTCGATCAGCCTGTCATCGTACCGGAAAGTATCGAAAGCTCCTGCCTGGGCGCAGCGGTGCTCGGTCTGTATGCAACCGGACGAATCAAATCGCTTGATGCGGTATCAGGCATGATTGGCACGACGTATGAACATCGACCATACAAGGAGCATGCTTCTATTTATCGCGAGCTGTTGCCGATCTATATTCGTATTTCACGTAAATTTGCTGAGGATTACGAGGATATTAGTGACTTCCAGCAACGGATGCTGGAGAAGCGCGGAGAGCAGGAACCGGAGAAGAGTGATCTGTAAGCTGAATCGATTGCTCTGGATCGTATTCATGTCTCTAGAGCGTATTCATGTTATAATTTCCATTTGGATGCGGAGAATAACATACAGGTAATGAGAGGCTGGCAATCTACGGATTAAGAAAAAGGTAGATTGCCAGTCTTTATTTGTGTAAAAGCATAGCTGTGGCACCATACTGCTTTTCTTCACCAATTGGCTTCATACAATCCCTTGATGAGCGCTGTAGATTTATGTTAGATGCAAAGTTACAATAGAGTAGGGAGTACTTGAACGAAAGCAAGACCTACCAGCAAGACATATGTAGACCCCTACAGCATGCGTATACGAGAGGAGTTATAACCGATGCTTGAGTTAATACCGATGAATACAGAGCAATTTATGCAGTTTCGTGAGCAATCGATGCGTGATTTTGCTGCGGAGAAAGTAGCGGCTGGTGAATGGGCGGAAAGCGATGCGCTACAGCAGGCCATTCAATCGTTTGCCAACTATTTGCCGCAAGGCTTGGAAACGAAGGGCGCATTTATTTACAATGTGCATGATGTTCAGAGTCATGAGGATGTAGGCTATTTGTGGGTACAGGTAAATGATACACCGCGCGGAAAGTTTGCGTTTATTTACGATATTTTGATCAGGGAGCAGCATCAGAGTAAAGGATATGGAACACAGACGATGATTGCACTGGAGCAAGCGATGAAGAAGCAAGGCGTACAGCGCATTGATCTGCATGTGTTTGGACATAATGATCGCGCATTACATGTCTATCAGAAGGTCGGCTATCAGATTACAGATTATCACATGTCCAAATCATTGTAATACATAACAAACAACCGGAGGCTTATATGCCATCCGGTTGTTTTGTCATACGCTCGTAAGCATGACCGCCGATTTCAAGGAAACCGTCTGGCGTATAGCCAAGTCGCTCATACAATGCTTTTGCGCGCGTATTCTCCACATCGACGATCAACAGTACTTTGTCATGTCCCAGTCGTACCGCTTGCTGCTCAAATTCGCGAATAAGCTGTGTACCAAGTCCCTGTCCCTGAAAGGAAGGATGCACAGCAACTGAATCGAGATAGTATTCATCGTCTCGTGCTTCCGGAATGATCCCTTCATCCGGCAAGCCGAGCTGCTGCAAACGCTGCTTGATAGGCGCATCCAACTGTTCAATATCTTTTCCATGATAAGCAAGCACAAAGCCTGCAATCGCTCCGTCACGTTCCAGCACATACACATGATCATGACTCAAACGATTCCCTTGCTGCCGGAAAAAGAATTCCAGCCCCTCCAGCATCGCTGCTTCATCCTTAGCACCTGTAAGCACATAACCGATCTCACCAATTGCGGAGCTAATCAGCGGAATGACTGCTGCCGCATCCTGAGGTGTAGCTTTACGCATCATATTCCCTCCTATACGCTGTTGTGATATAGCCTGAAAAGGATTGCTCTATGTAAGCTGAGCCTGACTGATTCAGCGAAACGCTACTTTAATTATATCACAGCCCGTGTTAGAAGCCTGCCAATTGCCGGGTAACAACGTATACAAACGTGCTTATTTGTAACAGAACAAGCGAAAATTGTGATGCTTACGCTCTATATGTTTAAATGAATATATAGGCCTGCGCACTTATAAACCGGAAGGATGGAGATCAGTCATGGAAAATACGCTCATTCGCACGCAGTATGGAGAGGTTCAAGGGATCCGTCAAGATGGTGCCGTAATCTGGAGAGGAATTCCGTATGCTGAACCGCCAGTTGGAGATTTGCGTTTTCAGCCACCGCGTCCACCGCAGCCGTGGCAGGAGCCGCGTGATGCGACACAGTTTGGTCCAGTATGTGAGCAGCCGGATAGCGAGCTGGAGATGTCATTTCCTGCTCATGTTCGTCCAGTGAAGTCAGAGGATTGTCTGTATCTGAATATCTGGGCTTCAGATAGCTCGACACCGGATCGTCCGGTTATGGTATGGATTCACGGCGGTGCTTTTGTAACAGGAGCAGGAAGTCTGCCATTTTATGATGGAACATCCTTTGCGGTAAATGGGGATATGGTCATCGTGACGATCAATTATCGTCTGGGAGCGCTCGGTTTCCTTGATCTATCCTCCTATGGAATGCCGGACTCGGCAAATCTTGGATTGCAGGATCAGATCGCTGCGCTTAACTGGGTACGCTCGAATATTGCAGCCTTTGGCGGCGATCCCGATCGCATTACGGTATTTGGTGAATCGGCTGGAGCGATGAGTGTAGCCTCATTACTCGCAATGCCTGCTGCAAAAGGCTTGTTCCGAGCTGCGATTATGCAGAGCGGCGCATCTCAGGTGCTGGCACCAAGTACGGCGCAGGGCGTGACAGAGGCGATGATTCGTCTGCTTGGTGGTCAGCCTGGCGATCCGTCTGTATTGATGGAAGCCACTGCCCAGCAATTGCTGCAGGCAGCATCGCGCTTGCATGAATCGAGTGAGGCAGGCTTGCTGACGATGCCATTCCAGCCGGTACTGCACGCCCAGACATTGCCTGTGGAGCCAGTACGCGCTATTCGAGATGGCGCAGCGAAGGGGATTGCCTTGATGCTCGGAACGAATCAGGATGAAGGACGCATGTTTATTCATCGCTCCGAGCATATGATGAATAAGGAAATGGCCGGGCAGCGATTGGAAGCGATGACCGGTCAGGATGTAGCGTTGCTGTTGGAGCGTTATCCAGAGACGGTAGAAGGGCAAGCCCAGATTTTGACCGACCTGTTCTTCTGGCGGGCAGCGGTTCAATATGCAGAAGCCCAGCTATCTCACGCACCGGTATGGATGTATCGATTTGACTGGAACCAGCCGGGGCATGAATTTTTTGGTACAGCAACGCATGCAACAGAGATTCCGTTTGTATTTAACAATATTACGATGCTGGAACGCTCCGGTGTGAAGCTGGATGAGCAGACCGTCAATCTGGCAAATCAGATGCAGCGAGCATGGATTACATTTGCCCATACGGCTACACCAACGACACTGGAGATTCCGTGGACAGACTACAATAAAAATGATCGTACGACGATGATCTTTGATCGTCAGATCGAGCTGGCTCATGACCCAGACGGGGAAAAGCGGCTTGCCTTGATTGGTGATTAATTGTTGAATAAGAGAGCGTTCGATTGCAGAAACTTATTTTTTTAAACAAAAGAGGGAGAAGTACCTCAGGGTGCTGCTTCCTTTTTTTGTGAACACAAATAGCAAAGGATAAGAAGACATAGACGGCTAAAGCTCAAGGCAGGAACCCAAAGTAAAGAAGCTACATGCACTTCCTATCTATCCGCTATTCATTCCACCCGCTAGAACATTTTATGTACTGGTCTGTCCTGTAATCGAGCCCAATACTTATCTAGCAATAACACAGTCTCAACTTCAATATGCTACACTGGAATTTGAATATCGATGAAAGAATTTCCTGTTCTAGTTCCAAAGGAATGCCTGTTATGCATAAATATGTATACCTCGCATGGATGATTGAGCAGTAAGTTCTATAACAAACCGTATCATTCTATCCGATAAAGAGTATGATTTAGCAAGCGTCAAAACATGCCGAATTGTTACATATTTAGCGCTTTATCTGCAAATATTGCATGATTAAAGCTGCATCCGATCCAGCATGATGAATGAATAACGGAGGGATGATTGTGCTTATACATATTGATGATGTAAAACAGGGAGACCGTCTGGTTACAGATGCCTTTAACCATTCCGGTGTGCCATTGCTCAAGCAAGGTACCATTTTATCACTGGACGATATTACACTGCTGATGCGTCACCGTCTCGATTATGTGGATATTGATCATAGCGCTAACGCAGCCAGCGCCATATCTACAGCAGCGGTTACGGACTTACCATCTATGCCGGATGTGCTGCGACAAAGTATAGAGCTGTCGTTGCAGACGTACCAGTCGCTATTTTTGGAGTCGCTGACCAAAGGGAGATTTAGCGCTGATCTGACGGATCGTTTACTCGATCCGCTGCTGCTCGATCTGGATCGCAAAAAGGATGTAGTATCCCTGCTCATCATGCTGGAAGAGGAAGATGATCATATTTACAGCCATTCGCTCAAAGTAGGCCTGCTTAGCTATTACATTGCTGGCTGGCTTGGTCACAGTGAACAAGAATGCTATCGGATTAGCCGCGCCGGGTATTTGCACGATATCGGTAAAAGTCGATTGCCTTCGATTCTCCGCAATGGCAAGACGAATATGAATCCTTCCGAGCTCAAAGAATATCGTAAGCATACGCAGTACGGTTACGATCTGATCATGGATTCACTCAAGGATAAAGTCACTGCCCTTGTTGCGTTGCAGCATCATGAACGCGGAGATGGAAGCGGGTATCCACAGCGATTGTACAAAAATGGGATTCACGCCTACACACGTATCGTATCAGTGGCAGATGAGTTTATTAATATGGCGGTAGTCAATGAGGATGGAAGCAAGCAGGGCTTGATTCGTATTCTGCAAAATATTTATGAGCTTGGTTTCTCCAAACTGCATGAGCAACCAGTTCAGGCACTGATCTATCATATGTCACCGAATCTGGTCGGCAAGCGTGTCGAGCTGGACAATGGCGAGAGCGGTACAATTGTGCTTGCTAACCAGACTGATCTGTTCCGTCCGCTTGTCCAAAGTGGCGAGCAATTTATCGATCTGGCCAAGCAAAGACAGGTGAATATTCGCAAAGTGTTTATTTAACATGATCCATTTCCAAATAAAATAGTAATCTAATTCAGCTCCAATAGTCACTGTCTTCCGATAGTGGCTATTTTGTTTTGAGTACATACCTATTACAATAATACAAACGAGGCAGTCATCGCAGATGAGGAGGCACTATGGATACAGTTCAGCGATATGAAGATGGAACACTGGCTATTCGGCAAACGACAGAAGCAGATACAGAGCGCTTATGGGAGCTTGCTTTTCGCGAGGAAAGCCCGGAATGGAAAAAGTGGGATGCACCTTATTATGCACATCACGCGCTGACCTATGAACAGTTTCTGGAGCAAAAAAAGTCACAGATGATCGGTAATCATGCTCGCTGGATGATCGAAGTGGATGGCGAGCTGATCGGTATGGTCAGCTACTACTGGGAGCATGAGGAATCGCTATGGCTGGAAATGGGCATCGTGATTTTCCATCCAGATTATTGGAGTGGCGGCTATGGGACGCGTGCGCTGCGTTTATGGATTGATCATCTATTCCAGACGATGCCGCTTGTCAGGGTCGGTTATACGACATGGTCAGGCAATGAGCGCATGATTCAGGTTGGCTATAAGCTTGGTATGACGATGGAGGCACGTCTGCGCAAATGCAGATTGTATCAAGGTGTCTACTATGATTCGATTCGGATGGGCATGCTGCGTGAGGAATGGGAGCAGCAGAGGAACGAAAGATAGAATGATAAACCAATAAACCAATAAACCAATAAACCAATTCGTTTATTCGTAGTACAAATGAAAAGACCGCCTATCAGATCATCCCTGTGGATACCTGACAAGCGGTCTTTTTGCGTGTATAACGGTTAACCTGTACGATCTATCCGATCACTGACCTTCGCCAGTGGTATCGTTCGGTTCAAACATTCCGCCACTGTTTTGTGCCTGATTCGTTAGCTCAGGATGCTTTTGCAAATAGTCGAGTGCATTGTAGATCATGACTGCTGCTTCTGCACGGGTGATCGATTCTTTTGGATTGAATTTACCTGTGCTGTCCAGCTCGTTGACCTTCAATGCAAGTGAACGCTGAATCGCGCCCTGGTATTCTGCTGTAATTTTGGATTCATCGGCGATTTTGACTGGATCGATTTTGAACGTTGGCAGATTGCCGGCTTTTTGCATCGATTCCATCAGATAGTCGGTGAATTGCTCACGAGTCAGCTTGGCTGCCGGATCTACTTCACGCGGAACATCAATGCCATTGAGCGTTGCGATGATGAATGCGTCGGAGTACCATACGCCATCCTTTACTTTGGTGTACGAATCACTCGCTTGTGGTGCTTTGATAAATTGGAACTGCGCCAGACTGAGCTGGAAGCTCTTTACCAGCATTTGTACACCCTGTGCGGTGTTGAGCGTTTGCTCTGGTTTGAACTGTGTCGCTGTCACACCGCTAATGAACCCGCGCTCCTGTAATGACTCGATCTTTTCCTTCCCTTCAACCTTACCGATATCGCTGAATGAAGTAGCTGCCATTGCATTCACCCCGATCGATAGTGTAAGTACGGATGCTGCGGCTAGAGAAGCCCATTTGTATTTCATTGTTATTCCCCTCTCTTTATGCAAATTATATTCCTTATTCTTCCTGCTTATTCTATTAACGATTAGCGCTCCCAGATTGTTGCACTCATTCGATACTTTTAATGAGAATTTATAAAAATACGAATCAGTCTATAGTCATGTATATTACTGTCTAACTAAGTAGTGCTTTGGCATGGCGTTGTTACCGAAGTATGTCGAAGGTCAAGGAAAAGGTATCAGAGCTAGGACCCAGCAAACTGGGCCTAATGATTCATTTATAGAAATTAATCCAGAATATGTATTTAAACTATTTTCAATAGGAAGATTTGGGGGTATAACTATAATAACTTAATTGACATATGGTACTACCGGATAGGACTTCCTAGGAAGTGCTTCATACATCCAATTATAAAATGAACCACATAAAAAACTGCGCGTGAGCGAACAGGAGGGTGAACGATATGATTATCAACTTGAGCGTGCATCACATGACACCATACAATCACCAGCAATTCAGACCGCAGACAACTACTGTCGAAACGAAACCTGCAACTACGCAAGGCGGTCAAAGCTTTGAAGAATTGTTGAGTGCCCAAATGGCTGGAAGCACAGGCATCACAACTTCACGTAGACGCTAATACAAATGCAAAATAGGAATAGAACATACGTCTGATTACATACGGACAGCTACCTTTGCGGTAAGCTGTCCTTTTTATTATGATAGAAGAGAATCCAAATTCAAGGAGGTTACATAATGGCATTGATCCAATGCGATTTTTATTCGGAAGTGCTTGGCTTATCCACATCCATGAATGTTATTTTGCCGCAGGAAACGCAAACTCAGATTGGGATGGAGGGCAAAGCGAGCGGTGGCAAGCATCCAACCTTGTATTTACTGCACGGGCTATCTGATGATCATTCGATCTGGCTACGCCGTACATCGATTGAACGTTATGCAGCAGCATATGGCATCGCGGTCGTTATGCCAAACGCGCACCGTAGCTTCTATACGGATATGAAGGGTGGCGGGCAATATTTTACTTTTATGACGGAAGAATTGCCGCGTCTGGCAGAATCGTTTTTCCCATTGTCGACGCGCCGTGAAGATCGCTTTGTCGCAGGTCTGTCGATGGGTGGCTATGGAGCGCTCAAGCTTGGCATGAGCTTGCCAGATCGTTATGCGGCGGCGGCTGGCCTGTCGGGTGCAATGGAGCTGGAGCATATGTACAATGTACGTGCTAAAGGCGATCCGATGTGGAATGAAGAAGTGAACCGTATCTTCGGTACGCTGGAAGAGATGCAGGGAAGCCGCAATGATCTGTTCTATCTGGCAACCGAGCTGGCGAAGCTGAAGTCCGCTGATATTCCAAAGCTGTATCAGTGCTGTGGCACAGAAGATTTCCTGTACGAAGGCAATATCCATTTCCGTGATCATGTGCGCAAGCTAGGACTCGAGCTGACCTATGAGGAAGAGCCGGGTACGCACGAATGGGGATACTGGGATATGAAAATTCAGCGTGTGCTGGAATGGTTACCGATCCGCCAGCAGCAACGTGTGTAAATGAGAGTAGAGCTAGTTTACCTGTATCAATCATGAAGCAGAGCGATCAGTAAGCTGAGCTGAACAGCTCTATATCGTCAAGGCAACTAAGGTAATTGAATGTTTGTGTACGAGCCAAACGAATGGATGCGCAAAGCTAGGACATCCGTAATCAACATTTGCATGAAACATCTGCAAGAAATTAACGTATTCGAAGCCTGATTTTGTTAAGCGCTTCCAAAATGTTGCTCCAGCTATGACACTGTGCAACATAGTAGGGATACATTGAGGAATCATATCACTATAAAAAAGCCAGAGCTCGTATATATGACTACGAGCTCTGGCTTTTCGCCTGTATGCTATCTGCCTATTCTAACTGGCTTGCCGATGAAATACATTCGGCTATGATTTGGTTAGGAGGATGGTAAACTTCATCCAATCTGGCATAATCAAATGGGTATAGAAGCTTGTCTGTAACGATGAACATGGATCGAGAATAACTGCACTCACCCCAATCCAGTCTCTGGCTCCTGCACCAGCACACGCTGTGTTGGATACGCCAGCTTCACCCCTTCTTCCTCCAGAATCTGCATCACGTACAGATTCAGGTGCTGACGGTACTCCAGATTGTCTCCCCAGCCAGGCGAGCGTGTGAAGCACTGCACCATAATACCGAGGCTGCTATCGTAAAACTCATTAAACTTCACCATCACTGTTCCCGGTGCTACCGCTTCGTCCTGCTCCAGATGCTCGGTGAGACGAGTAACGACGCGTTTAATCCGATCACCGGGCGTGTGCAAGGATACTTTAATATTAAAAAAGATTTTCCGTTTACCCATCTGGCTACCGTTCGTAATCGCAGAGGCAGCGAGCTTGGAGTTCGGGACAATAACAAGCGCATCGGTAAAGGTGCGAATTTTCGAACTACGAAAGGTAATATCTTCAACGATGCCTTCAATATCCGGTGTAGAAATCCAGTCTCCTTTGGAAAAAGGCTTCTCCAAAATGATAATAATTCCGGCAATGACATTACTGAGCGATTCCTGAGCCGCAAGAGCAATCGCCAGACTGCCCAGCCCCATCCCAGCAACGACACCGTTGATGCTGAATCCCCATTCTGCCCCTACAATCGTGACGACGAGCAGGATAATAATAAAGCGAACGACCTTGGACAGGAAAGGAATAATCATACTGGACGCATCCAGCCCAAATCGCTTGCCTGCACCTTCCAGCAAAATAGAGGAGGCGGCAGACACATTGTACAATCCCCACCCCAGCAGCGCGATGCTGATACTGCGATAAATTTTATTCACATCGATCACAAAGCTCCACTGCTCATGCATAAAATACCGGAGAGCGAGATATGTACCGATCAGAATAAAAAAGTACTGAAGCGGCTTCTCAAATGCCTGTGCCCAGCGAATAAGCGCAGGATGCTCCTTGAAGCGCCCGATCACAAACGAGAATAAGTATCGTGTAAACAGCTTGCGAAAGGCGAGAAACAGCAGCAAAATACCAATCGATACGAGCAGATCAATCCAGCGTATATTGTAATACCATTGAATGAGCCATTGAAAATTCATACATCCCATCCTTTATCTATATGTTTTACATGAGGTTGTACAGGTTTCTCTCCTATTAAAACGTTCTTACACTTATTACCCATTTGCAGTCCAGACGCTCTTTATATTAGAGATTTGCCAATAAGTTCCTCTGTAAAGGGTAATAGTATGCAAACCAATAGTATGTAAACCATTCAGGCTGCATAGATGATAACGATGTCTGGGAAGGAGGAAACTATGTTTTTCAACACCTGGCAAGACATTGGAAGAATCGTGATTATCAGCATTCTGAGCTATGTAGCATTAATACTTTTACTGCGCAGAGCAGGCAAGCGAACACTTTCGCAGATGAATGCTTTTGATTTTGCTGCATCGGTGGCTGTAGGATCTACGTTATCCACCGTTATTTTAGATCGAGATATTGCACTTGTAGAAGGCTTGACGGCTTTTATTGTATTGATTGGATTGCAAATGCTTATGGGCTGGCTGGCGATACGTAGCGATGTATTTGGACAGATATTGAAGGCGGATGCACAATTGCTCTACTACAGAGGAAGCTATCTTCATAAAGAGATGAAAAGAGCACGTATTAGTCGAGAAGATATATACCGAATAGTGCGCGAGCAAGGAAGGTCAGAGATGAACAATATTCAAGCGGTGATTATGGAATCAGATGGTTCATTATCGGTAGTCATGGAGAGTGGGAAGGAGATTAATTGGAGTACAACCGAAGTTATGAAGGACGTAAACGGAGTAGAGACGCATAATCAATCAAAAACAGAGCAAGAATCAACAAAGCAAGAATAAACAAAAGGCTGTCGATTTGCAATAACTCGTCTACTGGCTCCATAAAATAAGGAGTCTGGACGGTAGGTCTCCACCGATCTATATCTGCTTAGCGAGCCCTGTTTATTGTATACAAAAAGACCTGCTCCACGAGGGAACAGGTCTTCATATTGTACAACCGAATGCTTAGAATTGTACCGAAGTCTATTCACGAACATTCCGGTCGTTATCGTATCTGTACGAAATGCGGTTCCGTTAGCTGCGTGTACGACGCATGGAACGCATAACCAGACTTACTACAAATACAAGGATAACCGCACCGATAATCGCCTGGATTAAGTGGAAACCACCCAGCTCTGGGCCCCAAGATCCCAGCAATCTGTCACCCAACCAACCGCCGATGAAGCCGGCGATAATATTACCGATCACGCCGCCTGGAATATCACGACCGACGATCATACCTGCGATCCAACCAATAATACCCCCAACGATTAATGCCCATAACCATCCTAACATATCATTCGCCTCCTTAATGAAGTCAATAGCTTTATTACGATCGTTGAATGGATTCACCGCATATCCCGATGGCCATCGTTGTCGGATTGGATATGCTGCTCAACTCACTCAACAATCTGTCGTCGAATATTAATTAACCAACCATAACCAATTTAAACATTATGATAAAAATTTAATAAATAAATGACTTTCTATTCATCTATTTCAGCCTATCCTGTTTCAGAATAGAACCGCTGTATAGCTAGCGTTAAGCGTCATTTTCAACGATCAGCGGCATGGGCAGCGATGAATTTCCCTGGATATATCAACGCTTGCTCGGTAACCTGCTCAGCCATGAGCCGCTTACTTAATATTGCCGCTTTCCTTCAAACGTTTCGCAATCGCATCGAATTCCTCCTGGGAAATACCAGGTGCAAATTCTTCCTCCACTTCCGGATATTCGGGTACAGGAACACCTTCCGGGAAGCCATGAATCACTTCAAGTGGCTTACCATCCTCTGGATGAGTGCCCTTCCAGATCTGGTCAATCGCTTTAAAATCCTCTGCGCTGTGCGTATACAACTTCGTATGGACACCTTTATCCTCGTATTTACGTGCTTCATTAAACGCCTTATTACTGAGAGAAGGAACAGGTACGAGCTTCGTTATGTTCACACCGGTCGCAATTTCAAGCGCCTTCGCATAAGCGACCACATGCACGCCGCCACGTACAAGCAAAAATCCAACCACTTCCCGCGCAGCCGGATGATCGGTCATTTCATACACCTTCATCTTGTGCGTACGTGCGCCGCACTCCAGGAAGAAGTTGTGCAGCAGATCCTCTACCAGATTACCGCTGTTGAACACATGGTCGCCAGTCCACGGACGTCCCATCGAATCGCGTGGCATCGCTCCCTGTGCGCCTGCCAGATACGGGTAACTGAGACGCATATTTTTAACCGATTCCAGCGGAGTATCGTCCGGCGCCTTGTAGGTGGTGGAGCCAGATTGAATTTTGTTAATACCATGCGCGACAAGCTCTACGTGTCCGAGCTCCTCTGCCGTAATACTCGTCACCAGATCATAGAATGGTTTGAGCTTGGACTTGTTACGGAAGTTAAAGGACTGGTACAGATAGTTGTTCAAGGTCGACATTTCACCAAACTTACCGCCAAGCAGCTCCTGTACCGCAGCAGCCGCATTCGGATCAGGACGATCCACATCCGGAATTTGAATCATAATCTGGTCTAGCCGTGTAAACATAAACAATCCCTCCATGTCGTTCAGATAGGTCATACCAGCAAAGAAGACAGGTGACATCGGCAGGTGAATTGGACTGTAAACCAGAGATGAGTCTGGTCAGCTTGTTCATACACGAACCTAAACAACCAATACCCGTAAATGACAATAATAAACATTAATTAAAATCATTTACCAATTTACTGGCGGCTACTTTGGTATCCTATTGCCTGTCTCTCCAAACGTTCGCAGAACAACGGCAACAGAAAAAGTATGTATCATGACGTATAGGATAAAGATAGCTAGTATAGAAATAGCGAAAATCGATAGCAGCATTCATAGTAGCCAAAATAACAAGCAGGCATTTTCATCGAAATTGTGACGATAACCATGTATAATATGTAAACGGTATATAGATACAATCGGTAAGCAACATCAATGATGGAAGTGCAACGTCAATGTATGGAAGTGAACGAGCATAGAAGCGGTGTAAGCTAACATAGAAATGATATAGATATGAATAAGCACAAATGAAATAAGCTAATAATGAAATCAGCAGCTTTAGAACAAGATGGGTAGCATACCTGTTCCTGGAGCATCTCCTCTTACGCGACAGGCATATTATTTAATATAGAGATGTGGGATGAGACATATGGACAATGATAAGCAACGATTAAGTGTAGAAGCAGCCCGGCTGTACTATTTATCTGACTACAGCCAGCAGGAGATTGCGACACGTCTCGGCGTTTCCCGTCCGACCGTATCCAGACTGCTTCAACTGGCAAAGGAAAAGGGATACGTGCGAATCGATATTGTCGATCCACTGGAGGATCTGGATGCGCTGGGTGAACAGCTTCGCAAGCAATACAGCCTGGAGGCGGTGCAGGTATGCTATTCACCTGCCAATGAATATAAAGAAATTCAGCGTCATATTAGCAAGCGTGCTGCTGAATATTTGCATGAGATTGTACAGGATTCGGATATTATCGGCGTCACCTGGGGACGTACAATGTATTCAGTGGCACGCCAGTTAGAGCAAAAGCAGGTGCGCGGCGTTGAAGTCGTACAGCTCAAGGGCGGTGTGAGTCATTCGCATATTAATACGTATGCAGCCGAGACGGTGAATCTGTTTGCCGAGGCATTTCATACCAGTGCGCGTTACTTGCCATTACCGGTTATTTTCGACAGCATTGAAGTAAAGCGCATGGTCGAAGAGGATCGCCATATCCAGCGTATTATCGAGCTGGGCAGACAGGCGAATATTGCGATGTTTACCGTCGGTACGGTGAAACAGGATGCCTTGCTGTTCCAGCTCGGTTATTTTAATGAGGAAGAGCAGCGCTTGCTGCAGCGTACAGGCGCAGGAGATATTTGCTCTCGCTTTTTCGATGCGAATGGTGAGATTTGCAGCCCGGCGATTAATGAACGCACGGTCGGCATCGACCTGCCTGACTTGCGCAAAAAGGAGAAATCGATTCTCGTCGCAGGCAGCCAGCGTAAAATCGATGCGATCCGCGCCGCACTGGTGGGCAGGTATGCAAATATTCTAGTGACGGATCAATTTACCGCACAGGCGTTGCTGGCGGAGTAGGAGGTCAGCGGAGTAGGGTATAGAAAAAAGTAGGGATTTGTCGCAGGGCAGGATGTGCTCAATAGACTCTACATTGAAGCTAAATAAAACCTAAATAAATTACAAATAAATCTAAATATAATATCCTCCAATCGAATTTGTCTCAAAATACAAAAGCTTTCGGCCTTATAGGCTGGAAGCTTTTTTGCATAATTTTGTAGAAAGATTTTGTAGAAATAAATTGATGTGCACGTAATAAAGTTAGATTGGTGCCTCCTATACAATATAGAGCAATAGAGCAAATTTAGAGAATCAGGATGAAATTGAAGGTACTAATAATTTTTGGTTACGTAAATTAAAAACTTCCATTTTTGCAAACACCCGCTATAATCGGATTGTTGGTATATGTAGATAAGGAAGTACATAACGTATAAAAACGGTCATATGAGCTTAACCTCAATTCTCATGACAACAAATTTACAACAACGGAGGTGTGCATCAAGGATACGTAGTCTGAATCCGCTTAAGAAAAAGGAACAAGTACGTTTACTGCTTGCTAAGTAAGTACGAATTTGAATTGAAGGAGTTTATTCTCTATGAAAATCAGAAGTTTGTCGATCCAAGCTTCCCTGCTTCAAAAAATCATGCTCTTACTGTGTATCTCGCTTGTTGTAATCCCTGTACTGTCTGCCGCCGCAGCGACGCAGCGTGTGTATCAGTATAACGAAAACGGACGCTTAGCAGTGATGTACACAGCGACACAAAAAGTAACGTATTCGTATGATAAAAACGGTAATCTGATCAGCAAACAGGTCGAGCAGGGGGATTATAACAGTGTAGTGAATCCAACTGCGCCAACGACGACTCAGCCGACAACACCGACACCGACGCCAGAACCAACCCCTGCGCCAACACCAACACCCGCTCCTGAACCGGCACCGGACCCTACGCTGGTTCCGCCGCCTGTGCCGACTCCGGCAGTACAGGGATTGGACATTATAGCTACAGTAGATAGTCCTAGTGTAGAACCAACAGAGCCTTTAGCTATTGCAGGCTGGTATCTAGACCCAGTAGGCATTCAACGTATTCAAGTGTATGTGGATGATGTGTTTATGGGGAATGCAGCGATGGGCGTTAGTCGAGAAGATGTGTATAAAGCCTATCCTTCCTATAACAATCACGTAGCTGGCTTCCAAATGAATATTAACCAGACGATACAAACGAGCGGAACGCCATACACGAAAAAGAATAAGAAAAAGAATAAAAACGAAGTGGTACCAGGCAAATTTAATCATAAATTCAAAATCATATTCACCAACCGCAATAATCAACAAAAAGTTGCAGAATATTATATCATCTTAAATCATTAAACTAAGCGAATAAAGGAGCTATTATGCGCACAATGTTCTCTAAATATATCATCAGCTTTATATTGATTCTGTCCATGTTCACTTCGATGCTAGAGCCGTATGTTCATGTTTCAGCGTCTGCTGCCACCCATGCTTCGGTTCAGCATATCGCAGCGCCTAGCCAAACGGCACCGGAGGATTCCACAGACGAGCCATGGACAGAAGAAGCGCCAAGTGTTCAAAAGGACGTTTATCAACCTGAGCCGATTGATCCAGAACTCCAATATATTGAAAATAAACTCGATGCATTCATTCGACATTCAGAACAACGTATCACGGTGAGTGACGATGAGAATTCACCTTCGTCCAACAATGGAATGAACGATGAGCAAGTTCGAGAGTTGATGACTTCTGATACCACTATTGTCGATATCTATTGGATTGAGTACCTGTATCGATTGACGAATCAAAATCCAATGGATATATGGAAACAAAAGAAAGAGCATGCTTCTTCATGGAGAGATTTTGAAGACTATTTCCTAAAACAGAATCAGGTCTCTTCCTCTGTATCTGAAGATGTGTACAGTCAGTCGATTCAAACCACGAATGCGATGCTACAAGCGAATCAGCAAGTGAGTATTGCTTCAACCTCATCATCGTTATCGAGTAAAATTGATAGCGCTCTGGATGATACCTTAGCTCCACGAAGTCTGAATCAAACGAACAAACAACAATACTCAGATCAAGATAGTGATTCAGAACAAATTGATCCTTCTTCAGGGAATTTAAACTGGAAAAAAAATCTATTGCATCTATCTGGACGCGATGGAATGGATGTGAATCTGGGTTTAATGTATGTCTCCAGTCAATCATCCCCTTACTTGAGATACTATAATGCCAAGCCTGCCCAGGTAGTGGCATATAATTACTTTGTATCTCGCTATAATTTGGGAGTAGGCTGGTCGTTTCAGTTCCCTTCTGTGCAAACTCCTATGGGACTCAAGACTGGTGCTATGTTTTATCACGATGGACATGGCGGTGTGTATGAAATCAATGGAACGAGCAAAGCTCCAAGTACACCGGATATGTATAGTAGTCTGACTGGTTACCCTCGTAAAGATTTCAAGTTTAGTGATGATTTTAATGGTGAACAATATACGAATGGTCAGGAAGTATCTCGATACTACACGACCGATGACGCAGGAAATAAACAGTACTTTGGTGTGAACGGCAATCTGATCGGGCAGCAAGATCGGTATGGGAATGAGATTAAATATCTATATGAAACTAAAACGCTCTATGACAAAAGGACTCAACCGATTTTGTCTAAAATCATTGATACCGTAGGTCGAACGATCTCCTTTGATTATGAAGATACGTTACAAAGCGAGCAAAGTTTTACAGGGGAAAAGATTACCATCACCTTGCATAATCCACAGGGCGAGTCGATACGAAAATTTTATTTAACAAAATCACGATATGAAATGACTTCAGGTTATTTGCTGCAAAAGTATGCTCCTGTTCTACGAAGTATTACGGATTCGGCTGGCGATGAGACTTCTTTTGATTATGATATCCAGTCTACAGGATTCAACTTCAAATCTCGTGATCTTGATTATATGCATACTTTTGCTCAGCCCTATT
>JBCNLJ010000076.1:0-27878 GCA_039595515.1 Paenibacillus sp. | reverse complement strand
GGAACGAACGTACTTCCGGTTTACCAAAATCAAACGAAAGTGTGCCCCAGCCATGCTTCTCCGCACGATCTGGATCAGCATATTCATATAATGGAGTACCGTCGAACCGGCGCAAGCCGTGCGCATCCTTTGTAAAATGTCCCGGCACCCAATCGAGTAGCACACCAATATCCGCCTGATGACAGCGATCCACAAAGTACATCAGATCCTGAGGCGTACCGTAGCGACTCGTCGGTGCAAAATAACCTGTACTCTGATATCCCCATGACAGGTCATACGGATGCTCGGTAAGCGGCATCAGCTCGACATGCGTATAGCCCATATCTGTCAAATACGGCACCAGCAGCTCGGCTAGCTCGCGATAATTGTACAGGCTGCCATCTTCCTTTTGTCGCCATGTGCCTGCATGCATTTCATAAATATTTAGCGGACGCTGGTACAATGGACGGCGTTTACGGCGCCAGGCTGCATCCTCCCATTTATGACCGGCAAGCGTAGCAACGACCGAAGCGGTTGCAGGGCGTACTTCGGCATGCACGGCATACGGATCAGCTTTTAAAAAGCGTACACCGTCTGCCCCTGTAATATGATATTTATACAGATGACCGGCACCGACCTCTTCAAAGAAGCCCGTCCAGATTCCTGTGTCTTCAATTCTATGTAATAAATGATGATCCCCGTTCCAGTTATTCCAATCGCCAGCTACGCCAACTGCCTGTGCGTAGGGAGCCCATACAGTAAAGCGTACACCATTCTTTCCTTCCTCGGAAGTTAGATGTGAACCAAAATGACGATACGCATGATAATTCGTTCCCTCATGGAACAGATAAATTTCCTCAGCACTGGGCAGCGTAGATTGCGAACGATGTTGTCTCAAATGATCACCTCCAGAATGATTAACGCACTGCCAATTTTCGAATTCCAAATAATACCTTTCATTTGCATATGTTCCCCTATTTAAGCACATAATTAATCACTTATTTTGGAAAGGATTATAACAAAAGCCATTCTGTAAGACAAAAATTAGCCAACTTTACTTATTACCCTTTTCAATATGCATTGAATAGCAAAAATTAGCAAGCTCTCTAAATGCCTATGCCTATGGGGCTTTTACATTATTGTACTGGCGCAGCAAATGAAATTCCAGCGGCAATTGTATCCATACAACTATCCATTTGGCTAAAAAAAGGCCATTCATTATTTTTTATAATATTTTACAATTTTTGTTGTTTCAACACGCTTTGCTGGCGTTTAAAAGACTAGTACACTGTCAACTGAGCGTTGTCATGAAAATGGGAGGGAAAACAACATGAAAAAGACAAACAAAGAATGCATTGCAATGTTGCTGGCCGGGGGCGAAGGACGCAGGCTGGCTCCTTTGACTTCCATTATAGCGAAACCAGCAGTTCCATTTGGTGGAGACTATAGAATTATTGATTTCCCTCTGAGCAACTGTGCGAATTCCGGGATCGATACAGTCGGGGTATTGACCCAGTATGAAGCACAATCCCTGCACGACCATATCGGTGGGGGCGACGCTTGGTCTACTACCAATAATCCAATGAATATCACATTGCTTTCTTCTGAGCGTACAGGTGAATATACCGGTACAGCAGATGCAATTTATAAAAACATTGAATATATTGATGCACTTGATCCAAAGGACGTGCTTATTTTGTCCGGGGATCACATTTATCATATGGACTATAATGAAATGCTGCAATACCATAGCGAAAATAAAGCGCGTGCTACAATCGCGGTCGTCGAGGTACCGTGGGAGGAAGCAAGTCGCTTTGGTGTAATGAGTACAGATACAGAAATGAATATCACCAAGTTTTCCGAAAAACCTGCCGAGCCGGAAAGCAATCTGGCTTCGATGGGGATCTACGTATTTGACTGGCAATACCTGCGTCACCATCTGCTGCAAGATGCGCTGAACGAGCAATCCAGTCATGATTTTGGTAAAAATATCATTCCACAAATGCTGGCTGATCGTGAAAAGGTAGTCGCTTATGAATTCTTAGGCTACTGGAGAGATGTGGGTACCATCAACAGCCTGTGGGAAGCCCATATGGATATTTTACAACATAGCCGTCAATTTGAGTTAAAAAACTCTGCATGGCCAATGTTCTCCGCGGATTACAATCCGTTACAGGATAACGATCATGCTCATGCACCAGACTGCTCGATGGTGAGCTGCAAAGCATCGCTGGAAGGCAATGTTGAGCGTTCCGTTGTATTTAACGGCTCTGCGATCGGAAAACAAGCAGAGGTTAAGCACAGCATCATTATGCCGGGTGCGATTGTAGGTAAGCAAGCACGCATCGAGTACGCGATTATCGCCGAAGGTGCTATCGTGAAAGATGGTGCAGTTATTGAAGGTACACCGGAGCAAATCGCAGTTGTTGGTCCGTATGAGACGGTATATCCAAAGCCATCTGTACGTACGCAGCCTGCGCGTCTGCTAAAAGAAGTGTACGACAAATCCGGTCGTGTTCATGCAGGCGGTATGTCCTCTTAATTACAAAACGTCATAACCTTATAAATAAAAGACCAGCTTGTTGCGATGATCGCACAAGCTGGTCTTTTTATTGGATATTGTGATGCATAGGTATAAGCAAATACATCTTACCACCATTCGATGCAAAGCGAAATTGTAGTGGATTTACTGAAGCGTGGACAAGCCGTCAGAACTAACAATACATGCTCCGCTTCCCCTACCATTTAGTTCTTTCATAAAACGGATGGTTATCGCTGAATGCTACTATTCAGCTCTGCCCACTCCTGCTCCAAAATCGCCATCTCATACAGATTATAATAATGTCCGTCTACGAAAGCTGCTTCGCGCAGCAATCCTTCCTTCCGAAAGCCGCATGATTCGTATAGTCCTGTCGCCTGCTCATTATAATCAAATACACCCAGCGTAATACGGTGCATTCCGAGCGCTTCGAAGCCAATCCGCAGACCCTCCATAACCATCTGGCGCCCGTATCCTTTGCCGCGTGCTGCCGGATCACCGACGAGTACACGGGCCAGGCGTGCAGAGCGATTTTTACGATCAATACGCGATAATGCCATATGTCCAATCGTCTTTCCGCTCTGACGCTCGACGACGGTATAGACCAGCCATTCTGAATGCGAAGGATTGTTCATGCCCTCGATATATTGCTGCAGATCATGACGTTGTAGCGGATGATTCCATACTGACCCACTCCATTGCATTAGCATTTGCGCATCCTGCTTATCGGTCCAGCCAAGTAAGTTATCCATATCACGCTCGCCAAAATACTCCAGTCGCAGCTCGTTCGCCACGGCTGGTGGTAGCTTTTCATACAAGCTAGCCATTTTACCGTTCACATCATGTGTCCCCATATAACGAAAATCCTGCCGCTGATAAAAGCGATTTAGCGAAACCAGCTCTGCCAGACAATCCAGACGAAGACCCTTTTTACCACGCTCAGCCGCCCTTTGCACTGCCCAATCCAGCATCCTGCGCCCCAGTTCCAATCCACGGAATTTGCGTACGATAGTTAAACGGTGCAAATAATAATAATCCGTATCATTTTTATGCTGCCAGTAGTCCTCATCGCCTGATTGCAAAGTAAACGTGCCTGCTGGCTCACCCTTATATTCTGCCACGTAGACTTCACGCTCTACAAAATAGCTATGGATCAATTCTGGTGTGAACAAGGTACGACGCCATTGCCCAATGCCATTCTCCTCCATCCAATCCGCAGCTTCTACGAGAAAAGCGGTAATCAATGCTTCTTCGCCTTGCTCTGCCTGTCTAATATGTAACTCGCTTGAAATCCTCGAATCCTGCTCCTGTGACATTGCGATTACTCCTTTCGCGCCTAACGTGTAGTCCAATTGCTAATATTTTTGCTATTATACTACAAAAAATCCCCTCCGGTGTATAGTGCCAGGTTCTATACGATAAGTTCCTGTTGCACGATCTACCCTGAGGGGATAAAACGATATTTTATTTTTATGCGTTTCGTCCTGTAGTGCTCGTAATGTCTATACAGATTGCACTTATGTCCGGGTGGCGCTTAATTCGCTTCCTTTGTCAGATCAGGCGTAGCTGGCTTTTTATCCAGCAATGGTAAATCTACCATGACGGATGTTCCGTGGTCCAGCTCACTTTCAATATGCATTTCACCTTTATGAAGCTGCACAATCTGCTGGGTAATCGCCAGACCGAGACCTGTCCCCCCCTGATTCGGATTGACCTGGAAAAACCGATCCTTTACTTTTTCCAGAAACTCGGTGCTGATACCGATGCCGGAGTCTTTTACGACAATCCGCACACGCTCCGGTGTCAATTCCTTAATGATCAATTTGATCGTAGATTCGTTCGGCGAGAACTTGATCGCATTGTCAACCAGATTGAGAAATACCTGCTTCAGACGGTTACCGTCTGCCTGTACGATATAGCTAGCGTCACCTGGCTCCAACACTAGCTTGATCTGCTTCTGCTCTGCTTTTGCCCATACATTCAGCATCGTTTCCTGTAGAATCTCCTTCAGATTCACTTCGCCAATAACAAGCTTCATCTGATTTTGCTGTAGTTTGGAGAAATCGAGCATTTCTTCGACCAGACCGATCAGGCGCTCGGTTTCTTTGGAAATGATGCTCATACCGAGCTTTGTTTCTTCTGGATCAAAGCCACCCGAGACAAGCGTCTCACTCCAGCCCTTGATTCCGGTAAGCGGGGTGCGCAGCTCATGTGAAATGGATGAAATAAAATCATCCTTAATCTGGTTACTGCGCACAATCTCGTCAGCCATATAATTCAGCGTTGACGCCAGCTCCCCGATCTCATGCGGATAATTACCCTTGATCCGAACGTTAAAGTCCCCTTTGGCCATTAAGGTGGAGACACCAATAATATTATTGATCGGCTTAACGATCGAGTTCGCCAGCCCGATGCTGACCATAAATACAATGATCAGAATAATAACGCCAATACCGGCAGAAACCATTGTAATATAAAACAACTTTTGATTCACAAGCTCCAGCGAGGTCACGTAGCGAACAAGATATTCCTTATCCCCGTTGATCTTGATCATACGCGTTACAGCCATTACGTCTTCGCCTGTCCCTGCCTGCTTGCCAATCCAGCGTCCGGTCGAGCCGGACAGTGCCTGTGGAATATCACCAGTCTGCACCGGCTTATCCACGATAAATGCAGTCGAGTTTTGCAGTACATTGCCTTTGAGATCAAGCACCTGCACTTCTGCCTTATCCAAACTATAGCTGGATACGATATCCCGATAATTGGCTGGTGCTCGTGTGTTATCAAAAGATGACTGCAAATAGTTTGATATCCCGTCATAGTAGTAGGTGCGAATTGCGAATAAAAACACCAGCTCCACCAGCAATATCGTCAAAAAGACAACGATAAAATAATGCAGGACGATCTGACGGGTCATCCCCTTTTTGATCATTACGAATCCCGGCCTCTCCATTTATACCCATGTCCCCATACCGTTTGCAGGAACTCCGGCTCGGATGGGTTATTTTCAATTTTTTGACGCAAACGACGAATGTTCACATCGACGATCTTCGGATCGCCCATATATTCTTTACCCCACACATGATCCAGCAATACATCACGACTCAGTGGTGTATTTTCTTTTTCAAGGAAAAATTGAACGAGCGAGAACTCCGTTGGTGTCAGCTCGATCAGCTTGCCGCTCTTTTTGAATTGCTTGGAGATCAGATCCAATGTGAACGGACCGGATTCAAACGATACTTTGGTATTCGATTCACGCTGCACATTGACACGACGCAGCAGCGATTGAATACGCGCAATCAGCTCGGTTGGGCTAAACGGCTTGCTCACATGATCATCCGCGCCAACAGATAGTGCATAGACCTTGTCCTGCTCCTGCACTTTGGCTGTCAGGAAAATAATACCGATCCGTTCATTCTTCTCACGGATGCGGCGACATACTTCAAATCCGTCAATGCCCGGCACCATCACATCCAGCAAAGCGATATCGATATCCGGTACCGTCTCCAGCATATGAAGCGCCTGCTCTCCATTTTCCGTTTCCAGTACCTCAAAGCCGTTACGCTTCAGGTTGATAATAATAAAACTGCGAATGGACTCCTCGTCCTCCATAATCAATACTTTACTCATGTATATTCCTCCTCCAGAGTCAGGTTATCAGTTGTTTGTTTATTTATTAGTTTGTTTATCTGTTGCAGCTCATTAAATGGTCGAGCTAGTTTTGAATAACGTTAATTTTGCTATTTTCCCAGAGCGCAATGATCTGACCCCGGTTCTGGGCAATAATCTCCCAATCGCCGGTATGGTTGTTCCATTCATTTTCACTAAAGAAGCGAACCTCCGCTACCTTCTCGCCGGTATCTTTGAGAATAAAACGCAGATCCTGATTTTTATTCGATTTGGTATCGATCGTCACTTTACCGATCCATTCTGGAGCGAGCTTGATAACAAAGCGTCCCTGCTCATCACGGTATTGCTGACTGACCAGCTTGGTCAGATCGGCTCCGCCGCTCCACTGATAATAGCTGGTGAATCTCGGAATTTCCGTTGGCGCAATGTTTTCCCAGCCCTCTGGAATTTCCGCCATACCAATTTCCAGAATGCCGTCATTGTTCACATCTTCACTCGCAATCTGAATGTCCTTGTATGTCGCCTGACGGCTGAGCGGGAATACATCCTTGAGCTGTCCGTCCTCCATCACAATGAGATGGGAGAAGGCGGATACGCCTAGCGTCTGATCCATAATGATTCCATTTTGATTGGAGGTGACCTTACCGGCAACTACATTGTAGAAGTGGTCACTACCAATCGTATTGACCAGATCCATCGAGCTGATTAGCTGGAAGCCGTCTTTGTACCGATAGACCGCTACATTGACATAACCACTATTATTAATTTTGGTAATCACGAGATCATCCATACCGTCTCCATCCATATCAATGATGGAATAATAGGAATACGGCATATCATCTATAATGCTGATTTTGCCTTTGTCATAGCTGTAAATAACGAGCCGCTTCTGACTCGTTTCCGAATTGCTCGTATCGTTAGAATATCCGACGATAAGATCGCGATGACCATCATTCGTAATGTCTTTAATATCTACACTTTCCAGCGTGAAGCCGGCACTGTCGATCGTATCCTTTTTTACCCATGTATCGCCGGATTTCTCAAAGATCAGACCAATAATTCGTCCTGTCGTCGTCTGGTAAAAGACAATCGTTTCACTTGTACCGTCTCCATCCAGATCAACCGTTTGAATTTTACTGCCATTACCATTTTTCGGACTCTGAATACTTGCTCCTTCTGGCAGCTCCGAGCTAATAATGCTGCTCAGTGTTTGCTTATCCGAAGGCAGTTCCGGTGTCTGAATGAGCGTCTTTGGATCAGCGAGCGGATTAAAGCTACAAGCACTCAACAAAAATAGCAGTCCGACCGCCGCAAACAGCTTGATCCAGATACTTTTACTCATGATATCACTCTTTCATTTCAAGCAGCCTCTTAGCCACCTGTTCAATTTCATATTCAACACAGCCTCAACTTCGAAAGACGTCATGTCACAGCTATATTACAAGCTTCTCTGCTATTTAACATCTGTCTATGTAGACATGATATAGAACACTGGATTAGACCAGCTTGCTGCGCTCTGGGCCTGTTAGTCTGCGTCCCTTAATGTCAAACATAATTCGACCTTCCTGCAAACCAATAATCCGTGTCGCATAGCGCTCGGCAAGCTCTAACGGAATGACTGAAATAACGGTCAAACGCTCACTCGTACACAGACCGCGCAGCGTTTTGATCACTTCCTCACCGGAGCGTGGGTCCAGGCCGGTAATCGGTTCATCTGCCAGAATGACCCTGGCACCGTGAGCGAGTGCACGCGCAATCGCTACACGCTGCTTCTCACCGCCGCTCAGTGTGCCGGCCTTCTGATGCGCCTTGTCCAGCAGTCCAAGCGTTTCGAGTACGTCCATCGCACCCATGTAATCATCAGAGCGCACCATCCCTGTAACCATACGCCAGATCGGGGTCTGTCCCATTTGACCGATTAGCACCGTCTTAAGTGCGGTACGCTCCGGATGAAGCTGCGGGCTTTGCTCCAGATAAGACCATTCCTTGCTCAGTTTACGTTTACCGCTAAAGCCCGCTTTGATAATATCGGTATCGCCAACGCGAAAGCTACCCTCAGTCCAGCTCTCTTTCATTGCGAGACATTTGAGCAGCATGCTTTTGCCGCTACCGCTCGGGCCTACAAGTGCGATCATTTCACCATGCTGAATTTCCAGGCTAATATGATCCAGCACTTTCGTTTTATTCTCACCGACCGCTTTGGTCAGATTATCAATTTGAATCATCGACATCTACTACAGACCGCCCTTCTACGCTGTTGCTGAAACGATAATATTCTAATGTTTTAAGAATCATAAACACGAATTAAATTGAAAAAGGATTTTTGCGTATGCAAAATATCGTACTATTCTTCTAATCTATAGTTTAGGGGAAAAAGCGAATAATTGCCATCTATGACGACATTTTATTTTGCTTTTGCCGGAATAGGATTCCTAATAACGCAAATATCACATAACAACCGCCGAGTATCCAAAATAAGCTTGAGGCGGAGCCAAGTTCAATTCCTTTCCCACCAATCGCCGGACCGACGATACTACCAAAGTTAAAATGAAACGAAGCGAGCACATTGGCAGCCGGTAAATACGCTCGCGGAAGCACGTCTGCCGCATAAGCAAGACCAAGCGAGAAAAAGGAACCCACCAGTCCACCGGCGACCGCAAATAAAATCGCAATTCCGAGCAGCTTCGTACCTGCAAACGGCACGAGCATAAATAATAAGCCACCGAGCGCACCAGCAAGCATCAGCACACGCTTACGTCCCCAGCGATCGCTTAAAATTCCAAGCGGAAGCTGTAACACAAGCCCGCCGACACCGATAAAAGGAAGTAAGTAGGCAATCTGATCTGTTGATAATCCGGTACGCAGTCCATACACTGGAAAATTACTGTTCATTGCCGCTTCCATATAGCCGTATAACAATGCCGGGATCAGCGCGTACCATGCCAGGCGATAGCTGCGTATAAATCGCCCTTTCTCCGGCTTAATCGCTTCACCACGACCAGGCCCGCCGGATGGCAGTTTCCACCATACGAGTAAAGCCACAATGATAAACATGCCGGTCATAAGTAGAAACGGCACTGCCATGCCCCAATCCAGTAAGGAAATGCCGAGTGGCCCGATGCTAAAGCCAATACCGTAGGAAATACCATAAATGGACAGATTGCGTCCACGATTTTCCGGCGAGGTCACCATCAGTACCCAGAGCTGAGCGACATAGTGAATGGCACTATCGCCGATACCAACGAGCAGACGCAGCACAAACCAGAAGGCAATCCCCGGAACGAGCGGGAATAGTGGCAGTGCAATAATAACAATTAACAATCCGAGCAGCATCAGCTTTTTGAAACCAAGTCTGCCGACCAGTCTCTCCGCCATAAGCGTCATCGAAAAGGAGCCGACATACAAGGCTGCTGCGTTCAATCCATTAAGCGTAGACGATACGCCCATTTTCTCTAAAAAGATCGCCAGTACAGGTAATAGCATGCCCTGGCTCAGTCCCGCACTAATAATAGCGAGTACAAGAATCACGAAGTGCATCGTCTGATGTCCTGTCACTTCAGGTGTGGATGTTGTAGCGGCATTGAGGGTAGGTTTCTCTTGTTTTGTCTTGTTGAACACGGATGCGAGCCTCCAGATGATTCACTTATTTTACAAAGTGTATGTTTTATGATGTAATTTAATGATGGTTGTTCCGTATGTAAACGGTTATGGAAACAGGTATGAAAACAAATCAGACCATCCGAACATTATAGTGGACAATCCGTAGGTGAACAAGCCATAATAAGCACAACAGGGATTTAGGAATCGGCTCCTGTTTTTCAGTATTCCTAGTATAGGAAGCTGATTGCTACCGATTATATTTGGGAGGTCTTGGTTTCATGAGCTATCAGGTGAAAATAGACGTTTCCCCGGTCTACGATCTGCTCGGCAGTTTTATGGTCTATGTGACCAAAAAATGGATTCGTGATATCGATCTCGGCCCCGAATGGATCAGGGAAATTGACAATAGGTTAAGCAAAGACGTGCGATCTGCTATTTTGGAGGCATCTTCATGGCCCTTTGATGATTACGATGCGTTGTACGCCTGGGCAAGCTGCCGTACGCGCGAAGGCACGGTAAGCGATTTTCTCCAGCATTTGCAAGCGACTCCAGCGGTAACGATGTGGAATGAGATTCATCCATTGATGCCTGGCTTGATCGAAAGTGAAGCCGATCGTATTCAGCAAAGCTATGCCCCACTGCTCAAGCTGTGGTACGAGCATTATTTCAACGAGCTTGAGGATGAGATCATGACGCTCATTACCGAGGACGGCGAAGAAAAAATGCGTCTGCTGGATAAAATGGACCCGGCAGCCTTGATTGAATACGCATCTGGTGGACTCGTTGTCCCCGAAATGCAAGGCTTGAATACCGTCATTCTATTCCCGACGGTGCATAATCGCCCGATTAACACGTATTGCTTCTATGAGGGCTTTTTGCTTATTCAGTATCCGGTCGATGTACACGAGGAAGGCGAAGAAGATCCACCTAATGTGCTGCTTCGTATGACACGCGCATTATCTGACCCTGAGCGTCTCCGCATGCTTCGTTATATCGGTGGCGATGAGCCCCGTTCCCTGCAAGATATGGCCCATGATCTGCTACAGCCACAGGAGACACTGATGCATCATCTGATGATGCTGCGTGTTGCTGGACTGCTGCGCATTCATCTGGGCAGAGAGGATATTGATCGGTTCAGCTTGCGCCAGGACGGTGCGTCCGAGCTGCAGTTGTTCCTTGAATCGTATATCCGTATTTAAGGAGTGAACTTCATGAAAGATATTCGACACCAGCATCTGATCTTCGATATGGATGATACGTTGATCTACTGCAACAAATACTTCAACCTGATTTTGGATGAATTCATCAGCCTGGTATCCGGCTGGTTTAAGGAATATGGATTAGAAATGGATGCCATCCGGCAAAAGCAAATCGAAATCGACGTTGCCGGTGTGCATCAGGTCGGCTTCGCCAGCGAGCATTTCCCGACTTCCCTCGTGGAAACGTACCGACACTTTGCTCGCCTGTACGGTCGCCCGCTATCCGAGCGTGAGGAGCGTCAGCTTCGTCTTCTCGGCGGCAGTGTGTATGAGCAGGAAGTAGAGCCTTATCCAGGTATGGTCGATACGCTGGAGCATTTGCAGCAGGAAGGCCACACGCTGTATCTGTACACAGGCGGCGAAACGACGATTCAGCAGCGTAAAATCGATCAGATGAAGCTTAGCACCTTTTTCGATGATCGCATTTTCATCCGGCAGCATAAAAACATTCGTGCGCTGGAGGAGATCATTACGACGCAGCTTCTACCTCGTATGGATACGTGGATGATCGGCAACTCCTTGCGCTCCGATGTACAGCCTGCACTCCAGGCAGCGCTTAATACGATCTACATCAAACAGGATCAGGAATGGGCATACGACATTGTTCAGCTCCAAACTGGAACAGAGCAGTCGTTCCATACGGTATCCAAGCTTACAGAAGTACCGCATACGATTCAGCAGCATCTAAATATTTACGAAAACAAACGGACCTGGGGTTAATCCTGGTCCGTTTTTACTTGTTATGCTGGGGGTAAGCTGGTTTTGCCTGCTTGTATCGTATTCGTAATCATACTGTTGTATATATCGCATCCAGCACTCCAGACAGAGAACATGCCAACGACCTCCGGTTAAGCCAGAATACTTGAAATGGGTATAGATGGCGTATTCTGGCTTAAAGGTCGGTCTTTTGGCATTGTTCTCTGTCTTCCGTTTTGTGCTTATGCAAACTGTGTGGTGCTAGCAGGGAAATGATCAAGCAGGAAAATAGTAGTGATATTTAGAGTAAGAATAGAGTAAAGAATTTGCATTCAAACATTCAAATATTCAAGCATTCAAATGAATTGGTTTCTTTATGCATATCGCGTTTCTCTATACATAGCGTAAATGTCCACACCGTTAGCTTATGATGAACAAATGGATGGGGTAACGAATGGGGCTTTATGCTATCGCTACAGCTATACTGCCCTTTAATAATGCCATTTAAAATACAACATAAATGAAGCTATAGTGTTGTGTAGGCTACCCTGCTATGGTTACGCTTAGCGATCAAATATTATTCTACTTTTTTATTCTACTTTTTCTACGCCTAGCTTACCGGTTTGATGGTCAAGTAGTCGGATGCGGGCTTTGAAGGTTTCGCCTCCGCGTTTGAAGGTGAGTACCTGGCTTTCTCCTTTGAGTAGTAGTGCTTTAAGCATTTGGATGGATACGCTTTTGCCTGCGAATTCTTTCCAGACGACAAAGCCGCAGCCCTGGCGGAAATGGGAGCATCCGTAGCCTTTTTTGCCTTCGATAATCGTCCCCCCGCAACCGCTGCGTGGACAGGTGCCGAGAGCGGTATGAGCAGGTGCTGCCGACGGATTGGATGCAGCAGGGCGTGTGCGTGTTGCTGCTGTTGACGAATGGGCTGAGCGGGATATGTTGCTTGTTGAAGCTCTGTCTCCACTCGCCTGTGAGCGGCTGGAAGCATATCCGTCTTCGCTTTCCGGCGGTGGTACAGGCAATGGTAGATCGTCTGGCATCGCTGTAGCGGATTGGCGTGAGCCGGATTTGCCGCGTGTGCCTGTGCTGCGTTTGGACCCTGAAGCTGATGAAGAACGCGTTGTACTGGACGAACGGCTACTACTGCGAGTGGTGCGTTTACCCTTTCCTTTACCACGCGTGCCTTCATCGCCGAAAATGTCAGCAGCGGCTGGCGTTTGTGTGCGTACTTTATCCACGACCAGTCCGGCAAATTTTTTCACGCTTTCCAGGAAGCGATCTGGATCGGCTTCGCCACGCGAAATTTGATTCAAGCGACGTTCCCACTGCCCTGTCATTTCTGGCGAGGTTAGTAGCTCTACACCTGCGGCGCGAATAAGCTCAATCGCGGCGCGTCCTTTTAAAGCAAGCTCGATCTTTTTACCTTTAGCCTGCACATAGCCTACCTGCTTCAGACGCTCGATCGTCGCTGCTCGTGTTGCTGGTGTACCGAGTCCGGATTCCTTCATCGCATCGCGAAGCTCCTCGTTCTCGATCTGCTTCCCCGCACTTTCCATCGCTTTGAGCAATGTACCCTCGGTATACGGCTTTGGTGGCTGCGTTTCCTTCTCTTTCACTTCTGCTTTGCGGCATTGGACAGGAAGCTGACGATCCAGCACAAAAGGCTTATCTGTTTCGACTTCCTCTTGCTGCTCTTCACCCTCACCGTCACGATTGCTACGCTTCGTTTTGCTGCCTGCTCTGGCTTTATCCTTATCTGGCAATGTTACTTTCCAGCCAAGCGAAAGCAGCTCCTTCACCGCTGTCCGAAACGTCTCCTGCTCGACTACTGTTAATACCGTATGCTGCTTGTACTCAGCCGGCGGATAAAATTGCGCCAGAAAGCGTCGCACGATTAGATCATAGAGCTGCTGCTCTTCCTTGCTCAAAGTACCGGGCTTTTTCAATGTTGGCAAAATTGCATGGTGATCCTCTACTCGCGCCGGGTTGCACACTGCCTTGTTCCCCGTATGCACACGGCTACGCTCCGCGCCGCCAGCCAGCTCTGCATATTCGCCATTTTGCAGCATACCAAGCACCTTTTGCATACCATCGATATTTTCTTTGGTGACATAGTTCGAGTTCGTACGCGGATAGGAGATGACCTTATGTCGCTCGTATAAAGCTTGCGCAACATCCAGTGTCTTTTTCGCAGAAAAGCCAAATTTGGCATTCGCATCACGCTGTAACAGGGTCAGGTCATATAGCTTGTACGGATATTCCTTCGTTTCCTTTACCTCGTACTTGCTAATCTTACCTTCCTTGCCCTGTACCTTTGCCGCGATAGCTTCGCCCTTCGCTTTATCGGTCAGGCGCTCCTCGCCCTGCCATACGCCTTCATAGGTTTTGGTTTGCTGCTTAAAGGTAGCACGTACTTCATAAAACGTTTGAGATGTAAAATTTTCAATTTCCTTTTGCCGGTCATAAATGAGCGCCAGTACCGGTGTTTGCACACGTCCAACAGACAGCAAATTGTTATGCTTCGTCGTAAAGGCACGCGATGCGTTCATACCGATCAGCCAATCTGCTTCACTACGTGCGCGCGCTGCCTGCGTCAAATTCTCAAACTCACTGCCATCACGTAGCTGGTCAAAGCCCCTGCGAATACTTTCCGCTGTCAGATCAGAGATCCACAGACGCTTCACCGGCTGACGCAGCT
The DNA here is from genome assembly GCA_039595515.1 of Paenibacillus sp. Taxonomy (GTDB): domain Bacteria; phylum Bacillota; class Bacilli; order Paenibacillales; family Paenibacillaceae; genus Saccharibacillus. The sequence continues at coordinate 13,471 of JBCNLJ010000076.1, read as the reverse complement.
TGAGCTGACGCTGAATAAGCGCAAAAATATGCTGTCCCTCTCGCCCGGCATCGCAGGCGTTAACGATGCGATCACAGCGCTTAGCCAGTTCTCCGATCACCTTAAGTTGATCCTTGGTACGTGGATTCGGGACAATCTTAAATTGCTCTGGAATAATCGGCAGATCGCCAAAGTTCCAGCGCTTATATTTGGAATCATATGCTTCCGGCTCCGCAAGTCCGATCAGGTGACCGATTGCCCATGTGATCACATAGCGCTCGCCCTCAATGTAGGTACGCTGATTTTTGGCACCTGGCTCGATCACAGCCGCAATATTACGTCCCATATCCGGCTTTTCGGCAATAACAAGAATTTTCATGCTTTCATTCCTTTCTCGGAATGGTGGTAGTTGGTGTGATAAGAAGCATCGTTTCTACAGAAGTAGGCCTGCTCGATATCACGGAATTTTGGCAAAAAAAGGAGCTACACTCTGGAGTGCAGCCCTTTCTTTCCACGATCACTTAACTCTTTCTTAGTATAGCACAAGCTGGCTAAGCGTAAAAGTATGTCCGTGTGTTCAGATAATAGAGATTACTTCAAGCAAAGGACTCGTAACTGTGCGTACATGTAAGCAACTATTTCAGGAGAGGATCATGTTTAAGCTGGATTGTGGTAGCTGCACATGTGTGGGTTGCAGCAACCACTCCAGGCAAAGAACATGAGGGCGACCTCCGGTTAAGCCGAGATACTTTGAATGGGTAGAAAGATGGCGTATCTCGGCTTAAAGGTCGGTCTTTTGGCATTGTTCTTTGCCTTCCGTTCTGTGCTTGTGCATACGATGTGCTGCAAAGAGCAGGGAATAAAAAGTAAAATAGGTGATAAGTAGGTAGAGAATTTAGAGAATTTAGAGAATTTAGAGAATTTAGAGAATTTAGAGATTTTAGAGATTTTAGAGATTTTAGAGATTTTCAAAGAGTAGCAAAGATTATTAGAGATGGGGAGATGGTTTTATATCTATCTAGTTTATAGCTCGAATGTATACGAAGGTCCTATAAAACAAAAAGGACTCTACGATGCGCTTTAGCATACTGTAGAGTCCTTTTTAATTTCACAATGTGAATGAAGTAAGGCTTATTTTAATGCGGTGTATCTGCAACATATTTTGCTATCGTAGAAACTACTTTTCTTAAATCCTGTGTTAGAAAATTACTAACACGATAGCTTGAATTATTCGTAGTTTTTATTACACAAGCACAGTTGCACCCATCAGGTATTTATCCACTTCGCGTGCAGCTTCGCGGCCCTCGTTGATTGCCCATACGACCAGACTTTGACCACGGCGCATGTCGCCAGCAGCGAATACTTTATCGACGTTGGTGTTATATTTGCCGTAACGTGCTTTGACGTTTGTCCAGCGATCGGTTTCGAGACCGAGTTGCTGCGCCAGTGTTTGCTCTGGACCGTCAAAGCCGATTGCGATCAGTGCCAGCTCGGCTGGGAATACACGCTCGGTTCCTGGGATAGGCTGATAGATTTTGCGACCTGTATCGTCAACGATACGTTGAATTTGGATCGTATGCAGTTCTTTCAGGTTGCCATTCTCATCACCGACAAATTTGGTAGTCATGATGGAGAATTCACGTGGATCGCTACCGAAGATTGCTTTCGCTTCTTCCTGTGCGTAATCCAGTGTGTATACATTCGGGAATTGCGGCCATGGATTAGCGATTGGATCGCGCTCCAGTGGTGCTTTATCATGTGTACCGAACTGAGTTACTGTTTTACAGCCGTGACGTAGAGATGTAGCGACACAGTCAGAACCGGTATCTCCACCGCCGATAACGATTACGTTTTTGCCTTCCGAGGACATATAGTTACCGTCTTCCAGATTGCTGTCCAGATAGCTCTTGATCGTGCTATTCAGGTAATCCATCGCGTATACCACACCGTTCAGCTTGCTGCCTTCAATGTTGAATTCACGCGGCTTCGTTGCACCGCCGCAAAGCACGACTGCATCATATTCATCCACCAGTTGCTGTGCCGGAATATCTTTGCCGATCTCCGTGCTAGTAATGAATTCGATCCCTTCTGCTTTAAGCAGGTCCACACGACGCTCGACGATATTTTTCTCCAGCTTCATGCTTGGGATACCGTAGGTCAGCAGACCGCCGACACGATCCGAACGCTCGTATACGGTTACACTATGACCAGCCTTGTTCAACTGTGCTGCACATGCCAGACCAGCAGGTCCAGACCCGATTACAGCTACACGGCGACCCGTACGCTTTTCTGGTGGCTCCGGTACAACCCAGCCTTCAGCAAAGCCTCTTTCAATAATCGCTTCTTCAATCGTTTTGATCGTTACAGGCTGTCCAATCAGACCTACTGTACACGATCCTTCACATGGAGCCGGACAGATACGACCGGTAAACTCAGGAAAATTATTCGTTTTGTGCAGACGCTCCAGCGCTTCTCTCCAAAGTCCGCGATAGACAAGATTGTTCCACTCCGGAATCAGGTTATGAACCGGACAGCCAAAGGTGGACCCTGCCATGTTCATGCCTGTATGACAATACGGAGTACCGCAATCCATACAACGCGCGCCCTGTGTACGCAGCTCTTCTTCGGATAAATGCTTGTGGAACTCTTCCCAGTCTTTTACACGCTCAAGCGGATCACGATCCGCAGGAATTTGTCTTTTGTATTCCATGAATCCAGTAGGTGTAGACATGTTAATATTTCCCCCATCCGTTCTATACGCTGCCGATTCTTCTCTATCCATCAGCTTGCCGATAAGTTTATTTTCAAGAGTAGCACCAGGACCAACTTTGGCAAAATGGATTAAGCGCATAATTATTTGTACTTTTTACATAGAGATTACACCGTCATGAAAGATCTTGCAAGAACAATCTGTATACTTTCAAACCTTTTTGTATAATTGCAGTCAGACTTTGCAATTCCTGCAATAGCCAATCACGAGTGGTAGCAAGGGATTACAGCTCTTGCACTCTCTTTTTATACATTTATGCAAAAGGTTGACGTTTCATTCATCGGGGCTCATACGCACATACATTCATATATCATTTTATTACTTATACAGTCAATATTAATTTTTATTAATAAATATGCATTTATTGTATTATTTCTGTACCGTATGATTGAGCTTCACTCTACGCTACCTGCATTTTATATTAAGCATTGCAGCCTACATAGTGAAAGAGTAACTAATTACGCACATATTGCTCGAATCGGAAGTCATACGCATTCTTCTCATCACGCGGACCCGGTACTGAGGATTCCAGCTTCCATTCGGACCAGTTCACTTCTGGAAAAACGATATCTCCATCAAATGCATGATCAATTTGCGTGACGAGCAGACGATCCGCATGTGCAAGGAACAGCTCATAAATTTGCGAGCCACCAATAATCATCAGTTGATCCTCGTTCTCTGCAAGCTCCATCGCCTGTTCGGGTGTGTGTACAACCTCACCGCCATTAGCAGTAAAGCTTGAATCACGGGTTAATACGATATTACGACGATTTGGTAAAGGCTTCGAGCCAAACGACTCCCAGGTTTTCCGCCCCATGACAATGGTTTTGTGCTGGGTCTGTTGTTTGAAATAAGCCATATCTGCAGGCAACTTCCACGGTATATCATTATCCTTACCGATCACGCCGTTCTGATCCTGCGCCCATATGAGGGTTATTGTCATTGTGGCTGAACCTCCAGTCTTCCGAAATATATTCCGGATAAGTTTATTCTATATCATATCATTAAAAGCTATCATTCTGCATCAACTTCTTGTAATCTTTTACGAATGTTTTTGTAGAGTGTATAAGGGATAATTCGTGAAAAAGCAAGTTATTAAATGTTTTATATGGGGGGATTGATAAAATTGATCAGCTTATTTTATTGGGCTTACTGGATGGGGGTGGTTTCATTTCTGAATATATAGGCAACTGGATGGTGTGAGTTGGAATCCATTACTTTAAAGTAGAACATGTGCAGATGTGTTTGGTATCAATTTATTGTGGGAAGGGAACATATTGATAGAGGTTTATTCATGGAATATTGTGCACGGATAACATAATAGTAGGCTGTTGGGATCAATCACTCCAGACAGAGAACATGCCAGCGACCTCCGGTTAAGCCGGGATACTCGGAATGGGGAAAGCAGTCGTATCCCGGCTTAAAGGTCGGTCTTTTGGCATTGTTCTCTGTCTTCCGTTCTGTGCTTGTGCAAAGGATTGTTTGTTCTAGTTTCTTTATTTTTTAATACTTAGTGCTTCATTGGCCTCGTTTATTTTATTTTCTTCATTTATTTTATTTATTGCTAGTATAACGTTTTGAGAGCTGTTTCATTTTAACTCTAGCGTTTTCATTATGATATTTGCGAAGTTTAATATGATATAGCGGAGAAGAACTTACGGTATGATCAAGTATTTTTTATAACATTAAATAGATAGAAAAATAGATCAAACTTTAAATTGATGTTGATTAACATACTAGATTGCATTTTATTTTTAAAACTAGATCATGATCAAGTTTTTGAGTGTGCAATGGCGACATCATAGATCATAATACATATGAAAAAGGACACTTCATTTGAGAAGTGTCCTTGATCAGATACGCGTTCTGATGCATCAACAACGAAGCTGAATCCATTCGCTTAAACCTCAATGCCTTAACCTTCATGGCTTGATGCCTGAGTGCTGACAGTATACAGGCAATAGTATTCACTTACACATCAAATCGCAATCGGTGCTTTGATGGTTGGGTGGTGCTGGTAGTTTTCGAATTGGAAATCTTCGAATTTGTAGTCGAAGATGGAATCTGGTTTGCGATTGATGGTCAAGGTTGGCAGCGGGTGTGGTTCGCGTGTCAGTTGTAGCTTGACCTGCTCCAGATGGTTGTTGTAAATGTGTACGTCGCCGCCTGTCCAGACGAGATCGCCGACCTCCAGATCGCATTGCTGGGCGACCATGTGGGTCAGCAGAGCGTAGGATGCGAGGTTGAAGGGCAGTCCGAGGAAGGTATCAACGGAGCGCATTTGGAACATGCAGGACAGCTTGCCGTCAGCGACATAAAATTGGAATGCATAATGGCAAGGCGGTAATGCCATATGATCGACTTCAGCGGCATTCCAAGCATTCACGATATGACGGCGGGAATCAGGATTGCGCTTGATTTGCTCGATAACAGACGTGATCTGGTCGATCGTTTCGCCGCCTGGACCGCGCCAATCGCGCCACTGGGAACCGTATACGCGTCCGAGGTTCCCTTCTTCATCTGCCCACTCATCCCAGATGGTCACACCGTTTTCGCGCAGGTAATTGATATTCGTATCGCCGCTCAAAAACCAGAGCAGTTCATGAATGATGGAACGGGTATGCATACGTTTCGTTGTCAGCAAAGGGAAGCCTTCTTGCAGGTTTACACGCATTTGACGACCAAATACGGATACTGTACCTGTACCTGTACGATCTCCCTTCTCTACTCCATTTTCCAAAATATCTTCCAATAGCTCTAAATAGGCTTTCATTGTATACACCTCATTAAATAGTAGACTTGATTAAATCCAATTGTACTTGTGATTTCATATGTTGTTACCTGTATGTGTAAATCCGATACCGTCCGGGCAAAAGCTTCAGACTAACGATCGGATACATTCGCCCGATCATAGCTATGTCCGATACTCATAAAATATGTAATGAGTGCAGAATCATGTACACATGATGGGCTGGTATCATTGTACACATATCCGTATTTCCATACAACCGGATGATTGTCGATTTTAGATCATTCGTGAATATATTGCCGCCCGCTCCCCGGGCATAATGAAAAACCCCGGTTACAATTGCAACCGGGGTTTACGTACACACTGGAGCGAAAATTAACGAGTTTCGCGGTGAAGCGTGTATTTTTTCAGACGTGGGCAATATTTTTTCAGCTCAAGACGCTCCGGATGGTTCCGTTTGTTCTTGGTTGTTGTGTAGTTACGATCGCCAGTCTCTGTGCATGCCAAAGTAACGATAACGCGCATGTGAATTCACCTCACTTCATTGGTAATCAGGAATTGTTCGTTTAACTATACGCTTCAGCCTGCAAGCAGGTGAAGGTTCAACATCATCTATTGAAACAATGTATAGTCCGTTCATTATCCGTAAATATCACTCGAAACACCTTGTCCATTCTATCATAGATTTTGATGAAATCCAAGAGATTTTTACGAACATGTATTCACCTATAGAAATCCATAAAATAAAAGCCGCCAGGAGCTCGCTGGCGGCCAGGATATGTGCTGTTGTTCTGCATGATCGCAGACTAAAAGCGTGGCTACAGATGCTGCGCATGCGTCTATAACCTAACATATCAAACGAAAGCAATACAGCCGATACAGTCATGCCAGACTAAATAAATGGGTACGAATAAGCTGCGACAGTAAAAGAGACACCGGCATGAAACCAGCCTCTTCCCTTTGAGGTGTCTGCACCGCTGAATGCAGAGACATCATACAGGAAGAGCCGATTCATGCCAGAGCATAACTATATCCGACTGTACGTCTTTCCTATTCGTCTTTACAGACGAGTTAAAGTCTTATTTTTTGCGTGGAGCGATAACGTGGATCGGATGACCCATAACCAGCTCGGCTGCTTCCATTACGATCTCGCCCAGTGTTGGGTGAGCGTGGATAGTCAGGGCCAGATCTTCCAGGGTAGCGCCCATTTCGATTGCCAGACCCATTTCAGCGATCATGTTGGAGGATTCCAGACCTACGATCTGGCTACCCAGCACGATACCTGTTTCTTCGTCAGCAACGATTTTCACGAAACCTTCAGTGTTACCGAGGGAAGTCGCACGACCGTTACCAGCATAAGGGAATTTACCTGCGGATACTTTGTAACCTTGTGCTTTAGCTTCAGTCTCAGTCAGACCTACGCTTGCGCATTCAGGATCAGTAAACGCTACTGCAGGTACACATTTGTAATCGATCACGGAAGGCATACCGGAGATTGCTTCTGCAACCACTTTTGCTTCGTAAGAAGCTTTGTGTGCCAGTGCTGGACCTTCAACGATATCACCGATTGCATAGATGTGTGGGATGTTCGTGCGACCTTGATGGTCGATTTTCACCAGACCACGATCAGTCAGCTCAACATCGATCAGATCAAGACCCAGTTCGCCATCTGTGTTAGGACGACGACCAACTGTAACGAGCAGGTAGTCTGCAGTCAGCTCTTGCTCTTTACCGTCTACAGTGAATTTCACAGTAACGTCTTTGTCGGTTTGTGTAGCACTTTCCGCTTTAGCGTTTGTGAAGATTTCTGCACCGGATTTTTTCATGTTTTTCGCTACCAGTGTAGTCATATCTTTATCGAAGCCTGGCAGGATTGTATCCAGACCTTCAATGATTGTAATTTTAGTACCGAATTTAGCATACATTTGGCTCAGCTCGGCACCGATGTATCCACCACCGATAACGATCATCGATTTTGGAATTTCAGGCAGGTTCAGTGCTTCTGTCGAAGACAGGATGCGACCACCAAACGGGAATGCTTTCAGTTCGATTGGACGGGAACCTGTTGCAATGATGCAGTTTTTGAAACGGTAGCGCGGGGACTCGTGGTCGTTGAACAGACGCGCTTCGTTTTCGTTGATGAACATGCACTCGCCGTGGAATACTTCCACTTTGTTGCCTTTGAGCAAGCCGCTTACGCCGCCAGTCATTTTTTTAACAACGCCGTTTTTGAACTCCTGTGTTTTACCGAAGTCAACTTGTACGTCGCCTACAGTAATACCGAATTGTTCGCCGTGCTGTGCAGCTTCAAACTGGTGAGCGGCTGCGATCAGCGCTTTGGAAGGAATACAACCACGGTTCAAACATACGCCACCAAGCTCAGACTTGTCAACGATCAGAACTTTTTGACCCAGTTGTGCAGCGCGGATGGCGGCTACATAGCCACCAGGTCCCGCACCAATTACTAACGTTTCAATATCGATAGAAGCATCTCCTACTACCATTGAATTACACCTCCATAGTTAACAGCTCAGGGTTACCAAGCAGTGATTTGATATGGTTCATAAAGTGTTGTGCAGTTGCGCCGTCAATAATACGGTGGTCAAAGCTCAGGGACAGTGCCATTACAGGTGCTGCTACCACTTCGCCGTTTTTAATAACCGCTTTTTCGCTGATGCGGCCTGTACCCAGGATCGCAACTTCAGGGAAGTTGATGATTGGAGTAAAGAACATACCGCCAGCAGAACCGATGTTGGAGATCGAGATCGTGCTGCCTCTCATTTCGTTAGCAGCCAGTTTGCCATCGCGTCCACGAACAGCCAGATCGTTGATTGTATCAGCGATCATGAAGATGCTCTTACGGTCAGCGTCTTTAACAACCGGTACGATCAGGCCGTTAGGCGTATCTGTTGCAATACCGATGTCGTAGTGTTTTTTGTATACAATTTCTTCTGTTTTTTCGTCGATGGAAGCGTTCAGAGCCGGGAACTGACGAGCAGCCGACACGAGTGCTTTTACGATGAATGGCAGGTAAGTTACTTTTGTACCGCGTTTTTCAGCCAGTGGCTTCATACGAGTACGGAATGCAACCAGCTCAGTAACGTCTACTTCGTCCATGATCGTTACGTGTGGAGCTGTGTATGCGGATTTAACCATAGCGTTAGCGATAACTTTGCGGATACCTTTGAATGGTACGCGCTCTTCTTCGCCTGCTGCGGAAGCGGAAGCTGCTGGTGCAGAAGGTGCTGCAGCGGATGCTACTGGAGCTGCTGCTTTCTCTTCGGAAGCAACTGCTTCTGTTGCGCCGGATACTTGACCTCCACCTTGTTTGAACGATTCTACATCTTCACGAGTGATTTTGCCGTTGTTGCCCGTACCAGAAACCTGGGACAGATCAACGCCTTGCTCACGAGCAAATTTGCGAACGCTTGGTGTAGCCAGTACATCTTTGTTTGGTGCTGCTGGCGTCGAAGCGTTAGTCGCCTGACCATCTTTTGCATCTGCAGGGCTAGAAGCTGCTGGAGAAGAAGTTGTGTCTACTCCGCCTTTAGCTGCATCTGTTTCTTGACCGCTCTTTTGCTCTGGTGCGGATTCTTCAGCCGGCTCTTCGTCTTGATCCGGAATATCACCAGTTGCATCGATGATTGCTACTGTTTCGCCTACGTGGCATACCTGGCCATCAGCAGTCAGTACTTCAAGTACAGTACCTTCTACTGGACAAGGAACTTCAACAACCGCTTTATCATTTTGTACTTCCATGATGATGCTGTCGTCAGTTACTTTGTCACCTGGTTTAATGTGCATCTTGATGATTTCGCCTTCGTGCAAACCTTCACCAAGCTCTGGAAATTTATATACGAATCTTGCCACTTGCAAAACCTCCCTGATTAAAATTGTTGAACAGCACTAAAACGGCCGATGTTCCAACAATCGTTGATAAGTAATGTATGCGTATCTTGTTGTGTGGTTACGACTGTATAAACAGCCTGAGGGCAAACCAAAAGGCGCCTGTAGAAAGTTCCGCTGCTCGCCATCTTCCCGGGATGGAGGGGTTGCAGCCGGATGCCATCTTGCAAACCGCCTTTTGTTCCTTGCACCTTTAATTCATCAAGCGATGAACTAGAAATCCGGTCAGACCGGAAGTCTCATTAGAAGTTCATTACTTTGTCTACAGCGTCGATAATACGCTGAGGTGTTGGCAACCAAGCATCCTCGATTTGAGCGAAAGGATACACTGTGTCCGGTGGGCAAACGCGCAGAACCGGAGCTTCCAGATGCAGAATCGCTTTTTCGTTGATTTGAGCCATAACTTCAGCCGCGATACCCGCGCTCTTTTGAGCTTCTTGAACAACGATCGCACGGTTTGTTTTTTGTACGGAAGTGATGATTGTATCGATATCGATCGGGCTCAGTGTGCGCAGATCGATGATTTCAGCATTGATGCCTTTTTCAGCCAGTTGATCCGCTGCTTTGGTTGCTGTGTGAACAGTCATACCGTAAGTGATCAGCGTTACATCGGAACCTTCACGAACAACGTTCGCTTTACCGATTTCAACTGTGTAAGCTTCTTCCGGTACTTCAGCGCGGAACGCATGGTACAGGTTAAGATGCTCCATGAAGAATACAGGGTCGTTTTCACGGATAGCCGCGATCATGAGACCTTTTGCATCGTAAGGGTTCGAAGGAATAACAACTTTGATACCCGGAGTTTGTGCCAGCAGACCAGACAGATCGTCTGTGTGCAGCTCAGCCGCTTTTACGCCGCCACCGTAAGGTGTACGGAATACGATTGGTGCGTTGTAACGACCGCCGGAGCGGTAACGCAGACGCGCTGCTTGAATTGCCATTTGATCCAATGCTTCAAAGATAAAACCAACGAATTGGATCTCAGCGATTGGACGGAAGCCCTGGATACCCAGACCGAAAGCCAGACCGCCGATTGCGGACTCAGCCAGTGGTGTATCAAATACACGCTCTTCGCCAAACTCATCTTGCAAACCTTCTGTCGCGCGGAATACGCCGCCGACTTTACCTACGTCTTCACCAAAAATGAGCACGTTAGGGTCATTTTTCATCTCGACGCGGATAGCGTCGCGAATCGCTTCTTTCATATTCATTTGTGCCATTTGCTTCATTTCCTCCTTAAACATTTCACTGTTCATGTTCACGCATCAAGGATGTGCTGCTTCGTACTATACTGAAACCTCATCGCCCATAAGCGGGCCGCATGCCGATCTTATTTGAAGTCTGCTTTTTGCTCTTCCAGATCGTGAGGTGTAGTTTCGAACATGCTGTCGATCAGGCCGTTAACAGTCATTTTCTCTGTTTTCTCGGCTTTTTTGATCTCTTCGTTTACTTTTGCTTTTGCTTCTTCTCTTACGCGCTCTGTATCTTCGTCTGTCCACAGGCCTTTTTCAGCCAGGTATTTTGCCAGACGAGCGATAGGGTCCTTCTCGCTCCAGATGCCTTCTTCGTCTTTTGTACGATATTTACTAGTATCGTCAGACATGGAGTGCGGACGGAAACGGTAAGTCAAAGCTTCGATCAGTGTAGCACCTTCGCCATTACGCGCACGCTCTGCTGCTTCACGAACTGCAGTGATAACCGCGAACACATCCATACCATCGATTTGTACGCCAGTGATACCAGCGGAAACCGCTTTGTGAGCGATCGACAGTGCAGCCGTTTGTTTTGCGAATGGAGTTGTGATTGCATAGCCGTTATTTTGTACGAAGAAGATAACTGGTAGCTTGTAAGCACCTGCATAGTTCAGACCTTCATAGAAGTCACCCTCGGAGGAACCACCGTCACCAGTGTATGCGATAGCAACTTGTTTTTGTTTTTTCAGTTTGAAGCCCATAGCGATACCCATCGCGTGCAGGATTTGTGCACCGATGATGATTTGAGGCATCAGAACGTTCACACCCTCAGGGATGCGTCCGCCTTCTTGATGACCACGGGAGTACAGGAATGCTTGATACAGTGGCAGACCGTGCCAAACGAGCTGCGGCATATCGCGGTAACCAGGGCAGACAAAGTCTTCCTTCTCCAGCGCGTATACACTACCAACCATTGTTGCTTCTTGACCGGATACCGGTGCGTAGAAACCAAGACGACCTTGACGACCGAGGTTTACTGCACGGTCATCCCAAGTACGAGTAAATACCATACGGTACATAATTTCTTTCAATTGATCATCAGTCAGATCAGGCACTTTGTCAGGGTTGACAATTTTACCTTCTGGGGAAAGAACGGAAAGTGCTTCCACTTCTTCCGTATAAACTTCATATGGAACCTTGCTCATTTTATTCACCTCAATAAAAAATTTGAATATCATGTTCCGCTGTTATAGAATTATTATACACCTGTTCTACTAGGTTCGTCAAAGGATACATTGAAATTATTAAGAGACAGCTATTCTTGTATATATAACAGGTGTAGATGATTAATATAACAGTTTGATCAAATTTAAATACAATTCGTGAAAATCACACGACTCCATCTTAACGCATCGTCAGACCCATTGCAAAAATTACGATAGAAAAAGGTGACCACCATGACAGATTCACGCTACTTGAAACGAACAATCTTAAAAGAAGAGATTCACAGCCGCCATCTGGGCGAAGCTCGTACTCTTCGCATCTACCTGCCACCCGGCTATAACGAATTACTCAGCTATCCAGTCATTTATTGCCAGGATGGGGAAGAGTTTTTCAATTTTGGCCGCATTGCTACGTATGCCAATCAACTGATTTTGGACGAAAATATCGAACCGTTTATCGTTGTCGGCGTGGAAGTGAATACCAAAATCCGCACCCAGGAATACGCGCCATTCGGTAGCCGCTTCGAGGCGTACACCGCCTGCTTCGCTGAAGAGATTATTCCTTATATTGAAGGAAAGTATCCGGTGCGCCGTTCTGCGGATGAGCGTGTACTTGCTGGCGATTCGCTTGGCGGCAGTGTATCCGTGCATATCGCGCTTCGTTATCCAGAGCTGTTCCGCCGCATTATCAGCCTGTCCGGTGCTTATTACGAGCAAAGCCAGCAGCTAATTGCCGCTGAATCCGATCTATCCTCACTGGATGTGTATATGATCGTTGGCTTGCAGGAAACTGATTTTGAAAGTGATACCGGCGTATACGACTTTGTAAAGCTGAATCAGGATACACGCGACCTGCTGCTGGAACGCGGCGCCACTGTGCGTTATGCCGAGAAAGATGGCAAACATCTGTGGGGCTTCTGGCAAAAGGAACTGCCTGACGCGATCAAATATTTTTTGCAGGAAGTTTAAGATGAGCCTGAGCATATACGTTTAATATTCACTTTCTGCTCCGCACAGATCGTTCGGACGGATTGCTGATGTACGCTATGAAGTAGCTATGCTCCTTGACCACTATATACAATAGAGCAGGATGAGACGATAGCTGTGCCGGATAGGCTGCATGGCTCCCTTCTCTCCTGTTCGCTATGTATATGCTCTTCTGCTAGTATTGCTCTTCACAGCGCAGCATCTTCAACTCATGAATACGGCATGCATCGTTTCGTGCGTTCATGCGTGTCTATGATGGTTTGTTCATAACTTATTACATTTAAAAGCCGGGATTCAAACGGTGTTTCTCGCTTGTTTACGCTTACAATTGGATATATGCGAATAAATGTACTAACCTATCGTACATCCTTAATCCTTTTGAAAGAAACCCGTAGCTCCCATCCTCTATTGTATGGGCGCGAGCAAAAGTTGCGCAACTGTTAATTTCCTTTTACAGTAACCAGTAGAAGCGATTGCTCAGTGAAGGCGGTTAACGCTATAATCCAACTTATTTTATATACAGAAAGAAGGGAATTTCATGGCTGCACAACGTGCTCTTATTTTCTCAGGCGGTCTGTTACATCCTGATTTTTTGAAAGAAATTCGTGAAGATGACCTTGTTATTGGCGCCGATCGTGGCGCGCTGTTTTTGATCCAACATGGG
>JBCNLJ010000075.1:0-27920 GCA_039595515.1 Paenibacillus sp. | reverse complement strand
GGTACAAGCTTCTTGGCGGATCTGAAGTAATTAGTGAAATGATTGGCTCTCAAAGTAATTTGAGCGTTTGAACGTTCGGATCGCTTAGGAATCGAACGGTAAAATGAGGTGGACATCACATCTCAACGTGCTCGATGCAAGTTTGCAATCTTTTCTATCCATTCCGGCAGCTATATGGAGCTATTCCGGGATGGATAGAATACTACACATAAGCAGGCGTCCTCTATTGACGCCTTAATTTTGATTTGGAGGTTATATACAATGAGTGTTCATATCGGAGCTAAGCCCGGCGATATCGCTGAAACGATCCTACTGCCAGGTGATCCACTGCGTGCGAAGTATATCGCAGATACGTATCTGGAGGATGTAACATGTTATAACGAAGTGCGCGGTATGCTCGGCTTTACCGGCACATACAAAGGACAGCGCGTATCGGTACAGGGTACAGGTATGGGTCTGCCTTCGATCAGCATCTATGTGAATGAGCTGATCAGCGAGTATGGTGTGAAAAACCTGATCCGTGTCGGTACATGTGGCGGTATGCAGCAGCATGTGCGTGTACGTGATGTGATTCTGGCGCAAGCAGCAAGCACAGATTCCAGCATGAACAACCACATTTTCGGTGGCTATACGTTTGCACCGGTAGCGAGCTTCCCACTGCTTAAGGCCGCTTATGATCGCGGTGTAGAAAAAGGTCTGAACATGCACGTAGGTAACATCTTCAGCTCCGATTCGTTCTACCGTGATGACAAAACGATTACCGGTCTGATGATGGACTATGGTGTACTCGGTGTGGAGATGGAAACAAGTGCACTGTACACACTGGCTGCTAAATTCGGCGTGAACGCACTGACGATCCTGACTGTAAGTGATCACCTGCTGACTGGCGAAGAAACGACTTCTGAAGAGCGTCAGACAACGTTCAACGAAATGATGGAAGTAGCACTGGATACAGCGATCTCACTGTAAGCAACAGGCTAACGTCTGAACGCATCTCAAATTTCTGTACAATGTTTATTTTACAAGCATAGCAATCAGCACCAACCGCATGAAATAAGGCATAATCGGATAGGCTGTCCAATGACAGTTTGGCAGCCTATCCATCCTTTTGCTCGTTCATTAGTTGTTTAGACAGGACAACCGACGAAGCCTGCTAACGTCAAGGAATGAAGCAATGGTGCATTATACCAGATTTATATGTTAGGTTTGTGTTAACTTTTAATATAGGAGCTGATCCCGATGAGAATGGTAGACCTGATTGAGAAAAAGCGTGATGGTAAAGAACTGAGCACAGAGGAAATTAATTTTATCGTCCAGGGATATACAGATGGCGAGATTCCGGATTATCAGGTTAGTGCATTTGCGATGGCGACTTTCTTCAAAGATATGACTGATCGCGAGCGTGCCGATCTGACGATGGCAATGGTAAACTCCGGTGAAACGATTGATCTGTCCGCAATCGAAGGCGTGAAGGTCGACAAGCACTCTACTGGCGGTGTTGGCGATACGACTACACTCGTACTTGCTCCACTCGTAGCTGCACTGGATATTCCGGTAGCAAAAATGTCCGGTCGTGGTCTTGGTCATACCGGGGGAACAGTAGACAAGCTGGAAGCGGTAGAAGGCTTCCACGTTGAGATTACAAAGGATGAGTTTATCAAGCTCGTCAACGAAAACAAAATCGCCGTTATCGGTCAAAGTGGCAATCTGACGCCAGCCGACAAAAAGCTGTATGCGCTGCGTGATGTTACCGCAACCGTTAATTCGATTCCACTGATCGCAAGCTCGATCATGAGTAAAAAGATCGCTGCGGGTGCAGACGCAATCGTACTGGATGTGAAAACAGGTGCAGGCGCCTTTATGAAAACACCAGAAGCTGCTAAAGAACTGGCACATGCGATGGTCAGCATCGGTAACAATGTTGGACGTAAAACGATGGCGGTTATTTCCGATATGAGTCAGCCACTCGGTTTGGCAATCGGTAACTCGCTCGAAATTCAAGAAGCGATTGATACACTGAAAGGACAGGGACCGAAGGATCTGGAAGAACTGTGCTACGCACTGGGCAGCCAGATGGTCTATCTTGCAGGTAAAGCCGACTCGCTCGAGGATGCTGAAGCGAAGCTGCAAGAAGTGATCCAAAACGGTAAAGCACTTGAGAAGTTCAAGCAATTCCTGGCAAGTCAGGGTGGAGATGCTTCGGTGGTCGATCATCCAGAGCGTCTGCCACAGGCTCAATATCGTATTGAATTGCCTGCGAAGCAGGATGGCGTCGTGGCTGAACTCGTAGCCGATGAGATCGGTACGGCTGCAATGCTGCTGGGCGCAGGTCGTGCAACGAAGGAATCTGAGATCGATCTGGCTGTAGGTCTGATGCTGAACAAAAAAGTAGGCGATGCCGTCAAAGCAGGCGATTCACTCGTAACGATTCATGCTAACCGTGAGAACGTAGAAGATGTGATGGAGAAACTGTATGACAGCATTCGCATCGCAGATCATGCAGATGCACCAACACTCGTATACGGTACAGTAACCGAGTAATTCAGCTTATCAAGCATACAGGTATACAATAGATGTAGAACGTAGCGTGAATTGCGCTACGATCAAAATAGCCCTATAGCGTAGACATTCCGTGAACAGATACAGGTCCCATTGACTGAATCTGCTCACGGAATTTTTTTGTGTGATATGCATTTTGTTTTTACGATAACGATCCAGTATTTAATAGGTTTTAATTACATATTTTGTATAAATAGTGCTAAATGCTCTTATCCTTTAAAGCAACTCCGCCGATACATAAGCTTATCTGGTATCGCTCGTAAAAGGTAGAGTACGCATACACTTGCTTTACCCGTACGCAACATCCTTTTATTTCGGGAACAGGTTGTTATCATCAGAAAATATTTACTGAATTCCTTAATTTGGAATTTAAATAAGAAGAAAACAGGGTATATAATGTACTTGAAGGAATAATTTCCAATTAAAGAGGGGATGACGTTTGGATATGTTCTGGTGCTTGCGGCGAATTGAGCAAGAGCGTGAAGAATTGCATTTGCTCGTGGAACTGTATGGATTTTCCGATGATCGTGTACTTATCAAGTCGCAGCAGCTAGACTATACGTTAAATGAATATAATCGGCAACGCGTACTGGCAGCCGGTCATCAATCTCAGCAATGAACCCCGAAGCTTATAGCAAGCGACGGGGTTCGGATGGTTTCATATGATTAATTGACCTTGACGATCTGGAAATGTTGATTGGTGCCGCCGTTGTCTGTCCATTGAATCGCCTTCGCTCCATCGTTGAGCGATTGATCTGAAATATCGATCAGCTTACCCGTTTCACGATTTTTCAGTTTGTAATATCCTCCACCTACGCTAATCGGTTGCCACTGCTGACTGTTCCAGCTTCCATCATTCCACTGTTCAATCGTTGCGCCATCTGTTGTACTTCCATTTTCAACACCGATTAGCTTACCTGAAGCACGATTCACAATTTTCACATAGCCATTACCTGCATTGATGATCTGCCATTGCTGACTTGTCGTGCCGCCATCTGCGCGTTGCTCCAGATCGGCGCCATTCGTAGACGAGTTGTCGACCACGCTGAGCAGCTTATTGCTTTTACGGCTGATGATCTGGTAGGAAGCATTGGCATCCCAGTTATTCGTATTCGTGCTGCCTGTGATCGTACCGGCTGCGGCATCAATCGTAATCGTGTCATACCAGTTCATCGCAAGGCTTGTTGCACTCGGGAAGGACAACGGTAGCCATACATACTTGGAATCCTGTACAGGGCCATTCCAGGCGCCTGCCCAGCGGTCGCCCATATACACATAGGATGTGCTTTGCGTGCCTTCTACCGGCACAACATAGGCAGATTGTGAGCCATAGGTCGTATTATCAGCAAAGTTGCTCAGTCCGCTCCATGTGCCTGTAATGCTCGTAGCCGTTGCATATTTCGCCTGATTCGGATTCCAGCCAGTCGCGCCGGAGGTGATCAGGAAGTAGACGCCATCCTTTTTGAACATAGCTGGAGCTTCGCGATATTGACCCGGCCATAATGTGGTGACTAAAGATTCGACACCGAGGAAATCAGGCGTTAGCTTGTAAATGTTCAGGTCGGCATTAACGCTAGTAGCTGAGATCAAATATGCCGTACCATTGTCATTGTATACGGTCATATCACGCGAATCATAACCAAGTGGGCGGAAGCTGCCCTGATAGTCGTAATTGCCGTCTACAGTGCTCGACGTCGCTACAGCGACGCGCGCTTCGCCATAGTCTTTGCCATTTTCCTTATGCATCCAGAGAACGAATTTCTGAGTCGCACTGTTGTAGATGACCTTTGGACGCTCGATATTAGACACGTTCAGCTCCGATGCAGAGCTGCTGGTCAGTACATCATTGCGGAATGTCCAATTTTTCAGATCGGACGAGCGATATACAGATACGGCCTTGAAGGTGCCATCGAGATTGCGATTTTCCCCGAACCAGTAATAGAAGTTGTCGACCTTGATCATGCCACCGCCATGTGCATGAATCACATTGCCATTCGTATCTTTAAACTGTGTGCCATTTGTAATGGTTACCGGTGCAGCCGATGCCTGCTGTCCGGGTAGCCAGAGCATACCGATCATTTGTAGTAGCAGCAAGGCAATGATCCCCTGACTGCAATAGCGAAATAGACGTTGCACCAGACGACTTCTTGACTCTGTTCTCATCCTAATACACCTCTGTTCACATAATATAAAGCGCTTACATTAAAAGAGATGGAATGACGATATGTACATGCAATTGCTGATCATACCGTTTTATTTTGAACTGGTCATCATGTATCGCTTAGTAGCTCGAACATATAAGCAGTTCATTCATCTCCTTATGGAACTATTGTATCAATGATTCCTCTTAATGGAATATAAGTAAATATTGAGCTTCGTATAAGAATAGCGAAAAGTGAATATGCAAACGTAACCTTTACCAATTCCTACAACAATCAATTGTAGCAATTGAAAAGAATATGATGAGTAATACATATAAATTACTCTAATAAAAACTGCGTAATTTGTCGAAATATAGGTATTTATGTTATAAACAAATAATTTGGATGATCCGATAATGAAATTAGTTACTTATTGATTCGACGATTAAGGCGAATAATGATGAATTCATTGATACAGAAAAGAGGTTAACAGCATGGAATCCTTATATTTTACAAGCACGACGCAAGCCCGTGCCTACATGGAGCAGCACCAGGATCGGGGAATCGTCCTGTTTGCAGGTGTGGAAATGGTGCAGGAATTGAGCACGGTTGCCGGACCGCATGTCGTATTGTCATCTACGGCAGGTGAATATACATCCAAAGGCTTTCAGGAAGGCGTAATCAGCGGCTTTACGTATCCGGTGGATAAGGTAGAGGTGGTAGAGGTGGAATCGCCTGCTATTTTGAGTGTGCATGAGCTTCAGGCTGCATATACGCGTGTACGTCATAATCCCAATGCATTTATGTTTATCCTGTATGATGGCTTGTCCGGACAGGAAGAGAGCGTCATGACGACGCTGTTTTTTGCGGATAATGATTTTAAAGTTGTGGGCGGTAGCGCTGGTGATTATGTGAAATTCAAAGAAACGGCAATCTATGTCGGCAATCGGCGTGTAGCTGGCGCTGCACTCTTTTTCAATTACGACAAGCGCACACAGGTGCTCAAGGAGAACATTTATTATACAACCGGACAACGTCTGCTGGTGACGAATGCTGATCCGCTCACTCGTGTTGTGCATTCATTCAATAATCGTCCGGCTGCAACGGAATATGCAGCAGCACTCGGTATCGACGAGCGCGATTTGGAGCGTGCGTTTATGAATAATCCGCTCGGTAAAGTTATCAAGGGACAGACCTATATTACATCCCCGATGAAAGTCAATCCGGATCGCTCGATTACTTTTTATTCGCAGGTAGTGCCGAATACCTTTTTGGATGTACTGCAACCGTCAAATTTGCAGGAAAGCTTTCAGCAGACGCTCGATTCGCTTGCTTTTCGCCCGGCGTTTATTTTGTCTGTGCACTGCATTTTGCGCAGTCTCAAGTTTAAAAATGAGAATACATGGAAGCTTCTGGACAACGCACTGCTAGGTGCATGCTCGAATCAGGCTGGCTTTATTAGCTATGGGGAGCAGCTTCAGGATAAGCACTTTAATCAGACGATGGTTCTGATTGCATTTGAATAAGGAGGAACAAGGATGCTCAAACATCTGTTTAAAACGAAAGCTGAACCGCAGTCTGAAACGACTACACCATCGATCACTACTGAAGCTACTCAAGCACCAGCAGAACGCGAGCTGGACACGCTGCCGTATGTCTATATGCTGACCGATGAGGTGGAGAAAAATATAAAGCGTCTGCTGCAGGAGGAAGGGAACATCACGCACGGTTTCCGGGCAGCCGCAAGCTCACTTAATGATACAACATCTGAAATCAAGCATATTGAGCACGTATTGCACGATCTGGACAATGAGACAGCAGTTATTATTAACGATGTGGCGCGCAGTATCGAATTCTCACAACAGACGATTACGGGTACACAGGAACTTGTGCATCAGTCTGCCGACCATATGCATGAAGTATCATCGGTATTTGAGAACATGGTGACGGTATTTAACGCGATTGAGGACAAGTATAAAGAAATTAGTCAATTCGCCAACACGATCACCAGTATCGCAACACAGACGAATCTGCTTTCACTGAATGCATCGATTGAAGCAGCACGAGCAGGAGAGGCGGGCAAAGGCTTTGCTGTAGTTGCTTCTGAGATCAAATCGCTGTCTGATACGACCAAGCAAAGCGCGACCGATATTCTGGATTTGCTCGGAGATATGAATCATATTTTGGAATCGATCCGCTCCGAATCGCATCAGGGCAAAGAAATCGTTCGTACTGCGGCAGATACGATGCAGCAATCTACGGATAGCTTTAATCGTATTATGGATGCCGAAGCCGAGGTGAAGCGTCAGCTTGATACGGTCAAATCCTCGCAGCTTACCAGCATCAACAATATTGCACGTAACATTTCCAATATCGTACAGCTATCGGATAAGCAAAATCGTAATCTGGACGATCTGATCTACAATGCGGATAAGAAGTCTGAAGGGTATATGTATATTTTGAATCATTTGAATCAGATTCATATGCTCAAGGAGCGTAAAGTCGCTCGTCCGAAAAGGTAAGTACCAGGTAAGCAGTATAGATGGGTGCCGTATAATGGTTGTCATTTATTAACGGTCATGGATGAGTCATTGATGATAGGTTTCCTATTCGTAATGTTCACACTACTCCGCCGATCCATCGCTTACATTTTATTTGAAATAATGACTATCTTGCCATGATTGCAGTACCAATATAACAAAGGACGATTTGCGCTCGCTTCAGGATAGTATGCGCAAACCGTCCTTTTTAGTGATTAATTCCTTCAGCCTTTCTGTTAAAGCATGGCTTATCCGATACTGGTTGCTTATTCCAGATGCACACGGCGCACATCCGGCTGAGCTTGCACGACCAGTAGCACATCAGCCACCTTCATGGCAGCAGGAAATTTAATATCGAGAATCAGCTCAATCTCAGATTTCAGATCATGATCATGAAGATCGCTGTTACTCTGGGTTGCTTCCTCTGTACGTGATTGAATGCTCTGCACCTGTACTGAATTTTCCTCCAGCACCTCTAATAGATTCTCTACCGGGTCAGTATGATTAATCAGATGAACGGTCAGCTTATAAGAACGAGAGCTCATCGCAGGTGAAGAATGCCCATGCATAGCGAATTGGATAATGAGGATCAATGCAGCGACACCGATTCCTACCGCATACATACCCGCGCCAACCGCCATCCCTACACCTGCGGTCGCCCAGATGCCTGCGGCAGTGGTCAGCCCTTTAATCCGCTGCTTGTTCATAAAGATCGTGCCTGCTCCAAGGAAACCAACACCGCTAACAATCTGAGCTGCAACACGGGAAGGATCGAGGGATACATTTTCCCAGTTACCCATATCCATAAATCCGTACTTGGAAATGACCATCATCAGCGCGGCTCCAACAGACACGATAAAGTGTGTGCGAATACCCGCTTCCTTATGACGACTTCGACGCTCATACCCGATCATCGCCCCGCAGAGACCGGCAATAACGACTCTTAGAATATGCTCTAATGTGATCCAGATCATTGCATAGTCCTCCTTTTTTATCCTTTTCCTGTAAGTGTAATCGCCTACATGGGAACCTGATAAACACTATGAAATGAAGGTTTGATTAAAACCAACTAATTTTATCGGAAAAACAGTTGACGTAGCATGGAAGACGGTGTACTATTCAATTTGCAGTTCGTTATTTTTTGAGACCAGATTAAAAAGTGTACGTCACTTAACATAACTGGTTTATAAAAAAACGAAATTATTTTGCCCTGTTATAGAGCATCAAAATGCCGATATCAGGACATTTCATAACCGCGACTTGAAGAAAAAATGGACAGGTTAGGATGGAGGCGACAGCCACGAAAATGGCTGAAGCTGATTGTGATCATCCTGATATGTGTATTAAACGGATAGGGACGGTTATAAACGAATGATTCATATCACCGAGGGGAGTCTTACCAAGATGAAAAAATGGAGTTCTTTAACACTAATGCTGATTCTGACCATGCTCGTTATCGCAGCATGTGGCAATAATGCGAATACAGCTACAACAGGCAGTGGAGAGCAACAAACACAAACAGAGAGCAGCGCATCCACTTCCGGCGCAGCTACACTGGAATCCGTAAAAGCAAGCGGCAAGCTGCGTATCGGTACAGAAGGCACATACGCACCATTCACGTACCACGACGAATCTGGCAAACTGACTGGCTTTGATGTGGATATCGCGACTGAAGTAAGTAAACGTATCGGCGTAGAGCCAGAGTTTATTGAAACACAATGGGACGGTATGATTGCTGGTCTGGATGCTAAGCGTTTTGACACAGTATTCAATGAAGTAGGTATTACGGAAGAACGTCAACAGAAATATCTGTTCTCTGACCCATACATTTCCTCCAAAGCTGTTCTGGTTGTGAGACAAGATAATAATGACATCAAATCGTTTGCTGATTTGAAAGGTAAAAAATCCGCTCAGTCTCTGACAAGTAACTTTGGTAAAATCGCTGAACAAAATGGTGCAGAGCTTGTATCTGTAGATGGTTTCCCGCAAGCGGTTGAACTGTTGGCTTCCGGTCGTGCTGATGCTACAGTGAACGATAACCTTTCGTTCCTTGATCTGAAAAAACAACAGCCAGACGCTCCGATCAAAGTCGTTGCTGAAGAAGCAAATGCTTCTCAAAGCGGTGCGATCTTCAACAAAGGCAGTGAAGACCTGGTTGCAGCAGTCGATAAAGCGATGAAAGATATGGTTGCTGACGGCACGTATCTGAAAATCTCTGAGAAATATTTCGGTGAGGATGTTTCCAAATAATCCAGCTTGTTTATAACTGAACAGCAATACCGATTCCGATATCTTGATGATCGCTTATGATCATCAAGATATCGTGCTTTCCGGGTATAATTTTTGTAAAATGAGTTAGATTGTAAATATGAATTCTGATTATTCAGGGAGGATAGAAGATGACTGATCGACAGATACAGATTGTAATCGATTCCTTTTGGCCGTTGCTCAAAGCAGGGCTGATGTATACACTACCACTGGCACTCGCATCTTTTGTGCTGGGTCTGATTGTAGCCGTGCTAACTGCACTGGCGAGAACATCCGGTATACGGATTCTTGATTTTATTGCTCAATTTTATGTATGGATTATTCGAGGAACACCGCTGCTTGTACAGCTATTTATTATTTTCTATGGATTGCCAACTGTAGGTATTATTTTACCTCCATTTGTCGCTGCGCTAATTGGTTTTACACTCAGCGTAGGTGCTTACGGTTCGGAAATTGTACGTGCTGCTATTCAATCGATTCCAAAAGGGCAATGGGAAGCAGCCTATTCGATCGGAATGACACGAGGACAAGCCTTAAAACGTGTTATATTGCCTCAGGCGGTTCGTGTATCTGTGCCGCCTTTGTCTAATTCATTTATTAGCTTGGTGAAAGACACATCGCTTGCTTCTAGCATCACATACATTGAAATGTTCCGCCAGTCACAACAGATTGTAGCACGAACATATGAAGCGCTTGTGCTCTATACAGAAGCTGCTGTTATCTATCTGATGTTCACATCCGTATTGTTCGTCCTGCAAGGATGGTTGGAAAAAAGATTGAGTCGTTTCTCTGCTCAATAAAATCCATCATAATTTAATCGATGCTATTCTATAGGAATTTTACTAACTTAGTCTCTATCCATGATTTATTGTACGTGAGGATTCTATATCGCATTTGATGATTCTGTCTGTAAAGGAGTGAAGATGCCATCATGCTTGAAATTCGCAATCTACACAAAGCATTCGGTTCGCTTGAGGTGCTCAAAGGAATCGATGTGGATCTGGAAAAAGGGAAGGTACTGGCGATTATCGGCCCTTCCGGTTCAGGAAAAACGACATTGCTACGCTGTATGAACCTGCTGGAGCTGCCGGATCAGGGGATGATGAAGCTGAGTGACCGTAAGCTGGAATTCAAATCCGGACGCAAGCTGCCTACTCGTGAAGTGACCGAGCTGCGCAAGCGTACCGGCATGGTATTCCAATCGTACAATCTGTTTCCTCATAAAACGGTGATCGAGAATATTATGGAAGGCCCGGTGATCGTTCAGAAAAAAGACCGCACAACTGCGCGCGCTCAAGCACAGGACTTACTGGCAAAAGTAGGTCTTGCTGATCGTGGTGATTATTATCCGCACCAACTGTCCGGTGGGCAGCAGCAGCGTGTCGGTATCGCGCGTGCGATGGCGATGGAGCCGGATGTATTGCTGTTCGATGAACCGACGTCTGCGCTTGATCCTGAGCTTGTAGGCGAGGTGCTGCGCGTGATTAAGCAGCTAGCTCAAGAAGGGCGTACGATGGTCATCGTCACGCATGAGATGAAGTTTGCAGCGGATGTAGCCGATCATGTTATTCTGATGGATGGTGGTTATATTATCGAGCAGGGGCCGCCGCAACAGGTGATTAACAATCCACAGAGTCCGCGTGCACAGCAGTTTATGAATCGTATTGCTGGTGAGGATATTTAATAAGCTCAGTTTACCCATTTCGCCTGTCTAGCTGTACAAATATCTTATGTTTGTGAAAAAATTTAATGGATACATCTGGAATAAAATGCTCGTTTATTTCACCTGATTCAGCCTATATGTGGGTCGCTTGCATCGATGCTTGCCCATATATAGGCTGAATTTCGTATATTAGCGAAGTGTTCGAACACGTTGTTGTCCGTTTCTTGTTATGGATACGCATACAAAAGCTGGATAATTGATGGCTTTTTCGTTAAGATAACTGTGGAACATATCATTGTAACCAACTTCAATTGTGGGAGGAATGGGATTCATGGGTAAAGTCAGAGTAGCAGTAGTGGGATGCGGTAGTATTTCGGAGCGTCGCCACATTCCTGAATATGCAGCACATCCGGATGTAGAGCTGGTGGCTTTTGCTGATCCGATTGTGGAGCGTGCAGAAGGCTATGCTGAATTGTACAATGCTAAAGCATACAGCGATTATAAAGAATTGCTGGCGGCTGGTGGGTTCGATGCTGTAAGCGTATGCACACCAAACGCACTGCATGCAGAGGTGTCGATTGCAGCAGCAAACGCAGGCGCACACGTACTGGTAGAAAAGCCGATGGCAGTATCCAATGAAGAAGCACTGGACATGATTGCAGCGGCTGAGAAAAACAATGTATTTCTGATGGTTGCACACAACCAGCGCCTGATGCCTCCGCATGTGAAAGCCAAAGAAATTCTGAAGCAGGGTCATCTGGGTCGTGTACTCACATTCCGTACAGCATTCGGTCATAGCGGACCGGAAGGCTGGAGTATTGACGGTAAAAATAGCTGGTTCTTCCGTAAAGGCGAAGCGGTAATGGGTGCGATGGGCGATCTCGGCGTACATAAGTCCGATATGATCCGCTGGCTGCTTGATGATGAAGTTGTTAGCGTAAGCGCATTTATTGGAACTCTTGATAAAAAAGATACAGATGTCGACGATAACGCGATCTGCCTGCTACGTATGGGCAGCGGTGCGATCGGTTCGCTCGTGGCAAGCTGGACATCTTACCGTGGTGAAGATAACGGCACCGTGCTCTGGTGTGAGCATGGCGTGATGAAGATCGGTACAGACCCGGTTGACCAGGTAATCGTAGAGCTGACGAATGGCTCGATCGAGCGTTACCAGGTTGGTGCGATTGCAACGAACGATAAGCAGGTTACAAGTGGCGTAATGGACGAGTTCATTAGCTGCATCCAGAATAATGTAGCACCGATCATTTCCGGTGAAGAAGGTCGCCGCTCACTCGAAGTGATTCTGGCAGCATTCCGCTCACAAGAAGAGGGTCGCACGATCGAGCTGTAATCCGTTTTGTAAGCGGTATGCGTGACGGGAAAAAAGATAGATTAGAGGTATAGTTGAGCTCTTTTTTTCGCATAAAAGGATCAGCTATGCTTACATTTTCTTTATGCCAATAGCCGACAGGAGCAGTGATGCTCCTGTCGGCTATTATGATGAGAATTGAGTATACGCATTACATAGGGTTCAAGTTTTTAAGGAAATGAATATCTTTGATGCATATATACTTATAGGAGGAGAGGATGCATATCAAGAGTTACATCAAGACTTATTCATTACCGGCGTACGATACACCGTACTGGCCGAATCTTCTGTAGCTACTGCACTGCTAGCGGCTGGATCAAGCTTGTTTGGCGGAGCATCTGCCAGTAGCTCTTCTTCCGTAATTGCACCAGATAGTACTGCCTTCATGCGATCTGTATCCAGCATGCCTTCCCATTTTGCAACGACAAACGTTGCTACACAGTTACCCATCAGGTTAGTGAATACACGCATCGTATCCATAAAGCGATCGGCTCCTAGCAGCAGAGCGACAACGGCAACCGGAAAGGCATTAAGTGCTGCCGCGGTAGCCGACAGAGCGAGAAAGGCGGAACCAGGTACACCAGCCATGCCTTTGGAGCTAAGCATAAGTACAGCCAGAATCGTAATTTCCTGCATCAGAGTCAGCTCGATCCCGACTGCCTGTGCCAGAAATACAGTAGCCAGCGACAGATAGATTGAAGCGCCATCCAGATTAAATGAATAGCCGGTAGGGACAACAAGTCCAACCACTGCACGATTACAGCCTGCGCGGGTCAGCTTGTCCATCATGCGCGGCATGACCACCTCCGACGAAGCTGTACCGATTGCCAGCATAATCTCCGACCGTGTATAACGTACGAATTGCAGCAGATTCATACCGGTAATCCACCATGCCGCCAGTCCGAGGCAGACGAGAAATACAAGGGCCGATACATAGCAGGCGATAATGAGCATACCGTACGAAGCGAGCGTAGCTGCTCCATAGGCGCCTACCGTATAAGCAATCGCGCCAAACGCACCAAGCGGAGCCAGTTTCATAATATAGCCGATTACTTTAAAGATCAGCTCCATGATATTATCCACAAGCGTGAG
Organism: Paenibacillus sp.; assembly: GCA_039595515.1. Lineage (GTDB taxonomy): Bacteria > Bacillota > Bacilli > Paenibacillales > Paenibacillaceae > Saccharibacillus. Next base: position 14,288 of record JBCNLJ010000075.1, on the reverse strand, counting down.
TACATTTTGCTTGACTGCACCTTCACTTGCGGCAAGCGCGGTGCCAAACAGACAGGCAAGCAGCAGCACCTGTAGCAGTGCATTTTGAGCAAAAGCATCTACAGCACTTGTTGGGATGATGTTCATAATGAACTGCACGGTATGCGGCAGCTCCGCACCTCCCGTTTTAGCGGCAATCGCATTCGGATCAAGTGTAGAAGCATCGATATCCATCCCTGCACCTGGACGCATCCAGCGTGCTGCTACGAGTCCAAGCACGAGCGCAACCGTCGTTGCAATTTCAAACCAGAGGATGGCCTTTAACCCGATTCGTCCAACCGCCTTTAGATCGCCCGCTTTGGCAATACCAGCGACAACAACGACAAAGATCAGCGGAGCAATGAGCATTTTGATCAGCTTGATAAATCCGGTTCCGAGCGGCTGAAGCAACTCACCAAAATCTGGCCAGATGATTCCAACTCCAATACCGATCACAACCGCCACTACAATTTGAAAAAATAACGACTTGAAAAATGACATAATCAACCTCCTCCATAATGGTCATGCGGGAGCATTCGACTTATTGCACCTTAGTTGTACATGTACGCTAACGAAACTGAACATGATGACATATGACAGCCTATGTACTGTAATGGCTACTCTACGGCTACTCATCATACTGATCCATCCTTCGAGCAGCTATAGTGTATTCATCCCTTCAGTTTTTTTACTATTCAGGTCAGGTTTCTTATACATGGATATACACTCAAAACCTTATGTAGCTTTTTATAACATGATCGTAGTTCGCATAACAGAAGATTTGCTATCTTTTAATATGATGCACAATCGATATTCAGAAAATTGAATCTGAAAACAAAAAAATAACGAACAACATGTAAATTTAAATTACAAATTGTTCGTTATTTTTCGTCTAAGCCTGCTGATCTGCTAGTAAAAAGAGTGAAAATACAGTAAAATATTCAATGTATTGATCAATACTCACATCGTGTGTTATTTTAAAAAGGTGAAATGATTGATCGTATACGATGTTTCACACAAAATAGGATTCAACAGACAGGAGAATGTTCATTATGGCACGTACACAAACACAAAAAGCCGTGCGCAAAGCACAGCGCAGCGGCAATCTGGCACCTGATTATGGTCGCAAAACGAATGAAGCTTATGGGGCGATATCTCAGCACACCCGTATCAAACCAGGGAAACAGGAAAAATTACAAAAGCTCAAGCACAAGAAGCAGATCCTACGTGATGATGCTTCTTTTTTATTGCTCGGATAACGGTCTGCCTATCGCTATACTTAATCAAAGCTACGAATACCCTTCGTACATAACCCCGCAACCAGTAGCAGCATCCCGATAATCGAAAACACACTAATCGTCCAAATGCCACCCATATGATCGGCAAGCCAGCCGACGAGCAAATAACCGAGTGGCAAGAGTGCATAGGAACCAAGTAAATCCAGACTCGCCACGCGTCCAAAGCTTTCGATCGGCACCAGCTCCTGCAAACTGGTTTCCCAGATCAGTGCAAACATCATTATTCCAAAGCCTTCCAGCACCATCACCAGTACAAGACCGGGTGCCCAGGAGACGATAGCGAGCAGCAGCAAGGCAACGCCGCTTAACAGCGCTCCGCCATAACCAATCCATCCCCGGTGCCGCCAGTGACTGCGAGAACCGAATAATAGTGCGGCAAGTACGGCTCCTACACCACTTCCAGCCATGGCCAGCCCGTATACGACAGGAGAAAAGCCATAGTGGATTTTGAACAGCCACGGTACGAGCACTACGATAATTCCCTGATAGCAAATATTAAGCAGTGAGAACACAACAATTGTAATCCATAGCCATGGATGCAATTTTAAAATACGGAACCCTTCCAGCAGCTCGGAGATCATCGAGCCATTGGCAGCTTCGCCTTGTGTATGAGCCTGTGTTCTGGTCTGCTGACGAGAAGAAACATAGAATCTGCCCAGCATAATAAAGCAGGCTAATGAGATCAGATAGGTGAGCGAGTCGAGTGCAAAGCCATTACCCGGCGATGTGAACGTAACGATCAATCCACCAATCGCCGGACCAAGCAGACGTACAGCCTGAATACTCATCTGACTGAGCGCATTGGCTGCATTGCGAATATCAGGCGTGAAAATTTCTGCACGTAGAGCAGAGTAAGCCGGTATGAAAATTCCATCCATTAAGCCATACAGAGCAAGCCCTGCATACAAAATAGGCAAGGTGAGACTGTCCATAAACATCAATATAGCAGCGGTAAACATAATAAGAAAGCGAGTCGTATTGGTCAGCCAGATTAATCGCAGCCGATCCCTACGATCAACGATCCAGCCAGACACGGGCAAAATAAGCACATTGGGCAGCATATAGATCGTCATTGCCAATCCCATCATCGTAGACGAGCCCGTCAGATTATAGATCACAATCGGTAAAATGATCATCGTAACCGAGCTGCCCAGCATAGCAATCCATTGACCAAGCCACAGGTATGTAAAGGCTTTGGATTGGCGAATCGGGGAAAATAGCTTTTTCAGTGCGGAGCTAGCAGGTGTGACTTGTGTTGTCGGAATAGAACTTTCGTTTTGCATGATGCCTCCTGTAATAGTAGATAGAGTAGGCGAGAGGATCAACATCGTGTATCCACTCGAAAGGTAGTAGTGCTGTAATGCTGTAGTATAGCTGCTGGTGGTATAACTATTTCTAAATTATGTATTGAATGCAGTGTACCCCGACTTGTCCATTCACACAATCCCTAACGCCAAAAAGCTCCTTTCACCGGAAAGTGAAGGGAGCTTTATTAGAATAGACTTTGAATAGATCATCCTGGCGTGAAATTAGCCTTTTTGTACTTCTGTAGCAGGCACTTCAGGTGTGGTATGGCGCTGCAAATAGCGGTCGAATACAAATGGACCAAACGGCAGCAGTGAAGCAATAAATGCCAGAACAGCCTGTTTAAAGGTGAGCTTGCGCATAATCAGCGTAACAGCGATCGCTGCTACATAAGCAACAAACAATACACCATGAATCATGCCTACATATGTAACCATTAGCGGCTGATTAGCCAGATATTTAAGCGGCATGGCCACCAGCACAAGCAGCAGATACGAGATCGCTTCCACATGACCAACTGTGCGGAGAGTTTTAAGCATATTTCCCATTCGAATGCTCCTTTGTCCAATAGGTAGTGAATTGATTACAATTTGAAATTTGAATAATTTAAATATAGCGTAAATCGATGGCTTACAGACAGGCTTAAAGTTACAATATTTTGAACCTGTAAGCGATTTATATTATCCCCATAACGTTGTTATGAGAATGGTAAGCAATAGATATGAAACTATAGCAATAGAGGATGTGTCGCTTTAGGAATGGTTCTATGCGATGGCGTGTACAGCCTGATCGCGAATATAGAGATTGCTTGCTCCCACGGACGCACGATAGACAATGGACAATTAGTCTGCATAATACAGTTGTGCAGAACCTAAGCGGGATATTTCTGAGAATAAAACGGCCATCTCGCTCGGAGACCTATCAAACCCGCGCTGAATCCAAAACTTAATACAACCTACATAGGCAGACGCCATATAAGCAAACAGATAGAGCTGCTTTACAGGAATCTCGTGAAGCTCGTTGTGGGAATTTTTCGCCAGATACGAATGCTGAAATTGCTGCTTTAATAATTCGGTCAATCGTTGTGTCAAATCTCCGTCCTTTGCCGAGCCCATAAACAATGTAAAGAAGCGTTGGTGCTCAAAAATATACTGAAATGGACGCACAAAGCCAGCAGGTGGAGCTGTAAAGGGTTCACGATCTTGCGCAGCATAAGCTAGCTTTTTGATGATGGCATAATAGTCGTCCAACACCTCTTCTTTCAATTGTTCAAAAAATTCATCCATCCCCTGGTAATGTAAATAAAATGTTCCTCTATTCAAGCCAGCCTGATCGGTCAATTCTTTTACTGTGATCATATTAGTCGTTTTATGGGCTGCCAGATCAAATAAAGCTTCTTTCAACTGCTGTTGTGTTCGCAAAATGCGACGGTCTATCTTTTTATCCATTGCTGATCCTCCAACTAAAAATATAGACAGTTACTGAACATTCCAGCTTGCGATGTTGAGTAATAAACATTCCGCACGACAATGATCATTAGATTTTTACATGCATCATTATAATGGGCATAGGATCATTAATCAACATCGTGTCTATTAAAAGGAGGAACCTATGTCGTATTCATCTGTCTTTTCTTTATTCAAACCGTCTACAGGACATAAGCCTTTAGAGGGGAGAGCTTTTATTGCGGCGATAGCTGCCATTATTCCAGGTATGATGATGGTGATGATCGACAGTACAGCGATGAATGTGGCGATTCCTAAGCTAAGTAGCGATTTTGGAGTTGCTTTTGGCACATTACAATGGGTGATTATCGGTTATATGCTGGCTATGTCTTTGACGATTCCGCTTGCCGGGTGGTTTTCAGAGAAGCTAGGCGTAGCTAGAGCTTTAATAAGTGCGATCACTGTATTCGTGGTGGGCTCTTTATTGTGTGCGATGGCGCAAAGCATAGAGCAACTGATCATTTATCGCATCGTACAGGGGCTCGGTGGAGGAATGATTCAACCGATTGGCATGGCAGCTATTTTCCGTCTGGCTCCTGTTCATAAAAAGGGACAGGTGATGGGTATGCTGGGTATACCGATGCTCATTGCGCCAGCTTCGGGACCCATATTGTCTGGCTGGCTGTTAGAAAACTTTAGCTGGCACTGGATTTTTGGGATCAATCTTCCGCTGGGCATCGCTACGATAATTTTAATTATTCGCTATGTATTTCCTTTACCAGGACTCCAGTTCTCTACGACTGATAAGCAGTCGCTGGATGTGGCTGGTTTGCTGCTGGCTCCGGCTTCGTTTGTGTTGCTGGCGCTCGCACTTCATGTAAATACAAGCCTATGGATGGTATGCTTTCTAGCTATCGGCGGCATCGGTATGTTGATCTGGCTATGGTTTCATGAAACCCGGCATCCCTATCCCATTTTGGAATTGCGAGCATTTCGGATCAAACGCTTTCGACAGGGCCTGTTCATTAGCTGGATTCAATATATGGCGTTAAACGGCTCGATTGTATTCATTCCTCAATTTTTACAAAATGTGAAGCAATATACACCGCTGCAAGCTGGACTGGTCATGAGTATGCTGGCGATTACATCGGGTTTGTTCATGCCGATTGGAGGCAGATTGTTTGATCGTTTGGGTATACGACCTTTAGCCATTACTGGATTGGGAACGATTGCGATAGCTCTGGCGCTAATGTCACAAATAAATACCAGTGCAGGTAGCTTCATCATTGGAGCCATAGTAGGTCTGTTAGGTGTAGGAATGGGGTTGTGTATGATGTCATTGAACACGTACATTTTACAGTCGGCTCCAGCCGATGCAGTCAATCGAGTTACTCCATTAACCTCAGCAGGGGCTAATCTAATTATTCCACTATCGATTGCAGGTCTGAGTCAGTTCCTTACTTTGCGTATGATGATACGACAAACACATTCACAAACGATGGAGCCGATCGCACATGCGCTTGCTTATCGTGATACGTTCTTGCTGGCAGCTTGTATCGCAGCAGTCGGCGCCTTGCTCAGCTTCAGACTTAAGCGGAATCGTAAACAGTAGCAGTAGGATATACGGATATGATTTTTCCACAAATCAAGCTTATAGGGCTGATGATATCCTATGAATAAAAGTAGAGTAGAAGGTTGAATAGAAGTAGAGAAGAAATTCGCAGTGCATCGGATTATGTATTATAAAATAAAAGCCGCATGTTCTCTGCCAAACGGTAGCAGAGAACATGCGACTTTTCGTTGTATTTATTTCAGCCACTTGTTAAGGATCAGCTTGGCTATCGAAATTAATATTTCGCGTTAGGCACTTTTACGTCTGGATCAAGATCCGCTTCGTAATCGACACCAGCAGTTTCAAAGCCGAACAGTTGGAAGAACTCTTTACGATAGCCTTCCAGATCAGTCAGCTCGTATACATTTTCAGTAGACAACTGGTTCCAGATCGTTGCCACTTCAGCCTGTACATCATCACGCATCTCCCAATCATCCAGACGCAGACGGTCTTTCTCGTCCACAGGTGTATCTGCACCATTGTAGAGGCGATCAGCGAACATACGATACATTTGCTCGATGCAGCCCTCATGGATTCCTTTTTCCTTCATCACTTTGTACAATGCGGACATGTACAGCGGCACAACCGGAATCGCCGAGCTGGATTGTGTGACGAGTGCTTTACATACAGCTACGTATGCCTGACCGCCTTTGGAACCAAGCTCTTCGTTCATCTGACGAGCGGTTGCTTCCAGGTGATCTTTCGCCTGACCGATCGAGCCCTGACGGTAGATCGCCTGTGTGATATTGGAACCGATATAGGAAAATGCGACCGTTACGACATCATCTGTCAGTACATCCGCCGCACTTAGTGCATCAATCCAGGATTTCCAATCATCGCCACCCATGACGCGTACCGTTGCTTCGATCTCCTCCGGTGTTGCTGGCTCGATGCTGATCTCACTCACTTCGCCAGTATGGAAGTTAACCGTTTTATTCGTGTACGTTTCACCGATTGGTTTCAGTGTGGATGTATAGGTTTCGCCAGTATTCGGATCTGTGCGACGCGGTGCGGCTACACTATAGATGACCATATCGACTTTGCCCAGCTCATTGCGAATCGCTTCAACGGTATCTGCCTTTAGCTCGTTCGTAAATGCATCACCGATGACGCTAAACGATTTCAAACCTGCTTCTTCTGCAGCCTGCTCAAACGCAGCAGAGTTGTACCAGCCAGCCGAAGCGGTACGGCCTTTCACTGAGCCGCCATCGCGATAAACACCAATCGTATTCGCACCTGCACCGAATGCTGCCACAATACGCGCAGACAGCCCATATCCAGTGGAAGCGCCGATCACGAGCACATTGCGTGGGCCTTTCACCGCTGGTTTGGATTTTACATATTCGATCTGTTCTTGTACCTGCTGTGCACACCCAACAGGATGAGCCGTCGTACAAATAAAACCACGAGTTCTCGGTTTAATAATCATGAATAAGATTCCTCACTTTCGTATATATCGATATGTGGATGTTATCGTTATGCATACTCGCCTATTGTAGCATTTTTTCGATGGTATAGCACCTGGTACCAAATGGAGGAATAACAATAGCTACAGAGGATGTAGAGGGAGATGCCGGCGAAAAAATCGATCACACAGACGAAGATAGGTAATTCCGTTACAAAATTATTTTAAACTTGAGCTAGAAAAGGGGTTGTCATTGTTCGAAGGATACGATATATTCTTGTTAGTAATTGATCAATCACTAAAATATTTATACAGTTTATCGCCTTCTGTGAAGGCTGGATCAAAAAGAGGTGACGATATGAAGAAACCAAGTGCCACATCGGTGAATCGGCGCAATGAGATTATTGCGGCAGCGATTGATGTATTTGCCGAAGTGGGGTACTACCGTGCAACGACAGCGCAAGTAGCTGAACGAGCAGAGATTTCGCAGCCTTATGTGTTTCGCTTTTTTGCAACTAAGGAAGCGTTGCTTGTTGAAGCTCTGGAATCATCATGGACGCGCATTAAAGCCGCCTTTCAGACGATTATCGATGAAGCGACGGCTGAGCAATTGGAGCAGGAGCTGATCGAAGCCTATGCACGCATTATGGCGGAGCATCGCAATGAGATTTTATTGCAAATGCAGGCACAAACGATTCAAGAGCCTGCGGTGCGAGAAGTAATGCAGCGTAATGTTCGCCTCGTTCGGCAAGCGGTGGCAGATGCTTTTATTCAGGCAAAGCTATCCAATCCTTATGATCGAACATTGCTATTTCTGGCACGAGGTATGCTATGCAATATTTCGATGTCGCTGGAAGTACCTGAATTGATGCAAAGCGAATCGGTAGCACCGCAATAATTTTATGTAACCCCTCAATAATTTTATAGTGAAGCACGAGTAGGGCAGTTAACGAAGTTAGAGTGGAAGAGTGAAATGCTGTGTGATCGGTTCGCAGCATTTCGCATCTGGAGTGAGTTACCTGTGTATCTTCTATAGTAAATGGAACACGATCAAATGCAGAAGGATAGCATGCGATCGAATATAGAAGGAGCGCCGTTATGCATGAGGGGGAAGGGACTTATCGTTCCCCGCTATCCACTAACAATCGTTTAAGAATAGACATAACCTGTGGATAAAAAGAGACCTATTTTTTTGATTTTTTGTAATTGATCAATCACTAATTATGAAATTCAAGCTAACGATCCTATTAATCTTAAGGAGTGAGTATAATGAATAACCATGTATTGTCGGTATCCACGTCGTCCCATCCACATTCTGAAAGTCATTCTTCTAGCCGTTATGAATATAAACGTATCCGCTCAGCGATCGTGCTTGGTGCAACGGGTGGTACGGGGCGAGCGATCGTTGAAGAGCTGGTGCGGCAGAATATTCCTGTGATTGCATTCGCGCGTTCAGCAGATCGTTTGCAGCAGATGGCAATTGAGCTGGGGAATCCAGCCTGCCTGAGCTGGCGTACAGGAGATGTCTTTCAAACCGGGCAGGTGGAGCAGGCAGCACGGGACAGTGAGGTGATATTCCAGTGTGCAGCGATTCCCTATCATGAGATGAATGCGCGTCAGCTACCACTGGCTGAATCGGTGTGCGAAGCGGCAGAGCGATTGGGAGCGAAGCTAGTATTTGTAGATGGAATCTATCCGTATAGCCCGCGTTCTGGAGCAGAGCCGATTGATGAGAATTATCCAAAGCAGCCGCCTACAGCTAAAGGACAGACAAAGCTGGCGATGGAACAGCTACTCCTGGGCGCCAGATGGACATCCATGCAGGTCATGATCGTACGTTTACCGGATTATTATGGTCCGTCGGCTAATCAGGCATCCTATCTTGGAAGTACGATGGAAGCCATTGCGGCACATAAGCCAGCGATGTTTATCGGTAATGTGAGTGTGCCGCGTGAATATGTGTATTTACCTGATGCGGCTCATATGATCGTTGAGCTATCTGGTCGTGAACAGGCATATGGACAAAACTGGCATATCCCGTCTGCTGGTGCCATTTCAGGCAAGGATATGATTGAGCTGGCACAACAAGCAGCAGGTAAAGGAAATCGTAAGCCGGTCATCCCACTGGGACGCCGATCTTTAAAAGTGCTGGGTTTATTTGTACCCGTAATGAAGGAAATCGTAGAGATGCTGTATTTAACCGAACAACCACTGCTGCTAAGTGGACAAAAGTATGAAACGTATATTGGAACTATTCCACGTACTCCATATCCAATAGGCGTGCAGGCGACAATTCAATCTATCCAGCGTAAGCAAGGCATTGCAGACCAATCGAAAGTAGTAAGTGATTAATCACTCAAAAATTTTGAAAAAGCTAAATACGATGTTTAAAATGTAGATAGGTTGGTTAACTATATATCGGAAATATTAATTTTGCAAAATCTAATAAATTTATTATTAGATAGGCTTGCAATATTCTTTATTTAGTAGTATATTAGATTCATAAGGTTACGAAGTGGTTATAAGTTACCTAAGTAAAGTTAATTACAATTTTAAAAAATATAAACAAATGAAGAGGAGCTATTACTCATGAACACAAAATTTAGTAAAATCCTGATGTCCGCTACTTTAGCCGCTACCCTGGGTGCAGTTGCCATTGCCCCAATCGGAGGCAGCCATGCCTATGCTGCAACAAACGATCAATCCAACCATGACAAACGTAAAGACAAAGCAGAGCGCATTGCTGATAACGCAGCATTCCTGGCTGCACAAGAAGCTCAATTCCAGGCACTGTTCGGTACAACTGAAGAAGATAGCACAGCTACAACACAGGAGCCTGCCAACTCCCAAGCACCAGCTACTGATGCAACAAACAAAACAATCACTGTTGTCGTTCCACAAGGTGCCAGCCTGACTGATCTTGCTGCTCAATACGGTGTAACTGTAGACGAGCTGGTTGCTGCCAACAACCTGCTGCCTGCTGGATTCCAACTGACTGTTCCACAAAAATAAGAACGTTTGACTGAATAATGCTTATCGATACAAGCTTCCCCACTTGTGTCGATAAGCCAGCTATATCCTCGATCAGGGTGTAGCACTGCTTGTACCCATTTTGCACACTCTTGCACAGGAGAATCCATCCCCTTGGTTCTCTTGGAACGTAAGGGTGTGGCAGAATTAAAATGATGAACTGATGAAAAGTTCCCCTTTTCAATGTTGAATCGGCCAAAAACACCTTGTTTGCTGCATCTGCCAAATGCAGCGGACAGTTAACATAAAAAGCTGACGTCCTCCCCTGAACGTCAGCTTTTTTTGCGTTTATATAATTGAATAGAGAGTATGTTCGATTGTGTAGAAATACAATGCTATAAAAGTACATAGGATCCAAGCGATATAAGTACATCTGGTACAAACGATAATCGATCTTACACAAACGCAAACAGCTCATCTTATAACGGAGCTGGTTTCCAGAAGCGTGATTTAGCGCACCAGATACGAAGTGGTTAATGGGACGAACAATACAGAACCCGGATCATAGTCTGTGCTTTCTACGAACACAGCCTTTACGCCCTTGACGTCAACATCAACGCCTGTCATGCCCTGATCTGCGGACAGAGATACTGTTTTGAGCACAGTACGATTGTCGTCGTAAATATTAATTTTCTGATTACCGCTTAGCAGAGCCATTTCAAGATGAAGGGTGCTGTATTTATTATCGGTCATTACCTGGAAGTCACGGTATGATTGAGGCTGATCGTTGATATACACCTCTTTGTAGTCTTTGCCTTTGTAGACGGTTTTGGCAGGGTCTTTCGTACGTAGCTGAGAGCTTTCCATAGCTGTTGTGCCAAGCTGACTCAATGTTGGTTTGCTGGATGAAGGCGTTGTTGTTGAACCGCCTCCCGTGCTACCACCGGATGTGCTACCGCTTCCAATGCTAATAGAAGAATTCGCACTATTATAATTGACCGGAATGTCCATCAATTGACCGACGGCACGAACCGGAAGATACGTTGTACCATTGTAGGTGATAGGCAGAACCTTTTTACCATTAGCGTCGGTGAGCTGAGCTGAGGTACCATTTACAGTAAAAGAAAGAGCGCTGTTCAGATAAGCGCGAATCGGCTGCAGACTTGTGGCAGCGATTGCACCTGTTCCGATACCTAACGTAAGCGTAGCTGTAACGAGCAGTGCAGTGCCTTTTTTAATCATTATTATTCCTCCTTAACCAAGTTGAATTCAGACCTACTGTAATCACGTAGAAAGAATACAAAATGAGCAACGCGCCAGGAGATTGGGGAGTATGTACAGCGCGATGGTGGAAGTATGTTGTTAGGTGTATGTAAAAATCAGTAAGTCGGATACTTTATATTTACATAGGGTTGTAAACATTGTCAATTACTGATAGCAAGGCTTATAGGGAGCAAGATTAGGTATCAGCAGTTCGCTGATCTTATATCGATACATCATGGAGAATATATCGGTATGCTGTTGTCAGGCTACTCGTCAAGCTATTCGTACAGAAGAAAATATGTACGTATGAGCGCAGGATAAAGGCAGGGAGAGGAATAAAAGCTGTAAACGTCCTCGTGAAATAGCGATACATAGCGCTTATATCACTCTGGTACTCATAACAGATCGCCTCTATAAACCAAAATATCAAGCCCAAATATCGACCGTATAAATTAAAAGAAAATAAAACAACGGAGGCGCTATATGTAGCGGGCTCCGTTGTTGGGATGATGAGTACTTCAATATAAAATGAATAATAAAACTCAAGTTCGAGTCGGATACTTTTGTTCCCTGGTCTATTGAGCTTTAGTAGTCTATCGGGTTTGGATAGTCTATTGATTTGATAAAAACGATCGTATGACTATCCATAGAATCTGTATCCATTAATGATCTATTAAGGCTTATTGCTTAAGGCTTAATGCTGAGATGGAGTATCCTTTTTTAAGCCTTTACCAAGCCCCTTCATAAAGCGCAATCCAAATCCAAGCGCGCGCTGGATGTCAGGGTCTTTGAGTGCACGAAGCATCGTCATCAAACCGATTTTCTCCGTTTGTGGAGAGGCTGCTTCCTGTAGTCCTTGCTGTACGCTGTTCATAAGCTGGGCTGTCTGTGCCGGATCAACGGCAGTCAACGCGCCTGCTGCTGCCATGCCGTTATTGATCAGATTCGTAATTTCCTTGCGTGAAACCTGACCAAGCACGATTTCGGCAATTTCTGCTTTCGCTTTGAGCATCGATTCCGCAGCTTCCAGAATGCCGCTCGTTTCCAGTTCTCGTAAAATGGATAGTGAGCGCTCCAATGCGGCATTGGACTCGGTCAATTCCTTTTGCAATCGTTCGATGGTTTGTTGCTGTTGCTCCTGCTCGGTCAGCGTCTTCTTGCGAATTGCTGTGATGGGTGCAGCCATATGCCATGCTCCTTTTATTCGGTATTCATATCGTTAGACCAATAGATACGAAGGCGTGTACGCAAGCTATTTTGATGGGATAGGTATCACGCTGCTTACAACGTATACAAGTTTGCGTACACGCCCTGGTTGTTCTGTATGTCCAACCCGGTAGGTCGCTTGGTTACATATCGACGAGCGATACATAGTCAGGGCGATCCCATTTACGCTGCACTTCTACGCCATTTTGCGGATGACGCTTTTTGTAGCGCGGGTTGATTTCGGGTAGCGGGTTTACGCCTTTCACATTTAGAATTTGCATGCGTACTTTGGTTTGCTTGTACGCTGGTGTATGCGTACGTACATCGACCGCTGAGCCAGTCAGCAGATTGACCGCTGTCTCATGGCTGACTGAGTGCATCGGTACATAAATTTCCTGTCCGCGTACACGATCGGTAACGACCGCACGCAGCTTGATCGCGCCATATGGAGATTCCAGACGAACGAGTGTACCATCCTCAACGCCGCGTTCTGCCGCGAGTTCCGGTGATACCTCTACAAACACTTCCGGCAGCTTACGGTTGATGCCTTTGGACTTGTTCGTCATATTGCCTTCATGGAAATGCTCCAGCAGACGACCGTTGTTCAGCGTCAGATCGAATTCAGCAGGGTATTCCACAGGTGGTACATAATCGACGAGCGAGAAGCGCGCTTTTTTATCCGGGAAATGGAAACCCTCTGTGTATAGCAGTGGCGTGTTCGCGCCATCGGATGAACCCCAGTGGAAGCTGCCCCAGCCTTCCAGCACATCATAATCACATTGTGCGAAAAATGGAGTCAGACTGGCCATCTCTGTGAAAATCTCGGATGGATGTGTATAACCCCAGTCGAAGCCAAGCTTCTTCGCTAGCTGTGTCGTAATCCACCAGTCCGGCTTGGAATCACCAAGTGGTTCCAATACTTGATACAGACGCTGTACACGGCGCTCGGTATTCGAGAATGTACCGTCCTTCTCCAGCGATGGAGCCGCAGGTAGAATCACATCCGCGAATTGAGCTGTTTTGGACAGGAACACATCCTGTACGACGAAAAATTCAAGCTGTGACAGCATCTCATGTACATGGTTCACGTTCGAATCAATCCATGCCATATCCTCACCGACCAGATACATCGCCTTCATCTCACCACGGGCAATCCCATCGACCATTGCGATATTGTCTTTGCCCGGTACAGGCGAGATGGGTACGCCGTACGCCTGCTCGAATTTCGCGCGTGCTTCATCATTGGATACATGCTGATAACCCGGCAACCACGGTGGCAGTGTGCCCATATCGCAGGCACCCTGTACATTGTTATGTCCACGCAGCGGGTATGCACCTGCGCCTGGACGCATATAGTTACCTGTTGCGAGCAGCAGATTGGAGATTGCGGCAGATGTATGGGAACCAGCGATATTTTGTGTTACACCCATCCCCCAGCAGATGGCAGTACCATCGGCGTCACGAATCATTTCAGCAATGTTGATCAATTCTGCCTGAGCGATACCGGTTACTTCTTCGGCATAAGCGAGTGTATAAGGCGCGATCAGCTTCAGGTAATCCTCGTACTGATTCACATGCTGCTTAATAAAGTCTGGCTGATGCCAGCCCTGCTGAATCATATAGTTCGTAATTGCAGTAATCCAGACGAAGTCTGTTCCTTGCTTCGGACGGACGAACAGATCGGAGCGTTCCGCCATTTCATGCTTACGCAGATCAGCAACGACCAGCTTTTGCCCGTGCAGCTTGTGCGCACGTTTGATGCGTGT
>JBCNLJ010000074.1:0-27986 GCA_039595515.1 Paenibacillus sp. | reverse complement strand
GCGTCTTATAGCTTATGTGTAGATCCATCTAAATAGGTGTTCACTGTCGGATAACATGGTGCTAATTGTGTTTAACCTTGTTCGTAAGGAAAGCCTGTTCGATTTTAATCAGGCGAGCAATCCAATGAACACAGCTTTTCCTTTACTTCCTGTTCCTTTACTTCATTAGTTTGTACTTCGTTAGTCTCGATAACATTCGTTTCTAGTGTATTCGTGTCCAGTACATTACTGTCTTTTCCATCAATTTTTGCTTCATTAGTTCTGGCTAAACACTAACGCACGGACGACATTACTGCGGTCGCGAATAATTTCGCTTTTGAATGTTCCGGTTGGGTTAATATAGTTGCCAGATGCCTGGTCCATTGCATCGGACAGGCTACCGGATGGCTTGGTCTTATTCACAGCACCATAATCCACACTATCGACGGAAGAAGTCGTATTTACTTCATTAAAATACCAGTTGCCGGTCGGATTTTTACCTGTTTTCACCATTATGCCAAAACCGCTTTGATCCTTGAATTTACGCAACGACGATACAACCTGACTACCTGAAATATTCGTATTGTCATACACCGCGTATTGCGTTTGATCAAGCTCCTTCTGAATGCCAGAGAAGTTATTTTGTGCGGTTTTGGTTGCTTCCTGTGCACTGATAAACAGTACGACAACGATAGTGATCAAAGCGATCGTAAGAAAAAGTCCTGCTGCTACTTTTAAAGCTGCTGATGCGTTATTCATGGTTTGGCTCCTTTAATATTATGAATTGGAATTGCTGGACAACTGCGTATGCTCGCTGTCCTATACGTTTTGGCTACGATTTACAATTGATTTAGCTGCTGATAATAAGCACCCATCTGCTCAAAGCTCATATAAATGAATGGTAAAACAAGATAAATAAAAGTCAGTGCCGCCATCGGGGCAAAGCCGATCATTCGCCCCCATTCGGACTTGGTCTCGATCATGCGCTCATAGTCCTGCTTGCGCTTCTCAAAGTTGTAATTGCGCTCATGCTCCAGATCGTCAAAGGCTTCCCGAATCGGAATACGCTCCACCGATAAAATCAGCTTATCGATCGTGCGTGCAAGCGGTACAAATGGTGCATTTTGCTTCAGCATGTCCAGCGCTTGCTCGGCTCCACTTTCAAAATCAAGCACTGCTCGGTGCAGCGGCTCCCTGAAAATCGTCGAAAATCGCTCCATCCACTCCAGTATGATATCGACCGACATCCGATCAATCTGGCATAGCATCGCGATGATCGTGTGGAACTGCTCCACTTCATTTTGCATATCGATATGACGAATCTTCTTCTGAAAGAGCAGCATCCAGTACGGTATAAGATAACCGACATATCCTAATCCCAGCGCAATGACCAGCTCATACCATTTAAAATATTCCGTTTGCAGCACGCGCAGCTTATTTTCAATACGATCTACCGCTGTTAGAAACTGCGAGCTATTGCCAGCCTGCGGATTATCGGTATACACCTCCTGCATAATGCGATCCGGTAGTTGCTGCGGATCAATGCCTTCCAGACGATTAATGATTCGAGTATCGAATGCGGTAAGCTCCTGCGCCTTAGCCAATTCCTCGGGGGAAAGCTGACCAAACATCGTTTCATTTTGTGTCGGTGCGGTCAAAATATTGCGAATCGTAATCGAATGCATCGTATGAAACGAAGACAGCATGATCGCAAACAGACTCCCTGCCAGTACGATCCGGTGCAAATAATGCCACTCCATCGGCGTACCTGCATTAGCATCCTTCAGCAGTGTACGAATCCGAAAATGGGCGGTCGTGCGCTTCGCGGGCATCAATCGCATGACCAGCCATTCCAGCGGACGAAGCTGAAGCAGCTTTTGCTCCCACAATATTTTGCGTACTTTGGCTTGATAGATGCCTTCCTGCTGATCCTGTAGCTTTTTCAGCAGGATGTACGACAATAAAATGACCGCAAAAATAACGATTTTGAAAAAGAAGCCAAATTTGCTATCGTAAAACTGCTCCATGATGGGAAAATTATTTTTCGCCCACAGCTCGATTGGCTTGGTGAATAAAATGGGCGCTATCGCTATCGCCGTTAATCCTTTAAGCAGGTAGCTCAGCTTCGTACGCTTCAACAGCTCCAGATTGATCTCACCGGTTAGCTTGCTCATATTGCTCAAATATAATGAGCCGTCCTCTACCGTCTTATCGCCAAATTCCTTCACCAGATACGAAATGCCGGCAAATGCCTTCAAAAACCGATTGGGCGCTGCCTGATAATAGCTTTGTAGCTGCTTTTCCGGCTCTGCGGCTACCAGAATCTCGTATACCTTTTTCGCATGCAGAGAAGCTTCATGTGTAGACGATTCTGACGCATCGTGCAGCGCCTCTTCAATCATTCCATGCTGCTGATAGCTGTGACGCACATCGTCCATCACAGACTTGAGCTGAACAAGCAGTCGATTCTCTACCCGATTCACAAAAGCATCGATCAGCATTCCGTTCATTACCAGTGCAGTCAGCGCGATCATAAACATAAAGGTCAGATCCTTATTCATAAACAGCAGCGTCAGGATAAACAATGACACAATCGCCAGTGTGACAAATACAATCTTCATCGTC
Organism: Paenibacillus sp.; assembly: GCA_039595515.1. GTDB lineage: Bacteria > Bacillota > Bacilli > Paenibacillales > Paenibacillaceae > Saccharibacillus. Next base: position 25,382 of record JBCNLJ010000074.1, on the reverse strand, counting down.
TCCCGACGCATCGAAAATTCATCGTACGAGTGAATCGATTGCAGTCGCTTACGCACTCGAATAATATACACGCGTAGAACTGGCACCCGCATGTAAGCCTGATACGATTGCTGTAGAAAATGATTATACTGACGAATACGTTTGGATCGTCCGGAGCCGATATAATCAAGATACGTTTTGTACAACTCAGCATTGCCGTTTTGCCGATTTTTACGCTGCACATATTGGAAAGCAGCCAGTAGTACAACAAAGCCAAACGCTGAACCGATCAACACATACGTTAATACATTAAGAAGCGTCAACGGTTATGCCACCCCAGTTCTCAGCGATAAATTGCTTGAATCGAAGCTGATCGGCAGGCTCCATCATTTCCAGCATTTGCTGTCGGTTCAGCTCCGAGATCGGATGTACGGCAACATATCCACCATTCCGATATTCAACAATGTTACGTCCCTCGCCCACCTTGCGCCCGGTCGAGCGCTGGAAGTACGTTGTCATGCTTTCCATCATCGCCGTAAATCGTTCCTCCGATCTTCTAGCATCGCGGAAGCTGGTCGGATATTCCTCTTCATCCAGCACGACACACTCGGTAATGCGCTCAATGTAACGTGCTCCGTCCGGGTCTCTACGCAGATGCACATCAAAGTTCAGAACGCGCACGACCTGCTCCTCTGCCGTTTTCTCATTGCTGAAAATCCCCTGCTTGAGCAACGAATTCCGCAGGGAGTACACCAGATCCTTAAACGTCTTCGCATGGTGCGTGAAAATTGTAAACAAGCTGGCGACCTGTGCCATCTGGATCATCCAAGCTGCGACTTCATCGGTCGCAACCTCACCGAGAATGTTGACCGTTCCGTCTGTTTTCTTTTGCACGTCCAGCCCGGATTGTCCGGTAACTGTCTCGGTCTCGCGAAACGTCAGGATGTTGCGTTTGTTATAAATTTTGCGCAGATGAAGCTCGAAGGACATCTCCTGAATACGCAGTGTGAACGTTTCGTTAATATAAGCAACGAGCGCCATCAATAGCGTTGTTTTACCTGAACCCTGGGCTCCGGTGACCGCTACGATCCGTCCCCCTTTCATAAGGTAGATCAGCAGTGATTTGACCAGCTCATGATTCGGAATCCGATCGGTAATCAACTGATCCAATGTCGCCGAAGCAGGATCGAATTTACGTACGAAAAATGCCCATGATTCTGCAAAGCTTGGACGTACCACCACAATCCGGCTACCATCCTTCATCTCATTGACCTTGAATCCATTCGCTTCGGACAGTTGCCCCGGATTGTTATACCGGTAGATATTCTGACAAACCCGCTTTAACTCCGCCTCAGTACCAAAGGACAGAAACTCCAGATGCACCGATTTCCCCCGGTAAAAAATCCACACACTATCATGGCTAAGCTGAATTGCTTGCTCATTGATCGCTGTCGTAAAATCATAAAAGTCATCATCGTATTCCACCTGACTGACCGGTACGCCGGATACACCGCCGCTTACTCCATCAATCTTCATATCGCGAATTTCATCAATGACACTAAAGCCTTTGAATGTCTGGTATACACGCTGCACAATAATATGTAACTTATCCTCAAAATGCAGCACGCTGCGGAACTCATCATATGCCTCCTCGATTTCCGCTGCTGTAATCACATACGCCCCTGACCCACTGCCATCCGGTCGATACTTTAGCTCAGCCAATCGATGCTCCTCCAGCAAGCGCGACAACCCCTGCAACCCGTACATCGCCTTGTACTGATACAGCATAATATCGAATTTTTCCTGACTCGTAAGCGCGAACGGATCGTGAAAAGGAATCACGCCATTCATATTGTCCTCGGTAAAATCATACGTTTTGAGCAGCAGATCGAAGATCGTGCTTTTCACAAACGTCTTTGCATTCAAATCACCGTGTGTGCAGTCCTTGAGTGACTTGATTAACATCGCTCGCTGATTCAGTCTCCGATTGTATTCTTCCTCAGACAAACCGAGATCGTCCAGTGATGCCGAAGTCATTTCATGTAATGCCGCTTTGACGTAAGCAATAATTTCGGGCAGTGTGTACTTGTTGTTTTGCTTGTCTTTTCGTTCGCGATCATCGCCTTTATAGCTCAGCTTGAAATAAACGAGTACAAACAGGATCAGTAGGATAAGCCCGATGCAGGCACGATTGATCAACAAGCTCAGATCGATACTACTCACTTATCATCACGCCTCCTTCACATACATATTCGCATCCACTTCAAGCGCCTCGAACAAGCCTTTATTCAATTTGCGAATATGCTGTATAAAGTTGTAATCCGGCTGATCACGCTGTACATGCTTGCGTTTCAGGAAAAACTCAACCACCTTCTGCTCATTGCATGCATCCATATAGGTCGTGCAGTGAGGTAGAGCAAATAGGGACGCCTTCGGCTTGAACATCCGGCGAATATTGTTAAGTGTAAACTGTGAAGCCGGATCATATTGTCCGATAACGAGCACATACGGCTTGTCTGCCAGTTGCTCCGGCATCTGCTCGAAAAATTCACGCAGCAGACTTTGATTTTGACTGAGCGATACGACAACAAGATCAGCGTGGGCGATCACTGCATCATTCAGCGCATGACCGTTGCCACTGCCCGCATCCAGCAGCGTCAGATCATAAGCGCTACGCGCCGCCTGACAGATTGTAGCAGTCACTTCATGCATACGAACAAACAGCTCCGCATCCGGCTTATTCGTCCCCGGTAGCAGATCAAGTGATCCGCTAAATACAGGCAACGTATAATCCTTCATCGTACCTCCTGTCAATTGACCGGAGCGCGCCAGCCGCTCCAGCGAATCGATTCCGCTGGAGGAATAGGCGATCGACATCGCATCCAGTGCACGCTGCTGGCGGCGGAAAGCATCCTCTACCAGCGAGCCGCCATACTGTGTATGTCCTGTAAGCACGATGCTCACATAGTCGAGCGCGAGCATCGCTGCTGATGCGACCAGATTGGAGGAATTCCCTGTCTGCCCTGGACGTGTTCCCCAGAACGCAATTACATTCCCCATACCGGTTGACTCCTCCGCGATAATTTTTTCGTATAGCTTTTCAGCTCCTGATTGTCCAGCTCACTCACATTACCAGCCATTTGCTGAATCGCCGTCCGCAATGGACGTGAGATACGTTTAATGCTGACTGTACTGCTATTTTGATTCACGATCTTTTGCATATAATCCGCTTCATCAAACGGAATCGTAAAGGAGCTTTCTTCAAACACAATCGGCAAGCATTGAAGCAACTGCTCCATATAATCCTCTGCCAGTCCGCTATCAACCTGCTGGACAAACAGTCGGCAAAATGGCATCCGCGGCAGCTTAGCATCCCGTTTGGCAAAAATGAAGCTCATCAGCTCTATCGCTTTTTCCAGTGAACGACGCTCTGGTGACATCACGACAAACCGTTGTTTGAAGCTCTCCATATCATCCGTACGAATAAAATCAGGCTGCGAGCACAACACGAGCACATGATCATATTGCTGCTCCAGATCAAGCTGCCGCTTCATTTCCGCAAAATCAGTGAATGCATAGCCAATATCAAATTCATCGTATTCGGATACACCTTCCGCATTAGCAATGATCGGTGTATTGTAACGAATAAAGCCTTCTGCGCTGGCATCAACGAGCAGCACGCGGCGACCAGCCGTTTGCAAAAATTTACTCAAATAGATAAGCAAATCACTAATATCAGCGGAGCCAAGAAACAATGAGTATTTCATATTCGTCCTCCTTCAAAATTAAATAAGTGTACAGGTTATTTCATACTTGTATGCCTCGTATCCTTACATTCCTTCCATCAAACCTGCAGGGTAAAACATCTTTTTGTTCTTATTTGATTAATGGCTGTTCAAATACATCCTGTGCCTTCTGCTCTGTCTGACTGCCACCGGAGCCAGTCGCTGCTCCGCTTGAGGACGACGTTTCCTTATGCTCGATTGGAGCAACAATATCTGCTGGTGTCTTCGATTCATCACTTCCTGTTGCCGCAGGGTCGGTAACTGGACTTGTTGCAGAAGCTGCTGGCAGCGAGGATTGCAGGGATGGAGCTTCGGAAACGACAGCCTCCCCCGCATAAGCACCACTAGCCGAATCTGTTGTATTGCCGGTATGATCTGTCGCTGAGGTGGAGGTGGAACTGGATGACTGCGCTCCTGCTGCTCCACTTACCTTTGCCTTATCCGTTTCGCTCATACGACTCAGATTCATATCGAGTGTAGCGCGCGCTTCCTTGCTAAGCTGTAACGTCGCCTTTTCCAGCACATTCGGATCGGACTGGATCAGGTTAATCACATCAGTATTGGCAGGATAGTTTGGAATTGCTTTTTCCTGCATGTACGGATCAGCATACGAGATCGCATACAGACGCGCGCCTTGCAAATACGCATCTACAATCGCACTGCTCATCGCCAGCAGCTCGGATTCGTTGATGTTGTACCATACGGTAGTACCGGACAGGTCTTCGACTTTCTTCTTCGATAACACGATATAGTCGCTACCATTCGGAAAGCCGATCCGCACATCTACAAAGTCTCCCTTTTTCAGCTTGCCTGGCAGCTCCAGCACGCTATATTCACGGCTACGCAAATCCTTCGGTGTAGCGCCTTCTGCGTATACCATCGCCGGTGTCAATGCTGTGCCCTTGCCAGCATCGATTTTGATAATTTTGCCGATTAATTGCTTTGGATCTGCAATTGCATTGGTCGGTGCGCCTTTCCGTGATACAAACGCTGTCGTTAACTGCTTACTGCTAATGGTATCGCCTGCTTTCAGATCACCGATCGTAACTACAATCTTGCTGGAAACAGCTTGTTGCTCCTGTAATGCTTGCTGCGCGGTAGTTAATTCAATCTCATATTCTGCTTTGATCATTTTAAGTTGCTTGGATTGATAATTAATTAGAAATATGTATCCGAGTGATGATAAAATCGCTACGATCAACCCGCCGATCACACCAGCGTAAATCTTATTTTTCATTCGAAAACGAATAATGGACACGTTGCTAACACTCCTTAACCGTTGCTCAATTAACTTCCTAAACACGCGTTCATTCTCCAACCGCCATAGCCCAGATCGATGTATTTAACACTTGCTGGATAAGTAGCTTTTCTTCTTCGGTTGGCTTACTGTGTGCATTCTCCAATCGACTAATACGCGTCTGATACGAACCGATCTGCCTGGCAAGCTCGCCCTGTGAGAGCTTTTTGCGCTTGCGAGCAAAGATGAGTCGTTCGGCTTCATTTAGCATAATCTCCACCCTTTTTGCTCCTTTCTATAGACATGAACAACAAAAAAAGCACGCAAAATGCCCTGAGGACATTAAGCGTGCTTCGCTTGTCATTCACCGTTGTTTATTTATACAGCCATCTTATATGATGCCTGTGCGCGATGTCAATCGCTTTTTCTAAAGGATGTGCCCTTACTCATTATTACTATGATACATTTTGTTGAGCAATTGCCATAGCTGTTCCTTTTCTTCGGCAGTCAAGCTGCTCGTTAAGCGCTCACTGGCCTCCTGTAAAGTCTGCTGTAGAATCGGCTCGAATGCCTTCGCTTTCTCGGTCGGATAAAGCAAATACGCCCGTCGATCATTCGGATCGACCCGCCGCTCAATATAGCCTTCCTGCTCTAGCTGACGTACCGAGCGTGCAGTCGTCGCTTTATCAAATTTGAGATCATTGGTGAGCTGATCCTGATTTACCCCTGGATGCTGCAAAACCGCTTTTAAGTAGCTATGATGCCCCCCGCTACCGATGCCATGCGGCTTAAAGCTACGTGCAAGCTGCTTCTGATTGAGTCGATTAATATACGAAATCAGCTTGCCGATTGAATCCCTTTTCATGTCTGTACACCTTCTCTACCGGACGATATCGTCCGTTTAATATGCAGCTATACGTAGGGTCGCTTCGTATCTATAGGTCCCGTCTTTCGTATCTGTAAGCTATATTTGAAGTTGCCTGATTGATCATGGCAACTCTGGATATATGAAATATATGCTTATTAACATTGTATCAAAAAAATATACAATTCATTAGTTGCGGACGCAACTATTTCGTTCTATAATCAATGCATTCATATAGTTGCGTGCGCAACTATGTATAAACGAGGTGGATAATCGATGATTGAAGCAGAGAAACGACGTTCCTATCAGGATGATCCGGACATTCAGCGCAGACGCTGGATTATTCTGATTGTGATGAATTTGTTTACCTTTATGTCTACATTGGATGGCAGTATTGTGAATATCGCACTGCCAACGATCTCGGAGTCGCTCAAGCTGCCTGTAGCCCAGACAGAATGGGTAACGACGAGCTATCTGATGGCGATCTGTGCAGCGATTTTGTTTTTTGGCAAATTAGGAGATAGTATCGGTAAAATTCGGATTTTCAAGCTCGGGATGATGATCTTCTTGCTCGGTTCATTATTGTGCGGGTTTAGCACCAGCCTTACCTTTTTGCTCGTCTCGCGTGTCGTTCAGGCGATTGGTGCTTCGATGACGATGGCTAACAGTCAGGGCATCGTTACCGATATTTTCCCACCGACCGAACGAGGCAAGGCGCTCGGCCTGGTTGGTACATTCGTATCGCTGGGCAGCATTGCCGGACCGAGTCTGGGCGGTGTAATTTTATCCACGCTCGGCTGGCAGGCCATCTTCTGGGTCAATGTGCCGATTGGCTTGATCGCGATCACATTCGGTTGGAAGCTGCTTCCAGCGGATATCGTGAAGACCGGTGCGCGGATCGATAAGGCAGGCACAGGGCTGTTTACAGGCTTTATTCTGTTTTTATTTGCCGGCTTACTGTTAGGGCAGCAGCTTGGTTATGGAGATGCGCGTATTATCAGCTCACTTGTCATTGCAGCCGTGCTGCTCGGTGTATTTTTATGGGTGGAAGCGCGTAAACGGGAGCCGCTGTTACAGCTAGCATTGTTCCGTAATCCGCTTTTTTCGCTCGGCATTTTGTGCGGCTTTCTCGTCTTCGTATCGAACTTTTGCTTTAATATTATCTCTCCATTTTATACGCAAAGTATTTTGCAATTATCGCCGTTTCAGGCTGGATTTTTGCTTATGCTGTTTCCGATTATGATGGTCATTATCGCGCCATTGAGCGGTGCCTTATCTGACCGCATCGGCTCGGAAATCCTTACCTTTGCCGGACTGATTATTATGGTTATCGCTCAGTTTGGACTGGCACGTCTGCATCAAGGTAGCCCTATTCCAATTGTGGGTACATGGGTTGCGATGCTAGGAATCGGTACAGGCATGTTCCAATCACCGAACAATTCATTGATCATGTCTCGCATCGCCAAAACACAGCTTGGTATTGCAGGCAGTGTAAACTCGCTCATTCGCAACGTCGGAATGGTAGTGGGGATTACAGTCGCAACAAGTACGCTGTTTGGTGTAATGAGTAAAGAAGCAGGTTACCGTGTCACTGGATTGATTCCAGATCGTCCGGAAATTTTCCTGACCGGTATGCACGTTGTTTTTGTTGTCTCGGCAAGCATCTGTCTTGTTGCAGCTCTGTTAACGGGCTGGCGCATGCTACGGTCGCGTCGTGCTGATAATGAGGCGACGGAGACTAAATCACGGATGACGGAAAGTGAAGCGGCAGGGAAATAAGCTGTACGCTAGCAAAGATTATATATACTAGAAGTATACAGATGATCGCCTTCAATGTATCTTCTTGCTAAATGAAAAAGAGCAATGGCTGTAGTTCATACAGCTCATTACTCTTTTCATTTAGTTAAAGGTATTTAATTACTTTTAATACGTATGACAGCAATAATGTTATTATCCGTATCGGCAATCGCTAATTTCTGGTTACCTAACCAGGCAAATTGAGTCCAACTACCTTTATATTGTACTCCAGCAACCCATTCCATTGTTTTAGCATTAGCTATACGTGTGTCTTGGCCAGAGAAGTACATTTCATTATTTCTCAAATCGATTCCATCATCTTCAGTACCAAAAAGTAAATTGGTAGGTGTTCCCTGATTATTTAACAGAAATACTTTTTTCGAATAGGCAAGAATAGCCACAAATTGATCTCCATGAAGTAAGTAAGGTGAATAATTATATGAGGTCGTATGTTGCCACTGTTTTTTGCCGCTAGCATCATACTTCACTAATCTAAAAACATTATCTACTTCACTTTTAATTTTACTTTCAATTGCCACCGATAGATCAGGCAAAAAATAAGTTTCCCAAATAAAACCTTCATTTGCAATTGATCTTTTGAATATATTTTTGCCCTTTCCATCCTGTACACTCAACGTATAATTGAAAACGTCACCGTCAGTAATAAGAATACGATTTCCTTGTGCACCACGAACTATACCCGATACGGTTCGTGTTTTTAGCAATTTCCCATTTGCATCAAAATAACGCAATGTCGACTTATTGTTTACAGAATAAGACATTAATAACTGATTATTATCGACTAACCAGTAATCCCATGAGAGAAATGTTCGTTCTTTAGGATGAGACTGTGAAATTGTTCTAGTGATCTTACCTGTCTTTTCATTAATTGTATGTAAATAAAAGGTAGTATCATCTTGAGTAGTAAAAAAGATTTCTCCATTTTTTTGAACGCTATAAATGCTTTGTCTAAATTGTTTTTTAGCTATGACTGTATCCCATACTTTCTTGCCATCCTTCACTCTAATAGAAGCGATCTTAATTGTTCTGTCTTGAAATTTTCCATTTACATATGGATTATCTTTAAGTTGATAGACAATAATAATATGTTCACCGGATCGGTCGGAAAATATTGAATCGATATAAGGGAACTCTTTGGAATCCTTTGCAAACTGCACCTCATAACTCGCTGTATTGAGCTTACCTGCTTGATCAGGAAGCTTCACAGATTGTATAGATTGTTGTAATAATGTTTGGGGCAATATTGCCTCTGGCACAGCGGGGCTATTATCCTCAGCATACAGGATTTTTGAATCCATTCCAGTGAATATACTCAAAATCAAAAACATGTAAACTAACCGTCTTATCCATTTTGACATTAGTGTTCTCCTCTATATGTATTAGCATCATTCAATTTTATCGGTTATACAATATAATTTAAGCAGACATTTTATGTAAAAAAGCTATATAATCCTTAAAAGGATTACATAGCTTTTTATAATTACAAACTGAAGTTATCTTCAAAACCAACGTCCTAACAACAATTTATCCATATATGATTCATCAATACCCGATCTTAATACTTTCCCCTTCTACCGCCACACCTTTAGAGCGCACTAGCGGCAGCTTATGCTCTGCTGAATAGCCCAGTGTCTCGCCATCGCTTAGCACTACATTGCTACCTACTACATACGTCGTAATATTAAGCATCAGCTCAAACACATCGCCCAGGTCTTGCTTGGAATTGATAATCTCCATCTCGTCCTTACCGAAGTTTTTCAGACCGACGGTGTAGGAGCAATTGCCTGTTCTGTCTTCGTTGGTATACATACCGAGGAATACCCATAGCTGTACAGGAAGCTCCTGTTCCTTGAGCATCTGTGCGCCCTCTACATAATTCTCTGCCGATACAACCATCGGTGGTGCGTAATACGCAATCGCCTGCTCCAGCTTCAATACGCTGGCAGCAAGCTGGGTGAACAGGGCGTGTCCGAGCAGCGGATCCGTCACTCCCATTACTGTCACAATCACATGCGCCTGATGTGTGGATACCACCTGCTCGCCTTCTGGCCAGAGTATGTTATATTTGCACGTTTCCTCCACTTCACGATCCGGAATCGGCCCTGGCATATACGCCAGAGCAACCTGCATATCGGCTAATTGGAATACCATATTGTCATCCGGCTCCAGACCCTCGATCTGAATGCCCCATTCTTCTCTCATATTAGCGATAATCTGCTCAGCATTGAACTCCGCGCGATTCAGCAACACGAAGCCAAGCAGCAGGCTAGCCGGCTCTGGCAGATCGGGCTGCTCCACAGCTACTGGCGGCTGAGGTGCATTCGCATTGGAGTAGCCGTAGGCGCTTGGATTATTATTCGCTGTCGATGCATCATCCAGCTTATATCGGCTCTCCTGCTCTGTACTCTGTGGTGGTGTTGGTTCGGTAGACTGCTTTTTACGACGGAATTTATCAAAAAAACCCATAATCACAGCTCCTCTATTATGTATTGGTCGAGCCTGTTGTTGCTATAAACCGTTTCCAGCAGATGCCGATCTTCATGTACAATATGACAGATCAGGCATGATTTTCGCTCTATTTTAGTGTAACAGGTATTCCATCAATTTCCTATCCCTGACCCTGTAATACAAAAAAGCCTGCCCGTTCCTGTGCCAGATATAGCACGGGAACAGACAGACTTTACATCATCCTTTTCAACGATTCGATGGGTTAGTCTTGCATGAATTAGTATTCATCATGAAGGATCGCTGTAGTCAACGCTCCATCTAAACCGGTAGCAGCATAAGAATAATAGAAGACAGGCTCAAACACAAACTGATCAAGCATAGGACAAGCAGCACCTGCTGCTGATTCAGACCGCTTGATAACAGGCGATAATGAATCTGTGTCGCATCGGCTTCATAGATCGGCTGACCTCTGAGCATGCGGCGAATAACGACGAAAATATTATCGAAAATCGGTACGCCCAGCGCCAGAATCGGTACAAACAGTGACAGCAGTGTCGCCTGCTTGAATGCTCCATCCAGCGCGATAATCGCCAGAATAAATCCTAGGAAGGTCGCCCCGGAATCACCCATGTACACCCGGGCTGGCGGCTTATTGTAACGTAGATAGCCAATCCCTACACCGACCAGACTGATCGCCATAATCGCCGAATCGGATTGTCCCTGTGCCATCGCAACGATGAATAGCGTTACCGCCGAGATCGTTGCCAGGCTACCTGCCAGACCATCCATTCCGTCTGTAAAATTAATAACGGTAGTTACTCCAAAAATCCACAGCAGCGTCAATACAAGCTGTAGCCATTCCGGCAGCAAAATATACTGATCGTTAAACGGATTGGAAAAGCCGGAAAAACGAATCCCTGCCATGTACACGATCAGCGCAGCGGCAAGCTGGACAAGCATTTTCGGAAGTGCAGGAAACTCGCGGCGACTGACCTTATACCAATCGTCCAGCAGCCCGATCCCCAGCACAAGCAGTGCTCCGATCAATACGGCTGCCATTTTCCACGTACCTGCATTCATAAAGGATATGTAAGAGATCGCAAAGCCTCCAAATAAGGCAATGCCCGCCATCAGCGGTACAGGCTCTTTATGAAGTTTACGTTCATTATCTGGACGCGGTTTATCGACAAAATCAATACGAATCGCCCATTTGCGTACCATTGGAATAGCAATGAGCACAAACACAAACGACAGGATAAATGCAGCTACATATTGCATGGCTCCTCCTTATAGTTTGAACGACGTTAGTATCCGATTCATGCACCCGATCCATTTCACCAACCTTGTGCCAGAAGCGATACCTAATCTGTATTCTCTTGTGCGGTCGCTGTATTACATATCTAAATTAGATATACAGCGAAATGCTCGGACAAGCAATATGCGAAAACTGATATTTTTGTCATTATTGGCAGTCGCGTTTTATCAGATTGTTATGAGGAAACAGCATAGGCGAGCATAAAATATGTAGGATAAATGGGTTTTTACAGGCACTGTTATCGGTATTTTGAAGTTACCAATATTGTGGAAAATAAAGTGTTAGCTATCTATTCATAAACGCAAATAACAGCCTGACCGTGTATACGATCAGACTGTTATTTTATACTGCTATGCACCATCACAGATTATGCATTAAGCTTCTTCAAAAATACGCTCAACCTGTGGCATAATATCGTCCCAGCTTGCATCAGACAGCTTGCTCACTGTTACAAAATCACGCATACCGAAAATATTGTCTACACCATCGATTTGTACAAGCGCTTGAGCGATGGCATGCTCTGTCGTATCGCCTGCTTTTACCGATGTGCTGCCTGTACCTTCGAAGATCGTACGATCTGCATTGATTTTTACTGCGTTAGGATTGGGAGTGGATTGCACTTGAATGTGAATAGCCATAATAGTCTCCTTTTCGCGTGGAATATAGTTAGTGGTATGGATGTTACGATTACTTGCGTTTTTGACGTTTCGATGCGGCTTTACCGCCTGTACGTGGTGTCGCTTTTGGACGATCGCGTTTTGGGTTAACCGTCAGATCAAGTGATTCCCAGCGACCGCGCAGCCAGTTGTCGAACTCGTCGCCCTTTTCGCCTTCATAGGCATCATAGATATCTGCACGCATGCGGCTGAATTTGCCTTTGAAATCCTCATACGTATGATCCCCAGGCAGACTTTTTTTAATACGGATCAGCGTTTTGGTCATATGGTTGAACAGCTCACTGCTTTGACGTTCTGGCATCTCAACTTCGACGCCAAGCTCACGCAGTTGTGTATAGGCTTCCTCGCGTACAGATGTAACCGGATCATGCTGAAGCAAATGCTGAAGCAGATCAATAACAGGTGGTTGCGAATATTGTCCCAATTCGCGCGCTGCTTGCAAACGACGCTTCCAGTCTGCCTGACGATGTGCATCCTTTTTCAGCTCATTATAGTTTTCTGGCAATTCATAGCCGCCTGTAACAGGTACAGCGACTTCGTCTACGCTGTCGTGCTCCTGGGAAGTTGGCAGCTCTTGCTCGTGCTTGTCTTGCATTTCGTTACTCAATGTGTTCAGTTCCTCTCTGTCGCCCCTCAGGGCTCGTGTGTTTCTGCCCTAATACTAACACAATCGCTTGCGAACGCCTAATCTTTTGCACGATTTTAGTACATTAAGGTTAGGAAATTATCGTACTCACTCGTCTGGCATGCAGGCAATGATTGCATACGAAAAGGCACGTCTTCCGGCGATAGCTGGAGTCGCTCGTTTAAACTATGTTACGATAGACAGGTATGGCGTGTATGTACTATATACATACAATTTTTGTGCTCAATCCAGTAGCAGGAGGTACGACGTGAAGAAATCGTTAGTCCTATTTACATTAATCTTTTTTATTCCCGCTATCGTGCTTAGCTTTTCCGTATGGTCCGACTTTAGCAAAATGTATGACCCGGATGCCGTAGGTAACGGTGTATCGGATGTCAAACAGGTGCTCTATTCAGATGACGGTACGAAGGTGCTTACCGTAATGGATGATTCGTCGGACGATGACATGCTTGTACATATTTATAATGGTGACGGTACATCGTATGATGGTCTGGCCAGATTGGAATCTGATATGTTTCGTCAAACGGTCGTCGCGTACCAGCAAGGAAACGCAATTATAGCAGTCAAAGATTTGCAGGATAATATTCTTGCTTATCAGTTCAACCGGGATTCTACATACGCTAACATTGTCAACAAACCTATAACAGACAGTGGTTTTCTAAACAGCAGTACTACGAATTGGCGTGGACAGATTCTCATCGCCGCTGCTGATCAATCGAATTCGGATGGTAGCTCGGCACCTGCAATAGCTGTGATTCGAGGCGGCAAATACCATTATGCCTCACTGGATCAACTTGCCAGTCTACAAAAAAAACGAGTGACCCGATTAGATCCGGTTTCTGGTACATTCGATACGGCTGGTGCTACCGTACCGATGTACCAGGCAACGCTCGCGGATAGTACAACCGCTTATATTAGCGGTGTTTTAGCAGATAACGATACACCACTCGTCTATTACAAGCCGAATAGTGACCAGGCAAGCTTCGACTTGCAGGATGAGGCAGAACAATTTTTTCAAAAGCAACTCGGTCGTAGCGGACGTTCGGTCGTTGTGATTAATGGCGACTATCCAAAGCAAGCCTATCTTCAAGCAGCAGATGGTCAGTCGCGCACATTACTGAAACTGCCTAAACCGCTGTATCAAGCGAATGGATTTTTGTTGAATGAAGACGAGGTGCTAATCACAGGCTCTACTGCCAAAAATCCCGATGAAGGGCGTAATGGCGCTTATGTATATAATGAGGTTACCGGAAAAACCGCGGACGCATCCGCCCTTATACGTAATTTGAGTCTCAACGATATTACGAGTGGAGAAATGCACTTTTATAAAGAATCCAATAGCCCTGCTGTCTATTATTCCTATACCGGCAAGTCTGGTGGATGGATGAATATTCAGACCGGACAATCCAAGCAGCTCACCAATGTAGATGCAAAAGCATGGCAGCTTAACGGAAATAGCGGAGCTACTGGTAGCCATACCCCAACGCTACGCGGCTTCTGGGATTATGTCCGTCAGGGTGGGCCGCTGGTGATAAACTGGATTATCTGGCTATTTGTTCCGTTTCTGACGCTCGCACTACCGTTTGTTATTATCAAAATCGCCTCCATTTTGCATCAACGCAAATTAAAACGCGGGATCGTATATGATGCACTCATTCTACGGATGAAAGAAACGGGTACACGCATTAATGAACAACCGCTTGTGCGCTTCACCATCGAATTTCAACATGAAGGGCAAATGCGTACACTTGATGTAACAAAGGTCATCTCCTATCTGAATGCACCATCGATTGGTGATCATGTGATGATTAGCTACGATCCAAAGCGTGATAAAGCGATCTTTATTACCGAAAATGATGCAGTTCCCGGTACAAATACGGGCACTCGCGAAGTAGAGCCCGAGATTATTCGTCAGGCTACGTTGCAGCGGATCGAACGTCAGAGCACCGTACGCGCAGCAGATGTGGTCATTCTGCATGTAGAAGCCGCAGGACAAACACATCGTATTCCAGTTGTACAGGCGCCCGGCTTTTCGTATGAGCCGTATACGCCAGTAATGCTCGTTCGCATCGGTGATGTGGTGCGCTTGTATCGTTATGGAAGCAGTGTACATCAGCATGATGAGCAGGATCAGATCACACTGGATGCCAGTCTGGTGAATTATGAGCCTATGCATGTAAGGGCAGACAACCGTGAACTGGTGCTGATGAATGTATCCATCCATGCCGGTGATCGCAATGTCACACGGATGAACAGTTTGTTTGTGCCGGATCAGACACTACAGATTATGCGAAATGGCATGCGCATACCGGTCAGTGTGAATCGGCATGAATTTGCACGCGAATTGCGCTTGTTGAAGGGCAAGCAAGGCAGTATGAAGGTGCAGCGCGTAACGTACAATGGTACAACAGGGGAGCGTCCTCTTGCCAGCATTATCGCTGAACGGGATGGACAGCAGTACCAGATCGAGCAATCAATCGAACCATTGTACGGAGTGCAGCCAGGTGACGAGCTATGGGTGTCCTATGATGAGCAGACACGCGAAGCGGTCATTATGCAGTATGCTTCAACGTAAACGTTAGTTCTTTTCACCTCTATTCCATATACCAGAGTAAACGAATACCCTCGTCCGATACGCAGACATGCTGCATCGGACGAGGGTATTTTATTGGTTTTAACATTTTTATCGTTATTGACCAGACTGTATTACCGTAAGAAACGATAACTTAAGCAAATGGGGACAGCTTAAATAGTCCCAGCTCGGCTGCAATCTGACGAATCGCTTCGATCTGAGCCTCTGCTTCCTGCGCAGCGCGTGCTGCTGGATAGGCTGCTGATCCGCCCAATAACTCTATTTTACGGAGATTTTTCAGCAGGATTAATCGCCGGACTGCTTCACCTGTACGATCTCCCCCGTCGATGCTACGCTGAAGCGCATCTGTATCCAGTGTTTCTCCATTCATAAAGCGTTTATGCACATCCTGCTTCACCTCTACGATATCCTTCTTGCCTGTGCGCACAGCCTGCTCGATCGCTGTGATCGCGTGTTGCTTTGCTGCTTCTGCTTGTTCTGCCGGTGCTACCAGAGCGAATAACACATTGGCGTGCTCCAGCCATGTCCAGCGATTATAATTCCCGTCGAATGGAACGCCAGCTAGCGGTGCTACGATATCGTAGGCTGCGGTATGCTCTCCCTGTGTGTATAATAACCAGGCCAGCTCGCTTAAGGTTTGAAGCTTGTCCTTGTCGTTACGCATATCTCTTGCAGGCAAGCGCTTGATATAGTCGGCTACGGACTGCTGCTCCATAATCTGCGCAAGCGCCTGCTGGAGGGTCGGTGTTTCGTTCATGACGTTATGCTCCTTTCAAATTCTGCTTATGTAGTACAACTGTAACAACATATAGATAGGGTAACACTTCGCATAGAATGCATGCCAGTGTTACCCTGTATTAAACCTTTATGGGATTATTGATCGTCATGCATGTCGTAAAGATGTACGCTTTGTTTTACTCACTTTACATTATGAAGAAAATGGGGACTGGAATTGGAACTGAAACAAGCATCATTACCTCATAGCTCGTTAGCTTGAATCTCTTTGCAACTGGAAACTGTCATTTATTATAGTTACAGGCGTTTGGGTAGCCATTTGCTGTACTGGCGTCGTAAACGGTGTAGTTGTTCGCTATGGCGCAGTGCGCGTTGCTCCTGTGATTTGCCGACAGCGACGATTAGTGATTCTAGTAGGATGAGCGGCGCTGCCATAGAATGAAATTCCCATACTTCGCCGCGTGCGCTATAGAGTGCAATATCTGCCTTTTGTCGCATATCGCTTACAGCTAGATCGGTGATAAGTAATGTACGACAGCCACACTGAGCTGCATAGTCAAGCAATGTTGCCAGTTCAGGCGACTCGGCTACAAAGCCAAATAGAACGACCGCATCTCCAGTGCGCATATGAATGAGCGATTCCAGCAGCTCATGTCCGCCATGCTCGATCATACGCACGCGATTGCCGAATCGAGTAAGGCGGAATTCTAGCAGTGTAGCAAGTGAGTGTGCTGAACCGGGACCATATACATGGATCGTGCTTGCTTCAACCAGTGCTCGTACCGCTTTGTCGAACTCATGCTGACTGAGCCGCTCTGCGGTCTGCTGTACATAATGTAGCGTGTCCAGCATTTGCGCGGCTGCACTGCCTTGTTCTTCCATACGCTCGAAGGCCACCTGTAATTTAAGCGAAGGCGAGACAAGTCCTTCTTTTTTGACGCGATGCTTAAATTCCTTTAGATTACGGCAATCGATCTCTGCCCAGAAGCGGGATACTGTCGATACGCTCACTTCACATGCAGAAGCGATATCCTCCTCCACCATGAACGGAATGCCCTCGATATTTTTCAAAATATAATCCGCTACTCGCTGATGGCTACGAGATAGCTTCACATGATCAAACGTCATCCCCATACGATGACCCTCCCTGCTGCAACATCGAAACGTGTCTGCATTAAAATCAAGCTCATACGGTCTGTGGCTCGCGTCACCCTTGTTGCGATCATTATTGTTACTGATGTTGATCCTCACCCGATGTTCCGTGGCTGAGCTCGCTCCAACGCTGTTACTTTTATTATAGCTGCTCTTACTCCTATTGTTGTTCACTATACATACGGAATGCAACAGAGTGAACGTAACCGTATGAACATAACCGAGTATAGAACTCTGTTAAAGGCTCGATCAATTACACCTGCTCGTGCAGCGATTCAACGACCTCGACTTTCTTTTTGAGCAGCTTTTTCACCGCATTGGCAGCGCGCACCTGTAAATGAAGCGCTGGCGCAATATGACGGGTGCACTTGCCAGCTTGAATCGCTTCACGAATCTCGGCAACCGTTTCATAGCTGTCAGGCAGTTCATTCCACACACAGCCGACCTGGAACATCTGATGCGCATCGCTGCCCGCTACGACAGGTACATCGTGCTGCTCACCAAGTGTTAGCACCTTCGCAATATTTTCCTGAATGCCAATCTCGTGCAGATCCTTTCCGTTCAGATCAAATGCATCGAATCGACGCAGCAGCTCCGGCGCCACATGATACAGATGGTTGGAAGCACGGAATGGATGACCGCCAATGACCATCAGCCCTGCAGGCTCGCACAGATCAAACAGTCCTTCCAGCCCAATAAAACGATCCGGTGACGTATGTCCTTCCAGCGAGCGGCGCACGTTCAACAACGCATCCTTCGGGCCGCTAATGAGAATATGTCCTCCCTCTGCCACGTCCACCTCCATCCCTGTAAAAATACGAAAACCATCGCGCTCATAATAATGCCCATTACAAGGAAAATGGCGATCCAGCGTGCCATATACTTCATCAAGACGATGAGTATTAAAATGCTCGGTCAAAATAATCGCATCCAGCCCGTGTGTCACTGCTTCGTCCAGAATCGTATTAAAATGCTCGATCGAGAAGTCGGTTTTTTTGGATAATTTGGCGTGAATATGAAAGTCAATTTTCATGGCGTAGGTACCTCCGTAAGTAAATAGTTTGGATTATTGGAATGATGAATCGTTTGCTCGTCAGCAGATGTAGCCGAGCTTAAAAATAATTGATCCAGCAGCTCGCCTGTCTCACCATGGTACAGATTCAGATGCTCCTGACTGAATACAATATAAGCGGTATCGCCTGTCTCATAATCCACATCGCCCAGCATGCGGACGGTAAGCAAGCGCCCACCAGCAAGTACCGTCACCGTCGTTTCCGAGCCTGCTGGAAATACGGTATCCACCTGACAGACAATCGCTCCGGGTACAAAGTGACGCTGTAGCCGTATATGCTCCGGCTTGATCGTCATCGTAACTGCGATCTCCTGCGCGCCTACAGTGTTCATCTGTCCTTCCAGCGCAAAGGAACACACAGGTGACGACACATACAGACTACCATCTCCAGCAAGCGATATACGTCCTTCCACATGATTCATCTCCATCCCGCCACTACCGAAAAAGTCGGCAATCCGCAGCGTGGCTGGACGACGATACAGCGCCTGCGGACGATCCA
The DNA here is from genome assembly GCA_039595515.1 of Paenibacillus sp. GTDB lineage: Bacteria > Bacillota > Bacilli > Paenibacillales > Paenibacillaceae > Saccharibacillus. The sequence goes on along the minus strand of JBCNLJ010000074.1, from coordinate 6,561 downwards.
CCTGCACAATCTGTCCTTCAAAAAAGACAGCAATCCGTGAGGATAGCGTCAATGCCTCCTGCTGATCATGTGTTACATAAATAATCGTAGCTCCCAGCTCACGATGCAGACGCTTAAGCTCCGCTCGCATCTCCACTCGCAAACGAGCATCCAGATTGGACAGCGGCTCATCCAGCAGCAATAGCTCCGGCTCGGTCACAATCGCACGCGCAATCGCTACCCGCTGCTGCTGACCACCGGATAGCTCGCCAGGATAACGCTGTTCCAGCTCGCTAATTCGTACTTTATGAAGGGCAGCCATCACCTTCTGGCGAATCTCGCTTTTGCTATGACGACGAATGCGCAGTCCGAACGCCACATTATCGAATACCGTCATATGTGGCCACAGTGCATAGCTTTGAAACACAAGATTTAAGCCGCGTTTGGACGAATCCAGATGGTATGCGGTGTCTCCATTGGCAACCTCCCTGCCACTCAGCACAATCGATCCGCCGTCGGCCTGCTGCAAACCAGCAATTGTGCGCAGCAGCGTTGTTTTCCCACAACCGGAAGGGCCAAGAAAGGTCATAAATTCACCCTGCTCCACATCCAGATCGATGCCGCGCAGTACGTGCTTACTGCCAATATTCACGGTAACGTTACGCAGTTCAATAGCGCTCATCTTATTGCCCTCCAATTCCTGTAGTCAGATCCGCTTTGCCGTAGCGTGTTGCCAGCGCATATACCAGAATGACGATACCGATCATAATTATCAATACGACGTTCGTTAGCTGCGTATAGCCCTTCTCCACATATTCAAACGTTAGCGTAGTCAGCGTTTCCGTACGAGGGGTAACGAGCATGATGATCAGCTCCGTCTCCTTCATCGCACCGATAAATACGATCAGGAAGGCAGACAGTAGGCTTTTACGATTCAGCGGCAATAAAATACGTTTAAACCGCGTCCACCACGACGCACCATTCATCTGTGCGGCTTCCTCCAGTTCGCCGCCTACCTGCATCACGGCTGCCCCACCTGCTTTGACCGTAAACGGAAGCTCCTTCACGACCGTGATCAAAATGATCAGCCACACCGTTCCATACAGCGCCGGAATGATCCAGTGCGGACGTGCAAACATCGTAATATAAATCGCAGATAACGAAATACCCGGCATCAAATACGGAAGAAAAGACACCTGATCCACCGTTCGTCCAATCCACGTCTGCCGCCCGCGAGCTACGGCATAGCCAAGCAGCAAGCCGAGCACAGCGGCAAGCACGGCCGAAAATGCCGCGATTAGCAGTGAATTACGCAGCGCCAGCAGGAAGATCGGATTGTGCAGCACGCCCTTTTCACCGGAATTGATATCGCTTATCGAGCCGCCAATCCAGTAATGCAGGGTCAGATTATCCCAGCTATAGACCCCTTCGCGCAGCATAAACGTTTGTACGAGCAAAATCAGCAGCGGCACGACCGATATTAGCGTCATACTGCCAATTGTGAGCAGCGCTACTGGCTTGCGCCAGCGTCCAAGCGATTGTAGTGTACGCGGATTGTCCTTGCCCGTAATGGTCACAAAGCTGCGTTGGCGTCCGACCACACGTCTATTCCAGTAGATCATCAGCATGGAGATGAGCATCAGCATCAGACTGAGCACATGCGCCTCGGTCGTGAGTCTTGCGCGCATGCTGGAGTACAGCATCGTCGAAATCATATAAAAATCTACTGGTGTACCAAGAATTGCTGGCACCCCGTAAGAGCTAATCGCACGGGTAAAGGTAAGAATGAAGCCGGACAAGATAGCAGGCAGCATTAGCGGAAATACGATCTGACGCACAATCGTCCATTTGCCCGCCCCATTCATACTCGCCGCTTCCTCTAGCTGCGTATTCATCGAACTGAGCGCAGCCCCCACGAGCAGGAAAAAGTACACACTATCATGAATCGACAATGAGATTACAATCGGCACAAAGCCATAGGCCAGTGCATCCGGTGTGTGCAGATGCGTGAGCGATTGCCAGATGCCCGGCGTACCGCCGATCTTGTCATTTTTGAAAAAGGTTAACCATGCCTGCGCAATCACCCAGGATGGCAGCAAATACGGAATGACGGCCAGAAAGGCAATCGCTTTTTTAAAGGGAAGATCGGTACGAGTGACGAGCCATGCTAAGCCACAGCCCAGCAGCATCGATAACACCGATACGACGAGTGCTACAGCCCCTGCATGCAGCACCGGTTTATAAAAGAGTGACAGGCTCATATCACTTGCGAGTACGCGCTGCCAGTGATACAGCGTAAAATGCCCCGGATTTGCCTCAGCGGTAATGCGCATATCCTGCGTTTTCCATATAAAGGTCGTCAGCAAAATATTCACAACCGGCCAGATGATCGTATACGCCAGAAACAACAGCCCGACCAGCCCGATCAGGTTAACCGGACTGCGTAGCCAGCCATACAGCCGATTCCATTGTTTGGTGCGGCGGGTTGTGATTTGGGAGAGGGTGATGATTGGCTTGTCGGACATGGGTGCCTCCTTTGAAGTGTGAATGTTTTGGTGGGGAGCAGCAATGATCTAATGTAACGATATGAGTATGATGTAATTTTTTTAGATTTTAGATGATGCTTGGTGGATACTTGGGTGCTGGGGGCAGACAGCACTCCGGTAAGGAATAAGGGGACGGACTCCGGTATCGCACAGGAATCTACGAATGGGGAGAGAATGTAGATTCCCGTGCTCGGAAGCAGTACGATATTTTGCTGCGCAAAAATCCCTTTTCATTGAACCCCCGTGTTAGGAAATCGCTAACACGGTAAGTCGTCCTTTCCCCTTATTTCCTTCCCTCCGTTCCGTGCTGGGTGCAGCATTCCTGTTTTGCACATAGGAGATGCATTTCTAGTGCCTGTAATTGAGTCTCATCTTCAAGGATAATTTCATTAAGAACTTGTTAGAATCACTGGCGTGATGAAACAAAGTAGACTCCACTTTATTTCTAGCATTCATTTCTAATCCTTACTTTTTGCTACATACTCTAGCTGTATCTTGCTCACGTATCTTAATGACTGATGGAGAATACATGTATAGCCGCACAGTAACGTAGTCACATGATCGTGTTTTGGAACGCATCGGGGTTTTAGCGATTTTCAACTGTTTGCATTAAGCAGAATATGAATTCTTTCAGTCTGAATGTGCACATTTTCATCTAACACGTTTGGAATGGGTTAATTCATCCATTGTATATACTTCATACAACATACCTGCTACCTGTACTTCTCTCATGCTATTTCTGTTTAATCCAGAAATCGCGTACTTTAGGTGATGTCATGTACAGGGTGTCGGCGTCGTAGTTCCACAGGTTCAATTTTTCGAAGCTTATCGGGTTTTGGGTTGTGACGTTGGAGCGTGGAACCCAGGAGCCGACTTCGTTGAAGGGTTCCATGCCTGCGCCTTTGCCGTCTTTTTCGCCCATCATCCAGCGGATGAATAGTTTGCCGGCGGCTTCGTGTGGGGCTTGTTTGGCGAGATACAGATAGCCCGCGTCGGGTACGGATGTTTTGGGCTTGATGTCATAGATCGGTTGTACATGCCAGCCTTTTTCCTCGACTTTGGATACGTCGCCGGATACGGCGATTCCTACGGCATCGCTGGATGTTTTGCCGATCGCATCAAGCACGTCGTCACTGCCTTTTAATACGGTCAATCCGTTGGCGAATAACAGATGGATGAACGCATAGCCTGCATTTTCCTCGCCCTGCAGATCGATATCCTTGCCGAACTTTTCCTTGTAGGCGGCTGCCATATCATCGCTATGAATGACCATTGTGGTGAACAGATCCATAAATGCCGGGGAGCTGAGCGGGTCGGCGACGTAAACTTTATTTTTAAATGCTGGTGTGGTCAGATCCCACCAGTTTGTAACAGGCACCTGCTTATAATGATCGGTATTGTAAAAGATCGTGCGGAACTCGACGTAGTTGGCATAGCCAGGAGCCTGTGTACGGTACGGCTCATCAACGGTTGGGGCGATATCGTCCGGCAAATATTTGACGTAACGTCCTTGCTCGACCATCTCTTTGCCGACTGCACCGCTTACCTCCTTCGTGATGATCACGTCCGGGTTGAATTGTCCGGCATCCTGTTCATTGGTGACTTTGTCCATCATCTCATCCGATTTGACCTTGCTCACTTCGACCTTCACACCCGGATACTTTTTCATAAAGGTCTCGGCTGCATCGTTCGCACGACCAGATGTGGAATACACGACAACTTTGCCCTCCTGCTTTGCCTGCGTGTACAGTGCATCTACAGAATCGTTAGTACTCGTCTGCGCCGAAGCGGCCTGTCCATTGGCTATTGCGTTGTCTGCACTGTTACCGCATGCTGACAGCAGAAGTGCCGGGATGAGCAGTATGGATAGTAAACCGCTTGCTCCCGCTTTGCGAAGTGAAGACTTCCCTTTGAATGTGGTGTTCATAAATTCCTCCTGGAATAATGATAATTTGCTTATTCATGGACGATGCGGTCGTTGGTATGTCGTCGTTATGCAGCCATATGAGGCAAAGTGGATAACGTGCACAATATGTTGATGGAATGTATGTAGTGAATCACGACCCTCATGTCCAATATTACGGAGGAAATGTCAAAATAGAATTAAGGCTTATGCTGATTTTGGTAAAAAATTATCACCGTATTTAATTTTGGTATTTTATTATCAAAAAAAGACTACTTTCCTAATTTAATGGAAAGCAGTCTTTTAGATGTGAAGTTCAATGTTTCATCTCATTTTAAGATTCTGATGATGCGTCTCACTGATCATAGCAAAAGTTTGAAAATATCTACTTCCACCCTCGTAAGCAACTCCACCAACGATAGTTCCCTTTAAGCATAATACTTACTGCAATAAAGCCCGGATGAATACCTGAATACAGGCAATCATCCGGGCTTTATGGATAGGTGGGGCTTACACCATCACTTTACAGATATCATTCGTAAACTCAACCGGGTCCTGAATTGGCAAGCCTTCAATCAGCAGCGCCTGATTGTACAGCAGATTGGTGTACAGTCCGAGCTTCTCTTGATCGGCTTCATGTGCCTTTTTCAGCGACTGGAATACATCGTGATTGATGTTGATTTCAAGTACCTTCTCGGCTTTGACATCCTGGCTATTTGGCATCATTTGCAGGATTTTCTCCATCTCGATCGACAGCTCGCCTTCGGAGGTGAGGCAGACCGGGTGCGATTTGAGGCGTTTGGATGCGCGTACGTCTTTGACTTTGCCGCCCAGTACATCCTTCATCGCTGCAAACAGCTCTTTGCTCTCATTTTCCTCTGCCTGTGCTGCTTCGTCCTTCTCGTCTGGCTCAATGCCAAGGTCGCCGCTGGACACGGATTTGAATTCTTTTTCTTTGTACGCACTGATGATCTTGATCGCAAACTCATCGATATCATCGGTCAGGTACAGAATCTCGTAGCCTTTATCCGCGACCATCTCGGTTTGCGGTAGCTTCTCGATCCGTTCGATCGAATCGCCAGCAGCGTAGTAAATGTATTTTTGCTCTTCTGGCATACGGGATACGTATTCATCCAGTGTAACGAGCTTTTTCTCTTTGGAGGAATAGAACATGATCAGATCCTGTAGATCATCCTTGTGCATACCGTAATCATTGTACACACCGAATTTCAATTGACGACCGAACGACTGATAGAATTTCTCGTAGCTTTCGCGCTCGTCCTTGATCATGCTTTGAAGCTGGGATTTGATTTTGTTTTTAATGTTTTTGGCGATCAGCTTGAGCTGACGATCATGCTGTAGCAGCTCACGCGAGATGTTCAGCGACAGGTCTTCGGAATCGACCATCCCTTTAACAAAGCTGAAATAGTCCGGCAGCAGATCGCCGCATTTGTCCATGATCAGAACGCCGTTGGAATACAGCTCCAGGCCTTTTTCATATTCCTTGGTGTAGTAATCGAACGGTGTATTTTCTGGAATGAACAGGATCGCGTTGTATACTACCGCGCCGTCTGCGCTAATGTGTACGTGCTTAAGCGGCTGATCGAAGCCATAACGCTTCTCTTGATAGAAGTTGTTGTAGTCCTCATCTGTCAGCTCGCTTTTATTTTTGCGCCAGATTGGAATCATGCTGTTGATCGTTTGCTCTTCGGTGTAATCCACGTATTCTGGCTGCTTATCTTCGGCAGCATCGCCTTCTTGCTCAACCGGACGACTGCTCGTAATATCCATTTTGATCGGATAACGGATGAAGTCGGAGTATTTCTTCACAATCGCACGCAGGCGATATGTTTCCAGATACTCGTCGTATTGATCATCCTCCGTATTTTCTTTAATTTTCAAAATAATGTCCGTACCGACCGTTTCTTTATCCGCTGGCTCAATCGTGTAGCCATCCACGCCTTCGGAATGCCATTTGTACGCCTGATCGCTACCGAGCGCGCGTGTAATGACAGTCACTTCATCGGCTACCATAAATGCCGCATAGAAGCCGACACCGAATTGACCGATAATGTTGTGACCTTCCTGTGCTTCGTTCTCCTTTTTGAAGGCGAGCGAGCCACTTTTCGCGAT
>JBCNLJ010000073.1:0-27999 GCA_039595515.1 Paenibacillus sp. | reverse complement strand
ACCACTCACCATGGTAGAAGGAATGAAGGACCCTGCAAAAGCATCTCCGATTAACGAATTCACCGATATCCCTCCCGATGCTGTAAAGCGTCTACAGGAAGGACACAGCGCCAGCTCCCCTATTATCAATAATGAAGAATACGGACGTTATATCTCCTCCTATGCCCCTATTCTCGACAGTAATGGCAAGCTGCTTGGTGTTATTGGAATCGATACCTCAGTCGCTGTTATGGATAAGATCGAAGACAATGTACTGAAATCAAGCTGGATTTTATATATTATGCTGCTCATTCTGACCGTGCTTGGAATTGCTATTGTGATGTGGATTATTATTCGCGCGCTGCGTCCACTTGGCACCTTAAAATCCAGTGTGCTCAGGATGGCAGACGGTCAGCTTGCCGAAGCACAGCGCCTATTATCAACACGCAATGTGCGTAGTGATGATGAGATTGGCAGTACCTATAAGGTCATGCTGCACATGTCCGGCAATCTGAATGAGTTGATACGCGGGATGGTATATGGCGTATCCAACACCTCCTCCATCCTGACACAATCGGCAGTTCAATTCCAGCAGGATGCCGAGGGCATGCAGCAAATGAACACGTCGGTTCACGATGCGATGGACAAGATTCGCCAGGGTGCACATACGCAAAAGCAAGGCGTAATGGATAGCTCCAATGCGATGGAAGAAATTGCACGCGGCATTACGAATATTTCAGAATCGTCTTCGGCTGTATCGGATGCTGCCACAGATGCACTGCATACCGCACAAACGGGACAACAAAGCATGACACATGTACGCAACCAGATGGATCATATCTCCCAGGCCGCCGGACAGGTATCAACGATGGTCGGCACACTTAATAACTATTCACAGGAGATCGGCAGTGCGCTGCATACCGTGAAGGACTTTGCTGAACAGACGAAGCTACTTGCTCTGAATGCATCGATTGAGGCTGCCCATGCAGGTGAGCATGGAAAAGGCTTCGCCGTCGTAGCGGATGAAGTGCGCAAGCTCGCGGAAGCATCCCACCAATCCGTTCATATGATCTCTAGCCTTCTGCTCGGTATTCAGCAAGAAGCGGTTCGCATCGGTACACAGATGAATCAGACGGCAAGTGAGATCCAGCAAGGTGTAACGATGACTGCCGATGCGGAACGTGCATTTACAAGTGTCGTTGAAGCATTCATGACGGTGAGCGATCGTATTCAGGAAATCTCGGCGGCAGCCGAACAGATTACAGCGGGCACAGAGGAAGCGGCGGCATCGGTACAAACGATCTCGCAAATTTCCTCCGATGTATCCGATTATTCCGATGAAATCTATCATCTGGTGCAGGAGCAAGCGTCGATGTTCCATAAGATCACCGATATGTCCACTGAACTGAATGAGCAGACAGGCGCCATGAACGAAGCTGTCCAGCGAGTACATGTGTAATGTGCTTATACAGGTGACATCTAGCTTTGTGGTTAGAAATATTGACGTTATCACATAGCAGATCGAAAAAACCATCAGGCACTGTCCTTCTTCTTATTGCTGAAAAGAACAGACCCGATGGTTTTTATTTTGCTTACTATCACTCCGTATAACGGTGCTCTGGTATACATTGTATCACATTACTCTATCTACCGATGCTTTGATCCACTTGGCATAACAGGCAACAGGCACTGCTTCTGCATCTTTGCTGTATTAAAATTGAAGCCCTGTGAGGTCACACTCACCCCTGTATACCTTTGTGCTGCGCTGCATGTTAACAATCACAATCAGACTGTATCCATCAAGCGAGCCACATATTCGCTATAATAGCTATTGCCATTACGACGATCCAACTGATGCGCTACATCAGTTGCCAGTTCGCCATAATGCTCAGCCAATCGCTTCACATCCGTTGCATGCTCAGGATGAGGATACGATGAAGGTAATTTTACGTTAAATTGCACAGTTTCCTGTGCGAGGCGCTTGAACATACCGCTGGCATAAGCATGGAACAGCATTTTATCAATAGGTGCCTCATTCAGATCTGTCCAGTGTATATGCTTCTCAAATAGCTCCAGCGCTTTGTAAGGGTCCGTTACGGTCAGGTAGCCGATATGCTCACCAATCGCATGCACAAAATCCGTGTTATCATGGATCAGCTTGTAGCTTTTCTTCTGGTATTCAGCCGCTTCCTTCTGTTTGCCCTGACGATATAATGGCATCAATATTTTAGGCAGCGTCACATGAGGAACTTCCGCACAGGTCATTTTGCCCTTCATAATGGGCTGCGCAGCCTTGAGCGTTTCTTCATCATTTTGTCGCTGAGCCCAGAAATCCACAAATTCATTCTGCTCACAGGCTTCGCAATCGCTCATCCCATCTCGCTGCATTTGCTTCAATTGATTGAGTGACTGCTCTGCCTGAGCCAGCTCCCCATAATCGATTGCCAGCACAAAGCGATAGTAATGGTAAGCATAATCACTATAGCCAAATTCCAAATAACGGCGGCGCATATCCTCCAATAACGCATCAATTTGAGCACGTTCAATTTCCGGGAAGGTGGCGATATTGCCGAGAATCCATTTATATGACCAGAGCAATGTCCAAACGTCATACAGTTCTGGATCTTTATCAAACTGTCCTAATTGCCATGAGAAAGCAACGAGTGCAGTACGTGGAAATCCGCTGAAGGATGCCGTTTCTACGATTTCCTCACGAATCTTATAGCCTGCTTCGACTTCACCAAGTGTATCGGCCATACGTGCCGCTTCCTCCAACAATTGCAGCTTGGCATGTCCATTCGGCAAGCCGTACGCTTCATATAGTAATTCCTCATAACCTCGTCCTGTATCCATACTCATTGTCCCATCCTCCTGTACTCGACTATTGATTCTACTTTATTGCTTCTATGTGTATACCAACCTTTACTTATTCGATGGTCGATCCTCATTCCAGTAAACCCGCACCCGACCATTGTCCTATCGAAGACAATGGCTATTTAAAGGGAACGTGGTCATGAGGTTTATTCTCTGGTTCATTTATTCGTTTATTGCGGTTCGACTAGCCTGGTCATCAATTCCATATAATGCGACGTTCCATTACGACGATCAAATTGCTCTGACAGCTCGAACGCCATTGCTTTGAGATGGCGCGACAGCGATGCTACATCCTGACGATCTTCGGGATGCGGATATGCTTCTGGCAACCGAATCTGAAAATCCACCTGTTCCTGCGCAAGCACCGTAAACAAACCCGCTGCCGAAGCGTGAAAATACATGCGATCCAATGGACTATCACAATCGAGCGACCAGGCAGCATGCTGTTCATACAGCTCCAATCCTTTAAATGGGTCAGTAAGAGCAAGGTAAGCAATATGCTTGCTAATGCTGTACAGGAAATCTCGATTGCTGCGAATCATCGGATAGTTCTTTTGCTGATAGCTCGCTGCTTCTTCGTGCTGACCGAGCTTGTAAAGTGGCATTAACAGCTCTGCATAAGTAAGATGCGGGATTTCCTGACAGCGCATTTTATCGCTGACGATCGGCTTGGCTGCCTTGATCGCATCCTTATAGCGCTCGGTTTTGGCAAAATAGCCTACAATCTCATTCTGATCACAGGCGCGACAATCACTAATCGATTCGCGCCTCATTTTTTTGTATTTTGCATAATATTCATCTGCCAGCTCAAACTCACCGGTATGCACATAAAAAGTAAACAAATTACAGTAATACGTGCGCTCACTGTAGCCTGCGCGCAGATAACGATCACGCATATCCGCCATAAGCTCCATCAATTGCTGGCGACTAATTTGCGGAAAATGAAGTGAATTGCTAACGATCCATTTATACGACCATAATAGTTGCCGTTCGTTATAGACCGGATTCAGATCAAACTGACCGAGCTGCCATGAAAAATGAGTAATCGCTTTGAGCGGATAGCCACTAAAGACGGCAGCATCGACCAGATCGCCACGGATCGTATACGCTCCCCATATATCGCCCAGCGTGTCCGCAATACGCAGGGCTTGCTCAAGTAGCTCGATTTTGGCCAATCCATCGGGAAGTGCGCGTGCCTGCCAGAATAACTGCTTACATTCCGGATCAGCAAACATTTCGCTCATTGCGTACCTCCATTTCCTCCTGCAGACAAACCAAGTTCAATAAAGCGCAAAATCCCTTGATTGAGTGTAGCCAGCTCCTGACGATTCATCGGATAATGCCCCATCATCAGCGCGTTTACATACAGCATCTCTACGGCGACCACCATCATCGCTTCATTGCCAGGCATGAAAATTTTGCTAACAACCGGATTATCCAGATTCAGATACAGTGTCGAATACGCGGATTGCTCCAGCGCCGAACCGAGACTGCCCAGAATGGAAGACAGCGTGTCTGTGCTGACTTCTTTGGCTGCTTCCAGCGAACGCAGCTCGGAGGATTCTTTGGACAAGGTGAACAATGCTGGCAGCTCGGATGGCTTGAAGCGTTTTAATTGAATCTGACAACGGAAACGCTGTAATGCCGTATCTGCTGTACGAGTCAGCTCATAATAAGCACGGCGCTCATCTGGCGTCAGATCGATAAAGGACATCGATACATCCTCCGGCTGCAGACGACGCGTACTCACCCGATCATTCACAAATGGCAAGGCGGTCATCAGCTCGGCATCGTAAATATAGCCACCGTTCACGACCAGCATTGTCTGCGCTGCCGCCACATGCGTAATCTGACGGTATTCATCCAGCGTTAGCGTGAAATAAATCTGATCATGCTCCTTCAGCATCTCGCCCAGTGTACGGCGACCAAATGTCGTCTCAAATGGCAGCCAGCGATGAATAATCCGATAAAATTGCTCATCCTCCGTTGCCAGTGCCTTCATCGACAGCACATGAAGCTGAATAATATGCTGCAAACGATCTGGATCATAATCCGCCATACGCATCAATTCACTGCGGATCGATTCACCCAGCTCCTGACGAACCTGCTCCAGCCGCTCGTCCTCATAAAAATGCTCCCGTGAAGCGGTTGGTTGTAGCTCATCCGTCCAGATCAGACATTTTACGAAAAATGCCCAGTCCGGCAAAATATTTTCCGCTTTATCCGATACGAGCATCGACTTCAGATACACCTGATGGGAGCGCTTCGCGTTCAAATTGACCGAATGTGGTAATACGAAGGCAATCCCGCCCGTGCGACCGGAAGCCGTGCGCAGTGGAATAAAATCCTTGAACCGCTCGCCCATCAAGCGCTCACCGAAGTCCAGCACTTCATCGCGATGACTGCGCGCCAGCTCCGGTTCATGCAGCCATGTCGGGCGCTGATCATTAATGACTCGTGTCTGTTCACCCGTATGAAGCGTAATCGGATAAGGCAGCAGCGCACCATAGTAAAACAGTCCTTCTGCCAGATATTCTGGATCAAAATACATTTCACTGCCCGGCTTGCAGCGCAAATAGACTTTCGTGCCTGGAGATAGCTCTGTATCCAGCTTGCGAATGCTATACGTACCGTCCGGTTGACCACGCCATTCCAGTGTTGGCCCGCCCTTCGCTGAGCGTGTGACCATCACAATCTCATCACTCACCATAAAGCAGGACAGCAGACCGATACCGAAGCGTCCAATAAAGGAGGTCTCCCCTGTAAAGGCTGCTTCGCCGCGCTTGGACGATTGACCGATCTGTGCCAGAAATTCATGAATATCGTCCTCGTTCAGACCGATCCCATTATCTTCAATAATCAATGTACGATTGGTGATATCTCCGGTCAGTTCAATATGAATATGACCTGTATGCTCGGGCTCGATCTGTGTGCGTGCAGTAACCGCATCCACCCCGTTTTGCATCACCTCGCGCAGGAATACGCGTGGATTGCTGTACAGGTGATTGGATAAAATATTAATCATGCCGCTCAGATTGACCTGAAAGCGGTATGTATCTTTGTTCGTCATTATTGTTCATCCTTTCATGCATAGTTGTTATTCTTCCCTATTTGTACATAATCAATTCTGTTCATGCTTATGATTCAGGCTTTTGCTCATCGGCTACCTTCTTCATTACATCGTATAGCTGTAGTCTTGCTTCCATATCCTCATAATCGAGAAAAGCATCGTATTCATGATAATATTTTAGCGCGATCACAATCATCGGTAACGTCACAGGCTGCTCAGCATCGTGCAATACCTCGACCACATCCTCAAACGTTGCCATTTCAAACCAGCTCTGTAGACCCGCATCCGCCAGCTCATTCGGGAAAATATCGCCTCGTTCATTTTCAATAGCTTGCTCTTCCTCTAGCTGATCCTGAAGCCAATCCTCATTAAAATAATAAACCGGCGTATGCAGCGGGTTCTGATTCCATTGATCCACATTCGTATACAACCAGTTATTGTGCAGCTTCCCGCACATCGCGACCAGCTCATCCAGCGTATGAAAGGTCAGATGGTCTGCATGCTGGCGACGCTTATAATCATTCAACCGATCCTCGTAACGGCTCATGCGCTTCACTCCTTTAGATCGTAAAGATAAGCAGGTGGAGCGTGCAGCTTATCGGGTTTGATTTTGCATACGTGTCAACAGCTTGATCATGCCCTCGCGATTTTTCGCCTCTTTCATATATCGCGGTATACGATAAGAAGCGGTACGCGTATAAGCATACGTCGGACGTTGCCGCTGATCGGCAGCAATGTACGTCAATAAATAACTCAAATGCTCACGATTCAGCGCCCACACGGGCTTCCCACGATAGGAGGACAGAAAATATAGCTCCAATCCAAAATAAGGATCACGTCCATCCCGAATGGCAGAATGATAATACCTGCAGTCGAATCGTTTCTTCACATGCATAGCCTGAACCGTTCCGCAATGCGGGCAGGGATAATTGATCATTTTATGCGTATACTGCCGCTTGTCATGTAACCGCTCATTAAACCAGCGATCACAATGGTTGCAGTTACCGGATACACTATACACTGCTTCCTGCTCGTACACTTTCTTTTGCATACACTGGCTACAGATCATCACCAGTTCATCGTTATCACAGCGGATGGATCCCGCTGCTCCACATGCACATCTCACCGCAATAGACGCACCACTGCGTAAAATCGCCCATAATGCATACGGCTCTCCGCTATAATCTACAAAACGCTTCATGGCGACTCCTCCTTTCATCGGCACATTGTGGCACAGTTATGCTCTACACCGAACATAAAGTACCAGCGATACCGTTATAAGACGAGTGACGGTTGGCATTGCTTTCAATCTATTACAGCTACAGTATTACATGCTAAACACCTGCTATATGTAAAAGTAAGAAGCTTCATCTCTATGGGACTAGACAGCTAACATCGAGTGATCTATATTCCGACTAATCGCGTATATACTAGCGACGAGATGTTACTTTTAAGTATAACGTTCCCATTCCATGAGAACAACCAGACCTCCGTATCAATTGCAATCGACATCGTTCCCGGCTGTATGGTGAATAGGTGTAGCGTTACGCATTTAAGAAAATATTTTTTCGACTGAATCATACAAGTCATTTATGTGTAATACACATTTAAGAAACGGAATAATAAGCACTACAAAGGCACCTTACTATGAATTCAGATTCGACATGTTCAGACATTAATGACAATAGCCTGTAGTCTTATAGCATTGATGAACAGCACATAAGAAATGGTCCGTGTCTCGCTGATCATATCCAATGTCTACAACCGGTTTGCTTGCTCTCTATGTTACATATACACCATATTGTTATTGATTAAGCATATCCTTCTATATGCGCTGTATACTTCGCTTTACACCACGATTTTATCATCATTTTGTAACTTTGGCGTGTGAACAGATATAAATTCTTTTCATCTTCTAACATGATTTTTCCATCCAATTTATCACTAATTTATGTATCATTTTTTAATCCGATCCATTATTTAGTTATAAATTAAATTTTGTTAAATATAATTTCGCGATTTTTTATTAAAATAGGCTAAATTGCCTAATCATTATTTGGTTCGTATACGATAAATAAGTATACAGCACATTAACTTACTATCTTAACTTATTATCTTATATGAAATAATCCCACATACATGCGTCTAATTAATGATTGATTTAAAGTTTGAATTTGGAGGAATTATATGTCTACTTACATCCCAACTAATAACCATGTGGAAGTTAATGATCAACTTATGATGAAAGCGCTCAATCAGAATCTTGCAATTATCCGTTTCAATACGAATCGTGAGGTCGCTTATGTAAACGATAATTTCGCGAAGGCGATGGGATATAGAGCTGAAGAAATGCTCGGTATGAAGCACCAACTTTTTTGCTTTCCTGAATTAACACAATCCACGGAATACGAAACTATGTGGAGAGGCTTAATCTCCGGCCGAAGCTATCAGGATAAAATTAAGCGCAAGGATGCTTCAGGTAATCCAATCTGGCTCGAAGCTACGTATATGCCAGTCTACAACGAAGAAGGTACACGCGTAGTGAGCATATGCAAAATCGCAACCAATATTACAACTCGTCAAATGAACATCACGACCGTTGTCCATCACATACAGGATATGGCAGACGATCTGAACCGCCGTGCTGAGGATGGCATCAAACGCAACGGTGAGCTGCTATCCAGCATTCAGCGCATTGCTTCTGTAGCTTCGGACAATACGATGGTACTGGACAATTTGCAAAAGCAGGCACAGGCTATCCAAAATGTCGTCAAAACGATCCGCGAAATTTCTTCGCAGACACAATTGCTGGCTCTCAATGCTGCCATTGAAGCTGCGCATGCAGGTGAATTTGGACGCGGCTTCGATATCGTTGCCAAGGAGGTTCGCAAGCTTTCCGGTATGGTCGAATCCTCGATCAGTGAAGTGAAAAGCAGCGCAGATGCAATCGCCAAAGAAATCAATAAAATCTCCAACGGTACAACGGATGTGCACCAAAATGTCGAGGAAAGCCGGGAACAGATTGAGACCGCGCTGGAAGAATTCAATCTGCTCGCTTCTTCTGCACAGCAGCTTGATGTTCAAGCACGCAAAGTATCCAGCATCATCTAAATTGTGCTTGTTACCTCGCTTCCGTACGACTTGGAAATACGACGATCCTTTGTAAGGGCACAACGATCCTTTGCAGGCCTTAAAATGAAAATAGACTCTTGCCAATGATGAGCCGATTGTGCGGATTGTTGTTGGCTTTTCTTTTGTCTATCCGGTCAGGCGGTACGCATTATTTTCATATCTGAATATCCATTTTTTTGAAAAATTAAGTATAGCGGTGATCTGGTTGTTTGGATAAAATGAAGATAGGACATATTTTTAGATAGGCTTCTGGTTTTATGTAAACGCTATCAACATATTCTGCGGTGATCTCTCGCGAAGGGTGGGTACACGATGGAAACGTTCGATGTGCAGCTTTACAAACCAAAGCTTCACTTTTCACCACAGCAACACTGGATGAATAATCCGAATGGTCTGGTTTATTTTGAAGGAGAATACCATTTGTTTTATCAGTATCAGCCGCATGCTGCTGTCGGTAATTCAATGCACCGGGGACATGCGGTAAGCACCGATCTTATTCAGTGGCAAGAGTTGGATGTTGCCATACAGCCGAATCATCATGATACTCTATTCTCGGGATTCTCGGGCAGCGTCGTTGTCGACTGGAACAATACGTCAGGACTATTTCCAGATGGGCCGGGGATGGTTGCCATCTATACTCAGCATCTGGAACAGCCAGACAGCAGCAATGGCTCGATCGACCCTACGCATACCGCCTCTGCTGCTGTGCCCCCTGCAGACATAGTCACACATGAAGTACAAAGCCTGTGCATCGCCCATAGTCAGGATCGTGGACGAACATGGACAGTATATGAGGACAATCCGGTGCTGACCAGCAGTGCCGATGGCGATTTTCGTAATCCACGGGTGTTCTGGTATCGTCCAAAGGGATACTGGGTGATGGTTGTAGCTACCGGTCAGAATGTATCCTTTTATACGTCACGTAATCTGCTGGAATGGAAGCTGGAAAGCCGGTTTGGTGAAGGCTTTGGCTCGCATGAAGGGGTATGGGAATACCCGGATCTGTTCCGTTTGCCCATTGAAGGCACCGGTTCGTGTAAATGGGTATTGCTTGTAAGTACAGGAGATCAGCCCCAGCTTGGCAACGGATCGCGGACGCAGTATTTTATCGGGTCATTTGATGGTAGACAATTTATGCCGGAATATAATCGGATACAGTGGCTTGATTATGGACGCGATAATTATGCTGGGGTTAGCTTCTCCGATATTCCTGAACAAGACGGTCGGCGCATCTATATGGGCTGGATGAACAACTGGCGCTATGCTCGTGAGCTACCGATGGACAATTGGAATGGAGCGATGACGATTCCACGCTCCTTATGTCTGCGTCCACTGAAAAATCAATTGCTCATTTGCCAGCGACCTGTAGCGGAGCTGGAACGTTATTTTACCGAAAAGCATAAGCTATCCAACCTGACGGTGTCGGCTGAACAGCCCTATGAGCTGGTGACCTCTGCCGAGATTGCTGATATTCAGCTACGCGTGCAGCATGATGGATTGGATGAGCTGACAGTTACCATTCATCATACATCCGAGCAGTACACAACGATCGGTTATCATGCTACAAGTGAGCTGCTGAGCGTACGGCGTGAGCATTCGGGACAAACGGAGGTTGATCCGTTATTTACTCGTGGTCAGCAGGTGCATATTCCGTATAGCAGTCATCTGAATCTGCGGATTGTGCTGGATAGCTGTTCGGTAGAGGTATTTGCTGGAGAGGGGATGTATGCGATCACCAGCCTGATCTTTCCAGATCGTGCGTGTGAGCGAATTGTTGTAAGCACACAGGGCGGGGATGCACGCTTATACGATAGTTTTATTTATGCAGGATGAATTTCATTAGAGGTTGGATTGTTGCCAATAGAGCAACTATCACTCTGGTAAGGAATAAGGGGATGGACTCATTGGAGCCGCTGGAAGCTACAGATTAGAAATTCAATGTAGCTTCCCGCCTCTCCCAAATTGTCTATCCCCTTATTGGCTTGCCTTCGTTCTATGCGAATTGTAACTTTTCCATGTCTAATTCAATGACATCCGATAAATACGTAACGCGGCAATGAGGTGTATAACTTAGCGACCTTCCCATTCCTCGTAGAAGCGTTGTACGTATTGCTCCATGTACTGATGGCGCTCTTCGGCAATGTGGCGTGCGGAAGGGGTGTTGATTCGGTTTTTGAGTTTGAGCAGCTTTTCGTGAAAATGGTTGATTGCTGTGCTGCGACCATTACGGTATTGTTCTGCGGTCATCTGCTCGCGTACGGGCAAGTCAGGATCGTACATCATATCGCCGACATGACCTGCATATACAAATGTGCGGGCGATGGCAATTGCACCAATCGCGTCCAGACGGTCGGCATCCTGTACAACTTTGCCTTCAATCGATGGCAGGGGTGGATTGTTGCCGCCATTATAGGACATATTCGCGATGATAAAGGTAATATGCTCACGGTGAGCTCCATCCACTTGCTGGTCTTCCAGCCAATCGGCTACACGCTGCATGCCGATTTCTTTGGATGGATTTAGCTTTTCATCAGCGATATCGTGTAGTAAGGCTGCCATACTGCAAATGTAGTCGTCGGCTCCTTCGGCCTGTGCTAAGCGGCGTGCCATCTGTACGACACGGTGGATATGCCACCAGTCATGTCCGCTGGTCTCGCCACTTAGCTCTCGTTTGACAAAGGCATAGGTTGCCGCCAGAATATGCTGCTTCTGCTCCGATAGATCGCTATGTACCTCTGCGGCTGGTGCTGCTGGAATCGATGCAGGCACTTCAGATGCTTGTAGTGATGAATCCGATTGGGCTATCGCTTGATGCTCCTGTTCTGCTGTTGCATCTGTAGGATGAGGTTGAGTCAATGGGATCGTTCCTTTCTGTTGTTGTGTTCGTCTGTAGTTATATATTATGGTGTGCGCTTTAGTGCTTACGATAGTTTATGATTACGCCACTTTCCGGTAGCGCTTGTTAGCAAGCAGGAGCTACGTATAAGCTTGCCTATTGTACTACATAAACGAAGCGGGTTCATTCCAGCAATGATCGATCATGATCCCCTACGCGGATTCGTCGTGTACAACAATACAGGTTTGGAACGGAACATGATCTCGCCCTCCAGAACCATATTATTTTTACGGGCAACTGCTGCGGATGCTTTATTCGCTGGATGAATGAGTGAAATGAGTCGTTGCTGATTAAGCTGCTGCTCGCCGTATTGTCGCCATGCAATCGCCGCTTCGCTGGCCAGTCCCTGTCCCCAGTGTGAACGAGCGATCCAGTAGCCGATCTCCAGCTCCGTCTTGTCGTCCACCTGCTGACGCAAAATTCCGGCGTGTCCCACCGGACGGGCTTCCTGCCGATGCATCGCTACCATGAAGCCATAGCCATATTGCTGCACTTGCTTCATAAATCGTTGTATCCGCTCCGCCGCCTCCGCCTCTGTCCATGTTACACCTGCACCGATATACCTCATCACCTGCTCATCCTGTGACATCGTTAGCAAAAAAGGTAGGTCTGTTTCCTCGTAAGGTCGAAAATAAAGCTGCTTCGTCTCCAGCATCGATATCCCTCCATTTCATTTTTTCCATTTCATCCTTACCTTATTGGCTCTACCTTTTTCTACTACATACCGTCCAACCTCAATCCTCTGAATACGTATCGGTTTTCTGATCGGAGGGCATATCCGCTTCACCCGGATGATCGTATTCCCAGCATATAATCGTCGCACTATCATAGGCTCCAGTCGTATGCAAATGGTTGAGCAGACGATGCAGATTTACACTCATACTGTGCTCATTGTACAGCGCACCATATAGTGTCGGAGCATGCTCATACTCCCGCTTTGCTCCCTCCACAATGCCATCCGTCAACAGCACGATCACATTACGCCCATGACGGAGCTGACGGCGACCACTGCTATAGCAAGGAACGGCCCCGGCAAATGTATTGGTCTGACCGATCCACTCGTAAAATTGACGCTGATTCAGCTCATATTGACCAAGCGCAGCAAGCTCTGGATGAAGCACATAAGCGACACAATCTCCAACCGAGAACCACCATACATATTGTTCACGCTGATATACGATAAGCAGGGCTGTTTCCCCTTTGACCTGGCAACAGGCAGCGCGGAATGCTTCATCGGATAACATGCGCACGATATACGGCTCTAGCTGTTGAAAAGCATCCTGGCGTTCCAGCAATGCAGTAAGCTGCTCCTTATGATCCAGTAGCTGATCCACTACCAGCTCTGCACTTTCGGCACTATGATGCGCATCCAGTACAATCGCCAGTCGCCCATTGCCTGCTTCGCTCTGTAACACGATCAAGCCATCCTCATTTTTTGTCGCTCCGCTCAGCGTATTGCCGCCATAGCGTCCGATGTGGATGCCCTTTTGCTCTGTAACCGAGATTTCATCCAAAAACATATATCGACTGCCTACCCAGCTATAGCTCATACCAGCACCCTCCTTCATGTATTAGCTTCTATTGTTGTAAGATGAGCTTGCGGCTGAAGTGCATTTGCTTTCGCTATCAATAGCTTTCTGCATAATTGAATGTATTTAATTCTAATCAACAGACAACTGAAATTACACCCCGTCATACTGCTGTTGCAAAATAATATATTCAGGTCTGGACTGCTCCTGCTGACGATAATTTACCAGCAGCACACTTCCACCTTCTGAAGCGGTATCCAGTTCACCTGACAGTACAGCATCCAGACGGAAAGGTAATTCCTCCAGCACGATATGCTTGTGCAGCTCACGCTCATTCATCGCAGCACCGCTCCATGCCACCGGTAATACTTCCGATTGCCGCATCCCTTGCTGCAAATAGCGACTGATCGTATCTCGATCCGGTGCATCATCCCACCAGATTTTACGCGGCTTCTGTCGATGATTCAGCAAATAATCCAGCTTCATCAATCCGTGCACCCTATCCGGTTGCTGTAATCCATGCTGCTGTAAAAATGCCTGTAAGCGGGTAAATAGATCTTCTAGCTGATGCCCGATCTTTTGCCAGCCCTGCTCTTCCCAGTAATCGCCGAACGCCTGGAAAAAGTCAAACGGCGAATCGAATTCATACCGCATCAAATACGCCAGCGTATGATCCATCCGATGCGCATTCCAGTATTTCTCCAGCACATCCTCCAATCGCTTCAGACGTACAATATCCTCAAATGACAATACATGACTGCCCAGAATCTCATATGGCGCATGATCCATATACGTATATTGATACTTTTCCGCGTCGAGGCGCAGTCCGGTGCCGCGCAGCATTTTGAGAAAGCCAAGCTGCAACTCCTCCGGTTCAAGCGCAAACACGTCATTGAACGTTTTGCGGAAGGTAGCATAATCCTCCAACGGCAGACCGGCGATCAAATCCAGATGCTGGGCGATTTTACCGGAGCGCTTGATCGTATGGACCGTTCGGCTGAGCTTGGTGAAATTTTGACGACGCTTTACCAGCTCATTGGTCGGATCATTCGTCGATTGCACACCAATCTCAAAGCGAAACACACCAGGCGGAGCATGCTCAGCCAGATAATCCAGCACCTCCGGACGCATAATATCGGCTGTAATCTCGAACTGGAACATACAGCCATTATGATTCTCAATTAGAAATTGAAACATATCCAGCGCATAATCCCGCTTAATGTTAAAGGTACGATCGACGAATTTGATCAGCTTGGCACCATTTTCGATCAGGTATAAAATATCGCTTTTCGTACGCTCGATATCAAAGTACCGCACGCCCACTTCAATACTGGACAGGCAGAACTGACAGCTAAACGGACAACCCCGACTCGTCTCAAAATAGACGACCCGCTTGGCGAGATGCGGAATATCTTCCGGGAAACGATGCGGACTTGGCAGCTCATTCAAATCCTGCTTCGGTCTGCCTGGCATCACAATAATCTCATCGCCTTTACGATAGGCAACACCGTAAATAAAATGATATTTGCCTGCACCCTCGATCTCCTGCAGTAACTGGTGAAATGTCTCCTCCCCTTCGCCCATAACGATAAAATCAACCTGCGGCAGTCGCTGCATCCATTGCTCTGTATCATACGATACCTCGGGCCCACCAAGTACAACGCGTGTGTGCGGCATTACTTTTTTAAGTACTTCAATCACACGAATCGTTTCCTCAATGTTCCAGATATAACAGGAGAAGCCGATCACATCCGGTTGTCTGCGATACAGATCAGATACGATATTCATTACCGGGTCCTTGATCGTATACTCTGCCAGCTCTATATCGAATTCCTTCTCGCTATACGCCTTCAAGCAACGAATGGCAAGCGAGGTGTGAATATATTTCGCATTCAATGTAGACAGAACAACCTTCATGGGTGATCCGCTCCTTTGCTCTATTTTACAGACAACCGAGTATCCAGCCTTCCAGCAGGGCAAGCTGTTGCTCCGCTTCACTCAGTGTAGCCAGCTCCAGATAAGATGCCAGTGTGCAGGCGCGATCACGCGCTTGCAGCCAATCGGCAATATAAGCAGCATCGCGCTGATGCTCGCTCAGTTGCTCGTACGATGCAGTCGTCTGGATTCGTCGGCGATATAAGGATGGGTATGCTTCTGTAATGACATGACAATCATCCGGCACCACCAGACCATCATACGGCCAAAAGTGAACCTTCAGACCGCGTCGCTGCCATTTCCGCAGGCGATATATCCAGGGCAAGCCTGTGTGCGTCGAGTAAGAAACCGCTCCCTGCATACCCGATACACGATCCAGATCAGTCACGCTCTTCGTAGACGGAATGAATTCACGTTCAACGAGCCGTTTATCGGTAGAATTCACATAGCTAACTTGCTCCTTACTTTGTTTCATGGTCAGACGAGAGGTTTGCCATGTGCGATTACTCCACGCTAGAAACGTATCCCAGTCATGCAGACCGAGTCGCTCTAGCTGACTGAGCGGGTAGGACAACCCGTAATCGAGTCCCACAATCATTCGCTCACGGCTGTAATGAAGCTGATACAGCAACCATCGATGCACGAGACGCCTTGACCATAGCGCTTGCTTCGTCGGTGCGACAGGCTCCGCTAACCGGGCATCCGACACGGGCGGCAATTGCAGTTGAAACGGTTGCTCTTCTCTAGCGACAGCAACGGCCAGCCCCTTAATGCGCGAATCGGGCTTTTCCGCACCGGAATAATCGATTCCAACATACATCTGAAACAGCGACACCCTGCCGCTCATTCACATCCACTCCCGCTCGCGATACACCGAGATCAGAATCGTAGCAGACTCTTCACCAATATTTGTCACCCGGTGCGGTACGACCGCATTCCAGCTAAAGCTATCGCCTGCCTCTAATTCGCTAACCTCAGCCCCGTATTCGACTCGTACACGTCCCTGTACGACCGTATGAATCTCCTCCCCCTCATGGGCGATCATCTTCTCTGAGCTGGAGCATCCTGCCGGAAGTTCGACCAGCGTCACACGCATATTGCGGGTAATGCCCAGCTCGTATACCTTCATCGGCTGCTGTCCGATTGAAGTCAGCGGACGTTCATCCTTTTTCACAACATGGATACGCTCTTCGCGACTGAGCAGCAAATGGGCGAGCGATACATTCAGTACAGTAGCAATGCTCTCCAATGTAGCAAGTGAAGGCGATGTTTTATTATTTTCTAGCTGACTCATGAAGCCCTGCGATAATCCAGTTTGTTCACAAATCTGAGCAATAGTAATGTTTTTACGCTTACGAATGGCACGAATCATCGAACCGATTTCCATCGTGATTATTCTCCTTGCTATAGATAAATCAGCATGTTGCTGGTAGTTTCCATCATACAGGCGTGCAGCAGCATCACGCAAATGAAATTGCACCAAATGAGCACTTCAATTCGCAATAACAGACGATCTATTTTCAAAAAATAAAATGGCGCTATATAGCCAGATGTATACGCTTATTCGTTATGGTGGAGCGGAGTTTACTTAGTCCAACAAATATTACTCATGAGAATAATATATAAACATTTGTAATATTTTTGTTGACATACTGATAAAGAGGTTGTAAATTACTTTTAGTAATCAAATTATTTAAGGAGTGTTTGAAGATGAAATTAACAGTAGTATCTACGATTATGCGGGTTGTGCTCGGTATTCTATTTTTGGCTCACGGCATTAGTAAATTCCAGATGGGGATGGCTGGCGTATCCGGCTGGTTCCAAAGTGTAGGCATTCCTGGCTTCCTCGCTTATATCGTCTCTCCGATTGAACTCGTTGGCGGCATTCTGCTGATTGTTGGCTTGTTCACACGTTATGTATCGATCCTGCTTATTCTCGTTCTGCTTGGCGCAGTATTCACAGTGAAGCTGTCTGCCGGTCTGATGGGCAATGGACAAATGGCTGGTTACGAGCTTGATCTGTCCTTCATGCTGGTCGCTCTGTATCTGGCAGTAAGCAACAATACCGGCTTCTCGCTGGATCAACTGCTGTTCCGTCGTAAAACGGCTTAATCAAGTTCATACCCATCAGCGATCCGCCTGTTGCAGCACTGCTTAATCGCATGCAAGCTAGTGTCCTATGGCTTCATTCTATGGATAGTGAGCGGCTACGATTATAATTCAGTGAATATATCGTTGTAACAGCAATGGACTATGGCATCTATACACACAAAAAGGGAACCTCATCTGTAGAGGTTCCCTTTTTCACGCCTATCGTTTTGTATTAATACTCATCCCCGAACGTACTGTTCTCCTCCATCGTCTTCTTCTGGAAAAAGGCAAGAAATGGCTCGCCGTACTTGCGATATTTTACTTCACCCACACCCTTAATCGTGAGCATCTCCCCTTCACTTTGCGGCTCGACCACACTCATCTCACGCAAGGTCGCGTCATTGAAAATAATATACGAGGGTACACCTTCACGCGAAGCAAGCTCACGGCGAATAAGACGCAATTGCTCGAAGATCGTCTCATTTACGGCGGACAGCTCATCGCTTCCCGCACGCGAACGGCTGCTGGACGTGCGTCCTGCTGGTGTAGCTACCGGCAATGGAACACGCTGCATAACCTTGTGCTGTCCCTTTAGCACCTCGGCAGCAAGCGGCTGTAATTTGACGACCGGATATTGTCCTTCGGTAAGCAGCAGATAGCCCTCGGCTGCCAGCACATTGATGCGCTCGGAAATTTCCTTTTCCGTTAGATGAGACAGCAGACCGTGTGTAGGCAGCTCATCGAATTTGTATTGCAGCACTTTTTTGTTACGTGAGCCTTTGAGCACCTGTGCCACGACAGATACGCCAAAACGCTCGCGCAATCGGTAAATGCAAGAAAAGATCTTCTGCGCTTCAATCGTCGTATCGACCAACTCGCGACTATCACGGCAGGAGCTACACTGACCGCAAGGTTCTCCCGCATGCTGCTCGCCAAAATAATCAAGCATCGCATTACGCAGACATTTGGTCGTATAACAGTAGTCGATCATCTGCTGCATTTTACGATAGTCATTATGCTTGCGATCGCCTTCGTTCATATTTTGCTCCAGCAGGAACTTTTGCGTCATAATGTCCTGCGGGCTGAATAACAAAATACATTCACTCGGATCGCCATCACGACCGGCGCGTCCGGCTTCCTGAATATAAGCTTCCATATTTTTCGGCATATTATAGTGAATCACATACCGTACGTTTGATTTGTCGATCCCCATTCCGAACGCATTGGTCGCGACGATCACACGCACATCGTCATACAGAAATGCTTCCTGGCTCTGATCACGCTCGTCATCGCTCATCCCTGCATGGTAGCGTCCTGCCTGCACACCGCTGCTAAGCAAACGACTGTACAGATCGTCCACATCTTTGCGTGTAGCCGCATAAATAATACCGGAATCATTCTCATGCGTACGTGCATAATCAATTACAAATTCTTTGCGTTGCGTACCACGCAGCACCGACATCGACAGATTATCCCGTCCCAGTCCGGTGATGAACACCTCTGGCTGCCGCAGTTGGAGCAGACGCAAAATGTCACTGCGTACTTCCGGTGTCGCTGTCGCTGTAAATGCCGCCACAATCGGACGCTGCGGCATTTGATCGACAAAAGGGGCGATTTCCAGATAACTGGTACGGAAATCATGTCCCCACTGGGATACACAATGCGCCTCATCGACAGCCAGACATGTAATATTCACACCATTCATTTCGTCACGGAACCAGTCCAGCTCCAATCGCTCCGGTGCGACATACAGCAGCTTCAGCTCGCCGCGGCGCGCCGCATTGATACGCTGATTAACCTCACGACCACTCAGTGTACTATTGATGTATGCCGCCGCTACACCTGCTGCCTCCAGCGCATCCACCTGATCCTTCATCAGCGAGATTAGTGGCGAAATAACCAGTGTCACACCCTCGTGCACGAGCGCGGGAATCTGGTAACAGATCGATTTACCGCCACCGGTCGGCATAATGCCGAGCGTATCCCGACGCTCCAGCAGACTGCCGACAATCTTGCGCTGACCTTCACGAAAATCCTCATAACCAAAATATTTTTGCAGCAATTGCTGAGCCTGCTGCATTACAGGCGCCTGTACACTCATTATTCAAAACTCCTGTCTATCTGAACTTAACGAATCTTCCACTGCTACATATTCACTACTACATATTCAAGTCAACATGCCCTTACGACACAGGCTGTAATCGGTCAAAATAACACTGCCTGCCGTCATATTGTTGCCTGTCCCGATCCGTATAATGGGTACAGGGCAGCACAGACGGCAAAAAGCAGCCCAGTAAGTAGGAGTACCTGCCTGGTCTGCTTTCTTTACTTCTATTATAACTGATGAATAGCAATTTTCCCAGCTTTTACAGTGATTCAAGCACGACTTTCTAAGGAATCGAAACCTACCTGTTAAAAGACCGCTCTTCAAAATATCGTTCGGAAATAAAAATGATACATGCTAACCTCTGTCCTATTTATCGTTTCCAAACATCGATTGCCATACACCGGATTTTACGAAGCCAATCATCCTACAGCACCACTTCTTTTTAATTTTGCAGGGCACTGGAATAGTCCGGCAAGTGCAAGGCACTATGAACGTCACCGGAATCCCCTTCAGGCAGCGTTAGATTGCCGCTCTCACTCATCGCATCCAGCAACTTATTCCGTGCAGCAAGCTCCTCCACTGTACGCGGCATCATGAAGGAAGCGTTATTCGCCAGTGCCTGATTCGCTTCAGCAAATGGTCGCATAATCTGTTCATAAGCGGCAAAGGCATCCTCATAATGCTCATGAGTAGCCAGCTCTCCTGCCAGAATATACGCCCCGACCATCGCCAGACTGCTGCCCTGTCCGGTTAGAAAGGAAGGAGCATGCGCCGAATCGCCTACGAAGGCTACACGTCCTTTATGCCAGCTCGGTAGATGAATCTGACTAACCGTATCAAAATAAAAATCGTCTGCATGCAGCATATGCTGTACCAGCTCAGGTGTGATCCAGCCCACCCCGACAAAACAATCCGCCAGGCGCTTACGCTGCTGCTCTGTGTCCCGGTGATCGATATCCGGCTTGCCCTCTGTCGCAAAATTCAAAAAAGCGTGCATCGTATCACTGTTCTTCACCACCGACAAAATAGCATATTGACCGGGCAACGCATACACGACCGATTCATAAGCAAGCCCCATTGTATTCGGTACGGTAAAGCCACCAAAGCAATAGCCCAGATAGCGCGTAAATGGTGCTTCATCGCCAAACACCAAACGGCGTGTATTGGAGTGCATTCCATCCGCACCAATGACGATATCAAACGTATCCTGATGACCACTTTTAAAGCTCACCTGAACCCCATCCTCGTCTTCGTGCATCGCCACAATCGAGTCGTCGAAACGATATTGGATCGGCTGCTTCAGCGTCAAATTATACAATTCCGTAGTTAATTCACCACGCGGCAGATCGATATCTCTTGTCGCTGAACCACCTGTGAGCATGATCGGTCGTATCACTCCTGCTGTACTGCCATCTGGATGCAAAAAAGTGACCTTTTCCGAATGAATATTTTTCTGCTGTAAATTAGCATAAATCCCCATCTGCTCTGCAACATCCACAGCAGTTCCACGCACATCAATCGGATAGCCGCCACTTCGGACTGCTCTGGACAATTCGACTACCGTCACATCAAATCCGTATCTTGCTAACCAGTACGCCAGTGTAGGTCCGGCAATGCTTGCACCGGAAATCAGGATTTTTGAAATTTTAGAAATAAATCTATGCGTCATAAGATAACCTTCTTTTCATTTATTTAAGGTACGATTAGTACCTTATTTGAATATGATATTATAGGTGTAGCCAAAACGCAACTGTACACAGGTACAGAATTTATATTGATATTCGGGAAGGTGCACATCGATGAATGCAAACAACCAACCAAACCAGCAGGACGACACGTCCAGCAAAAACACCCGCCGACGCGGTGAAGTGCTGGAAAACGCACTGCTGCAAGCTGCCTGGGATGAATTAAATGAAGTCGGATATAATGGGATGTCGATGGATGGCGTAGCTGCACGCGCCCAAACGAATAAAAATGCGCTCTACCGACGTTGGCCGAGCAAAAGCGAGCTTGTTATTGCAGCAATTATTAAATATGTGCCTCGCCCTGACATGAAGGCACCGGATACAGGTAATCTACGCGATGACGTGCTTACATTTCTGCTACAAATTACAGACACGATCCAGATGATTGGCGCTGAAACGGTCTTTGGCATTCTGGCAGACTATGGGGATCGCACCATTCTCGGTTCATTAGCAGATTTTAAGGAGAAGGTACAGGATGATAGCCTGAATTCGATTATGCGAGACATTTTGCAGCATGCTGTGAAGCGTGGCGAAGTCGCACCGGAAGCGATCCGGGCACGCATTGTATCGCTTCCGTTTGATCTGATTCGGTATGAATTTTTGATCAAGCAGCAGATGCTAACTGCAGAGACCGTAACCGAAATTGTCGATTATATTTTCCTGCCGCTGGTATTGCCGACTCGGAATTAAATCATTAAAGAACAGAATCATAAAAAATCACACCATACGGAATTTATGCATAGAATACAGATGAACAAGCCCCGACAATTGCTGGAATTGCAATCGTTGGGGCTTGTTTAATAAGAGGATTCACGTCTTTTTAACCACTACCAAAGAATTAGATTTAGATGGTACAAATCGGATAATGGGGGACTTAAAGTATAAAAATCGATTGACATCTAGTCATTTAGCTTTATACTAAAATCGTTAATAAATCCATATAAAGGAGATAATTACATGAAATTGAAACTTGTAGGTACGGCTGCACTTGCCCTATCCATCGGTATGGCGGGGATCAGTACTAGCGCGCTGGCACAGAGCAGTTCAGGCACAGCCGCATTTCCAAAACATCAAACGTTGAGCCCGCTATCCACTCAGGTTCAACCTGCCACTGTACATAACAGCAAATCTGCTCCAGCACAAAACATACCTTTGTCCAACCATTCTGCTGCTCGGAGTCTGGCTGCGGCTACGGCAACCGATAACACGTACGGTAGCAATACTTCGCCAGATACGGCAGAGCTGATCAGCACCAATTCGACCATTTCCGGTTATATCGATCAACAGGGCGGCGCACGCTGGTACTATACCAATGTGACCAGTTCGTTAAAATTGACTGCCTTTCTGTCGACCGGAACGAGCAATGTCGATTATGATCTGACGCTGTATCGTTTGAACCCTACTACATCCACGCTGGAGCAGGTATCCTATTCTGCCAAAGGAGCAGGACAATACGAGCTGCTGAGCCAGTTAACTACGCCAGGCTATTATTTTATTAGCGTTACTTCGTATCAAGGCGCCGATACGACCAATCCGTTCACACTGTTCACGACGCTGTCGGACAGCTATGATCAGAACGAGCCGGATGATAACCCGTTCTTTGCCAAAGATCGCGGTACGACTCCATTTACGAGCCAGCAAAATATCGATAATCTGCTGGACGAGGATTGGACCAAAATTACCTTGAATGCTCAAAGCAAGGTCAATCTGCGACTGAACAACACGTCTTCTAACGGTTCGTATGTTATTCAACTGTGGAATGCGAATCTGCAAAATCTCGGCTCCCTTACTCAAAATGCGGATGGACAAATTACACTGCCAGCAGGTAGCTATTATATTCAAGTCTACGCTCCATCGACATTCGATATTAGCACTCCATACACATTGAGTGTGAATTATCAAAATGCGGCAATCACGCGTGTAGCGATAAGTGAAATTACATCGGATCGCGGTGTGCAGGGCTTTATCGACTATGGTTACGGTAAAAAATGGCGTGTCGGTTACAATATTACCGTTAAAGGTCGCGCCTTCGATGCAACCGGTAATCCAATTGGGAATGGTCTTGTAACGGTAGGCGTACAGACACGAGTTGGAAACAATACCGTTGCTGTGAATGGTACGACCGATAGTCTCGGTTACTTCTCGATTCCGATGTCGATCGGCCCTGCTGCGGGACAGTATACGTATCGCGGCCCGGTATCCACGCACTATTTTGACATTATTCCAATCGTATTCCTGAGCAACGGTAAGCAGTTGACTGCAGATATTAACAGTCTGTATCACTACGCTTACAGCATTAACTAAGCTTTCAGTGTGAACGAGTGGCAAGCTTCGTCTGCAATTCGTCGGCAGGCAGTTGTTCGTTGATAGTGCGATTGCTCTTATGGAGTGATGATGCTCTACCTGAGTTTGCACCATAAAGCAACACAAAAAAGCACACGCATTCGAGTGACTTCGAAATGCGTGTGCTTTTTGCTATATCTATAACGATGCAATATTGTTCGTCGTTCGTCGTTCGTCGTTCGTCGTTCGTCGTTCGTCGTTCGTCGTTCGTTTAATGGTGACTACTACTCTTGCCTCGTTGCAATCTATTTTGCACGAAATATACAACATAGCACAGCACCATAAACGCCAATCCACAATAAAACGCCAGGCTCTGGTTCGGATCAAACGCAATCCCGATGCAGGAAGCAAGACAGAGGACAAAGGCGGCAATCGGCACCAGCGGATACAGCGGCGCCCGATATTTCAAATCCTCGATCCGTTTTCCTTCACGTACATATTGACGGCGGAACATATAGTGCGATGCCGAGATGCCCATCCAGACGACAACAACGGCAAACCCGGATACCGAAACGAGGAAAATATACACCGTATCCGGCGCAATGACGCTCGTCAGCAATGCCAGACCGCCACCGATCATGCTGAAGATCATCGCATTCAGCGGAATGCCTGCCCGTGTCAGTCGTCCGAACACAGGTGGCAACAGCCGCTCTGACGATAGTGACCATAGCATACGCGAGCACGCATATAATCCAGAGTTCGCTGCCGACAGGAGCGCGGTAATAATAACAAAGTTCATCAGATCGGCTGCATACGGAATGCCGATGCGGTCAAACACCATCACAAATGGACTTTCAATCACACCCGCCTGCCGCCAAGGAATGAGCGCTGACAATACAAAGATCGTACCGACAAAGAAAATAATCAATCGTCCGACCGTCGCTTTGATCGCACGCGGAATATTTTTCTCCGGCTCTACACTTTCACCTGCCGCAATTCCGATCAGCTCGGTGCCGGAAAAGGCAAAGTTAACCGACAGCATCGCCATAAAGATCGGGAAGATTCCATTCGGAAACCATCCGTCGTCACTCGTAAAATTAGAAAGCAGCGGTGCGCCACCCGATTCCTTCATCGGCAGCAGCCCAAATACCGCGGCTCCCCCCAGCACGATGAACACGAGAATAACCGCTACTTTAATACCGGAAAACCAAAACTCCGCCTCAGCGAAGGAACGTACCGAGAAGGCATTTAATAAAAAGACAAGCAACGCAAAAATACCGCTCCACAACCAGACCGAGCTATCTGGAAACCAGCGCTGCATTAACAGCCCGGCAGCCGTAAATTCAGAACCAAGTGCCACTGCCCATGTCAGCCAGTACATCCAGGCAATCATATACCCTGTTCCCGGGCCGATAAATCGTGCCGCATACGTATGGAACGCCCCTGTTACGGGCATATACACCGCCAATTCGCCCAGACTGAGCATAACCAGATAGACGACCAGCGCACCGACCAGATACGCAATAATCGTACCGAGTGGGCCTGCCTGGTTAATCGTATAGCCCGAGCTGAGGAATAGCCCGGTGCCAATCACGCCACCGAGTGATAGCATCACCAGATGACGACTTTTCATTTTGCGTTGAAATTCTCCTCCCCGGGATTCCGGGTGCTGATCCTGCTCTACCGACATCGAACTCCTACCTTTCGCGTTCTATAATAAATGAACCGTTATGCGCGTATAGCCGCTTGAACCTCTGCGATATCCTGTGGCGTCGTGCGACAGCAGCCACCGATCAAGCGCGCACCCAGCTCATACCATGTGCGTGCATGCTCTCCATAGCTGCCTGCACAGGCTGTACCATGCCATGTTTTCGTAACCGGATCATACTGCTCACCCGAATTAGGATAGACAAGGATCGGCTTTGATGTACGGCTGCTCATCTCCTGAATCAGAGAAGGAATATACTCCAGCGCGGTGCAGTTAATACCCAGCGCTGCCACCTGCTCGTGTCCGTCCAACCAGGCTGCACAATCTGCAACCGCCTCACCACTGCTAATATGCTTGCCATCGCGCGCGCTAAAGCTAATCCATGCATACACATCCGGAAACTGCTCCAATGCGCGTACAATCGCCTGCGCCTCCACCAGACATGGAATCGTCTCGCACGCAAGCACATCTGCGCCTGCTTCGATTAAGATGCGCAATCGATCATAGTGAAAATCGTACAGCTCCTGCTCACTGCGTCCGTAATCACCACGATATTCCGACCCATCTGCCAGATAAGCACCATATGGCCCTACCGACGCCGCAACGAATGGACGTGGACGTGATGCTAGCGCCTGACCTCCAGCGTCTTGTGCATGTGCTGCATCGGTATAGCCTTTCCAAAAAGCATCGCGCTCCTGCACAGCTAGCTGCACCGAACGAGCGATTAGCGCGGTCGCATCTTCCGCCGATAACCCGCGCTCCATAAACCCACTCACCGTTGCCTGATAGCTGGCGGTAATGGCACAATCCGCACCCGCTTCAAAATAACGACGATGCACGCCAGCAATCGCCTCTGGATTGTCGAGCAATAAGCGCGCAGACCAGAGATCATCATTCAGATTAGCGCCGTCCTTCTCCAGCTCCGTCGCCATCGCGCCATCTAAAATAATGATCGGGTGTTGCTCCAATATGTTCTGTATATGATTCATGCTTTACTCCTTTCAAGCCATAAAGTTATGGCTGTCACAGACACCTTATGCTGTCTCACAATGTCACTTTATTGTGAACGTATTTTAGATGATTATCGCTTATTTGTAAACCGCTGTTTGCTGAATTGGTTATAGGGATTCAGTATAACGGCTAAGTGATTGAAGAGATAGCAGGCGAAAAGTACATAGTTGGTGTATGCAAACTTTGGATGTATAAGATACATCACTGTGGCAAGGTTAAACAAAACACAAAAAAGCTAGCAACACATGGTTGCTAGCCTCTTGATCTGACTGTCATATATTCTATACTGCATGATGTTTGAGCTACAATATAAAATCCACAAAGCATGTGGGCAATAACATTTCGGCGCATTCATACATCATTACAGCTATAGCAGACATTTATGTGTATAAAAGAAAGTACACGTTAACTGAACCGATCATAGCCACTTCATTAAGAAGATATCCATTCTCGCTTCATCGCTGAATGACGGGAATATTAAAATTGATTATAACTTACAAATTCACCAACCGGTTTGCGGTAGCCGCGAACGCGTTGGCTATTCGTGTCTTCTTTACCAAGTGTGATCATCAGGACAGGAACGTAACGGTCTGGGATAGACAGCACTTCTTTTACCGCTTCCGAATCAAAGCCGATCATCGGGCACGTATCCCAGCCTTTATCTTTGGCAGCAAGCATGAAGGACATGGCGGACAGACTCGCATTACGGATCGCTTCATCATGCTGGAAAGGCTCGCCCTGTTGCTGATACGGTGCCTGTGCCATTTGTACAGTCTGATCGTATTCCTGCTGATTCAGTACGCCCAGATGAAGCAGACCTTCATAAATTTGCGGCGCATTCAGATACGCATCCTTATGCCCCAGCACAACCAGAACCGCAGAAGACGTGAGCACCTTGTACTGCTTGTATGCCGCCTCGTATAGCTTCTGCTTCATATCTGCATCCTGTACAACTACATAATGCGCATGCTGCAAATTCGAAGCAGATGGACTATATTTAACAAGCTCAAAAATCTCATCCAGCTCATGACGACTAATCTCCACATTTTGAATAAATTTATTCGCCGATCTTCTCTGTTTCATTACATCAGTCAATTCGCTCATCGTTATCGTCCCCTTGTTCAGTTGGCTAAATTTTATTTCGATATTAAGATAAAAACAATATAACTTACTTTTAGTAAAATAGCAACAAAAAGTTACTAATACAGCAATCCCTAATTTTATCCCCGCTAATTTATGTACGTCACGTCTCCTATTTATCATCGGTCAGCAGCACCAAGTTATTAAGCAATCCTTAAAAATAACTTTCCATTACCTGTTCCCCCCCATTCTATTGCGATAAAGCCAATACTTATCCACCCACCATACATGCACCCATAACAAAAGCATCTGCCCTACCCTAAGGTCATTTGCAGATGCTTTTGTTCACGATTTATGTTTGCCTAATTCTGCTTACTACATCCCATTTGGGAATTTTACATACACGTTTAAAGGAAATTAGCACTTTTAGCACTTTTAGCACTTTTAGCACTTTTAGCACTTTTAGCACTTTTAGCACTTTTAGCACTTTTAGCACTTTTAGCACTTCAGGCACTTCAGGCACTTCAGGCACTTCAGGCACTTCAAAAGCTTCAACATC
>JBCNLJ010000072.1:0-28210 GCA_039595515.1 Paenibacillus sp. | reverse complement strand
GAGGGATAGATATGCCTATAACAGTTTACATACTGGGATTGATTGTTTTTGCCATGACGACGTCGGAATTTATGGTAGCAGGGATGATGAGTGAGCTGTCCGCACAGTTTGGCGTATCGATTGCGATGATCGGCTATCTTGTATCCGCTTATGCCGGTGCGATGACGATCGGAGGCCCATTACTCGCTATCGGTTTAAGCAAAACGTCGAAAAAGAAAGCATTGATGCTGTTAGTTGTTATTTTTATCATCGGGCAGACGCTTGGTGCGCTCGCCTGGAATTATGAAAGTATGTTCGTTGCTCGAATCCTTACGGGGATCTCGTCTTCGGCTGCATTCGGGATTGCGATCTCGATCTGTTCCGATCTGGTGCCGATTCAATTGCGTGGACGTGCAGCCTCGATTGTACTGAGCGGAGCGATGTTATCGAATATTGCCGGGCTGCCGCTGGCTACAGCCATTACACAAATGTGGGATTGGCGAACCAGCTTCTGGATCGTCGACGGTTTTGTTTTATTGTCTGGCATCGTATCGTTCGTTCTGATTCCGGTGCTCGCTACATCGGCAACACAGGCGGTATCGGAATGGTCGTCCTTCCGCAATAAAAGCCTGTGGGCGGCTTATGTTACGAGTATGTTTATCATTGGAGCGACGTTTGCGGCATTTAGTTATTTTGGACCGATTTTGACCGGTCTATCCGGTTTTGCAGCTAGCACGGTGCCGTGGTTGCTCGTTCTGTACGGAGCGGCTACTGTTGCAGGCAATCTCGTTGTTGGGCGACTGGCAGATCGCTATACGTATCCGGTTTTGATTGGTGGTCTGCTGCTGCTCGTTGTTGGTCTGCTGGGATTTGCACTGTTTGGGCATCAACAGATCATTGTGATTGCTGCGCTGCTGGTGATTGGCTTGACCGGGATCACGATGAATCCCGCCATGTCGGCACGAGTGATGCGAGCAGGGGGAAGTGGTATGCTGGTGAACACGGTGCACACATCAGTCATTACACTTGGCGTGCTGCTCGGTTCTTCGATCGGGGGACGCGCTATGGATAACGGCTACGGTCTGACTGCTCCATTATGGACAGGTGTAATACTCGGCGTACTTGGTCTGCTATCCATTGCGGTCGCGCTATTACCGCGTATATACCGTCCAGCAGCATCCTTACGCTCTAATGAATAAGCTAACCCTACTAGCGTAATGGTCTTTATCGCTACGAAAAAAGCACCCTGTTTAGCTGGATAGCTGAGCAGGGCGCTTTTTAGGTTTATACTATTTTCCAACACGTTTTGTTCAAACCTGATGGTCTAATTTCATAGACACCATTATTGTGCTAGTGTACAGATGAA
This sequence comes from Paenibacillus sp., assembly GCA_039595515.1. Lineage (GTDB taxonomy): Bacteria > Bacillota > Bacilli > Paenibacillales > Paenibacillaceae > Saccharibacillus. Next base: position 26,865 of record JBCNLJ010000072.1, on the reverse strand, counting down.
TCTTCTGTTTCCCATAAGGAAATAAACAAAGCGTACAAGCGCTTGTCTCGACTAACTTGCTGTTCCTCGTACCTGAGGTAATGGAGATCGTTCAGTAAGACCAACACTCTCTCCAACTTCATCCTCTGTTTCTAACAAAGTATCAGCCAGCGCTTACGAGCTAGCGATGGCTTACAGTGGCAACAGCTCAACCTGCTGTCGTTTGCCCACTTCGCTCACCATATGCTCCCATGCTTCAGGCTTTTGCGCCAGTACAGCATAATAACGACGCAGGAACTTTTCGATCAGTGCACCGGGCAGTGAATCGGTGCTTGCATCATAAGCGAGGAAACACAGATCGAGCTCGGATACGGCTTCACCATCATTGTTCCACGATGGATGCACATACGTAAAGTCCAGTCTACGGTAGCCGAGATGCGCCAGCACTTCGCGGCGTACGAACGGGTCCATCGGCTTCACGCCGCCAAATTCATGACGCTCCGCACGGTACGGGTCGTAAATCTCGGCAAACATACCGAACAGTTCCTTACCATTTGCAGCGGCAAGCTGCTTCAGATCGTGCTGACGATGCTGAGCCAGGAATGGCCCGATGCCAAGGCCCGGTTCACCGATAATCGTAAAATCGGTCATCGCTACATTGTCATCCTCATAATACCGGTACTCCGTTGCGCCGACGACATGTCCTTCATGCACCGCGACAAATACCCGGATACCCGGGTCCTCCAGCGGCTCGCGCCACAGTTCAAATTCAAGCACTTCCTCCGGCGGGAAAATGCGTCCCATCAGGGCATGCATGTCAGCAAACAGGGGATCATCAATATGTGTAATGCGAATATAGTCCATCTTCGTTTATCCTCCTTGACGTTCTGCCGGGGGCAGCGGATTTTTCCATTCCATTAATACAGCATAGTTAAGCGATTCTTCATCATCCAGATAATCGGCAATGACCGTGAGCGGCGTGCGCCCGCAGCGCATTAAAAAGGAGATTACCGGATCATACAGCTCACCGGAGGTAATACGCTCGACATATTGCTCCGGTGAACAGTTCTCTGCTACCCGGTGATAGCCAGGCATACGACCTGCACCAAGCAGTCGCTTCAGCCCCAGTGCGGCAGTTACCTCATACATCGATTGCATGAGCAGCTTGCCCAGCCCCCATTGACGATAATCGGGATGCACACACAGGTCAGCCACATATAGCGTGTCGCCCTGTGGATCGTGATTACGAATATAACCATGATCGGTCATCTGCTCCCAGGTGTGCTGTGGATAAGATTCATCAAACGCCACAATTAATCCAGTCATCGATCCCGCCAGCTTGCCGTTGATCTCCACGCAGAGCGCTCCCTGCGGAAAGCGCGTACTATGCTCATGGAGCTGCTCCGTATTCCACCATAGCTCCTCTGGATAAGGAGCAGGGAAAGCAGCAGCCTGAATCGCAATGAGCTGCTGAAAATCCTCTGCCCTGTAGGAGCGCACCGTTGCAGGATGCGGACGTTTATCATGATACACATAACACGATTTGGCATAGTGCTGCACCGTTCGGTTCATAGGAATCAGCTCCAATCGGTATACAGATCGGTGCGGCGATCCCGCCATGTCGTAACCGAGCCCTTTTCACGTACCTTGTACAGCAGCTCCAGATCGAGATCAGCCGTAATGATCATATCATCGTTAATCTCGCCCTCCGCCAGAATACCGCGCGGTGGGAATGGCACATCATTAGGCGTAATAACCGCTGCCTGTCCGAAGTTACCGCGCATGAAGTCCACCGTTGGCAAGGAGCCGATCGTACCTGTCGTTACCACATACACCTGATTTTCCACTGCGCGCGCATGACTGGTATAACGCACACGGTGGAAGCCGTGACGATCATCGGTACAGGATGGACAGAAGATCACATCAGCCCCGCGTGCTTTCGCCATCCGCACAATCTCAGGGAATTCGATATCATAGCAGGTGAGCAGAGCAATCGTTCCTTTCTCTGTCTCAAATACATTCAGCTCGTCGCCAGCAGACATATTCCACTCGGTTACCTCGGTTGGTGTAATATGCAGCTTCGGCTGAGTCGCTACACGTCCATCTGGATAAAACAGGTGCGCCGTATTATACAGCTTGCCGCCCTTTTCAATAACATGGGTGCCGCCGATAATATGAGTATCGCTTTCCGCAGCCAGACGGCGGAACAGATCCAGATACGCATCGGTGAATTCCGGCAGACGCTCAATGCCGAGCGCAGCGCCCGATTCATCGCCGATCGATAATAGCTGAGTGGTGAAAAACTCTGGAAATAAAATAAAGTCGACATCAAATTCTTGCGCAGTACGCACATAATGCGTCGCCTGAGCAGCGAATTCGTCGAAGGAAGATATCGTATGAAGATGATATTGCACAGCAGATACACGGAATTTCATTGTCGTATAACAGCCTCCTCTATTGGCGTCTACGTCAGCAGACACCGCTCTTATAATGAACGTATACATGTGGTATACACTTCACTCATCATAACAGAAGCCGTATCACCGCAAAAGAGAGGAATACGGGCAATTGTGTGGTATGATAAACAAGGACATTACCAATTATTTTACAAATCATCCAAACTCACGTATATCAATACATAGGGAAACCTCTACCCGAAGTACGCCCAATATCTAATACCCATCCTATCCCACGCAGGAGTGAGCGCATGGAATTTGCAAAGAACTTCCTGATGAATGCCGGTATGATGATCACGCTAGCCTACCTGGCGAATCTATTGTACAAATACGGCCTGACTCGTGTATCACCTCAATTAAAATATACCCTTTCCGTTGTGTTGCTTATTTTCGCCGGTTGGCTTAGCTCGTTTTTCGGTTTTCGTTTACCGCAACACCTGATCTTCGATCTGCGCTTTGTGCCATTGATTGTGGCGGCAATGGTCTATTCGCGTCCATTGACCATTATCGTGGTCGGTGTGGGAATTGGTCTGATGCGCTTTACCTTCGGCATTACAGAGGCAGCCTTTATCGGTTTTATTAATGCAACCACGCTTGGCATTGTTTGTGCGCTGCTGAATATATGGATGCGTCAAAGTCAGGCACGTCTGGCAGTCAAAGGGACAGTGACGGTGATTGTAGTCAATATAGTGAATGTTTTGATTCTAGCCGTGATCGGTATCCTGCCATTCCAAGTGTATTTGACTGAAATTGTACCGGTTATGCTGCCGATCTGTATTTTTCTCAGTATGGTGATGATGCTATTGCTACGGGAGTTCCATCTGGAGCAGCAGCGACGTTTGCAGATTGAGCATGCGAACCGTCTGTTATCCCGGCAAACGGAAGAGCTACAGCAGGCCCATCATGTGCTGGAGGAGCGTGCACATCAGCTTCTGTTATCATCACAATACAAATCGGAATTTCTGGCAAATATGTCGCATGAGCTGCGTACGCCGCTTAACAGTATCATTAATCTGGCGCAGATAATGTCAGAGCAGGATAATGAACGTACACCAGGCGAAACGAAGATGTATGGTAGCATGATCTACCGCTCCGGGCTTGATCTACTGGAGCTGATCAATGATGTGCTCGACCTGTCAAAGGTAGAAGCCGGCAAGCTGGAAATCGTGCAGGAGGAAGTGAATGTGAGCGAGATTCCAGAGCTGTTACATATGCATTTCGAGATGACGGCTGCGCGCAAAGACTTGCAGTTCCGTATCGTACAGGAGCAGCCGCTACCGGAGATTATCATTTCCGATTCTCAGCGTTTACAGCAGATATTGCGTAACTTACTGGCAAACGCATTCAAATTCACAAAAGAAGGCAGTGTGACCCTATGTATTCGTGTGGAGGAAGACCAGACGGAGGAGGAGTCACTGAGCTGGATCGTGTTCGACGTGACCGATACCGGAATTGGAATTGCCGATGCCAAGCATCAACTGATCTTTGAAGCATTCCAGCAAGCGGACGGCTCCATTACACGTCAGTATGGCGGAACCGGACTGGGCTTGTCGATCAGCCGCGATCTGGCGCATCTGCTGGGGGGTCATCTTCGTTTACAAAGTGAAGAAGGGCAGGGCAGCACCTTTTCTCTGTATTTACCGATTCGGTAGTGGTGGCGGCAGGATGGCAGAAATGGAATGCAGCCGGATGGTTGCCAATGCAAGATTCGCCCGATAGAATAATGAAGATAATCCATGTGAGAGCCATACAGTGGCGGATCGCTGATGGATCGGCGATTCCGACGCTGCTGCTTTTACGAATCCATATGAAAAGAGGACGTTATTGATGAGTAAACAACCGATTGCAACCGATCGTGCACCGGGCGCACTGGGCCCGTATTCCCAGGCTATTGATACAGGCATGTTCATCTTCGCTTCCGGTCAGCTCGGTCTGGACCCGGTAAGTGGCGAGCTGGCAGAAGGCGTACAGGAGCAAGCGCGTGTCGCTCTGCAAAATGTTGTCGCTGTATTGGAAGCAGCAGGCAGCAGTCTGGATCAAGTCGTGAAAACAACGGTGTTCCTGCACGATATGAACGATTTTGCAGCAATGAACGAGATCTACGGTCAATTTTTCCAGGAGCCATATCCGGCACGCAGTGCAGTACAGGTTGCTCGTCTGCCGAAGGATGCACTGGTGGAGATTGAAGTTATTGCGTTGAAGAAGTAATTTAAAGCCAGGATATACAGTTAGGATGTAATCATAAACATAAAAGCTTTGCCTTCGTACAGATTCCGGTGTAACATCCTCCGGGATCTGTGCAGGCAAAGCTTTTATTTTGTGAAGGCATATAAAAGAGATATACCATTCATAGGCGTGCAATTCAAAAAATATACAGATGCATCCATAATAGAATGCTCAGCCGTTAGCTGAATGGTTGCCTATTTTCAGTAGCATTAATCCCTCGCATTATTCCGTACAAAAAACATCCAGATCGACGCCACCAGCAGCAGTGCCGCAATAACGAGCGATGTCCACCATACCGTCTGAATATCCGGATGCTTCATCGCAATCGCCACATATGCCCACACAAATACGAGCGGATAGATGCTATCACGGAAACGGTAGCTAATCACCAGCGCAATGAGCGCACCGACAACCAGACCTATGACTGACCAGACAGTCGGTGAAAGTCCAAAGCCAGACCATTCATTTTTACTAAGTGCGATCCCTGCATTCAGAATCGTAGCGACCGATACCCAGCCCATGTAAATGCTGTACGGCAGCTTCACGAACCAGATCTGTCCCATCGTCGGATGCACGATACGGCGAATTTTTAAGTACGGCACGATCAGTGTTACGAGCAGCAGCACAATCACGAGTACCGCAATCTCAAGCTGTAGCGTATGCCATAGCATCAACCAGCCGATATTACAGAGCGAGTTCAAAAACAGCCACGGCCCAATCGTGAGCACCGATTCCTGACTATCCTCGCGATTACGGAACTGGTAAATGACAAACCCGATCAACAGCAGGTAAATGATCGACCAGATCGAGAACGCATAACCAGCAGGTGTGATATACAACTGATACTGATCCGAAATATCCCCTGTGTCCCTCCCGAACAGCCGCAGCGCCGATGCCATGTAGTTCACCACAAGCACCGCCACAATGCCAATCACGTTCAGCCAGCGATACATATTCAGTTTTCCCAAATGAATTTCCTCCTTGTTCGTTCAAAGATAATAGTGCTGTTAGAGGACAGTACGTTAATTATATACCCTGCAAGTGGCTTATCACCAACAGGGTGTTTTTATATTTTAAAAGAAAATCTTAGTATGGAAGCGTAAGCAGCCCATGACGTTTTCGCATCAACCACTCCAAAGTTGTAAGACATTCTGCTATTAAATCTGCTTCTAAAAAGAGCTACTGCAAATAAACCGTCACGTTGCAATGAGCACGGAACGGAGGCAAGGAAATAAGGGGAAAGGGCGACTTATAGTGTTAGCGACTTCCTAACACGGGGTTCAATGAAAAGGGATTTTTGCGCAGCAAAATATCGTACTGCTTTTGAGCACGGGAATCTACAATTCACTCCTAATCCGTAGATTCCTGTGCGATACGGGAGTCCCGTCCCCTTATTCCTTGCCGGAGTGGTGTTCACCGCAACGCCCATGTTTATCCCAGTAACCCCCTCAAATGATAGCGCTACCAAAAATTCTCCCAACAAGGTCATCAATTTTACAATGTTTGGGTATATAACAATATATTGCGATTGAAAATATGGAAATGGTCCATAGGTTTACGGCATAGTGTTTCTGTCGCAGTATACATATTCCAGAACTATGCCGAAGGAAAATGCTGATGCTGAAGGGGTTGAAATGATGAACGATATCAGGGTATCGGAGGTAACACAGGGAGCCGCCAAAAGTGCTGGGCGTAAGCGGTTATTGCAATGGCTACATCAAATTGTATTTGTAGGCCCGGCAACATTTTTCTTTATTTTGATCGTGCTGATTCCTTTCTTTCTGGGCGTGTATTACTCGTTTACCGACTGGAACGGGATTTCGCGTAACATTAATTTTATCGGGATTGAGAACTATACGCATATCCTGACCAAGGACCCCGATTTTCGAAATGCGTTCTGGTTTACCGTTCGCTTTACGGTAGTGGGTATTCTGCTGACGAATCTACTCGGTTTTGTCCTCGCGTATGTGCTTACCAAGCCTATTCGTACACGAAATATGATGCGTACCATTTTCTTTATGCCGAATATGATCGGCGGCTTGCTGCTCGGTTTTATCTGGCAATTCATTTTCATTCGCGGCTTTGCAGCGGTGGGGGAAGCGACCGGGATTGGCCTGTTCAATCTACCATGGCTCGGTGATCGGGCGACCTCGTTCTGGGGGATTGTCATCGTCTTCGTATGGCAGACCGCCGGTTATTTGATGGTTATCTATATTTCCTCGCTCAACAATATTCCGAAGGATGTACTGGAATCGGCTGAGATCGATGGAGCGAACCGGATGCAGATCATTCGTCATATCATCTTGCCACTCGTGATGCCAGCGGTAACGATCTGTCTGTTCCTCGCGATCTCATGGGCATTTAAAATGTTTGACCTGAATCTGGCGCTGACCGCAGGCGGGCCGTTCAAAGCGACCGAATCGGTAGCACTGGACATTTACAATGAAGCGTTTACGAATAACCGTCTCGGATTGGGAACGGCGAAGGCTGTTATTTTCTTCATCATTGTCGCGATCATTACGACCATTCAGGTGCGGGCGACGAAGAGCAGGGAGGTTGAGATGTAATGGACGTACAGAGCAGATATACGTTTCGCACACTCATTTTAGAAATTATCGTAGGGATCGTTGGCTTGATCTTCCTTATTCCGTTCTACTTTTTGCTTGTGAACTCGGTCAAGTCGTTTGGTGATATTTTGTCCAATTCGGCTTCGTGGCCACAGCAGTTTGTCTGGAGCAACTATGCGGAGGCGTGGAAAGCGATTGATTTCCCTTCTGCCTTCGGGAACTCGCTCATTATTACGGTGTTGAGTAATATCTTTCTCGTCTTGATTAGCTCGATGGCAGCATACCAGATGGTACGCAAGCCAAGTCGATTTAATCAGCTATTGTACTTTGTGTTTGTGGCGGCGATGGTTATCCCGTTTCAATCGATCATGCTGCCGCTCGTAGAAATGGCGAGCAAATACGGTCTGAACAATAGCCGTACCGGTCTGATCATTAGCTATCTGGGCTTTGGTGCGCCATTATCGGTGTTTCTGTTCCACGGCTTCGTGAAGACGGTGCCGCTGGAGATTGAGCAGGCGGCAAGGGTGGATGGCTCCAATCGCTACGGTGTCTTTTTCCGTATTGTGTGTCCGCTGATGATGCCGATGTTTGTAACGGTTATCATTTTGAACACGCTCTGGATCTGGAATGACTATCTGCTGCCATCCTTGATTTTGTCGAGTCCGGAGCTGCGTACGATTCCGATTGCGACCTATAGCTTTTTCGGACAGTACACCAAGCAATGGGATATGGCGCTGCCGGCGCTGGTGCTGGGCATTACGCCGATCATTATTTTCTTCCTGTTCTTGCAGCGTTACATTATCCAGGGCATTACAGCCGGATCGGTAAAAGGGTAAAGGTTGCTGTGATCTAAAGATGTGCTGGACAGTTCGTTCATGTGATCAAAGTGTATGGATACGCAACAGATATACAAATAAAGAAATCTACGGACGGGAGGACCTTTGAATGAAAAAGCGGTGGCTTACTCCCCTGATGCTGCTGACGGTGATGGCGCTAATCGTCGCAGGCTGCGGTAACAATAACGACAGCCATATCTCATCCAGCGGGAAAAAGGTAATTCAGATTTATCAGGGTAAAGTCGAGATTGCGGATGCACTTGCCAAGCTTAAAGTAGAGTACGAGAAGCAGCATCCTGATGTGGAGCTGCAAATTCAGTCCGTCGGTGGTGGTGCTGATTATGCCGCATCGCTGAAGGCGAAGTTCGCGGCAGGGGATGTACCGGATATCTTCACAAATGGTGGAGACGAGGAGCTGAATCTGTGGCAGGAATATTTGGAGGATCTATCTGACCAGCCATGGGTAAGCGATCTGGTGGACGGTGCAGCCGACCAGATTAGCAAGGACGGACATATTTACGGTCAGCCGAATGGTCTGGAAGGCTACGGCTTTATTTATAACAAGGATATTTTTGAAAAGGTTGGGATTAAAGAAGTCCCGACAACGATCGATGAGCTGCGCGCCGCATGTGAGAAGCTGAAGGCGGCGGGCTATACGCCATTTTCGAACGGTTTTCAGGAATGGTGGGTACTCGGCAATCATAATGTGACGATTCCGTTCTCCCATCAGCCTGACCCGGATAAATTTATTGAGGAGCTGGATAACGGAACGGCCCAGATTCCGGGTAACGAGAAGTTCAACGAGTGGCTGAATCTGCTCGATCTGATGGTGAAGTATGGTAACCCGAATCCGTTGACTACGGACTACAATACACAGGTGACCCTGTTTGCCAATGGCAAGGCAGCTATGATGCAGCAGGGCAACTGGACACAGGTACAGATCGATGGGATCAAGCCGAATATGAACATCGGGCTGATGCCGATGCCGATCAACAACAACAAAGAAGAAAACGACCGCCTGTTCGTCCGCGTGCCGAACAACTGGGTTATCTACAAGGATTCACCGGTGAAAAAGGAAGCAAAAGAATTCCTCAACTGGCTGGTTACCTCGGAGACCGGTCGACACTATATTACCGATGAATTCAAATTCGTACCTGCATTCAAAAGCATCAAAACGACGGACAAACAGCTTGGCCCCATCGGTGCCGACATCGTTCGCTACAACAATGCAGGCAAAATATTACCATGGATTTTCCCGAAATTCCCGATGGGATTGAGTAAGGACTATGCGAGCACGATGCAAGCATATCTGGCGGGTGAGCTGACTCGTGAAGAGATGCTACAGCAGATGCAGGAGCAGTGGGTAAATCTGCAATTACGGTAATTCAGAATCTCTCTCTTATAACACAAGTCTGCACATAACCTGATCCATTATACTCGTATCGAAAGCCGAACGACCATGAAAAATGGCTCTTTCGGCTTTTGTTTGGCATGTGTAAACAATTATTGCGCAAACGTTAGCACAAGTGATATGATGCAACATATCAGGGAGAAATTTTTCTCCGGCGGCAGATTGAAGGCAGGGCAGACGGCTTATATACATTTTATACTTAATAGCTAGCCGTTCCGCTCTTGAACAGACCCTTCACCATGACCTATTCACCGTACGATCATCCAGGCGGCTCGCCCCAATCTGTGCCTTATCTCAAAATACCAGCCATGGAGGGAAAAACCAATGATGGAAGATACAAGCGAAGCGATACACCCCGATAAAGCCGACGCCCCGGTCATACAAGAGGTATGGAATACGTTTGGACAGCTACGCGACTGGAGCGAATATGATGGCGCTTACTTGTGCCACGGTCAAAAGGCAGGGGCGGCGCTGGTCTTTTTTTCACCGACAGAGTTTCGTTTTAAGGTGTTTGGTGAGGGTGTAATCGATCTGACCACGACTATTGCAGTGTTGCCGCCGAAGGAAATTTTCCAGCCGGAAATTGAAGAAAATGAGCAGCAGCTCAGCTTTTTGACGGGTGAACTGACGGTTTCTATTGATAAGCAAACGTTTGCACTGACTGTGACCAACAAGGAAGGCATTGAGGTAGCCCGGCAGGAGACGCTTAGCTGGAGTCCTCGTGGTGCTACAAGTGCCCTGTTTAATATGCAGGATGACTCGCACTTTTACGGACTCGGGGAGAAATCGAGCTTTCTGGACAAACGCGGCGAGCGCTACACGATGTGGAATACCGATGTGTACGCACCGCATATGCCAGAGATCGAAGCGCTGTATGAATCGATTCCATTGCTCATTCATATGCACAGCGGCATCAACTATGGTGTATTCCTCGATAACCCTGGACGCTCGGAATTCGATATGCGTTCGCATGGTGTTGCCTATACAATCGGCTGCATGACAGGTGCGTATGATATTTATTTTATCTACGGCCCGGAACTTAAAGATGTGGTCAGTCGCTATACAGCATTGACCGGACGGATTACGCTGCCGCCAAAATGGTCGCTCGGCTACCATCAATCTCGTTATAGCTATATGAGCCAGACTGAGGTTATGGAGCTGGCACGTACCTTCCGCGAAAAGCAGATTCCGTGCGATGTAATCTATCTGGATATTCATTACATGGATGAGTACCGCGTATTCACATTTGATAAAATTCGCTTCCCCGATCCGAAGGGCATGATTGCGGAGCTGCGTGAGATGGGGATTCGTATCGTACCGATCGTCGATCCGGGCGTGAAAAAGGACCCGAAATACAAAATCTACCGTGAAGGCGTGCAGGAGGAGCATTTCTGCCGTCGTCTGGAGGGTGATATTTATTTTGGCGATGTATGGCCGGGGACAAGTGCATTTCCTGATTTTACCGAGACGCGTACTGCCAAATGGTGGGGCGATCAGCATGAATTTTATACCTCGCTCGGTATCGATGGCATCTGGAATGATATGAACGAGCCGGCTGTATTTAATACGCTTAAAACGATGGACCCGGATGTGATGCATCTTAACGATGGCGATCCGGTTACGCATGAGGAGATTCACAATCTGTACGGCATGCTCATGTCGCGCGCGACGTACGAAGGCATGAAAAGTCATATGAATGGTCGCCGTCCCTTTGTACTGACGCGTGCCGGGTATTCCGGTATTCAGCGCTATGCGGCGATCTGGACAGGCGATAACCGCAGCTTCTGGGAGCATATGGCGATGGCGATTCCAATGGTGCTCAATATGGGCTTGTCCGGTCTGCCATTTGCTGGCCCGGATATCGGCGGCTTTGCGTATCATACGTCAGCACAGCTACTTGTACGCTGGACGCAAATGGGTGTGTTTTTCCCATACTGCCGTAACCACTCGGCGCTGGGCACCACGCGTCAGGAGCCGTGGTCGTTTGGCGAGGAAGTCGAAGGTATTCTGCGTGAATACATCAGCCTGCGTTACCGCTGGATGCCGCATCTGTACAATCTGTTCTATGAATCCTCGCAGACAGGCATGCCGATCATGCGTCCGCTGCTGCTGGAATATCCGCACGATCCAAAGGTAACCAATCTGTGCGATCAGTTCCTGCTCGGCCCGGATGTTATTATCGCGCCAGTGTATCGCCCGGATACCGATTACCGTGCGGTTTATTTGCCAGAAGGTGTATGGCATGATTACTGGACCGGCGAAAAGCATGAGGGTGGACGCACGATTCTGGCGGATGCGCCGCTGGATGTGCTGCCAATGTATATACGTGCAGGCGCGATTGTTGCTGAAGGTGCGTTGCATCAATATAGCGGTGATCATGAGAACGATGATGTGGTCACATTCCATGTGTACGGTGCGGAGGCAAAGCCGGATTATCGTGCGGAGTATACGCTGTATGAGGATGATGGTGAGACATTTGCCTACGAAAGCGGCAAGACATCCAAGCTGTACATTCGCGCGCAAGGACAGGACGAGGCGCTGCGTCTGACGATTCATTATATCGAGGACGCCTATGTAGCAAAACGTCAGCATCTGCGCTTTACCCTGCGTCAGCCGGGCTTCATTCCATCTGCGATAGAGCAACTGGATCGCATTACGCTGGATGAACTGGCAGAAGGCGGCATCGGCTGGAGTCTGGATGAGAGCAGCGGCGATATTTTGATCCAGATTGAAGATCGGAAGCTGGATGAGCTGGTGTTGAAGGTGTAAGTGTAAGTAGAGGTAAGTGTAGTGTAGGTAGAGGTAAGTGTGATGGTGAAATATAATCGACAAGCCCGCTCAATAAGCGGGCTTTTTGGTAGGTGGATATATGGATGAAGGCTGGTATAGATAAGCGTGATTTATCTGTTTCGAAGTGTGGTGGATAGATTGTATAAGCTGATTGCTAATGCAACAAGCGTAATGGCCAGCGTTACGTATTGCAGCATGGGAACACCTCCTTATCGAGATTTAGGTGTAGTTGCATAGAAGCACGATGATGTGGATTTGAAATTTCTAAAAGCATTTGAATATTTTTGATTAAAAATAGCTTTTAAACGTGAGTTTGAAAGGGTATAATGATGTTAGGGAGAGGGGGAATTAATCCCCCTCGGTGGCTTTACTTACGGGTCTTCGAGCGTTGCGAGCGCTTGGAGACCTTTTTCTTTGGGCTGCAAATCATCTTTCCATACAACGTCATAGCTGCAATGACCAGATTAATCAGCGCCGTCAGAAGAGTAAGCATAGTATCACCTCCTAACGTTTTAACTATACAATAATAACTTTTATACATCATTATTATTCTGCTAAAAATCTAAAAAAGTTATCTATTTAGCAAAACCATCTATTCTATTCCAATTTGCAGGTTTGGAAAAATGACATAAATTATACGATTATCCATGCTGGGTAAGTAAATACCTCAAATGGTATAATCTTTTACAAGCAAAACATCGATAACATGATAGTAGACAGATCAACGTACGACACATATTACCTTGCATTCATGGAGATGATCGACATGCAATCATGCTGGATTGGAATAGATATAGGCGGTACAGCGATTAAAGGCGCGCTCGTCAATGAGCACGGACAGATGATCGAGCGGATGGAGCTTCCTACTCGTGCGGAGCAAGGAGCGGAATATATTCTTGGACGTGTGCTGTATATCGCAAATGAATTGAAAAGTATTGTATATGACAATGTGAAGCGTTCCTTTATTACGGTTCATGGTATTGGTATCGGCTCAGCGGGACGGATTGATCGTGAAAGTGGAGCGGTGCTGGAAGCAACGGATAATTTGCCGGGCTGGAAAGGGCTACGTCTGGCGGAAAAAGTATCCGAGGCGACGGGCTTGCCAGTATATGCGGTAAATGATGCGCATGCAGCGGCGGCAGGTGAGGACTGGATCGGTGCGGCATGCGCGATCCAGTCCTGGATTATGCTGACGATCGGCACCGGAATTGGTGGTGCACTGGTGCATTATGGTGAGATTATTTCGGGTCAGTATGGCGGTGCAGGTGAACTAGGGCATATGATTTTGCATCCGGGCGGCTTACCGTGCAATTGCGGTAAACGCGGCTGTGTAGAGCAGTATGTATCCGGTACGGCGCTGAATCGACTGGCACAGGAGTATCATCCGGATTGGACATCGCACAGTCTGCTGGATGCAGCCAGACACGGGGATACAGGTGCCCATTATATTTTGGATAACTGGCTGAATGATCTGGCGAATACGATCATTAATCTGGATCAGATTTTCGATCCGCAGGCGATTATTATTGGCGGCGGCATTATTGTTACACGTGAAACATGGTGGACACGGCTTATTCAGCGTATCGATGAGCTGGGGGGACATCCGGTTCATCTGGAGCCAGCGATGCTTGGCAATCATGCGGGTATGGTTGGTGCTGCCCGGATTGCAATGCAGCGCCATGCGCTATTGTTTGGCTAAGTTGAATAGCAGGTAAAGAAAGCAGTCGTCCGTCTGTATGTATCACGTCCCCAGGCATGTACATATTCGATAAGCGCTGAATTCGATCTGGTGATCTGCGGATAACATGGTGAAGATGCACAGGGAAATATAGTATCCATATTGTGTGTAGCTTTAGCAGAAGCGGCTTATCTATAAAATAGAACACGTACACTCATAAAAAAGACACAGCAGCTCCAAATCGTGGGAACTGCTGTGTCTTTTTATCATAATAAGAGGCAATAGATTATAAACAGGGATGTACATGGATCATCGAAAGGTCATGCTGAACAGAAGTGTCAGGATGACCTTCCTCAGCTAGCGTTTTCCAGGTCATTGTGCACAAGCGTCCAGAATCTGCCGTGCCCGGCGAATCCGCTCAGCATCCAGTGGAAGATGAATATTGCCCTGCTGTCGAACTGCACTGCCAAGATGAACCTCGCGAGCTCCCGTATGACGCACAAAATCCTCCAGCGTATCGAGCGTTAAGCCAGCACCTGCAATCAATGATAATGAATGCTGCCCGGCTACTTGTGTAAGCTCAGGAAAAGTATTCGCTGCTTCCAGTACAGACGGTCGGCCACCTGACGTAAGAATGCGTGTGACGGTGCGATATTGACCGAGTATCTGGATACTCTGCTGCAGATCAGCTACCTCATCAAAGGCACGATGAAACGTAATCTGTATCCCATCTCGCTCCTCACAGGCGACATGAATCATTCGTTCTAATGCGTCTTCATCGATCTGCCCCTTTGTATCCAGCGCGCCGAGCACAAGCGCGGTCACACCGCTTCTGGCAAAATATCGAATATCCCGCAGCATACCGTTCAGCTCATCCGCAGCATATACAAAGCTGCGACTATGTGGTCGAATCATCGCATGCACGGGAATATGGATTTGCGATACGATTTGCTCCACCATCCCAAGGCTCGGTGTCAATCCGCCTTCCCCCTGTGCACAGATCAGCTCAATCCGATCCGCACCAGCCGCTTCGGCAATCTGTGCATCCTCCGGCGTTGTCGCAATCACTTCAAGCAGTACTCGATTCATCTGGCGTTCTCCTTTGACATGGAATAGATAGTCTGGCTTTGACGCTCATTATACCTTATTTTAGGGTGCCTATTTTATGGTATATGCTGAATCCGCTGTACATGGTTATGTGCTTTCTATACGTTGTATAACACACAAAACGATAGGGACAACCTACGTCTGCCCTGAGGTGAAGGATAAACTTTTAAATCATACAATTCTGAATTTTTAGAAGAATTTTGTCAAAATATACGTATGGATGGCGTGGAAACCGCGCAATTAAACGGGTTTATAACTAAAGGAGGGATGGCATTTTTCTATAACCAATCTTATAATAGATAAGATACCTGTGCTGGGTGGAGGAATCGTTCGTACCCGAGCAGGCGAAGTAACAGAGGACCGATAAAAGCTTGTTTTCAAGTCATGAAAGGGACACCCTGTGATGAAATTAAATACCAAATACAACGATCGCAAAGATTTGACCGAGATGGACGGGAGACGATGATGGATCAACCGTTATATGGAATATGGATTGGAGACGTGTTTTTCTGTTTTTCCGGTGAGATGTCGGAGCCGAAGGTAGATGCATGGATGAAGGTGATGCGGCGCTTGCAATTGCCAGCGGGTATTCGCCCGTTTGCGCAATCTGGTTTGCGTCTGGCAGAGCTGAAATCTGGGCCTGTTAGCAGTAATGCAACACGCGAGCCTATCGTACGACGCGCCGGACGTAATAAGCGTTTGCCGGGTCGTATGGTAGAGGGGCTTGCTCTCTCGGCAGAGCAGGCGTATGATCTGCTGCTCGCATGGGATGAACAGGCGATTACAGCTCAGGGCATCCAGCCCGGTGGCGAGATGGTCTACTGGCAAACGGTCGCCCGTTTTGCACGTAAGCTGCTGCGCGATGGCAAAATCGTACCGGATAGCCGCATCGTTGCAGGCACCGGACGACGCAGTGCGCAGGCGTCGCTCTATGGTGTATGGAAGCCGCTGCTTGTCGGTGAAGATCGCGAGATGTTTGCCAAGCTGGCAGAAGCGATTCCGATGATCGGCTTATCCGCGTTGTCGCTATTCGCTTCATCTGAGCCACCTGCTGCTTCGCGTGCACGCGCCGAGGTGCTGCACTCCTTCCTCGTTGCGATGATGGATGCAGAGATACGCCGTATGCTGCGTGATGCCGGTTACGGTAAGTTCCGAATGTATCAGGCAAGCTATCGCCGCGGAACGTCACCACAGGCGCATCTATGGTGGAATACATTATTCGATGCGTCCAGTGAACTGGCGGTACAGGGAACGGCTGAGGATATGGCGGTGCTGGAGCAGGATATTCGTACTCACAGTCATGCCGAGGTGCCGGTTCCTGAAGCGGGTACAGTGAGCAGTACAGCAGGCGAGCTGTCGCTCGTTGTACGCTTGGAGCCCCCGCAGGAGCAAGGTGCGGCAGGCATGCAGGAATGGCGCATGAGCTTTTGGGCAGGCGATGAATCTGACACGGCAGTACTTCTTCCAGCGGCGCTATTATGGCGTCATGAGGATGAGAATCTGATGGTACGCGGACGTACGTATGAGCATGTACAGCGCTCGATGCTATCACAGCTCGGACAGGCGGCAGAATGCTCGCCGATCGTGCGCTACTGGATCGATCATGCGCACCCGGTTGGGGGAACGCTGGAAGCTGCGGATGTGTATGCTTTTTTGAAAAATGATGTGCCTCGTCTGCGTAAGGCAGGTATTATCGTGCAAATTCCTTCGCGCTGGACGCGTGAAGGCAAGCGTCGTACCGGGCTCAAGCTGAAGGTGAAAACTTCGCAGCTTCATGAAAAGCGTAGTCCGAATGAGTCGGCAAGACTGGGCATGGAGCAGATGGTGTCATTTGAACCAGAGGCGGTGCTGGACGGTAGAACGCTTAGCTCGGCAGAGCTTGCTGAGATCGTAAAAAATGGTGTGCCGATCATTCCGCTTGATGGCGGCTGGGTTGAGGTAGACCTGAACGAGATCAAGCAGGTACTGCGCTTTATTCGTCGTCATGAGGAAGGCGAGATTTCGTTTAATGAGCTGATGCATATTTATGCTGAGGAGCAGGATGCATTGTGGAACGGGCTGCATATTTTCGAGATTGAGACGAATCCGCTACTGAGCAGTCTGATGGAAGGCAGCGCATGGCGAGAGCTGTCCAAGCGTGAGGTGCCAGAAGGATTGCATGGTACATTGCGTCCGTATCAGGAGCGCGGCTTCCAATGGCTCGCAACGATGCGCGATCTGGGCTTTGGCGCTTGTCTTGCCGATGATATGGGACTCGGTAAAACGGTGCAGGTGATCACCTGCATGCTGGATCAGCCGGTAAACGCACCGCGCCTGATCGTATGCCCGACCTCATTGCTGGGCAACTGGCAACGGGAGCTGGAGCGTTTTGCCCCGGATATGCAAATGTATATCCACCATGGTAGCCGCCGTCCACGCGGTGAAGAATTTATCGCGGAGGCGAAGGCACATGATATCGTGCTGACCACGTATCATCTTGCCGGCCGGGATGGCGAGGATTTACGTCAGGTGGAATGGTCGTCGATCGTACTGGATGAAGCACAATATATTAAAAACTACCGTACCAAGCAGGCGCAAAGTGTTATGAAGCTGAATGCGCCGCACCGGATTGCGATGACAGGGACACCGGTAGAGAATCGCCTCAGTGAGCTATGGTCGATTTTCCAATTTTTGAATCCGGGGTATCTGGGCACTTCATCCGCCTTCCGGCAAACGTACAATACTGCCATGGGACCGGAAGCCGAAGGGCGTCTATCGATGCTGCGTAAGCTGGTAGCACCATTCATGCTGCGTCGTCTGAAAAGCGACCCGGATATTCGCCGCGATCTGCCGGATAAGATTGAGCTCAAGTCGTATTGCTATATGACGGTAGAGCAGGCAGGAATGTATCAGAGCGTCGTATCCGATATGCTTGGCAAGATGAGCAATAGTGAAGGCATTACGCGTAAGGGGATTGTACTCTCCTCACTGACCAAGCTGAAGCAAATCTGCGATCACCCGTATCTGATCGGTGGCTCAGGCAAGCAGGATACCGGTAAGCAGGAACGCTCCGGTAAAATGGCAAGGCTGATCGAGCTGCTTGATATGATCCGTGATAGCGGCGAGGCTGCGCTTGTGTTCACACAATATGTAGAGATGGGTGAGCTGTTAACAGCACGGCTGGGCAGACACTATGGAGAGCAGCCCTTTTTCCTGCATGGTGGTGTGAGCAAGGCGAGCCGGGATGAGATGATTGGCTTGTTCCAGCAGGGAGAAGGCCCACCGATCTTCGTACTGTCGCTCAAGGCAGGTGGCGTTGGGCTTAACCTGACCCGTGCGAACCATGTGATTCACTATGATCGCTGGTGGAATCCGGCGGTCGAGAATCAGGCGACCGACCGCGTATTCCGCATCGGGCAGCAGCGTAATGTGCAGGTGCACAAGCTGATCTGTCAGGGCACGCTGGAGGAACGGATCGATGAATTGATCGAGAGTAAAAAGTCACTTGCCGAGCAGGTTGTCGGAGCAGGTGAACAATGGCTGACCGAGATGTCGGATGAAGAGCTGAAGCAGCTCGTTTCATTACAGGCGGCAGAATGGGGGACGGAGGAATGAGTACGAAGCAATGGACGATGCACGATTGGCAAATCGCCCCGGGCTCGGTTCAGGCAACCGTTCGCCCGGCTTCTGGCGCAGACAGTCAGCAGCTTACGTTTAACATTACGGCACCCGAACCTAAGCAATTACAGCTTATGCTGGAAAAGCTCAGCTTATCCGCATTGCTGGTCGAACTGCTGCTACGCAGCGAATTGCCTGCACGCTCTGCTAAAAACAGCTCGTCATCTGCGCGTCTATCGATATGGAATCTGCAGCTCGCAGATAGTGAGGATGAGGATGAAGCGCCTGCGGCAGAACGTCTGCTGGCATGCACTCCTTATGTCAGTGAGCCGTGGGAGCAGTGGCTGAGCCGGATCGCCAGCCCGGAGATGCAGGATGAAGCGGGATTGTTTATACTAAAAGAGACGCATGAGCGGCTAAGAGAGCATCCGCTGCTTGCCTGGCGACTCGCCGGACTGGAGCGCGAACAGCTACAGGAGCGTATCTGGAAGCTGTGGCGCGGCGATATGCTGATTGCACCGGAGGCGACTTCAGAGGAGATGGACGAAGTCGGCGATGAAAGTGTACTTTCAGATGAGCCGAGTCTGGGAAGCTTGCTTGCAGAATCAGCAGCGGCAGGAACCCTTCATCAGGTAGGCGAACTGCTGGCTGACGTACAAGCGTATCTGGAGCAGGATGAGCCTGCATGGGAAGCAGCCAGCAAGGCTCCCGTATTCGGAGCAAGCCAGGAGGAGCAGCAGGAATTACCCGATTTGTCCGATCTGTTGCCGGAGATTCCGGCAGCACCGAATGGCTACGAAGAGATTCGACGCCGAATCGCGGAACGGACAAGACAGCGCCATGCAGCCGCCCGGCGCGGCAAAACCTAAAGTCAACGTTGCAGAGCCGGAATGTTCCATTGCCGGCTCTATTTATTTCCAGCCAACGTGACGCACAAAGGAGACCAATAATGAACAAGTCAACTTCATGGAAATGGGCAGTTCCGGCAGGTATTCTTATGTCTGGCATGATCTTTGCCGGATGCGCGGGAAATGCACAGAACGACACGGGTGCAGCTACACAGCAAGGCAGTACAGCAGGCAGCACGCAGACAGGCAGTACGGGTAGCACGGATACAACAGAGAGCACAGGTGCTACAGACAATACAGGTACAACAGACAATACGAACGGTTCGGAGCAAGCGACAGGTAACAGTCAGACCTCCGGTAGTACGGAGAATACGTCTGCATCGAATACTTCTTCCAATGGACAGAGCAGCTCGGATAGTAGCCAGAGTAATACAAGCAGTGGAAGTACAGATAATGGCAGCACGAGCGAAGCAACGGCTAGCTCAAGCTCAGCATCCAGCGGCGATGCAGCCAGCCTGCTGCAAATCCGTGAAAAAAGCTCCCTGCAATCCACCATTTCGGAAAAGGGTGGCAAAATGGTCGTAAACGATCCTGAATCGATAACCGTCATTGTGAACAAAAAACGCTCCCTGCCAGATGGCTATATTCCACCCGATCTGGTTGTGCCAAACGTAGCCTTTTCGTATAGCGGCGTATTGGAAAAGAGCCATATGCGCAAAGAAGCCGCAGCAGCACTGGAGCAGCTATTTGCAGCCTCGAAAAAGGATGGACTGGATCTGCGCGCCGTATCCGGCTATCGTTCCTACAAGCGTCAGGTCGCCATTTACAAAAATAACGTAGCGACCAAAGGTCAGGAATATACTGATCGCGTCAGCGCACGCCCGGGCACAAGTGAGCACCAGACCGGTCTTGCTATCGACGTCTCCGGTCCTGGCATCGGCTACGGACTGGAACAAAGCTTCGGTGCAACCAAAGAAGGCAAATGGCTCAAACAGCACGCACCGGAATACGGATTCGTCATCCGTTACACTGAAAACGGTGAATCCAGCACCGGCTACACCTGGGAGCCATGGCATATCCGCTACATCGGCAAAGCCATTGCCCAGGATGTAACGAGCAAAGGCATGACGCTGGAGCAATATTTTGACGAGAAAAACATCAAATCCTAATGTAATACCACCATTCGAATCGATACCGCGAAAGGGGAATAACGACATGGCAACGATTGAAGACTTCCACAAGCTGGATCTGCGAACAGGTACAATTATCAAGGCAGAACCCTTCGAAAAAGCAAGAGTACCCGCGATCAAGCTGGAGATCGACTTCGGCGAACAACTCGGCATCAAACGCTCCAGCGCTCAAATCACCAAACGCTACACACCCGACCAACTCATCGGTCGCCAAATTATTGCCATCGTCAATTTCCCACCCCGCCGAATCGCCGGCTTCGACTCCGAAGTCCTCGTCCTCGGCGGCGTCCCAGGCGAAGGCGATGTCGTATTACTACAAGCAGATGAACAACTGCCCAATGGCACGCCAATTGCTTAAGGTATGCTGTTAGAATGCGGATTGCAGATCGAAAATAGAAGGTAGATCCATGTCATCCCAAATGGATAGCATATCCACAGCGGGATACTGCCATTGATATTAACCTGGATATACATTATTGTGTTAGGCATGAAGTTTACCATGCCGATTACACACAAAAAGAGCCTGACAGCTACGGGATATCATTCCGTTAATGCTGTCAGGCTCTTTTTGTTGTTGAAAAGATGATTCTTTAAAAAAGCTATGAAGTAGAGTGAGGAAAGAAATAATAATTTGCAATTCATTCCAGCCAATCAGCTATATCATACATAGTAAAATAAAGTTTATTAATAAAACAATATTGAATAGGTACATAAGATGGACCATTTTTTTATAATAGTCCTACATTTTCAGCTTTACTAAAATAATCTCTTAAACACCTGCGCAAAACTATTCCTGTTGCATACGCACAGAACGCAGGGAAGGAAATAAGGGAAACGGACGACTTTTGAGCACGGGAATCTACAACTGTCTCCTACTCCGTAGATTCCTGTGCGAGACGGGAGTCCGTTCCCTTATTCCTTCCCGGAGTGATTGAAGCAAGCAACTATAATTTGCCCCACTCCAATCATTTGCCCCGAAACGCCTCCAACAAAAAGCGCGACGGCGGCACCGTCTTCCCATGATGCATCGCCGGCGACGACACATATAGCTCATGCTTCGCCCGCGTCACCGCCACATAGGCAATTCGCCGCTCTTCCTCCAATGCCGCCTGCATCAGCTTCCCGTCCGGATCAGGTCCGCTCACACCCTGACCTGCCTTCACATCCTCCGGCGCCTCATCCTGCAAAGCTGCCTTATGCGGCAAAATGCCTTCCGACGCTCCCAGCAAATACACACACGGAAACTCCAATCCTTTCGCACGATGCACCGTCATCAGATGAATACCCTGCGGATCAGCCTGTTTCATCAGCTCCATCATTTGCTCACGCTTGATCGAGAGCTCATCGGCAAATGTCACCATTTCCTCAACCGTCGCAAATTTCCCGGCTGCACTTTCCAGCTCATCTAGCGTCTCGCGAATCGTATCCTTATGACGAGTCGCCGGGCCGCTAAAGTCCGCACTGGCGAATTTATCATAAAATACCCTGCGAATCTCACGAATCGCGTACAGCGGTTTAAGCTCGCGTAGCTTTTTCAAAAATACGATCCGTTCCTTCACCTGCTGACGCTGGAACGTTTGCAGGCGTTCCCAGTGATACAGATGAATAAGCGGATATTTCTTCGCCTGCTTTTGCTCCTGACTCATAATATAATCCATACCGGTATCACGCGAAATGTACAGCGGCCCGATCACACCCGGCAATGCCTCCATCCGGCGCGGATTCACAGCCAGACGCAAATGATCCATCACCGGTCGAATCAGTGAATGATCATAAAACACGGGTGCTTCACCATATTGAATAAATGGAATATCCTCCATCAGCAGACGCTCGGCAATCGCACGCGTGCCGCTGACGGTACGATGCAAAATCGCAATATCACCGAGCGCATAGCCATCGTCCTGCTGCTGACGTAGTCGCTTAACGATCCAGTCGGCTTCTTCATCCGCATGAGCAGGGCGTAAATAACGCGGACTTTGCCCTTCCGATACTCCAGCTTGCAGCGTCTTCGTATGACGTGCTTCATTGTGAGCAATCAGCTTCACGCCAAGCCCCAGAATCTGCGGATGGCTGCGGTAGTTAATATCGAGCGCAATAATGCGTGTACCCGGATACCGTTTCGGGAAATCCAAAATATATTCCTGACGCGCCCCGTTAAACGAATAAATCGTCTGGTCATCGTCGCCGACCACCATCAAATTGCGATGCTGCTGTGCCAATTTGTCGACCATGCCGTATTGCAGGCGGTTTGTATCCTGAAATTCATCCACCATAATATATTGAAAACGTTGCTGTAGTGTAGCGAGCAACTCTTCATTTTCCAGCAATTGCTCGGTACGCAGCAAAATATCGTCAAAATCGATCCGGTTATAGCTCCGTTTCCATTCCTCGTACCGGCACAACAATGCACAGCGATCGCGTTCCTCCGGCGTATCTTTAGGTAGATCCTCTGCCGTTTTACCTTCCAGCTTGATCGCAGACAGCATCGCCAGTAGCGTTTCCGGCGGCGTCGTGCTGGTGGAGTTAATTTCACGGCGCAGACGCTGGATCACACCATGCTGGGCACGCGTATCCCCGAATATGTCCTCGGTCAACTGACCATAGCGACGTAACAGCAGCAAGCCGAAGGCATGAAAGGTACGTGCCTCAATGGCTTTAGCGGTACGCGCGTTGACTCCGGGCAGCGCGGCGATTCGGTTTTTCATCTCAGCGGCAGCTTTGGTCGTAAAGGTCACGAGCAGAATCTGCTTCGGATCTACCTTGCGTACGGATAATAGATAGCCGGTACGTGCGGTGAGTACGGTTGTTTTGCCGCAGCCAGCGCCAGCGAGGGTGAGCAGTGGGCCATCTCCATGCCGAACGGCTTCAATTTGAGGCGCATTCAGTAGAATGCCTTGCTTCTCCAATGCACGGAAGAAAAAGGCGTCCTCCATGCTATCCGGCACCAGCGTCACACTCGTATCCGAGGGAGCGATAGCCGCAGCGGGTAATGTGGTATGCAGGGCGACCCCCTGAGGTCTAAGGGAGTCTTTCATCATTGTGTCTTTCAAAAGGGATCTTCCTTTCCTTGCTATTCACAGCGTCTAATTATGCAGGACGCAACCGGTTTATGCCCGTTTTTTTTAACTGGGCGAAAATTTTGTTATGATAGGGTTACAAGCCGTTTTGATTGAGGGTATATTCGTTATAACCGATTACTTTTATACATATCCTTCTATTATAATGGATGTATACTCTTTGAGTAATCCCCCAATAGAGCGCTTGTTGTGATTGGTAACGGGATCATGATGGCTGTATAGTGAACAATGAATGCAGCGATCCGGTGGAATTAGAGGAGGAGAATGGTTATGAACATATTACAACGGCTAAAGAGCGGTGCTGGTAAGGCAACCGAGCGAGCGCAAAATGCGGTAGAGGTCAATCGGATGAATGGCCATATCGTGGATATTGAGCGCGAAATTGGCGTACATTATATGCGGATGGGCGAAGTGTTTTACGAAGGCTATCGTGCAGGCGACATGTCGATTGCCGAAGAAGAGATGACCGAGCTGTGCAAAGCGTGCGACCTGCTGAATGAAGAGATCGAAGAGATTCGTACGCGAATTGCTATTTTGAAAAATGAACGCATTTGCGAATGTGGCACTGTTGTAGCATTGGACGCTAATTTCTGTCCGAATTGCGGACGCAAAATGGAAAAGCTAGCTACGCCGCGCAGCGAACGTGCAGCTACAGATGAACATGAAGCCTCCTATGAAAGCGGACTGGATGCACTTGTATCTTCGCCGCATCGTGATGAGGAAGAGCTGAATCTGTCCGAGCTGGGTGGAGAAGAAACCGAGCAGCGCCGCGCGGATCGCTTGCGCGAGGATCAGGAGCGTCAGGATGAGCTGGATCGTCTGGTACGCGCATGGAAGCAGGATCTGGGCATTCCAATGGAAGAGGAGCAGGAAGAAGCAGCACCAGCAGCTAAGCCGACTCCAACTGCAAGCGCTGGCGCATCTACGGCATCCCCTGCGGCTCCGTCACTAACCAAAACAACCGAGGAAACCGGTGACACCCTTGTGGCTACAGAGCCTGTAGAAGCACCGGAAACGGCTGATCCAGGCACCTTTAACTGTCAGGTATGTGGAAAAGCATTACCTAAAGGCTCCAAATGGTGTCCAAGCTGCGGAACGGAACAGGTGGTCTAACTGTTTTAGATGACTCTGCCGCTGTAGCGGAACTGGCGCATGTCCTTTCGCTCAGTAAACTGATATTGCACTACCCACACATCATGAATCACATACGGAATGCAGAAACAGCAGGCTGATCATCGTAATGGGATCAGCCTGCTGCTGTCTATACATAGCACATCGTCCATCGATGGAATGGACGATAACGTTGAAGTGGAACATCGTAATTCCTTGCTGATGCCTGCTTGTGCTTGTCTGTCGGGCATTAAGATGACTGAAAAGGACGGTATGCCTGATGGAACAACTGCTTCAGCATTTGCGTAATCTTGGATTTACCGAGCTGGAATCAAAGGTCATGGTCTGTCTGGCACAACAATCAACACAGTCGGGGTACGAAGTAGCGAAGCGTCTGGGCGTATCGCGTTCTAATGTATATGCGACATTGCAGCGCCTGCTCACACGAGGCGTTGTTCAACTGACACCAGGTGAGCCAGCGCGATATAGTATGCTTCCGGTCAAAGAGCTAACTCGAATGATCGCAGGACAAATCGATGCATCGCTGTCGTATTTGGAACAGGAAATGCCGAGCAGTCGCGAGGAAAATCCTTCGTTTCATATTGTAGAGGGCGAGCGGAATGTGATAGAGCTGATCAATCGCGAGCTAGATAAAGCGGGCGAGGAGATTGTAGCTGGCATATGGCGCGAGGAAGCAGCATGGTTTCGTCAAAAATTAGAAAATGCCGAGCAGCGCGGCGTTCGAGTGCTCTGGTCGTTCGAAGGTCTGGAGGAGGACGGACATCCGGGCATTCGTTTACTCAAGGGAGGGATCAGCGGACGCAAATTCTGGATGGTCATTGACCGTCACTGGTGCATCGTCGGTATGCGCGGCGATGGCATTCCAGCACAGGCACTCGTTACCGAGCATCCGCTGATGGCTGAGCTGCTGTTGCAGCATTTTTCCCAGGAGATTATTTTGTATGAGATGGAAAATGATCTGGGGCAGGAGCTAATCCGGCGCTATGGGCAGGGCTATACTCGTATTTTGGATCGCTATCTGCCGGGTATTATTCCAGCGGACTGAGCTGCTGTAGCAGGGCGCAGGTCTGCTCGTAATAGCCATGCGGCTGTGGAACAAATTGCTCCAGCGTCACATCCACATGTACATACGGCTGTGCTTGCGCAGGCGCGCCATCGGGCTGACCGTATACGCCAGTTGCTGCTACGGAAGAACGTTTCCCGTGGAACAATTCCAGCATATGCGACAATGGCGCTTCAAATACACCCGCAACTTCATCTGCCTGTAGCCGATATTGCTGTAAAGTCAGTGGACTGCACGCACCAAACACACTGCTTACCTCACGATCAATCAACGGCCCGCTGGCCCCTTCACCATGCCATTCATCACGAGCAATAAACAGCGGCGTCAGTTGATCAAAGCGAAGCGGTACACCCAGTTCCTCCTCCAGCTCACGTACCGCCTGCTCTACCTTCTCCCCTGCCAGCAAATGCCCAGCAGCCGTAATATCGTACAGATCGGGAAACGTATCTTTATGATGCTGCCGCTTCTGAAAAACAAGCATCCGACCCGCCTCGGTGTCACGTACCAGCCAGCAGTGAAACGTATGATGCCAGTGTCCGACTCGATGCACCTCTGAGCGCGGGCACACGCCGAGATGCCGATCATGTTCATCGTAAATATCCAGTAGTTCATGGGCTGCCATAATTGGAGTCACATCCTTGTCATTGATAGGGGGTGTTGTGAATTAGCACTTACAGTTGTTTTCTTTGCAATTGAGTGACAGGTGATATTTGTACGCAGACTGTCATGTTGTGTGATCGGCACCGCTCCGGCAAGGAATAAGGGAACGTCCTCAGGTGGAGCCCAGGAATCTTTTGGATTAGGTGGAAATGAAGATTCCCGGGCTCGGAAGCAGTAAGATATTTTGCTGCGCAAAAATCACTTTTCATTGAACCTCGTGTTAGAAAAACGCTAACACTGTAAGTCGTC
>JBCNLJ010000071.1:0-29209 GCA_039595515.1 Paenibacillus sp. | reverse complement strand
GGAGCGTGACCAGAACTTGCCGCTCTATCGTCAGATTGAGCAGCAGCTACGACAGCGTATTAGCAGCGGAGAATGGCCTGTTGGCACACGGCTACCTTCACAGCGCAGGCTGGCAGAGCAGCTAGGAGTGAATCGCAGCACCGTTGCACAGGCACTTGATGAGCTTGCTTCATGGGGAATCGTAGCAGGAAACAAGGGTGGCGGCACACGAGTAGTAAACAATACATGGAATCGTCTGGCAGCCAATGCAATCGACTGGGACAGCTATGTCGAGTCAGGCGCCCATCAGCCGAATTTGCCAGCGATTCAGCAGATTAATGAAGCTGAATATCGTGCTGATATTATTCGTACAGGCACCGGCGAACCCGGCCCCGAGCTACTGCCTGCAGAGCGGGTTCGTCGTATTCTGGCAGATGCGAGCGATGAGCCATTTCTTGGCTATGAAGAACCGAAGGGCAGTCTTCGTCTACGGCAACAGATCGTGCATTATGTAGCGCGGCAAGGGATTCTGTGCAGTCCAGAATCGATCTTAATCGTTTCCGGTGCGCTGCAAGCGTTGCAGCTTATTGCGATTGGACTGCTTCAGCGTCCTTCCAGCATTCTGGCTGAAGCGCCTTCGTATATCCAATCTGTACGTGTGTTCCAGTCTGCTGGCATTGGTGTACACAGTGTACGCATGGATGAACAGGGCATAATGATGAATCATCTGCGCCAACAGATTACAGAGCAGCAGCCCGGTTTACTTTACACAATTCCGACCTTTCATAATCCAACCGGAACGATCATGTCCAGCGAACGCAGAGCGGAATTGCTGGAGCTGTCCAGCAGCCTATCCCTGCCATTGATCGAGGATGATGTGTATCGTGAGCTGTCGCTGGATGGAGAACCACCGCACCCGCTCAAGTCACAGGATCGTCAGGGCAATATTTTATACCTGGGAAGCTTATCGAAAATGATGTCACCGGGCATTCGTGTAGGCTGGATTATCGCTCCGGTGCCTGTAATCGATCGACTCGCTGATATTAAAATGCAAACCGACTACGGCTCCAGTGGTCTATCCCAGTATGTTGCTGCACGCTGGCTGGCAGACGGACATCAGGAGCAGCACGGAATCTGGTTACGTGAACAGCTTCGAACACGACGAGCCCGCTTGCTTGCTGCACTGGAGCACCATTTTGGCGATATAGCGGAGTGGAATGTGCCCGCTGGCGGCTTTTATATCTGGTTACGTCTGCCGGTGGCAGTCAACGTACATCGCCTGTTCAAACTTGCGCTTCGCGAGCATATCCTGATTCATCCCGGCTATATGTATGATCGTCAGGCAGCTCATCATTTACGTTTATCATATTCATATGCAGGGATGGAACAACTGGAGCAGAGCATTCAAAGACTGCGCCAGCTAGTAAGACAATGTACGGACGCTTGAGTATCCTCCTGTTTTCCCATGTCTAACTATCGTTCAAGCTCATCTCATCAATTGAATCCCTGCTCTTTTATTCCAACAGGCTTTCTATTCATTCACTTCTACTTCATACACTGTGGCACAAATCAAAATACAAAATAATCCATTTTTATAAAATAAACGTATATATTTATATATTCTCGCTTATTGTTTGAATCATTCTCCGAAAAGCGCTTTAATAGTATATAAGGAGCTTAGTATTTACAAGCCTCCACTGCAGATTACACTCTGCAATGGGGTTAGAAAGGAGACGATATCATCCGTGAAAAAGTGGTCATATCTGCTCATCCTGCTAGGTATTGCGGTTCTACTTTATCCGAAAGCTTCGGAGTGGTATGCCGACTGGCAGCAGGAGCGATTACTTGCACAGGCTGAGCAAAGTGAACAGGCTGATTCGAGCGCCGGAAAAAATAATTTGAAAAATGAATATTCTCGTCTAAATGCTCTACTAAATGAAGGGTCTGCTGCCGATAATAATAATAGTGCTGATTCGACTCCTACAGCGGCGGCGCAAGGCGACATCATCGGGATCATTACTATTCCCGTTATTGATGTGAAGCTGCCGATCGTTGAAGGTGCTACGCGCGACAATATGCGCAGCGCAGCGGTACACATTTCCGAGACAGATCAGCTTGGTGCTATTGGTAATTTTGCTGTTGCTGCTCACCGTGCTCATAAGTATGGACGACTATTTAACCGTCTGAACGAACTCAAACTAGGAGATACGATCCAGATTGAGGCACAGGGACATAGGTACACATACACTGTCGATCAGATTCATATTGTAGAACCTACCGATGTATCGGTATTAAACGCCAACGGCAAAGAGCAAGAATTGACGCTTGTTACGTGCGATCCACTCATTAATCCGACCCATCGGCTGATCGTTCACGCTCATCGAACCGATCATCAAAGCTGATTCACCTAACAGGGTCTAAAGTATTATTCATTTCGCGTATTTTAAGGAATAAGGATTGAGATTTTGTCGGAAAGTGTTATGATGAGAGTGTGGTCACTCAATAGCTTTTTAAAAGGATCTTGAGGACACATTTATCTGTTATTTGATAACGTGTACCTGGTACACCATCGCATAGCTTGAACCAATAACTCAAAGCTTTTGCACGATAATGGCAAACCTGTTGAAAAGCAGGGACGCAAAGCTATAGGGCCTTACTCGCTTACCGTGAGTTGGCAGCCAGCTACCGAATGAATAAGCTTTTTTTGTATTCTATAATTCCCATTTTTTATAAAACTTAGACGATAATGGCAAAACTATTGAAAAATAGTGACGCAAAGCTAAAGGGCCTTCCTTGCTTCTCGCAAGTTGGCAGCCAGCTACCGAAAGGAGTTTTACCCATGAAAAAACTGGTAATTGCTTGCTCTCTCGCTACATCTTTCCTGTTCAGTGCTATCAGCCCTGCATTCGCAGCCGAAACAAGCTCCGAATGGCTGGACGCTTCCCACATCGACAATGGCTATATCGCCGTTAACTATACTCCTGCATCGGCTGCACGCACTAAAGTAATGATCGCAAAAAGTGGTACAACATACACTTACGATCTGAACACAGTAAGCGCAGCATCGAACTTTCCTTTACAGTTGGGTGACGGTACATACGAAGTCACACTGCTGGAAAACACATCGGGTAACAACTACCGCAAAGTTAGCTCGGATTCGCTGGATGTAACATTGAACGATCCAAACAGCGTATACCTGGCTTCGACTCAAAACATCAACTGGAAAAACAGCCCGGCTGTTATCGCAAAAGCACGCGAGCTGACTGCTAACGCAACAACAGACACTGCTAAAGCACAGGCGATCTATGATTACATCACTTCGAAAGTAAAATACGACTACGCACTGGCAGCAGCATTGCCATCTGTATATGTTCCAAGCCCTGCTCAAACATTGGCTTCGAACAAAGGCATCTGCTACGATTACGCTTCGCTGAATGCAGCGATGCTGCGTAGCGTAGGTGTTCCAGCTAAGCTGGACATGGGTACTACAACTAAAGTGAAAGAATACCATGCATGGAACGAAGTATTCCTGAATGGCAAATGGGTTGTCGTTGATACAACTGTAGATGCATCGATGAAACAAGGCGGCAAAAAAACAACACTGACTACAGATGCTAGCCAGTACACAGCAGTAAAAGTATACTGATTCAATCGACAATCTCCTTCTTATACGAGACCAAAAAGGCGCACTGCTCATTCAGCAGTACGCCTTTTTTTGTCTATATTCCATACAATCGTCCGTATATGAAGCTAGTGGATCAGGCTTCTTATGATACTCCTTCATCTCACCTTACATAATCAGCTACACTACAAACCAGATAACTTCACTACAAACCAGATAACTTCACTACAAACCAGATAAATAGCTCCTACCAAAACCAAAAAGTCAAATGGACTCAAGCACATGCCTGAGTCCATCTGACTACTTCTTTCCTTATACTTTATACCTTATACCTTTGATAGAGCTGAGCGTGTTCGAGCTAAGTGTAGCACTCCCAATCCATTCATTGCGAAATGCGCGCCTCGTGATGGCATATGATACAAGAAAACTCTATACCTTTGAAACTCTCACTGCTCAGCCATCATACCTCTGGATAATCGTCACTCTTTTTGCCGCGCGGATCGGAATACACATCATCTTCCTCCGGTTTAGGCTTGTTTAGCTCGCCGCCCATCGCCTTGAGAAAATGCAGACCAAAGGTCAGTGTGGTGCGCACATCCGGATCACGCATCATTTTCAACAGGGCTAGCATGCCCGGTGGCTCTTTATCGATATGATCGCCATACTGGCGGTTGGTTGGATCGATCTCACGAATTTGACCGAGACTGCTGCCCAGCGCATTGATCAAACGATTCATTTCGAGCGGATCAATACTGCCGAACATTTCCACCATGGTGAGTACATTCTTGATCAGCGGTGGCAGATTGAGCGCATTAATTAACTTCACGCCATGCAATCCCAGCTCGGTACGATTTTCCAGAGCAGCGCTGGCAATGTCCAGCAAGCCGGCATCGTTCAGCTCCTTCACAATTCCGATCGTCTTCACAATCGCTTCCTTGTTACTGGCAATGGCATCAATCACCTGACTGAGCGATTCGGCCTGAATTTCCGCTGCTGTAGGCTCGTGGCGTTCAATTCGGTTAATGGCTCTGGCCATACTGAGCACGCTCCTTCCGTATTGTATCAGCGATTGGCTCGTAATCCTCACGCTTCCACTTGTCCTCTACCCGCACGCTAATCTGTGGATGACGCTTGGCAAAGCGATGATTCACCTGTGGTAACGGCGAGACGCCTCGATCCTCCAGCACTTCCATACGCACGCTAATCTCCTTATAGCTTGGCGTATGCGTCACTTTATCAGTATGACTGCTGGTCAGACGGTTAACCGCTTCGCTCGCCTGCTGCGTATTCATCGGCAAATACAGCTCCTTGCCCCGTACCCGATCCGTCACAACAACCGACAGCTTCACCGCTCCAAATGGCGATACAAGGCGTACCTTCGCCCCGGTCTCAATGCCACGATCTGCTGCCAGCTCTGGCGATACTTCCAGCCATGTTGACGGCACTTTATGACGGATAGATTCCGACTGATACGTCATATTACCTTCATGGAAATGCTCCAGCAAGCGTCCATTGTTCAGATGCAGATCATATTCCGCTTCCGGCTCGAATGGCACAGTCCAATCCACCGGATATAGACGTGCTTTACCACCTGGGAATGCAAAACCATCCGTATACAGCAGCTCGGTGCTGCTACCGTCCGGCTTCACCGGCCATAACTGACTGTTCCAGCCCTCCAGTCGCTCATAGCTTACACCTGCGAACATGGGGGATAGGCTTGCTGCTTCGTCCATAATTTCGGACGGATGGCGATAATTCCAGTTTGCACCGAGCGCGTTCGCGACATCTTGAATGATGCGCCAGTCTGGACGCGAGTCACCGAGCGGTTCCAATGCCTGATGGAAACGCTGAATACGGCGCTCTGTGTTCGTAAATGTACCTTCCTTCTCCAAACTTGGCGAAGCCGGCAGAACCACATCGGCAAACTGCGCCGTGCGGGAGAAGAAAATATCCTGTACAACGAAGAAGTCCAGCTTACCAAACATCTCCTCTACAAAATTGGAATTGGAATCGACAAATGCCATCTCCTCACCAAACAGATACATCCCTTTGATCCGACCATCTTCAATACCATCCACCATCTGATGATTGTCCAGCCCTGGCTGATCCGGCAGCTTCACACCCCATGCTTGTTCATAACGAGCACGTACTGCATCATCGCTTACCTTTTCATAGCCTGGGAAGTAGTTCGGCATCGTACCAAAATCACATGCGCCCTGTACATTATTATGACCACGCAGCGGATACGCACCTGTACCTGGACGGGAAAAATTGCCTGTCGTCAGCAGCAGATTACAGATCGCTGTCGATGTATCTGTACCGCCGCGATGCTGAGTTACACCCATTGCCCATAAAATACATGTGCTACCGGATTGATGGATCATTTCCGCGGTACGAATCAATTCTTCACGCGACAGACCGGATTTCTCCTCGGCATATTCCAGTGTGTACGGAGCAAGCGATTCGCGGTAAGCATCAAAGCCTTCCACATGCTGATCCAGAAACTCGCGATTCTCCCAGCCTTGATCGATAATATATTTCGTTACCGCAGACAGCCATACCAGATCAGAGCTTGGATGTGGATGCAGATGCAGATCGGCACGCTCTGCCATTTCATTTTTACGAATATCGGACACGATCAGCTTCTGACCGTGCAGCTTATGCGCGCGTTTGACGCGAGTCGCCAGTACAGGATGCGATTCAGCCGGATTCGCGCCAACGATAAGCACCAGCTCGGCTTGCTGAATATCCTTGATCGTACCGGTATCGCCGCCCAGACCGACTGTACGCATCAGACCGGACGTTGCCGGAGACTGACAGTAGCGTGAACAATTGTCCACATTGTTGGTACCCATAATAGAACGAGCGAACTTTTGGAAAATATAGTTTTCTTCGTTCGAGCATTTAGACGATGCGATATAAGCAAGCGAATCATGACCATGCTCGTCACGAATTGCGCCCAGCTTTTCGGCGATGAGCGACAACGCCTCATCCCATGAAGCCTCTACAAAACGATCCCCCTGACGAATAAGCGGCTTGGTCAGGCGCTCCTCACTGTTGACGAAGTCCCAGCCCCATTTGCCTTTAATACAGGTAGATATGCCATTCACCGGTGCATCGACAGACGGCTCGATTTTGAGAATATCGCGGCCCTTTGTCCATACTTCAAAGCTACAGCCGACGCCGCAATACGTGCAGACCGTTTTCGTTTTCTCAATCCGGGACTTGCGCATGGAGGCTTCCATCTCGGATACCTGGAAAATGCTTGAATAGCCCGGCTCTAC
Source organism: Paenibacillus sp. (assembly GCA_039595515.1). Classification (GTDB taxonomy): domain Bacteria; phylum Bacillota; class Bacilli; order Paenibacillales; family Paenibacillaceae; genus Saccharibacillus. The sequence continues at coordinate 22,324 of JBCNLJ010000071.1, read as the reverse complement.
CGCCTTCGTTAGATCAATCAACGGCTCCATCAGTCGGTTATCGATATCCGTCATAAATCCTGCTTCACCGATCATCGTTGTTTCCATCAATGCATTACACGGACATACGGTGACACAGTGTCCGCAGGATACACAGGACGACTGATCGATCGGCACATCATCATCCCAGACGACGCGCGGCTGTTCGCGGCTCCAATCAATCGATAACGTCTCGTTCACCTGCAGATCCTGACAGGCCTCTACACAGCGTCCGCACAAAATACATTGATCGGGATCATAGCGGTAAAACGGATTCGTATTATCCATCTCATAAGGCTTATTCCGAAACGGATAACTCTGGTGCTCGATGCCAAGACGCTCGGTCGTATTATGCACGACACAGTTCCCATTATTGTTATCACATACCGTACAGTACAGCTCATGATTGCGCAAAATGCGAGACATCGATTCCTGCTGCGCATCCTTAACCAGACTGGTTTGCGTGGATACACGCATGCCGGGTTTCACTTCGGTACTGCATCCACGTACAAGCTCACCATTCACCTCAACCATACACGTATCGCAGGTATTGATCGGACCTAGCTGCTCGTTATAACAGATTTGCGGAATATATAATTCAGGTACTGCATTCACTGCCTGCACAATCGTCATACCGGGATGCGCGACTACAGATTGTCCGTCTACCTCAATCGTCCATGCTTCATTCGTGTCCATTTTCATTGTGCTTGGCTCACCTCTACTCTGCAAAATAAGGTCCAGTTCATTCAATCCATCTGTCCATATCCATGACATTCAGCCTGCTCCATGACGCTGTTACATGATTTCTAGTAGTATACGTAGACTCTATTCAACTGCCCATCCCAGCTTACGCTTCCATTTCATCTGCACATAATGGCTTGTGACAGGTTGTGATGGTTTGCACGGTATCCTACGAACTACCGTCATGCTTGAGCGATATCGTCATATGTCAGCGATTCAGCTATCGTTAGACGAATTTAGAAGAATCGCTAGATAAACAGCTTTTTGAAATCTATTACCCCGTTTGTGCAAAAGTATGCAGTCGTTCGTATAGGAATATTATTTATGTAATTACATATGCTCTCGTTTTTGATCTTACATATTACATTTATCGCAGTTGTAATTGACTAATTTTGCAGCAGTAATTTACTAATTCTAGGGAGGAATTAGTAAAAAATACATAAACGATGAACACTTCTATTTTGAATAACATAAAATTTGCTAAAAGTGTGGAATTTTAAATTTTTACTATAATCAATTCGTAATTAAGCCACCGATATAGATAACAACAGCATGAATATCCCGACACCCTGGCAGTAAACAACCTTGTACGATATGGCGTGCTTATTGTTTTGTTCATTACGGTTCAGGGGGAAATGGAATATGAGTAAACAAAAGAACACGATCATGCTGTACATCTCGGCTGGAATTTTGGCGATCTCGTTACTGGTGCACTTTCTGGCACGACAGCTTCACTTCTTTGGCGACATGATGCATCACTCCGGTGGTACGATGACGATGGGTAACCATCCGCAGGTGCTCAATGTATTGATGCTGTTGCCCGTTGTTATGCTGATTATCGCTTACTGGCTGTATGTACGGCGTCCATCTGATCCGAAGGTTGCTTTGTTTAATACGCTTTCCATGGTGTTCAGCAGCATGTCTATGGTTTCAGGTGGCAATGGAGATGTCGTTTTTCATTTCTCGATCTTTATGGTTATTGCTATTTTATGTTTTTATGAAAATATACGCTTGCTTACACTTGCTACGGTGCTATTTGCAGTGCAGCATATCGCTGGATTCATATGGTTTCCACGATTGGTTTTTGGTACGGATACATATTCATTTATTATGCTGGTCGCGCATGCTTTTTTTCTCATTTGTACCTCTACAGCAGTCAGCCTGCAGATTATGAGCAACCAGCGCTATAAGCGCAACTATCAACAGGAGCAGCAGCAGGAACGTGCACGTATTATCGATTCACTCACTGCGCGTCTGAATGATGTAGTCAATGGAATTGCCAGGGGCTCCTCCGAGCTGATGGATATCGCATCATCAGCTACACTGCACGGGGAAGAAATGAATACACGGATCGATGGTGTTGCCAGAGGCTCCTCCCTGCAAAAAAATCAGGCAAGCCTCGCTCTGGAGGCAGTCGCGCAAAACAATCAGCAACTGGAGCAGATTCAAGCAGCGATTGATCTGGTGCTCCAGCGCTCAGACGAGACTGCTAGCTTCACTGAAATTAGTAATCATAGTCTACAGCAGCTAAATCAAGAGATGGGGCTGCTGCTACAGGCAGTCCAGCAATCGCGAGCGCATATTCGCTCACTACAGCAGCACTCGCAAAATATATCGCAAATTACAGGCTTTATTCAGGAAATTGCTGCTCAGACGCAGCTACTGGCATTGAATGCGTCGATCGAATCCGCGCGTGCGGGTGAAGCGGGCAGCGGCTTTGCCGTTGTTGCTCAAGAAATCCAAAAGCTGGCGCACCTCTCTGCCGACTCCGCTTCGCAAATCACTTCCTTTTTAGCGGAAATGACCGCGGATACGGTAAAGTCTGCCGATTCGATGGAGCAGGTGAATACCCGGCTGGATGCAGGTGTAGCAGCGACAAAGCAGACAAGAGAAACATTGGAAAGCATCTGGAAGCATAGCGCCGAGGTCGGTCAGGGCGTGCAGCATATTTTGCAATCAAGCCAGCTTGTCTCGGCATCCTCCGTTCATATTTCCGGCTCGGTTGAGCATATCGCTGGTATTGCCACTGCCTTTGTCGATAACTGTAACGAGGCAAAAGAAACCGCCGAGCGTCAGCACGCTGCGAATCAGGAAGCCGTTCGTGTCGCTCATTCACTGACAGCAGCATCAGAGGGCTTGCAACGGGTAATCGATCAGTTACGAGCTGAATAATAGATACCGGAGGAATATGCTGATGCAGAAAGATCGCTAGCAGACGTTAGTAGAAAGCTAGATATTATATACCTGCTTTATGTTGCCTGCGGCTGTATATGTCTTTCGCCTTCGTATAGGTTGTATGTAGTCTTGTATTGCTTGGAGTCTTGTAGGTCTTACGTTTAAAGTGAATGGCTCAATCTAGCTTATGCTTGCTATATGTCTATACACATTTTGATCTATAGAAGGATACCTTATGTTAATCCGTCTATCGAGCGTACCTGTATCGAGCATCCCTGTAAGGAAGTAAAATAACACAGCAGCATCGCAAGCGTAAGCCATACGACTTTACATCATTGCTTTTTCGGAGTAACGTTAAAGGATGGGCTTGCTGCCAAGCCTCGATTGCTAAGGAGGTTTGATTTGATGGAAGCTTCACGTTACACAGGAGCAGGTTCACGCATCTTGATCGCCGCTGCTGTACAGGCTGAACATGATGCGATACTTCAAGCTCTGCCTGATCACGCCAGAAGACGCTGCGATGTGATTATTGTCGGTGTAGGCCCGGCCAGTGCTGCGGCAACAACCGCTGCTCATCTGGCTACACAAGATGAGCGGTATCGAATCGTCGTTAGTGCGGGCATCGGAGGCGGCTTTGCCCCTCATGCGCCGATTGGTAGCATCGTGCTTGCCAGTCAATCGATCGCGGCTGACCTGGGTTCGGAAACACCGGATCAGGGCTTTATTCCGGTAGATACACTGGGCTTCGGTCGTTCGGTGATTGATGCTGATGCGAGTCATACCCGGCGCGTCGCTCAAGCCCTTCAGGCTTCCAGCATACCTGTGCATATCGGTTCTGTGCTTACGGTCTCGACAACTACAGGCTCTGCGGAAACGACGGCTGCATTAGTACAGCGCATTCCGGACGCTGCGGCGGAAGGTATGGAAGGCTTCGGCGTGGCGATGGCTGCGGAGCTATTTCGCTTGCCGATCATGGAAATTCGTGCGATTTCCAATCAGGTGGGGCCGCGTGATCGTGATAGCTGGCGTATTCCAGATGCGCTCAAGTCACTCGGGCAAGCAACCCGTATTTTAGCGGAGGTGCTCTAAATGAAGATTGCTTTTTCCCCATGTCCTAACGATACGTTTGTCTTTCACGCCTGGGTACACGGTCTAATCGACGGTGCGCCAGAGCTGGAAGTTACGTATGCCGATATTGATATTACGAACAATTGGGCTGCATCCGGCAAAGGGCCGGAAGTGCTCAAAATCTCCTATGCCGCTCTGCCGTGGGTGCTGGAGGACTATGCGCTCATTCCTTGCGGAGGTGCGCTGGGTCGCGGCTGTGGACCACTCGTGCTGACGGCTGATCCAGAAGCAACGGATGCTTCCGCACTGTCTGGCAAACGGGTCGCTGTCCCGAGCGAGCGCTCTACCGCGTATCTGCTGTTCCGTTTGTGGGCTGCACAAAATGTACCAGGTGGAATCGGTGAAGTAGTTGTGATGCCATTTGACCAGATCATGCCTGCTGTACGTGATGGACAGATCGATGCCGGTCTGGTTATCCATGAAGCGCGTTTCACGTATCCTAACTATGGTCTTACACTGCTGCAAGATATGGGTAGCTGGTGGGAGCAGGATACGGGCTTGCCGATTCCGCTCGGTGCGATCATTGCACGCCGTTCACTGGATCGTGAACAGATTGCGAGCTGGGCACGCGCGTCAGTAGAATACGCATGGCAGCATCCACAGGCCTCTCGCGATTATGTGCTGGAGCATGCACAGGAGATGGACCCGGGTGTAGCTGATTCGCATATCGAGCTGTATGTAAATGAATTCACCCGTGATCTGGGCGAGGACGGCTATGGTGCGATTGAAGCCCTGCTCGGTCGCGCTGCTCGTGAAGGACTTGTGCCTGAATTTGATCTGAGTCTGCTACGCAAGTAATCGAACGTTCCATCATGTAAAGCGTTTAATGTGGCGATGAGAGTCGCTCTATCTAAGTAGCTGCAAAACAAATAAAGATACAACAAAAAAGCCTTTCCGTATGAAGCTTCGGCTTCACGGAAAGGCTTTTCATATGAAGCTTCTGCTTCATGGGAAGGCTTTTCATCATGTTATAACGTTATACTTTTTGATTATGAGATTGTACTTCTACTATTGTGATTATAGATCAGACGATCATGAATTGATGATCGAAGAATCGAAGGTATCCATTTGCATATATGCATAAAGCATAACCTGTTCTATAAAAATGGATATTTTTTCTTTTTTTCGTGGGGTTACGGTAAAAAAGTTTGCCAAAGCGGGTATATATCCTGTATACTGGCAATGTAAGTATCAGATGATAGCACAAATAGCCCCTTTTGCCGAAGGGACTGTAGCTTGGCATCTGTATTCTGTTATAGGAGGTGAATCCTCATGGCACAAGGCGTACTGTGTGAAGTTAACTCTTGCACTCACTGGGCAGAGCAGAACAAATGCACTGCTGAAACAATCTTCGTTACTAGCCACGTTCATAAAGAAGTGACTGAAGCTCAAGAAACAGATTGTCAAACATTCGAAAAGAAATAAGCGTTATCGAGAGAAGGGACTTTGCCGAGTTCCTTCTTTCTTTTTATATTCTATCAACAATGATTATTATTATCAAGAGGTTTTGCAAAATTATTGAGAAAAGATTGAGAATATTTAAATTCCCCGTCGTAGCAGCGTTTTGTTTAGTACAGACACGCATGTACTCGACTATTCTATTTTATAAAAACAAGGACAGCCTGCATAAATTGCGGCTGTCCTTGCTTTTTATTGAGAATCATCGTCAAGCTATCAGTACGTTCTTCATATACGAAGATGGAATAAAAGATAGCTCTAAGTACATGATGTTTGAGGTACATTCCTTGATATCATTTCTTGATATATCGCTGCATCACCTGCTATACCCTGTCATGCTACAAACGATCACAGAACGATCGCAGATGGATAAGCTTAGCTGAGCTTGAATTTGGATACCGATTCTGCCAGACCTTCGATGTCCTGCTTGGATTGATCCAGTTGCTCGCTAACCCGATTGGTCTGCTGTACGATCTCATCTGTTTTGCCTGCGATTACGCCTGTTCCCTGTGCTCCTTCATCTGCAGCAACAGAAATTTCGTGGATCGTCTTCACGACATTTTCTACCGAAGCGAGCAATTCCTCCGACGTTGCACTCAGATCGCCAGCAATTGCATCGATCTCCTGTGCACTGGTGGCATAATGCTCGGCAGAGCTGAGCATCATCCGATAATCTTTCCAAATATTTGTATCGAATAGCTCTAGCAGATTGTTGGAATGCGCGGATAGATTATCTACCGAACGAGTCACCAGACCGGTAATCTGATTGATGCGATCGGCAGCATTTTTGGAGTCATCCGCCAGTTTGCTAATCTCGCTTGCTACGACAGCAAAGCCACGTCCCGCCTCACCTGCACGAGCTGCCTCGATGCTTGCATTGAGCGACAACAGATTCGTCTGCGCAGCAATGTCGATAATTGAAGTGACGAGCGAGCGTATCTGCTCAACCGATTTGGATTCTTCCAGAGCTTGAATAAGATTTTCACTGGCTGTTTTGTACGTACGGTCACTCTCTTCATACGATGCCTTGAATTGACGAGTCAGCTCGTTAGCACGTCCGGTCAACTGTTCTGCTGCACGGGCTCCCTCCTGTGCTTTGGATGCAACCGAATGGACAGCAGCTTCAATTTCATTAGACGTTGCGTTCATCTCCTGCGCCGATGCTGCTGTCTCCTCCATGCCTGCGGATAATTGTTCTGTAGTCGAAGAAATATCTTGCATACCGGCATCCAGCCTGTCCATCTCGTGCTCTACAATCTGAATCTTCGTTTGCAGATTCGCACTTTCTTGAATAACCTTGCCGAACGTCACACGGAACTGCTTACGTGCTTCGCCCAGCGCTTGAATGATCACTGCAAACTCATCCTTTTGCGATAAATACGGAGTGAATTTATCCACATAGACCAGATTAAATTGTTGGGTACGATTGATCAGGTCAAGCGTATCCTTCGTACGTTTTCTCACATTCATCACGATAAAGAATACAATAATCGCGGATATGATCGCCGCAGCGGCTAGCTGAATATAGGTGAGTACGTACATTTGCTTTTTCAAAGCCGTGTTATTGATTAATGAATCAGTGCTGTACTGGTTAACAATATCGCCTATTTTTTCGATGCTATCTCTTGCCATAGCGAACTGTTCATCTGAATTGGCTGCATTAGTAAGCGTACGTGTATTTACATTAAACTCCTGTTTCCAGGCATTATAGCTGTTATCAAATGCATCCAGCAGCTCAAATGTATTTTTGCCGCTCTCCTGATCCTTATACGTTTTGAAAACCTCGGCATGCTGCTCGATGATCGCTCTTGCTGCCTGTATACGATCAGATACTTGCTTCATATTTTCATTGTAATATGCAACTTGATTTTGAATTTCTTGCTCATTTTGCAGTGTCAGCAGCTTCGTTTGTGCCAGGATTGCTTGATTTAAATCACGATCGGCATTAAGTACCCAGTAATCGGCCTTGTATGAAGTATCATACAAAGAAGAAACCAGCTTCTGTTCGATCGTATCCAGATTGCGCAGAGCCAGCATCGAGAAAACGATCAGTGCAATCATCAGTACGATAACAGGCACGAGCAATTTGATGCTAAGGCTCCAGTTATTAAATTTGAACATATTCATGTAACTTCCTCCTGGTAATAAGCTATTGCGTAATATGAGATGAGCGATAGTGGAATGAGTCTATCGAAGCAGCGCTCGGTAGGCTGGGTAGAGTATTAGATGATGATCCAGAAGCTACATCCGCTTACCTGCTACATCTTTTCGATTCCTGATGACAATCATTCAGTTTCTCACTTAAACCTATATCGGTCAAATTGCCCGGTTATTTATGCTTAACGAACTTAATTGTAAGCAATTAAGCAAATTAAATTTTCAATAACTAACAGTAATATATTTATACTATTAAAAAGTGGAAATTAATCCTATAACATCCGGTTTACTTAGGGCCTTGCAGATCAATGAAGAATCGAAATGTACAAATTGAAAACCACCCTGATCGCTCAAGGTGGTGGGAGAAAGAACATTTAAGATCGTATCAGTGCACATTAGCATGATAGTATCGTTTCAATATCGTCTAATATCAGATACGTTAAGGTGCCAGCACATGCTCAGATAGCGGAATATTTAACTCGTCGATGGCTGTTGCCACCAATCCAGCAATCTTTACAGCGCCTTGCTCCTGAAAGTGAGTATTATCCTGCACACCATCAGGGAAATACGGATACTGCCCAGCCGCTACATGTAGGAAGATAGACTTGGTGCCTTCAATACCAATCGTATTATACAGAGCTACACTGCGTGCATTCAGATCGATCAATAGCGTATTCGTTTCGGCAGCAACCTGCTTCATCGCTGCTACATATTCAGGAAAGCTCGGCTTGAATTGCCCGTTGGCTGCATTATAATCGCGGCGAGATACAGGCGTCACCAGAATCGGGGTAGCTCCCTTGCTGCGTGCGCGATCGATATACGTTTTCAGGTAAGTGCGATAATCATTAACCGGCGTATAGCGTTCAGGCTTGGAGGAATCGGCATCATTATGTCCGAATTGTACCATTAGATAATCGCCAGGCTGTAGCAGCGATACAATCGTATCCAATCGTCCCTGCTCGATAAAGGAGCGCGAGCTACGTCCACCAATAGAATGATTGCTAAACTGCACATCATCATCAAAATAGCTCGCAATCATCTGTCCCCAGCCTGCCTGTGGACGCTGAGAAGCACGATACGTCTGTACGGTCGAATCACCTGCGAGATAGACAACCGGGATATGTACAGTTGTAGTATCAGACGCTGTCTGCGTATCGGAGCTTGCACCGTTGTTATCTGCTGCATTTGCTCTACTTCCTCCTGCCATTCCACCGCTAAACCACACCCCCAACAGTAACACCATCGCCATTAGCCCTACAGATGATACTCGCCAATTCCGATTCATGATTCATTCATCCCTTCTTCCTGAATTATGAAGCGCTTACATTATTGATCATATCGACTTCCTTCTGTAGCGGGGAATACACGAAACCGTGCGGTTTGTGTAAAATTCAGTGCTTCTTCTGCATACTGCCGGATATGCTATCTGATTTCTGCAATGTTGTATCTCTTTCTGTAATGTTTTATCGCCTGGTTATGATAAGGAGAGTGTTGGTCGTATCCTTTGACCTCATCTTAAAATATAAATATGCACCTCTGAACCATAATCCTGTACCCGCAGTGTATGGTGAGTACTGAATGTGTCCAGGAGGTGCACGGTTAGATGATAGATCGGTATGATCTTCTCATTTTCTCGCCTTTATCGATTAGCGCGAGATCATGCTGTATAGCTCTGGCGTCATCTGTGAGCTGGTCAGATCACGATAGCCGATCAATCCATTTTTAAAAAGAAGCTGTACTTTATAGCCGCTCTGCTTCTGTTGATTGATATACTGCCCACTGTATACCTGACTGTTGGCGATTATGCGCTGCATACGATCAGGTGAGGTGATGACTACTGCGTGTTTGTTTAGCTTTTGATAAGGTACGGTATTGTCTGGATGCTGATCTCCTTCTTTCCGCGGTAGCAACTGGATTGCCTTTAGATCCTGTGCACGGGTTGTAAGGGAAAGTAGGTTTTTCTTTTGTAACCAGGCGTGTATTTCCTTTTCGTCTGTATTTATCGTGTATATTTTTTGCGTATAGCTCCCTGAAGGATCTAATGGAATATTCATCACTACACTGATCAAAGCACCTGATGAATACTGGTTCCACGGATTTTCTACTTTTTTCATTTGCTCAATCACAAACTGCTTCAATGTTTGTACATCCTCAGGATCGCGTATTATTTTGGGTGAGGTCGACCAGTTGATATCTGCATTGCTAATTTGGATCGTACCTTTATAATTAGTAAGTTCATCCAGATCATAAAAGATTCTTTTATACGGTATCTGGCTTATCACAGGTACTAAATAGGCTTCATAGCGATCGATCGGTATAAAATAACTACGTTTCATCACGCTACCATCTTTGAGTAGATAAGCAATCTCCACCTGTCGGTTATTATTCGCCCAGGGATTATATTGCTTTCGGTATTCTGAATTCGGACGTTCCGCTATAATTTGCCGATGCAAATTGAGAATCCCATTGATGTATTGTGGACTGTTTGAGAGCATATTAGTATTTAGGATACCGTCAGTTAGCATACCATTTGATGCACGGATAGGCGTATATAATTCATTTGATACATCGTCACCTATAAAGACTGACTGAATATTAGTTGTATCAGGTATTCTAGCAGAATACCCATTGATGCTTGATACTGGCAGCCACAGGATGAAAGCGATCGCCACACCATAACTACCAAGAACGCAGATTAGCTTCCTATCTGCAACTTGCCACGTTTTGCGAATAATCATATCTGCAACAACTCCACCAACGATTGCACCGACCACATACCCTGCAATCGCCGCAAACGGATGCTCTATACCAAGCCGCATAAAAAGCATACCAGCAAATAGCGCTACAATAAGCATAACAAGCAAGCGAAAAATTGGATTAAAGTAACGGAATACAACGCCCCGACTGGCACTTTCAGATGGACGCAATGGATACAATACATAAGCAAGACCAATAAATACTATCGTCAATACGGTATAGATCCATCCCTCTTTCGCTTGCAATGCACTATAGCTTAATTGCCCAATTCGGTAAATCGGAGACCAGACACTGGATTCTAAAAAGCCAGGATCGTTCATGAGATATCCATATAAAAATACCTTTAGATGATCTTGAAATAAAGTCATGAGCATGATTGGCGACAACAATAGACCTGCTGATAATAATAATTGAAGAATGGACTGTCCAACACAGATGCCAATAATGATTGTACATACAAATAACAGCATCATAACTACCGAGGTGGATACTGCCCATTCGAGTAGCTGCATCTGACTAAATGATACTCGGACAAGGCTAGGACGCATCAACGACACGATCAGCGCAATCAACCAGGTTGGAATAAGAATAATCCCTGCGCCGGCGCCTAGCAGTATATGAAGTAGCTGATATCTTTTTAAGGGCAAGCTGTGCAGCAAATCGGACAGCTTACATTCCTGCATAAATCGTGTTAAAAACACCCCAACCAGTATGGGGAAAGCCGCAATCATAAACGACTGCAATTGACCATTGATCTCAAATAATTGGTTTACGATTAAAGGGGCACGATATTCAGCATACTGATCAGCATTCAGCAAACCAACGGGCAATATAGCAGCCATTATAATGCCATACAATCCCCCCAGCCAACCTGCCTGCCGAAGCGCATACCACCATATTCCCCGATTAAAGAAGTAACGGCTGAACGTCATAACCGGCATCCCCCATTTCGTAAATAAAAATTTCCTCCAGTGTCATCGGCAATACATCGAATACATAGGGCTCATACACATGGAATACTTTACTAATCTGCTCTTCGGTTCCTTTGATAATATAAGTGCCCACACTGCCACGCTGTTCTTTATGTACGATATCCAGCAATCCCGATACCGCTTGCTCATGTCGCTCATTACGAAAAGCGACCTGAATTTTGTGCATATCTAATTTGAGATCATCCAGTTCTCTGCTCATTAGCAGTCGTCCTTCATGCATAATGCCCACATGATCGCACATGTCTTCGATTTCCCGCAGATTGTGCGAGGAGATCACTACGGTCACGCCATGCTCAGCAACCTCTTGAAACAGCAGATTTTTCACCTGTCTGCGCATAACGGGGTCCAGTCCGTCGATCGGTTCATCAAGAATTAGTAGCTGAGGTTTACAGCTCAAGGCGAGCCATAGTGTCGCTTGCCGCTGCATGCCTTTGGACATGCGATGCAGCTTGCGCTTCGGATCGATGCTATGGAATGCCGGAGCAAGCTGCTGGAAGCGTTCCTCACTCCAGCTCGGATAGATCGATCGGTAAAAATTCGCCATTTGCCGAATTGTTGTCTGTGCGAAAAAGGCAGGGCGATCCGCCAGAAAGACAATTTGTTGCTTGGCATCAGGATTCTCGTACACCGTCTGCCCATCCAGCGTAACCTTGCCCTGATCCGGACGATAAATGCCTGCGAGTAGCTTGAGCAGTGTTGTTTTGCCTGCACCATTGGAGCCAAGCAGGCCAAAAATAGACCCTTTATGTATGCGCAGGGATAGGTCTTGAACGGCATATTCTTCTTCAAATCGTTTACTTGTATGATCGAGCTCAATCATCATGTATTCCTCCTTTGCCTTCGGTTGCTTGACGGTATAGATTGTCGATATCGGACTGCGTAAAGCCCAGATAGATCGCTTCAGCAAACAGCTTCAGTAACTGCTCTCTCATCGCTTCACGCTGGAGATCATGAGGCTGCTGATCCGCAGGCGAGACAAAGCTGCCCTTGCCTGGCTGTGAATAAATGTAGCCTTCCCGCTCTAGCTCCCGGTATGCCTTCTGAATCGTGTTCGGATTCACCGTAAGCTGGGCGGATAATGCACGCACAGAAGGAAGCTGCTCGTCTGGCCTCAGTACACCATACACGATCAATTCCTTGATCTTATCCATTAGCTGCTCATAAATCGGCTTGCGACTACGTATATCCAGCTCAAACATGGATGACCTCCTTTCACTGTATTAACTGTACTATTATTAATAATACAGTTGAAGAATATTGTCAATGCTTTCCATACTATTCAATAGCTACATTTTTTCGCTAAAATGATGAATATAGCATGCTGGCAGCGTCAAAAGATCGATAAATTGCTTAAATAAGAATAGACATATCATTTTAAAAAAGTAGACCCTTCATGTCTGACCATGAATGAAAAACAAGCAATCCATAAGAAGCTGCAAATAGCGAGTAGTGAGCAATATATGAACTGTACAAAGGATGGTGAATTCCTATGATCCGAGAAATAAAAAAGGAACAAGCATGGCAAATTCGACACGAGGTCATGTGGCCGGATCGCGAGCTGGACTATGTGAAGCTAAAAAAGGACGATCAAGGTTTGCACTATGGCTTATTCGATGGAGATGAGCTGGTATCGGTCATTTCATTATTTTTGGATGAGTCGGAAGGTCAATTCCGCAAATTCGCCACGCGTGTACCGTGGCAAGGTCAGGGACACGGCAGCAGACTGCTCTCCTTTATCATGACCGAAGCCGAACGCCACGGACTACGCCGACTGTACTGCAACGCACGCACCGAAAAAACCGCCTTCTACGAACGCTTCGACCTGAGACCTACAGGCGAATCCTTTCGCAAAGGCGGCAAAGATTATATCATCATGGAACGATATTGGAGCGGTTGATACGATCCAAAATGGAAAGCTAGCGAAGTCATTTAAACTATAGGAAGCAACCTTGTTAATCCAAATGGCATACCATACAACAAAGCCAGTACAGTAAAACAACCAAACCTTGTCAAACTAACTCATCCCCCATCCCAGTCCTTAGCTTATGAAGCTCACCACCTGCCACACCGCAAATGAGCTTCATAAGCCCAATAACCAAAACCAAGCCAACCCCAACCAGCCTCATTCCCTATTCACCTACTCATCCGCGCCCAGCAAAGAAGCATACTGACTCACCTGATGCTCCAGCTCCGCAAAACGAACAAACCGAGCAGCACGATACACTTCCTTCCCCTCATACATCAGCAACACCACTGGCGACGTAAAAATCATATACACCGCAGCCAACTCCGGCGCATCCTCCATATACAAATACGCCCCTCGAACTCCAGCATACCGCTCCAACAATGCCTCCACCTGCGGCTGAACCGCATCACATACACTACAATGCTGCGTCTTAAACAACACCAGCACCAACCGCTCCCTCCCAACAACTCCTCCAACGCCCACGCCCCAGCAAGAGACTGCATAACAAACTCCCCTTCACATCCAGTAATATATTGTAGGCTTTTTATTCACTTCCTCCTGCTCCCCCTCCCCAACTCGTCAGAAAGTATTTACTCACAGTTGATCTTTAAAGTATGAACTGGTTCAAGTCTATTTAAAGAGAACACATCAAAATTTTACTACACACAAAGCAATAGCAGACGAAAAAGAGCGCGAGCAAATAAACATGTTTTCCCCGCACATAACGAAGGCAAGGAAATAAGGGAAAAGGACGACTTTGGAGGGGCGGGAATCTTCATTCCTTCCCCATTCCAAAGATTCCCGCGGCTCCACCGGAGTCCGTTCCCTTATTCCTTGCCGAAGTGATTGCTGCAAAAACACCATTCATTCAAATCTCTCGCTCATCCCAGAAAAAATCCTTTATAAAGAATATTTCATCGCACCCGCCAAACCTCTACTGCTCCACCCCCTGACGAGCCCTAACAATATCATAGCAAACCGCCTTCGGCTGCTGCCGCTCATCAAACAACAACGGCCAATTTTTACGCCCTCGCACCGGAAATCCATCCAGCCACGTATAATCATCCGCCGCGCCCCAGAACGTCACACTGGTCAGCACATCACGGTATTCATGGAATAGCTTGAAATAATCCCGATACCGCTCCTCCTGCAAACGCACCATCTCTGCTGTCGGCGCCTTCAGATCTGTACGACGATCATCAAAGGCAAACATCGACACGTCCATTTCGGTAATTTGCAATTGCAGACCAAGAGCAGCGTATTTCTCAATCGCGGCGCGAATCTGGTCAAGGCTTGGATCATGAATATTCCAGTGTGCTTGCAGCCCTACGCCGTGCACCGGCACTCCTTCATCCAGCAGCTCACGCATCAGACGGCAGATGCGATCACATTTGCCCGGATGGGATTCGTTATAGTCATTGTAAAACAGTAATGCCTGCGGATCGATCGCATGTGCCATTTCAAATGCACGCGCGATGTAATCCTCGCCGATGCCTTCCAGCCACGGTGTCGGGCGCAAATAGGTGCCATCCTCATCGCTGATCGCCTCATTCACCACATCCCAGCAGCGAATCACATCGCTGTAGCGTCCCATAACCGTTTCCATATGCTGCTGTAGTCGGGAGAGCAGGGTCGTACGATCTGCCTTGCCGCCCTGCTCATTTTGGAATACCCAATCCGGTGTCTGGTTATGCCATACAAATGTATGTCCGCGCAGTCCTAGCTGATGCTGACGGGCAAAGTCGGCAATCGCATCCGCTTGTTCAAAGGTATACTTCTGTTCCTCTGGATGAATACAGATGAATTTCATTTCATTTTCGGCAGTCAGACTGTTGTATTGCTGCAATAGCAATTCGCGCTGACTGTGGATCGTATGCGCGCTCACCGCCGCTCCGATTGGGAAATCAGAGCGGAACGTTTCCGCCAGACGAATATCGGTGGCAGATTGTGGCGATGAAGTCGCTGAGGATGCAGATGATCCTGGTTTTGTTTGCTGTTCAGCTTGTGCTTGCTGTGCAGAAATCGAATCCGATGTATTGCTCATAGGAACGCCTCTTTTCTGAATATTTTGGTCGTTTGGATCGCTGTGATCATTTGACTTATTGGTTGTGTTCATTGGTATTGTTTTAATAGTGATTATTGGTATTTACTCGTCGATGTCATTGCAGTTGCAGCAGACCATAACCGGCTGTATTTTGATACGATTGCCCGGTGGTATCATTCCAGATCATGACCGTATCACGTTTGCCATTGCCGGTATCGTCATTGTTCACCTGAAGATCAAAGCCGATCCATTGTCCGGCTGCTGGTGCAGTGGCATCCTTCGGCCAATCGATAGAGGCTTCGATGCGATAGCCACCCGGAATTACTTTAGCTACTGATTTCAAACGATTCTTCTGATCGGCTGGATTGACGCTTTCCACGCCTTTGTAATTGATGCGATACTGCCCATCATCGCCCGGCTCAAAATACGGTGTACGTCCCAGATTCGGATCAACGAAGATTTCAATCGAATCCTGCTCGTACGCATTTGGACTGCTTACCGATAGCAACTTATCCTTTACTTCCGCCAAAATGTACAGACGATCTTTATCCCACATCGTACGAATCTGTGCTACGGAGCCGCCTGTGCCAACGACTTGTTTGGAGGTCGTAAAAACAGGGGTCTTTTGCCAGATGGCGTCGACATCGCCATCAAGCACCGGCGTGCCTTTGACTGCGGTTGCTACCTGCGGGCCTTGCTCCAGCGTAACGTTGCCGTAATTGGCAGTGCTACTAGATTGCGCACCGGTTGTATCGCTCCAGAAGGTACGTGTCGGCTGGTTACCCTTGTAATCGGACAGCACCAGATCCATGGCAAGCTCTCGTCCAGTCGCATTATTCGTCACTGGCAGTCTGGCTTCAATCCGATAGCCGCTATCTGTGCGAGTCGAGCGATATGCCCATTTTGCATTGTTTTGTGCACCGCTGCGCTGCATCGTATAGCTCTCCGGCTTGCTGCTATTGCCGTTGTTGATGTATACGGTGATGCCATCCTTGCCATTCACCGCAGTATCATTCACATCTGCCAGCAGGTACACATTTTTCGCATCCCACATCAAGCGGAAGCTACCTGCCTCGGTTCCATCGGGACGTGTCACTGGAATGCGCGCGGAGCGATTCCATTCCTGCTCCATTTGAGCATCGATCTTAGCTGTGCCCTGCGAAGCTCTGGCTTGCTTGGGTTCAATCGGTACCTTGGATGGATCAACCAGTGCCCAGTATGCATATTTCGCCTGTAATTGGGCATCGAACAGCAGCGGCCAGTTATTGCGAACGGTTGGGAAGGTTGTCAGCCAGGTGTTGCCATCATCCTTGCCCCAGAAAATAACCGCTGTAATCTGCTCCTTATGCTTCAGGAACACATTCATCATGTCACGATAGCGATACGCCTGACGAATCTGCTGATCCTCAGGGAACGTCTGCCATGAATCGCTATCATTGCTGTATACGCTCATATCCAGCTCGGTCACTTCCTGCTGGATGCCCAGATCAGCGAATTTGCTGAACATCGCATCGACGGCTGCACTAGATGGATAGGAGGTGCTAATGTGCATCTGGTGACCTACCCCATCGATCGGAATGCCTTTTGCCTGGAGACGTTTAATTAACGCGTACAGTGCATCACGTTTTGCTGGTTCTTCGGTATTGTAATCGTTGATGAACAGCTTCGCATTCGGATCCGCTTCATGGGCATAAATGAAGGCTTTCTCGATAAATTCCTCTCCGGCAATCTGATACCAGAGACTATTGCGCAGACCGTTGGGACCGGATGGATCGATCACTTCGTTGACCACATCCCATGTGCCAATCTTGCCTTTATAGCGTCCCATAACGGTATCGATATGCTTTTTCAACCGCTGCAGCAGCACGTCCTTACTGACTAGATTGCCTTTATCGTCGTGGAAGACCCAGTCTGGTGTCTGGCTATGCCAGGCTAGCGTATGTCCACGGAATTCCATCCCATGATCAAGCGCAAACTTCACAATCTTATCTGCACGGGTAAAATCAAACTGACCTTCCTTCGGCTCGGTCGCATCCCATTTCAGCTCATTGCCCGCAGTCAGCATGTTGAAATGCTTTTCCAGCAACTGCGCATCCGGGCCAATTGGATCAGCGATTTCCGATACGAGCAGGGCGCTACCGATTTTGAAATCCTTCGCATACACATCCTTCAGCGATGGAATATCCTTTTGAATGGAGATCGGCTCTTTTGCAGGTGTTGGCTTGATGGTCACATCATCCAGATAAAAGGAAGCGCTTGCAGACGAACCTGCTTCAAAATATAGTGCTGTGCTATCCACTGAATCGGTGGGCACATAGTCTGCTTTAAGCTCTGTCCATTGGTCAGCGTTGATCGTTTGACTGGTCAATGCCTTGTATTCATTATCGCGTCCATACGTGCTTTGCTGTACGGACATGGAAACGCTTGTCGAAGCTGCTCCTTCCGGCAGTCGTAGCCATGCCGAGATTGTGTAGGAGCGTCCCTTTTCCAGCAATGGTGTTAGCTCCAATTGTGGCCCATGCCAGCTCTGTGTGCGTCCTTTAATTTCCAGACCGTATTTGCCGTTATATGCAGCGGCTGCAGTTGCGGTTAGCTCCTCTACGCCGCCGCGTCCATACCAGCCCATTGCTGTCCCATCTTCAAAGCCTGCATTCAGCACTGTTTCATCATCGGCAGCGAGCGCTGAACGCTCAGGTGGTGTCAGCAACGGAAATAATAGCAGCATCGCGAGTGTTACGATCCAGGTCTTACGCCAGTGTGTATGTATCAATACAATCCCCTCTTCTTTGGTATAGGATGCGCACTGAAAAAGGATGCCGCGTTTCTTTGCCGTGTTCCCACGCTCCGATACAGCGGCATCCCTACAGTTGCCTTAATATATTGATGGTGCCTATTCTTTTACACTACCAAGCTGCAAGCCATGTACAAAGTACTTTTGCAGGAATGGATACACGATCAGAATCGGCAATGAAGCGACAATCGTAATCGCTGCCCGGATCGATACCGGGGTGACCATATTTTGTACAGCATTCAAATCAGCACCGTTCGCCATCGAGGCGCTGCTATTCGTATTCATTGACGACGATAACAGCTTCATTAGCTCGAATTGCAGCGTGCTCAGACTTTGCTTGGACGAGGCAAACAGGAACGTATCAAACCAGGAGTTCCATTGTCCTACCGCGATAAACAGAGCGACCGTAGCGAGTACCGGCTGACAGAGTGGTAAAATGATCGAGATAAAAGTACGGAAATCACCTGCCCCGTCAATTTTGGCGGATTCGATCAGACCTTCCGGCAGCGTCTGAATATACGTCCGAATAACAATCATATTAAATGCACTGACCAGCCCCGGAATGATATACACGAGGAAGTTGTTCAGCAAATGCAGATCGCGAATCAGGAAGTAGTACGGAATTAGACCTGCACTGAAATACATCGTCAATACTACGATAATCGTAATCGGCTTGCGGAACACGTATTCCTTGCGACTGATCGTATACGCCAGCATTGAGGTCAGGAACAAACTGACAACGGTTGCGATCACCGTCCGCGCAACCGAGATTAGAAACGCATTCAAGATCGTTCCTCCGGCAAATACAGCGCGATAGTTCTGCTCTGTCCATACACGAGGCCACAAATAAATACCGCCGCGAATCGTATCGTTACCGGCGTTAAGCGAAACCGCCAGCGTGTTCAAAAATGGATACAGGGTTACGACTGCGATCAGCAGCATAAAGATCGCGTTAAACGTATTAAATACAATTGGCTCTAGCTGTAACGATTTCTTTTTCATGCGTATCCCCCTAGATCAACCGCTCGTCGCCGAAGCGCTTAGCGATCGTATTGGCGGCGAAGATCAGCGTAATGCTGACAATCGTCTTGAAAATACCGGCTGCGGTGGCAAGTGAATAGTTACCGATCTGCAGACCGTATTTGAGCACGAAAATATCAATCGTTTGCGACCAGTCCACGACCACCCCGTTACCGAGCAGGTATTGAACTTCAAAGCCAGCTTCCAGAATCCAGCCGATATTCATAATCATCAGAATGATGACGATCGACTTGATACCTGGCAGGGTAATATACAGCATTTTCTGATAGCGGTTCGCTCCATCCATCTCTGCTGCTTCATACAGCGATGGATCGATCGAGGTAATCGCGGCCAGATAAATAATCGCGTTCCAGCCCACTTCTTTCCATACATGAGATGCGCCGACAATGCCCCAGAAGTATTCAGGAATACTGAGCCACATGATCGGCTGACTGATCAGCCCCAGCTTCATCAGCACCACATTCACGATACCGTCATCGACCGACAGGGAGCTAGCAACAATCCCGGTTACGATAATCCATGACAGAAAGTGAGGCAAATACGAGATCGTCTGAATCGTACGCTTGAACAGCCGCGTCTTCACTTCATTCAGCAAAATCGCAAATACAATCGCAGTCGCAAAGCCGAGGATCATATTGATCAAGCTCATCGCCAGCGTATTACGCAACACATTCAAAAAGGTCGGATCGGTAAACAGGAATTGAAAATGCTTGAAGCCAACCCATTCCTGATCCATAAAATCACGGGCAGGCTTGTAATTCTGAAATGCCATCGTCCAGCCCCAGATCGGATAATACGAAAACACAAGCACATACAGTACGATTGGCAGCGACATCCACATAAGCTGCTTCTGCCCCTTCATGCGCCGCCACAGACTTTCCTTCGGTACATTGAGCGATCTGGCCTTTTCTCCCTTGGCCCGGATGCTTTTCGGATAATCAGTCATACTCCACTCCCTTTCCAGTTAGGCACATGCGGCTAAATCCCTGAAGGCCATCCAGCAACGGCGGACAGCCGATCTGCCGTTATGGCAGATCAGCGTGTCGCCCTGCTTAATTGCTCGTTGCCCAGTTTTTCAGACGCCACTGAATCTGTTCGTTAATGCGATCCTCATATGCTTTTACATTAATCGCTTTATAAGCATTCACGTATTGATCCCACACGCTATCAAATTGAGAGGTGCCCGCCATAATCGCCTGCGGCAGGAATTTGAGCGAGGCATCGTTCATCTGTTTGTTGGCCACAGATGCTTCCGAGCCATCGATCAGATCGATCTGCCAGGCTGGATAATAGACTGGATTCTCTGGAGCTGGTGAGAAGAAGTCCGTCCATGTTTTATGTCCATACGCATCGAGCAATGCGCGATCTTCCGGCTTCAGCGATGCGTAAAATTCCTCTGGCTGACTGCCTGCATCGGTTGCGTTGCCATCGCTATACGTACCTTGCATTTTCGGTGCGGCTCCGTAGAAGGCATCCGCACGGTTCGCGAGCTTCCACGATGGATCTTCCTGCTCTTGACGTTGCTCTGGTGTACGATAGAATTTGCCTTTGCTATCGACCTCATAGTCTTTGCCCTCTTCACCCCAGGACAGCAGCTTCTGGTATTTCTCATCCATCAGTGCATCGAGGAACTTGATAATACGTTCCGGATCTTTCGCGTTCACACTAATACCAAAACCGTTGTTCAGGTTGATAACCGGACGATCCAGGTAGTGATCCTTAATGCTTGTGTCGTATACAAGCGGGAAGCCCACATACGTTTTCCCATTTTTCTTCTGGGAAATGAGCGTGTCTTCCGCCTGCGTGAAGTTCCAGTGCTGATCGAACATACCAAGTACACGGCCACTTGCCAGCTTGGACAGGTACTGGTCATAGTTTTGTACAAATGCTTCTTTATCCATCAAGCCTTCGTTGTACAGGCCGTTCAGCTCTTTGTAATAACGCTTCGCAATATCCTTATCTGCAAATACGCTGGCTACATTGTTATCGACAACGACGCCGCCATCATTCGGGTGACCGGTCAGATGCTCCGGTGCGTTCAGCAGCGGGAATACGCGCCAGTCGGAAGCCAGTGTGGTAAAGCCAATCGTTGGTTGTCCATCGATGGTTGGGTTCTTTTTCGCGTAATTACGAATGAGCGTCATGTATTCATCCAGTGTTTTCGGTGTTGGATAGCCTGCATCTTTAAGTACATCCTTTTGAATCCAGAATGCCGGACCCGAGTACGAGTTCGCATGGAATTCACCGGAATAAGCGCCATAGTTCGGCAGCCAGTAGATATGTCCGTCACTGGAATCCTTCATACGGTTCCAGTATTTCGCATAGTGCTTTTTCAAGTTCGGTCCGTATTTGTCGATCAGGTCTTCCAGTGGAATGACCGCTCCAGCGGTAACGAGCTTTGGATCGGCTGTGATCAGGTCGGGATATTCTCCACCTGCGATCATAACGCCAAGCTTTTGCTGCAGGTCACCGACGAGGAATTCCATGTCGAGCTTCACGCCCAGCTCATCCTGAATCTTTTTGTAAATCCGGTTATCCTGCGCAGGTGCCTGGTTTGGCGTGCTAATAAAAGCGGTAATCGTAAACGGCCCGGAGTCATCCGAAGAGGCGCTATCTCCACCATTACAGCCTGCCAGCACCATGCCCAGTGCCAGTACGAGCGACATGGAGCCAAAGAAGGCCCGTCGTTTCATTTTTTTCATCAATCTGCTCCCCCTTGATATGGAATCGCATTGCCTGTGGCGTATACGCAAACGACGAATGAGCGACTGGATGACGCTGCATTTCCATTCTTCGTTGGAAAACCAGGGCTGAATGGAAGCCTGGCTTGAATCGAATGAGTGGGTGAAGTTGCGTGTACGGCTTATGTATTATTATGCTCAAATGTATACGCTTTCAGAATAATCAGATTAAAGAACTGTGCACCTGAAATTTAAGGTGTTGTTAGAATTGCCCAGTTCTATAACAAAAAGGTTGTGATTGGAAGTGTGAGTCGGCGGATGGGGCTTGGGTTAGATGCGCTGGGGTGTGGGATAGGGAAATCGATGTTTGATGGG
>JBCNLJ010000070.1:0-29536 GCA_039595515.1 Paenibacillus sp. | reverse complement strand
GCTCACGTCCACCACTGCCGATAACGAGGATATCCATAGGTCACTCTCCGTTCATTGAAATGGAATACAACCTGCAACAGAAGCGCCGTATCGGATACAGCATCTGTGCAGGTTGAAGGTTTATACATGCTTTTAGTGCTTAAAGTGACGTACGCCAGTGAACACCATTGCGATACCGTGCTCATTGGCTGCTTTGATTGATTCTTCGTCCTTCACCGAACCGCCTGGCTGGATGATAGCCGTAATACCCGCTTTTGCTGCTGCTTCTACCGTATCGCCCATTGGGAAGAAGGCATCGGATGCGAGAATCGCACCTTTCGCTTTATCGGCTGCTTGCTCGATCGCAATTTTGGCTGCGCCGACACGGTTCATTTGTCCTGCACCAACGCCAACGGTCATATCGTCTGCCGCGAGTACAATCGCGTTCGATTTCACATGCTTCACGACCTTCCATCCGAACAGCAACTGCTTCATTTCTTCAGCAGACGGTGCACGCTCAGTAACGATCTTCAGATCAGCTTCGGTGATCGCATGTACATCGCTATCCTGTACGACCATACCACCTTCGACCATCGTCACGATTGGCTGTGCCTTGCGCTCACCTGTCGGAGCCAGCTCGCCCATTTTCAGCAGGCGGATATTTTTCTTTTTGGTCAAAATGTCCAGTGCTTCCGGTGTGAAGTCAGGTGCCAGAATGATCTCGAGGAAAATCTCACTCAGTGGCTGTGCCGTTTCCGCATCGATCACACGGTTCGCGGCTACGATCCCACCAAAGATCGACGTTGGATCAGCCGTGTATGCTTTGTTATATGCTTCTGCGATCGTTGTACCTACGCCAACACCGCAAGGGTTCATATGCTTCACCGCTACGACCGCAGGCTCGGTAAATTCCTTCACGATCTGGAGCGCTGCGTTTGCATCGTTGATATTGTTATAGGACAGCTCTTTGCCGTGCAATTGCTCTGCCGTAGTCAGCGTGCCTTCCGGCGCAAGCGGCTTGCGGTAAAAAGCAGCCGTTTGATGCGGATTCTCGCCATAGCGCAAATCCTGAATTTTCTCATACGTTACGGTGTAGCGCTCTGGATATGGCGTTTCCAATACGCCTGCCAGATAATCGGAAATCAGGGAATCGTAAGCTGCGGTATGACGGAATACTTTGGCAGCCAGTCCTTTACGTGTTGCCAGTGTGGTATCGCCACCAGCGCGTACTTCTTCCAGCACGTTTGCATAATCCGCTGCATCTACCACAACCGTTACAAACGCATGGTTTTTCGCTGCACTGCGCAGCATCGTTGGGCCGCCGATATCGATATTTTCAATCGCATCTTCGTAAACGACATCCGGCTTCGCTACCGTTTGCTGGAATGGGTACAGGTTTACAACGACAAGGTCAATATAGCCAAGTCCAAGCTCGTCCATCTGCTTCTGGTGCTCTTCGCTATCACGAATCGCCAGCAGACCGCTATGTACAGCAGGATGTAATGTTTTTACACGTCCATCCAGAATTTCTGGAAAGCCGGTCACTTCAGAAATGCCGATAACCGGTACGCTTGCATCTGCCAGTAGATTTTTCGTTCCTCCGGTCGAAATGATCTCGACGCCTAGCTCGGACAGCTCGCGGCAGAAATCGACGACACCTGTTTTATCGGATACGCTGACCAGCGCTCGTTTGATACTCATAATTAGGGATTCCTCCTTCAAATGGGTACAGCCTGAATTGACGAATATACTAGATACAATCCATGTCGATATAAACAAACCAAACTGAATATCCGACCTATCGTTGAATAGTACATTAATAATGCCTTGTACTGATCAAGACTCCACAATGACATGCCGTCCATCTTCCGCCAGCCGAATCTTGCCTGCGGCAAGCTGGGAGACGACGCGTGGATACAATGTCTGCTCGATATGATGAATGCGAGTTGCCAGCGTTTCAGCGGTATCGTCCGGATGAATTGGCGCAGGCTGCTGCGCGATGATCGCGCCTGTGTCCATACCGTTATCGACAAAATGAACGGTAACACCAGTCAGCTTCACACCATAGTTCAGCGCCTGTCCAATCGCATCCTTGCCCGGAAAAGCAGGCAACAGTGACGGATGAATATTGATCATCCGCCCCATATACGGATCGACCATCGTCGGTGTGAGCAGACGCATATAGCCTGCCAGCACCACGTAATCAATGCCTCTACGCTGTAGCTCGCTCACAATTTCCATTTCATATTGCTCACGGCTTGCATATTCTTTCGGTTGGAACACGAATGTCTCTACACCCGCAAGGCGCGCCCGCTCAATGACCGGCGCGTTCGGCTTGTCGCACACAAGCAGCTTCACCTCAGCCAGACCGAGCAGACCGCTACGCTGCGCATCGACCATCGCCTGAAAGTTACTGCCCTGTCCGGATGCAAATACGGCAATGGCTACAGACTTCATTACACTTCCGCTCCGGTAAAGGTAACGATGCGCTCACCTTCGGTTACGGTACCAATGCGGAATGCCTGCTCACCATGCTGCTCCAATACGGACAATGCCTGTTCAGCTTGCTCTGCAGGTACAACGATAACCATACCGATGCCCATATTGAATGTCGTAAACATATCGCGATTGCTGATCGCACCTTTAGCTTGCATCAATTGGAAAATCGGCAAAATTGGCCAGCTTCCATACTCGATATCTACATTTACACGATCCGGCAGCATACGCGGAATATTTTCGATAAAGCCGCCACCTGTAATATGTGCCATGCCTTTCACCTGTACGGCTTCCTGCAGTGCCAGCGATGATTTTACATAAATGCGTGTTGGCTCCAGCAGCACATCGCCCAGCACGGCGTTATCCAGCTCAGCCACCTGAGCTGTCAGCTCATAACCGCCATCTTCCAGCAACAGCTTACGCACCAGAGAGAAGCCGTTACTGTGCACACCGCTTGAAGCCAGACCGATCACGGCGTCACCAGCAGCAATCTCACTACCTGTGATTACCTTTGGCTTATCGACGATTCCCACGGTGAAGCCAGCGATATCATACTCGCCTTCGGAGTACATGCCTGGCATCTCTGCCGTTTCGCCACCGATCAGCGCACAGCCTGCCTGACGACAGCCATCCGCTATACCGGATACGATCGCTTCAATCTTCTCAGGAATGACACGGTCACAGGCAAGATAATCCAGGAAAAATAGTGGCTCTGCGCCCTGTACGACAATATCGTTTACACACATCGCCACCGCATCGATCCCGATCGTATCATGCTTGTCCATCGCAAAAGCCAGCTTCAGCTTTGTACCTACACCGTCCGTACCGGAAACCAGTACAGGCTCCTCGTATTTATCCTTGTTCAGACCGAACAGCGCGCCAAAACCACCAAGATCCGTCATAACCTCCGGACGAAACGTGGTTTTCACATGCTTTTTCATCCGCTCGACCGCTTCATTACCTGCCGCGATATCGACTCCGGCATTTTTATACGCTTCTGACACTGCCATCGCACCTTTCAAATGTAAAATGTGGGGCGGGGATGGGGATGGAGCGGGGGGGGCTTTAACTGCTACGGGCGCTGTGGGGATGGATCGGTCGGGTTTCGCCGTTGTAGCTGGCTTTTTGGAACGACCGCTTAGCGGTCAAAAGCCATCTACAAATGCTGCGCCCGATCGATTCCATCCCCTCCGCCTGGTGCAGTAAGCTCCTGCGCTCCAAAACTATTTCCGCCTCATTAGGGGGAGTAGCCGGATAAATAATGTAACTGCTGCATTGTTGGGTTATTTATCATGGCAACTTATATTGGATTGTATGGAGAATGGATAGATTGGTTTGGTGTTTGGTATTCATTATTGTGTTGGGTTTTATATGCTTTGTTTTTTGATGTTGTTTACATATTGTTTCATATATATGGTGTTACATCATGTTGTTCTATTCGGTCATTATTTTTTAGTTTCATCCTTTAAAGCCGATCATTAATTGCACGAAATCTCTGCAAGTCCTCTTGCTTTTAACTTTAACTTTTTCTCTACGCTTGCCCTTGCCCTATTCCAATCACATCGTACATGTACGATGTCACTGTTCTAAGCTTTACATCACTATTCTTTAAAGAACGTAAAGCTGCACTCTTTAAAGCTCTAAGATTTAAGGTTGGTTTAAAGCACTAATCTTCCCCTGCCAATCCAACCTAGAGAATGGTTTCTCTGACTGGAAAATGGATGGAGAGTGTGCGGAGCGGAGAGCGAGGAAATAGGTCAGAGATCGCCTTTGAACTCGGGTGCCTACCTCTACAAGGGGTTATCAATCCATGGCACCCGAGTTCAACCCGCGATCGGCGACCTATTCCTCGCCCGGAGCGTTCTCCGCCCCACTCCACATCCTCTTTTCCCCCACCCAGAAAACCACTTCTCAGCACCCACATCCGAATTGTTCTTCGCCGCCGAAGTCTACCTGAGTCGGATAGTCGTTGTCGAAGCATGCCATGCACATGCCGCCTTTGTAGTCTTCCCTGTTATCCCCCGCGACCGCTTCAACCAGTCCGGTGTGGCTCAGGAAGGCGAGCGAATCGGCGTTGATCTCCTCGCGGATCTCTTCGATTGACTTGGATGAGGCGATCAGATCGCGTCGATCCGGTGTATCGATGCCGTAGAAGCATGGATTTTTAAATGGTGGCGATGTGATGCGCACATGCACTTCCGTTGCACCTGCATCGCGCAGCATATTGACGATGCGACGTGAAGTGGTACCGCGTACGATCGAGTCATCGATCATCACAACGCGTTTGCCTTCGACGACGCGGCGTACGGCGCTCAGCTTCATTTTCACACCTTGCTCACGCAGCTCCTGACTTGGCTGAATGAATGTACGTCCGGTGTATTTGTTTTTGATCATACCCAGCTCATAAGGGATACCGGTCTGCTCAGCATAGCCAATTGCTGCCGAGATACTTGAATCCGGTACGCCGGTAACGAGATCGGCATCAACGAACGCTTCACGCGCCATGACCGAGCCCATCCGTTTGCGTGCCGAATGCAGATTAGAACCGTTCATATCGCTATCCGGGCGGGCAAAATAAATATATTCCATCGAGCACAGCGCTTTACGTTGCGGCTCATCCACGTAGGAATCCTCATGCAGGCCGTTCTCATCCAGCACGAGCAGCTCGCCTGGCTTCACATCGCGAATCGCTTCTGCACCGATCGTCTCCAATGCACATGTCTCCGATGTGAAGATATAGGCATCGCCGAGACGTCCCATCGTCAGCGGACGCAAGCCGTTCGGATCGCTGGCTACGATTAATTGCTCATTTGTCATCACGAGAAAGGCGAATCCACCAACTATGCGGCGAAATGCATCTTTCACCGCTTCTACCAGCGGCTTCGAGGAACGCGCGATCAGATGCGCGACCACCTCCGTATCACTGGTCGTCTGGAAAATCGAGCCCGCTTCCTCCAGCTCACGCCGAATTTGCGGTGCATTCACGATATTGCCGTTCGTTGCCAGCGCTAGCTCGCCTGCACGATAGCGGAAAACGAGTGGCTGTGCATTACCAAGATGGCTGCTGCCACTGGTCGAATAGCGCACATGACCAACCGAAATATCGCCGGTCAATCTGCCCATAACGTCCTTATCGAATACTTCCTTGACGAGTCCCATCCCACGATGGTAGTTAAACTGATTGCGATCACTCACACAAATGCCGCAGCTTTCCTCACCGCGATGCTGAAGTGCATGCAGACCGTAATAAGACAGGGAAGCGGCCCCCGAGTGTCCGTAGACACCGAAGACGCCGCATTCCTCCTTTAACGTATCGAAAATATCATTCGGTCCGGTTCCCTGATTGTAATAGTCGCCGGTCCAAAGCTGTAATCCGTTTAATTCATCAGACATGGAATCGCATCCTCCCAGACCTGGCGAAGTGCGTCTACTTCTTCAGCCAGGACTTGCTTGCCGTCCACTTGAATATTAAGATTTTTCGCTGCTGCTACCTGTCCGATTCGTGTTACCGGTACACCTGCTGCTTCCAGCTTGCTTACGAGCACATCTGCATTCTCTGCTGTTGCGGACAACAGGATACGCGATTGCGATTCGCTGAACAGCAGCAGATCGCTGCGCAGACCGTTCGCTTGCAGTTCGACATCCGCACCGAGCTTGCCGCTAATGCAGGATTCAGCCAGTGCTACTGCCAGACCGCCCTCAGACAGATCGTGTGCGGATTGTACCAGACCGCTTTGGATTGCGCTCAGTACGCCATCCAGCAATTGTTTTTCAATGACCAGATCAAGTGCCGGTGGACGTCCTTCTGTTTTGCCGTGTACGATATACTGGAATTCACTGCCGCCCAGCTCAGCTTTAGTTTCGCCCAGCAGGAACAGTACATCGCCTGCTTGCTTGAACGCCTGTGTCGTGATGTGATCCGTATCGTGAACGAGACCTACCATGCCGACAACCGGTGTCGGATAGATCGAGCCGCGTGCATTTTCATTGTAAAGGCTGACGTTACCGCCGATAACCGGTGTTTCCAGCGCACGGCAAGCTGTTGCCATACCGTCAACGGATTTTTCCATTTGCCAGAAGATTTCTGGCTTTTCCGGGCTACCAAAGTTCAGGTTGTCCGTGATGGCAAGTGGCTCTGCACCGGAGCAAACGATATTGCGCGCCGCTTCGCTAACTGCAATTTTGCCACCCACTTCAGGATCAAGATAGACGAAGCGTGAGTTACAATCCGTCGTCATTGCCAGTGCCTTGCGTGTACCCGGCACTGTAACAACCGCTGCATCCGAACCCGGACGAACCGCTGTGCTTGTACGCACCATGTAATCGTACTGATCGTATACCCATGCCTTGCTCGCTACCGTTGGCGAAGCGAGTACGGATTTGAGAGCGCCGGACAGATCGGTCACTTCACTATAGCTTGTTGTGTCTACGCCTTCCATTTGCTCATAATAAGCAGGCACTGCGGACGGCTTATTGTATACCGGACACTCGTCAACGAGAGCATGTACCGGCATATCGCCCACAAGCTCGCCGTGATGGAACAGCTTCAGACGACCATCGTCTGTTACTTTACCAACTTTGGCGCAAATCACACCCCAGCGCTCGAAAATTTCCATCGCCTGTGCTTCATCCTTCGGCTCCACCACGAACAGCATACGCTCCTGAGATTCCGACAGCATCATTTCATAAGGCGTCATGCCTGATTCGCGTTGTGGCACCTGATCGAGATACAGCTCAAGACCGTTACCTGCTTTACTTGCCATCTCCGAGCTAGAGCATGTTAGACCCGCTGCACCCATATCCTGAATACCAAGCACGATACCGCTATCGATCAGCTCCAGACACGATTCCATGACGAGCTTCTCCATAAATGGATCACCCACCTGTACCGCCGTTTTGCGTGCTTCGGATTCTTCAGTCAGTTCTTCCGATGCAAATGTTGCACCGTGGATACCATCGCGTCCAGTTGGAGGGCCTACATAAAATACCGGGTTACCTACACCTTTAGCAACACCGCGCTGAATTTTGTCGTGATCGATCAGACCGACACACATCGCATTGACGAGCGGATTACCTTCATAGCTCTCATCAAACATCACTTCGCCGCCCACTGTCGGGATACCGATGCAGTTACCGTAGCCTGCGATACCAGCGACCACATGCTCAAACAAATATTTCACGCGCTCGCTCTCCAGCTTGCCAAAACGCAGGGAGTTCAGCGATGCGATTGGACGTGCGCCCATCGAGAAAATGTCACGAATGATGCCGCCCACACCTGTAGCTGCGCCTTGATACGGCTCGACTGCAGATGGATGGTTATGACTTTCAATTTTGAATACAACCGCCTGGTTATCGCCGATATCCACGATACCTGCGCCTTCACCCGGGCCCATCAATACGCGCGGGCCATCCGTCGGGAAGCGTCTCAGCAATGGCTTGGAGTTTTTGTAGGCACAGTGCTCCGACCACATTACGCTAAATACGCCGATTTCCGTGTAGTTTGGTTTACGTCCGAGGAAACCGCAGATCAGGTCGAATTCGGTATCCGATACGCCCATTTGCTGATACAATTTCTGTTCTGCGACTTGCTCCGCCGTCGGTTCCTTAACGGATGTTTGCTGCGTCATGTTGATCCCTCCAGGCTTTCAAAATAGATGTGAACATTTTCTTGCCGTCTGTGCTGCCGAGCAGTTCATTCACCGCACGCTCCGGGTGTGGCATCATGCCAACCACGTTGCCGCGCTCATTACAGATTCCTGCGATATCATGCAGCGATCCGTTCGGATTATCGCCATATTGGAACACGATCTGGTTGTTCGCCTTCAGTTGCTCCAGTGTTGCTTCATCACAATAATAATTGCCTTCGCCGTGTGCAATCGGAATGATGATTTCTTCATCCTTCGCATAATCGAGCGTGAATGGCGTTTCGTTGTTCGTAACCGTCAGGACGGTATCGTGACAACGGAATTTCATCGATTCATTGCGCAGCAATGCGCCAGGCAGAAGACGTGCTTCCGTAAGAATCTGGAATCCATTGCAAATGCCGAGTACGTATTTGCCTTGCTCTGCTGCTTTGATAACTTCGTTCATCACAGGTGCAAAGCGGGAAATGGCGCCGCAGCGCAGGTAGTCACCGTAGGAGAAGCCCCCGGGTACAAGAATACAATCATAAGCCGACAGGTCTGTTGCCGTGTGCCACACATAATCAACCGGC
Source organism: Paenibacillus sp. (assembly GCA_039595515.1). GTDB lineage: Bacteria > Bacillota > Bacilli > Paenibacillales > Paenibacillaceae > Saccharibacillus. Next base: position 20,847 of record JBCNLJ010000070.1, on the reverse strand, counting down.
TCGCCCAGTGTTTCCTCTACTGCCTTGAAGCAGTCGACATCACAGTTGGAGCCAGGAAATACGAGTACCGCAAATTTCATGGAATTAACCCTCCAGTTCGAATCGATAGTCTTCAACCACCGTATTAGCCAGCAGTTTCTCACACATTACTTTCAGGCGCTGCTCCGCTTCCTCACGGTTGTCGGTATCCAGCTCAATCTCCATAAATTTGCCGATGCGCAAACTCTCTACTTCGTTAAATCCGAGAGAATGCAGTGCTCCTTGTACAGTCGCTCCTTGCGGGTCAAGTACGCTTTCTTTAATGGTCACATGGACAGTCGCTTTGATCATGGGTTAATTGTTCCTCCTTGGGATGGTGAGTAACTTACACTTCATATCGTATAGCACCTGCAAAACAATCCTTCTCATATCGCCAGCCGCAGCCGGAATGACGCTATCATGGGCAATGACATTTACGAAAGTTTGGAACCGGTAAGCTTTTCGTAAATGGCCAGATAACGATCTGCTGTCGCCTGCACAACTTCAGCAGGAAGCGGATCAGGCTGACTGTTCTTATCCCAGTCCGTGCCTGCCAGATACGTACGTACTGGCTCCTTATCCATACTGTCAATCTCAATATCAAGCGCATAATTCGATTTGGCCCAGAAACGCGAGGAATCCGGGGTGAAGATCTCATCGATCAAAATCAACTTGCCATCAATGAGTCCAAATTCAAATTTGCAATCCGCCAAAATAATATCGTGCTGCAAGCACTGCTTGCGTGCGAACTCATACAGCTCAATGCTTTTGTCGCGCAACTGAACCGCGAGCTCCTCGCCAACCTGCTGCTTCATTTGCTCGAACGAAATATCCTCATCATGCCCGACATCGTTTTTCGCTGCCGGTGTAAAAATCGGTTGAGGGAACTCGCCATTTTTGCGCAAGCCCTGCGGCAGGGCGATACCATTAACCTCGCCCGTCTGCTCGTATTGACGCCAGCCGCCACCGGTAATATAGCCGCGTACGACACATTCCATGTCGATCCGTTCCGCTTTGCGTGTCACCATGATACGGTTACGCAGCGCTTCACGATCACGCACGATATCACCGAGCTGATCCACATCGATATGCACTACATGATTGTCGATCAGATGCTTCGTTTCGCCAAACCAGTAGGCGCTCAGGCGATTAAGCACCTCGCCTTTATGCGGCACCGGCGGATCAAGCACATAGTCGAATGCCGAGATACGATCGGTAACAACGATCAGGAAATGCTCACCCAGATCGTACAGCTCCCGTACCTTGCCTTTATAAATCAGCGGTGCATCAATCAGATCCGCTGCCGTAGCTAATGCCTGTGCTGTCATGTTGCGTTCCCTCTCTCTCAGGTTATTATCGATCAGGCTCAGTCCAGACCGAGCTTTTTGAAAATCGTGTCCACATGCTTCAGATGCCATGCCGGATTGAATGCATCTTCGATCTCTTCGCTGCTTAGCTGCGAGGTGATCTCTGGTGTCTCGGAAATGATATCTTTAAACGAACGCTGCTCTTCCCACGCCTGCATCGCACGCGGCTGTACGGTATCGTACGCTTGCTCACGGCTCATGCCTTTGTCGATCAGCTTCGTCATCACGCGACCGGAGAACGGTACGCCGTACGTACGCTGGATGTTACGCTGCATATTTTCCGGGAACACAGTCAGGTTTTTCACGATATTGCCAAAACGGTTCAGCATGTAGTTCAGCAGCATCGTCGCATCCGGCAAAATGATACGCTCGACGGACGAGTGCGAGATGTCGCGCTCATGCCACAGCGTTACATTTTCGTACGCGGATACCATATGACCGCGAATCACACGCGACAGACCGGAAATGTTCTCCGAGCCGATCGGGTTACGCTTGTGCGGCATTGCGGACGAGCCTTTTTGACCTTTAGCAAATGCTTCTTCAACCTCACGGAATTCACTCTTTTGCAGCGCGCGAACCTCGGTTGCAAATTTGTCGAGCGAGGTAGCGACAAGCGCCAGTGTTGCCATGTACTCTGCATGACGATCACGCTGCAAGGTTTGCGTGGAGATCGGCGCTGCTTTTGTACCCAGCTTGTTGCACACGAATTCTTCTACAGCCGGATCGATGTTGGCGTATGTACCCACCGCACCGGAAATTTTACCGTATTGCACATTATCAGCCGCATGACGGAAACGCTCCAGATTACGCTTCATTTCCTCATGCCACAGCGCCATTTTCAGACCAAATGTCGTTGGCTCGGCGTGCACGCCATGTGTACGTCCCATCATCGGCGTGTTTTTGTAAGCCAGTGCTTTTTCCTTCAAAATTTCGATAAAATTGATAATATCGCGTTCCAAAATCTCATTCGCCTGACGCAGCAGGTAACCGAGTGCAGTATCAACCACGTCTGTGGAAGTCAGACCATAGTGTACCCATTTACGTTCTTCGCCCAGGCTTTCGGATACCGCACGGGTGAACGCAATCACATCGTGACGTGTCTCCTGCTCAATCTCATAGATCCGATCGATATCAAAGCTTGCATTTGCACGCAGCTTCTCTACGTCCTCCTTCGGAATAACACCCAGATCTGCCCATGCTTCACACGCACAAATTTCCACTTCAAGCCATGCTTTGAATTTGTTTTCCTCGCTCCAAATGTTGCGCATTTCCGGTCTGCTATAACGTTCAATCATGATATGTTCTCGTCCTCCATATGTTGGTTTGCTCTATCCAGTTCAGAGCGTCTTCACTATTATGACACAGCACATTGATATGTCCCATCTTACGTTTGTGTTTGGCCTCTTCTTTACCATATAAATGGTACTTCGGTATGACATTCAGTCGCTCTGCCTCAGTATCTGCCAACAGCATACGCTGCTGCACTTCCGGCACATGCTCACCGAGAATGTTCACCATCACCACGGGCATATGCAGCTTCGTGCTGCCCAGCGGCAAGCCACAGATCGCCCGCACATGCTGCTCAAACTGCGAAGTCGCACAGGCTTCCATCGTGTAATGCCCGGAATTATGCGGTCTTGGTGCAAGCTCGTTCACGTACAGCTCGCCATCCTTCGTGCAGAACAGCTCTACCGCCAGCAAGCCAACCGCGTCCATCGATTCAGCGATTGCCGCCGCCATCTGCTCGGCACGTTGCTGCACCTCTTCCGCTACACGCGCCGGTACAATCGACAGATGTAGAATATTATCCACATGGATATTTTCCGCGACCGGGAATGTCTTGATCTCGCCATTACTGCTACGCGCCGCTATGACAGACAGCTCGCAAGCGAAATCGATAAATTGCTCTACGACCAGATCGGTGCCTGCTGCACTGAGCTCCTCATACGCCTGTGCCGCTTGCTCCTCGCTACGAATCACGAATTGACCTTTGCCATCATAGCCGCCCATTGCCGTCTTCATCACACATGGTGTACCGAAGCAGCGAACTGCCTCCAGCGTCTGCTCGGCGCTTGTCACTTCAGCATACGGTGCAACGGTTGCGCCTGCTGCCTCAATCGCTCGCTTCTCACGTAAGCGATGCTGTGTCGTGTACAGTAGCCTGCTGCCCTGTGGTACATAGGACTGTTCTTCAAGCAATGCGGCTACGCCTGCATCCACATTTTCAAATTCATACGTGATCACATCCGCTTGCTCGGCAAGCTGCTTCGCGGCTTCTACATCATCATAATGCGCCACGATCTGACTGCTCACCTGTCCGCATGGTGCATTATCCGCCGGGTCCAGTGTAACAAAACGATACCCGAGTGGTGCGCCTTGCAGCACCATCATTCGTCCTAGCTGTCCGCCGCCCAGTATGCCGATCGTTGCACCCGGCTCAATGATACGTCCGTGGCGTCCATGTACAGATTGGTTCATCATTCGTCAGCTCCCAGCGTCTCACTCGATTCCAGCACTTCCTGCTTGATACGCTCACGGCGCTCATTCAGACGCTCCAGAATCGAACGGTCAAACGCACCGATCATCTGACCTGCCAGCAGTCCAGCATTGATCGCGCCCGCTTTACCAATCGCTACCGTTGCGACCGGAATACCACCCGGCATTTGCACGATCGACAGCAAGGAATCGAGTCCGTTCAGTGCAGCCGATTTGACCGGCACCCCAATGACGGGAAGCAGCGTTTTGGAAGCAATCATCCCTGGCAAATGTGCTGCGCCTCCAGCTCCGGCAATAATAACCTTAATGCCGCGATCCTGCGCTTCTTCAGCGAAACGGAACATCAAATCCGGTGTGCGGTGCGCAGAGACAACCTGCTTTTCATAAGGGATATCCAACTCGTCCAGCACCTGACACGCATGCTGCATCGTTTCCCAATCTGACTTGCTGCCCATCACGACAGCGATCTGTACTGACATGACATTACCTACTTTCTGTGAAAGGATAAAATGATGAACGTCTAGCTGCTCTATCTATCAAGCATAGCATTCGCTTGTTCGCGCAATGTTAGCGACTGGAAATGAATGTCTGCTTGGTACAATTTCGATTTCCAGTCAGAAAAAAATCCGCAAACCCATGAGAAAACAGTTGTTGTTTTCCAGGATTTCCGGACTACCGAGCACCGAACGGATGAAATGCGGGTGCCTGACACGCCGGCTCCCCCGTTTGCATGGAGGATCGTACCGGATGCAGCAACAGCATGCAGACAGCCTTGCGGCTGTTGCCTGTTCATTCCCTGCTCTCGTAGTCCGAAAATTTACGGTTTTCGGGTAGATACTTCCGGGCCTTATTCCCAGCGTTATACGAGTCAAATCACAATTCACGTTATTTATAAGCTTCATTACACAGTGTACCAATGAGCTACATGATATGTCAACTTAAAAGGCGAACGTTAAAAAGTTCACAATTTTCATTGTTCGTATTTTGGTCATGAATAGCACACCTCAGCTCCTGTGTAACTGTAAAAAAGCAAAAAAAGACGCACCGTTATCGCTTGAACTCCTTTTTATATAAAAAGAAGTTCATCGATTATTCGGTACGTCTTATTCTAACAGCTTTATACAATGCGGACAGTGTTCTGGGCTCACAGCTCTTTGTCATATGGACAGTACATAGGCATCATCATGCTTTATCCACTCCGTCAAGCCATCATAATGAATCTATACTGCACACCACAATGCACCGATCCAGCTTCCTCAGGTCAGACAACCCTTATTTTGCCGCAGCTCCGATTAACCTACCGCACAATATTTGCTATTCAGCATATCCGTAATTGTACGAATCGAGGACAGGTTCGCTACGGTCAGATCCTGATCCTGAATATGAATGCCAAGCCGCGCCTCCAGACCGACAATCAGATCAATCGTAGTGATCGAATCCAGGCCCGCCTGATTCAAGTCTTCATCCGGCTTCAAGTTCACTTCACTCTGGAAAATATCCTGTAGCACACGCAAAATAGCTTCCTCTGCATCTTCATTGCAGCCCTTTTGCACGGCTTGTGTAGCAGCTATTGCAACGACCTGCTCCTGTTTCGGCGCCGTCATCGCAATCGTCGGCCACTGGCTTTGATCGCGACCATATCGCTCCAAAAAGGCTTCCTTCCAGCGATCCATACCAAATGCTACACAGCCCGAATACAGATCATTGCCATCCGCATCGCGAATATCATATTTGCCGCACAGCACGTCCTCACAATAGTTAAACGATGCAATAGAGCTTTCCTGCCCGTTCATCCGCTTCGCTGCCAGCTCATACTTCGCATTGCTCACCATTTGATAGGTGCCCTTCGTTTTCACATCCTGGCTGAAAAAGAACGGGTCTGTTGCCGTTTCAATTTGACCGGTTAAGCCAATACTATTGAACAGCTCCCATACATCGTCCATGATCGCATTGCGTGTATCCATCACCCATTCCTGGTCACCGACAAATACGATCTCACGCATCATAAATTCCGTACGACGGAACTCATCCTTACGCCATGCAATCTCGTTGCGGAAGCATTTCCCTTTGGCTGTCATGATACGGCGATTGCCTGAACGACTGCCCTGCTGCTCCTCATAGCAATGATAGCAAATACACGGCTGCAAAATTTCCCCGGTAGGCACCAGCGACTGATGATGCGTATGTGTAGCTGCCTGCTCCCGAAAACGATTGATGGTTTTAAACTGATGCGGCACCGTTGCCACACCTACAATATTTTGCGGGAAATTGATATGATACTGATTCCGCGCCATATTCGCTTTTGTAAAAGTAGAGGGATACTCGCGCAAAATAGCACCATGTCGGCGTGCAATATCGATAAAAGCACGATCCAATTGCTCCAGCAGCGTAATGTCCGTTTCATCCAGATAAGCAGCAGACATTGGCGCTTCAGCTACTGTCAGTACAGATGGCATAGCTAAGCGATCAGAATCAGACTGATTGCTGCGAACGACCGTTTTACTGATCACACGCGTCTGCATCAGGCTATCGCACAGGGCAGCATAATCTTCACGCAATTCCTCCGCTTCAGCTTCTACCTCTGTATCCAATGCAACAATAACTGTGCGATCCTCCTCCATATACGTTACTCCCGTAATCGCTTCGGCCAGATAAGGAATGCGCTCCATGAGCAGGTCGAGCTTGCCTAACATCTGTTCTGATACTTGCAGCCGGATTTCCATCTATAATTGCTCCCTTCTCACTTGCATCATTCTATGGTTGTTGTATGGCATTGTTATTTCACATCTCATTTGCGTCAACAAGTAAATAAAAGACGTCATTTACCGTGCCGTATACTTTATTATTAACCTGTTTAACGATTTTTTTATGCTTTTGGATCAAATTCAATCTGTACATTCGTCAAAACACGATGCACAACCTATCTATGTTATCGGCTGTTTCCACCTTTATTGTGGTAGTAAATTGGTAGGATTATACAATAAAAAAAGCCAGCCCACTTCCTAGGAAGCTGGCTGGCTGGCTTTGGAAGGATAACAGTCATGCTGCTATCCTGCTTACTATCTTACTATAATGAAGCTGTAGCTTTAGAACGGAAGCATCCTATCGCTCCGCCTCATACGCTTATTACATAGCTACTTATTTTACAATCAATACCGGAATACGAGCGTGCTGCACAACGTTATGGCTGACACTACCCAGTACAAATTCACGAATGCTGCCCAGTCCACGGCTACCGATAATAATCACATCAGAGTTATGACTGTCGGCAAACTCAAGAATGCTCTGTGCTGCGGAGCCTTGAATCATTTCCACATCGTATTTGTTTGCAATGCCGGATTCATCCAGACGGCGTTTTGCTTCCTTCGCCGTTTGCATCGCCATCTCGTATAGCTCTTCGTTCGAGGTAGTCGGTACAGGCACGATGCCTTCACCCATAAAATAACGTGGAAAATCAAACACATGGATCGCGTCGATATGTGCCTCCGGATTCGCCTGAGCCAGCTCAATTGCACGATTCAGTGCCTTATTGGATGCCTTGGATCCATCGTAAGCAAGCAAAATGTTAGAAAATAGCATGTTTGTTCCCCTCTCTTTCTCAGCGTTATGCTGACTTCAAAATGATAGCCGCTGCCCGATTATTCGTGCTGCAGACGGTTATGTACATGCTCGGGCAATCATCTGGCACATCTCTATTATATCACTGTTAACATATGAACAGCATATAGCGATATACCAACCACTTACCGGATTAGGCCGATAAGCAGATACAAACTGAAATAGCTACCTGTACAATGAATTACCCGCAACACTTTCCTGCTGAAACGAACAGGCTCGGCGTTACGATTAAGCGAGCAGATTATAGCCCATGAGCCAATATAGAGATGATTAGAATACAGTCTCTAATGATCCAGGCTGAAGTAGACGCGAGGAATAGCTGCTCTTATACAAGCCTGTGAAAGTAAACCCTATACATCATGCCAATCTATGCAACAATTTAGCTGCCGTTCATTTTCTCTTCATGAACGAGTTGTATAATGAATATATTCATCTTGCTCTTACACACGGAATGTTCAAGTCTGGCTTACCTGTGCCTAGAAATCCTGTTGAAAGGAGCACGCCTATGAACCCGACACAACTGGACGCGTTACTACTCCAGCATAACCAGACCCCTGGGCCCGACGGACAGCAATTGATTGAAAATGATCCGCCCCAATCCATCACCATACAAGGACAGCAGGTATATCTGTTCGATCTCCATCTGCATATGCCCGATGTGCCTATCGAGGATAGCGTGGTGATCTCGCAGCAGCTTCCCGGCGTGTATATTCCTTTTCATATGCATCACTATATCGAATTAACGTATGTATATCGTGGTCAATGTACAGTCTCTCTGCTGAATGAGCAGATCGTGATGCATGAAGGAGATATCATGTTAATCGATAAGCAGACGCCCCATACGGTTAGCCAAACGAGTACAGACGATATTATTATCGATGTGAAGCTCAAACGCGATTATTTATCCGCCAGCTTGTCGAGCCGTTCCGCCAGTACGAATACGACAACCCAGTTTCTGCTTCACTCGCTGATCGATCGCCGTCAGGCGAATGGCTATCTGTACTTTAAAGACAGACCGGATATGTCGCTCAAGGATACGCTCGTTCGGATCATGTGTGAATATTTTGACCGCGATTTCTGCTCCGCAGAGCTGATCGATTCATATTGCTTTATTTTATTCACGGAGCTAGTGCGGCATAGCAGCATCGATGCCGGACAGGAACAACAGGAGCATCGTGATCGGATGGTGCTGGAGATGCTGCGCTATGTGCATGAGCATTACCGTGACTGTAATCTGGTTGAGCTGGCAGAGCAGTTTGACTATCATCCGAATTATGTGTCTGCTTTTCTGAAAAAGGAGACCGGGCACTCCTTTATGGATCTATTGCAAATGGAGCGTTTGAACAGGGCGGCTTTATTCCTGACGAATTCCGAAATGCCTATCCCTGCTGTAGCTGAAGAAGTCGGCTATTCCAGCCCTTCCTTTTTTCATAAAAAGTTCAAGGAACGCTTTGGCTCGACGCCGAGCAGCTATCGTCAACATATACGCAGCTAACAATCATAGAATGCACGGCAAATAACCGGAAGAACGCATACAGTGAACGTTCTTCCGGTTATTTGCCGTGCATCATGTTGATATCCATAACAAGGCTATTCTTCCAACTCTGGTGTCATCCCATCAGCAAACGGTAAAAGATATACCCGTATACCACTACATTTAGCACCAGCAGGGCAGGTACACCGATGACAAAGGAGCGATGCTTTGTTTTATGACGACGGGTGAGCATCGCGATCCAGATGCCGATGGCGCCACCGATCGCAGCCAGCGTAAACAATGTCTTTTCCGGGATACGCTGTCGACTTCGTCCGCGCACAGCCCGGCTTTTATCCAACGACATCACACTATAAGCAATCACATTAATGACCACCAGCCAGATGCCGAGAATCTGCTCAATCATAATCAATCCCTCATTCCAGCACAGATACTTGTCCTTGATAGCGAATGCTATAACGAGACGGTTAGCATCGACCAAAGAACTATGAACAGTATACCGTGCAGAGCGTCCTGGAACAAACAAAGAGAACGCCAGTATAGCGTTCTCTTTGTGGATCTGGTTATACATTCGCTGAACAAATGATACATTTACGTTTATTACAAGTGATCATTTTGATTCAACATATTATTTTATCGTAGCATTCGTGTATCGGCTTTTCTCACGACATCATTCGTACTGGATGGTGTCTCGTACGATTATCCTCTTTTTCAAGCTAACTCCATCGTATAGAGCCTATAAAGATAGGCTTCCTCTCGACTCTTTACTCTGCACGAAATGAAAACAATGTGCTCTGGAAGTCACCGTAGCGCTCCGGCAGGACGATGCCATGATACATCAGCTCATCGCCATAATACAGCTCATCAGCAACGCCATTAATGCTCATCCGGTATTGAAGCTCCGGATCAAGTCCTTGCAGCTTCAATCTGCGCAGCGGCGGATTCGGCTCCGCCAGTACTTTGAAGTAGCCAGCAAATGCTTCGCTACGATCACCGGATACAAACATCCATGCGGTCTGATCGCCTTCAAATGGACTGAGCAGGCGGTAGAAATCGCCAAACTGGATCAGCTCGCGTAGCTGCTTATACTGATTCACCTGATCGCGAACCTCCTGCTTCTCCTCGTCCGTCAAACGGGTCAAATCCAGCTCATAGCCAAAGTTGCCTGACATCGCTACATGACCGCGCGTTGCAATCGAAGTGATCCGTCCTACCTGATGATTCGGTACAGCCGATACGTGTGAGCCCATTGCACTTGCCGGATACACAACACTTGTACCATATTGAATTTTTAAGCGCTCAATCGCATCGGTATCGTCGCTTGTCCATGTTTGCGGCATGTAATAAAGCATACCCGGATCAAAACGTCCACCACCACCGGAGCAGCTTTCAAACAGTACATGCGGGAACGCCGTCGTGATACGCTCCAGCACATGGTACAGACCGAGCATATAACGATGTGCCGTTTCGCGCTGACGCTCCGCAGGCAGCAGTGCCGAACCGATTTCCGTCATATTGCGGTTCATATCCCATTTTACATAGGTGATCGGCGCAGAAGACAGCACCTTGCTAATCGAATCTACAATATAATCGCATACATCTGCTCGCGACAGATCAAGAATCAGTTGCTCACGCCCCATCGTGCGACTCCGATCCGGTACGTGTAGACACCAGTCAGGATGAGCACGATACAGATCGCTATCCGGTGAGATCATCTCCGGCTCGAACCACAGTCCGAACTGCATACCCGTGTCAACAATATCCTGTGCCAGCTTGCCCAGTCCTTCCGGCAGCTTACGGCGATCCTCTACCCAATCTCCAAGCGAGGAGCGATCATTATCCCGATGACCGAACCAGCCATCATCCAGTACGAACAGCTCGATACCAAGCTCTTTGCCCGCAGCAGCGATGTTTTTGATCTTCGGTGCATCAAAATCAAAATAAGTCGCTTCCCAGTTATTGATCAAAATCGGACGTACTTTGTCACGATGCTCCCCGCGACTGAGACGGGTGCGATACAGACGATGATACGTGCGCGACAATTCGCCCAGTCCGTGATTGGAATATACAAGCACCGCTTCTGGCGTTTGGAATGCTGCACCCGGCTCCAGCTTCCAGTTGAAGTCAAATGGAGACATCCCGATCTGCATCCGGGTAGTACCGAATTGCTCCACCTCGACCTGAGCAACAAAATTGCCGCTGTACACCAGGCTCATGCCGTAGACGCCGCCATGCTGCTCGTTTGCTCCTTTTTCAAGCAGCGCGATAAATGGATTATGCTGGTGACTACTGGAGCCGCGCTTACTTTCTACACGCTGTAGACCTGGAGCCAGCTTGCGGTAATGCATATGACGCTCGCGCACCCATGCACCCGACAGATGCAGCATCTCGAATTGATCGCCGCCAAAGTCTACACTGCTGCTCAGTGCACGCTCAATCGATACGCTCGCTGTACCTTGATTCGTAAACCGTACCGAACGTGTAATTGCATTCAGCTCGTTAAAGACCGAATACTGCATAATCGCTTCGATGCCTGTCAATTCATCCTTCAATACGATTTCCAGTGTGTCCGCTTCTGCGTCCTGTTCTACATAGGTCGCAGGAAGACCTTCCAGCTTCGGCTTCCCTGTCGTAATCCGGTGACTCACATAATGCAGATCGCTAACCGTCGATCCGTTCGTTAGTGCAATTTCAAAGGCAGGCTCGCGATAATCCCCGCGTCCATAGCCTGGATATTCTTGAGGCAATGTATCAAAAGCAAATGTCCGATCCTCTGCATGATAATTAGGGCTGAACGAGCAACGCTCGACCTCATACAGCAGGCTGCTGATCGAAGGCTGGCGCAGACGTGGACCCCAGTATAGATGTGCAGGATGACGGTCATGAACGAGCTGGATCACATAGCTCGTAGCATTCGTTTGCAAATGGAAAAGCTGTTGTTGTTTATCAAATAAAATTGGCATCTTTCTCTTCCTCCCAAATCATGACCGGTATAGCAAGCAGCTCATTACGCCAATACATATAACCCTATGTATGGTATCCCGCGAAAAGCATCCGACATCCCTGACATTGAATCATGCCATATCGATGCTCTATATCTGCTACAATAATAACAGCGCTGTGCTATCCGACTTCTACTATAACGCTTACATTCTAATTGTAGGACGATTGTCGGCAGAAAAAAATGGCATGATCCATGATTTTCATGGTTCCTTGCATTCATTCCAATTCGTATAATGATACATACAGCAATAGCAAAAGGAGGAAAGACCATGGCTCTCAGTGTGCTAGACGAGCTTCAGTTGAAATATCGGCAACTGTCCGCCAAAGAAAAGGAAATCGCCGACTATGTCATCCGCAACAGAAGCTCCATTCACAATATCAATATTCGCGATCTGTCTGCGCTGACACAAGCATCAATGTCGACGATTACACGCTTTTGCCGGAAAGTCGGTTTTTCCAGCTTTGTCGATTTTAAAATCAATCTTAACCGCGAAGCGGCTCAGCCGCGCGATGATATGAATGTATTTGCTCAGACCCGGCATATTTATAACGAAATGATTAGCGCCACTGCCGAAATGATTCAGCCCGAGCTTGTACAGCAGGTCGCTCGCAAGATTACAGAGGCACGTCGCGTATATGTATATGGCATCGGCAGCTCCGGTCTGTCCGCACTGGAATTCAAATATCGATTGATGCGCATGAACATTACGATTGATGCGGTCAGTGACTCGCATATGATGCTAATGAATGCCGCCCTGACCGATGAGCAGGATGTGGTCATCGGATTATCCAATTCCGGGCATACCGATGAAGTAACCACCGCGCTGGCAACCGCTCGTAGCCGGGGTGCTTATATTATCGGGATTACGAACTTTGACCATACACCTTTTACAGAGACGACCGATCTGTGTCTGTTCACGCCAGGATTACAGCGTGTGGGCGATGTGCAGTTTGTGAATAGTCAGCTCGCGATTATTTATGTGCTGGATATGATCTCGATGCTGCTGCTGGAGGATGAGCAGATGCAGGCAGCACGGCAGCAGACGCTGGATGCACTCTATCGGACGGAGCAGGAGTGAGAGCAATTGTAAAAGCGGGCAATTGTCCATTCTATGGTACGCGTTCTTCACTTCCTAAACAGAGAAACCCCACCGAGGACGCTAAGCGTTACACGGTGGGGTTTTCATTATAATCGCTAGAGCAACTCTTTTAGCTAGAGTAGCTCCCTTCAATAGCACCTGCATTTTTAGATTCTACTATTCCTTCCCCGTTATCGAAGCCGACTGCACATCATTCATCTGCTCCACAAACCGCTCCGTAATCTGCTGCGGACGTGTGATTGCTCCGCCTACGACGACACTATACACACCCAGTTCCAGACAACGCGCCGCCATCTCGGGAGTAAGAATATTGCCCTCTGCTACAAGCGGTGTACGAATCTGCCGGAGCATGTCTTTTAAAATTGCAAAATCATCCGCATACACCTTCTGTCCCTGCGTATAGGCCGTATACCCGACCAGTGTAGCCGACACCAGATCGAAGCCAAGCCGCTGTGCCTCAATCCCTTCCTCTACCGTCGATACATCTGCCATCAGCAGCAGTTGCGGATAGTTCAGCCGAATCTGTCGTACCAGCTCCGCCAGCTCCATTCCATCGGGACGCGGACGGCTGGTTGCATCCAGCGCCACAATCTCGCAGCCTGTCGTTGCCAGCTCCTCTACCTCCCGCAATGTCGGTGTAATAAATACCGGATGCTCACCATAATTTCGTTTAATAATACCGATCACCGGCAGATCGACCTCTTTGCGAATCGCGATAATATCATCTACCGAATTGGCACGAATGCCTGCCGCACCGCCCTGTCTGGCGGCAAGAGCCATTTTCCCCATAATCCATGAACTGTGCAATGGTTCGTCCGGAAGCGCCTGACAGGATACGATCAGTTTATGTTGTAGTCCGAGGGAATCCAGCTCCATACGTCAATCACTCACCTTCCATATATTCTTCGATTTCGTTTTTGATCACGCTCACCTGCGGACCATAGATGACCTGTACTCCATTACCGTTGACCAGCACACCTTTAGCACCCGTCGCTGAAAAAGCGTCCTTCTTCACCTGACCCGGATCATACACCGATACCCGCAGTCTCGTCGCACAGCAATCCAGGTCTTTGATATTATTCACTCCACCCAGCGCGTGCAGAATAGTCTCCGAGCGCGATGCCTGTGCAGATGAAGGGGTGGATGCAGATGTGGCTACAGATGAGGACGTAGCGCTCACTGCTGCTACATCACCGCCCTGCGAATCGTTCGTTGCTTCAGTGACACCCCCTGCTGTTACTGCTCCATCCTCCTCTCGCCCCGGCGTTTTGAAGTTAAACTTCACGATCAGGAAGCGGAAGGTGAAATAATACAGGCAGAACCATACTGCACCGATGATCGGTACATAAATCCAGTTCGTTTTGGCATTGCCCTGTAAAATACCAAACAGGATAAAGTCGATCAGCCCGCCGGAAAAAGTCTGTCCAATCGTAATCTGAAATATATGCGCCAGCATAAATGCCAGACCGTCAAATGCCGCATGAATGACATACAGCAATGGCGCTACGAACAGGAACGAGAACTCCAGCGGCTCCGTAATCCCGGTCAGAAAGGAGGTCAGTGCCGCAGATAGCATCAGACCACCCACAAGCTTTTTCCGTTCTGGACGCGCTGTGTGATAAATGGCAAGCGCCGCTCCCAGCAGTCCGAACATCATCGTAATAAAACGTCCTGACATAAATCGAGACGTACCGATGAAGAACTTTTGTGTGCCTGGATCACCTAACTGGGCAAAGAAAATATTTTGTGTGCCTTCGTATATCTTACCAGATACTTCCAATGTTCCGCCAAGTCCAGTTTGCCAGAAAGGTAAATAAAAAATATGATGCAGTCCCAGCGGTCCCAGCATCCGCAGGAAAAATCCATAAAATAACGTCCCAACATATCCGGTCGCATCAACAAGGCCGCCGAGCTTCGTAATACCCAGTTGAATCGTCGGCCAGATTAGGAACAGCAGCAGGCCTACGAAAATTGCCGCAAACGATGAGATGATGGGAATAAAACGCGACCCTCCGAAAAAGCCAAGAAACTGTGGTAATTCGATTTTATTGTAGCGATTGTGCAGGGCTGCGGTGACAAGACCGATAATGATCCCGCCAAGTACACCCGTTTGCAGCGATTGAATACCGAGAATCATCCCCTGCCCCGCCGCTGCCGGATTATCCGTTGCCAGCCTGTCTGCGTTTATGAGCATCGCATTGATGGAGGCATTCATAACGAGATAAGCGAGCGCTGCTGCCAGTCCGGCGGTGCCTTTATCCGAGCGTGCCAGCCCGACCGCAACACCAATGGCAAAGATCAACGCCAGATTATCAAACGCAATACTGCCCGCACTGCTCATAACCTTAAAAATATGCTGCAGCCATTCGATTTGCAGCAGCGGATATGTGCTAACCGTATTCGGATTAGATAACGCGCCACCAATACCGAGCAGCAGCCCTGCCGCTGGCAATACAGCAATCGGTAACATAAATGACTTGCCAAATCGCTGTGCCTTTTCGAAAAACGTTTTCATCTGTGCCCACCACCTGAAAATATTTTCTTTTAAACATATATTAAGAAAACCATTTTCGTCAATGGATATGTCATATAAAATGATTTCTTTTTTCTTTTATCATGTATTCCCTTTTTTAAAATTGAATTTCAGCAGTAGCAGTTGCCTATATTTCAATTGCTTCCATGCAAAAAAGCAGGCAACCATCAATCCTGTGGCTGCCTGCCCTCTATAAATAAAGATGTTTCTACATCATTGCTTATTTCCCGGCGATTTTCATATCGTTCAGCATTTTGTCGCTGAATCCGAACAACCAGGTGAGCACGAATCCGACCGCAATCGCTACCCCATTGCACAAAATGTACAGCGGTAATTGGGAATTCAGATACAGCAATGTACCCGGCAATACGGTAATTGCCATCCCTGTACCAGCAAGATGGAACAGAGAAGCGAGGAAACCACCTGATGCTCCACCGATCAAGCCCATTACAAACGGCTTCATATAGCGCAGGTTTACACCGAAGATCGCTGGCTCGGTAATACCGAGGAATGCAGACAGTGAGGACGGCAATGCAAGTGCTTTCAGCTTTTTGTCCTTTGTTTTCAAACCTACTGCAAGGCAAGCTGCTGCCTGTGCAGCCATCGCGCAGGTGATGATCGCATTAAACGGGTTCACTCCTGTACGCTCTAACAACTGGATTTCTAGCAGGTTGAAAATATGATGCACACCTGTAACAACGACGATCTGATGCAGACCACCGATCACAATACCGGCAATACCATACGGAAGATTGAGTACAGCGGTTGTAACGTTCAATACCACTTCTTCAAGCGAGTGGAAGATCGGGCCAATCGCAAACAGACCCAGCGTAATCATAATCAGCAACGTCAGAAATGGTGTCAGAATCAAATCAAGCGCTTCCGGAATGCGCTTACGTAAAAAGCGTTCCAGCTTCGCACCAAGTAGACCAACGACGAATGCCGGAATAACCGACCCCTGATAACCGACTACCGGAATAAAATCAAAGAAACGAAGCGCCTGCGCGGAACCGTCTGCTACCGAATAAGCATTCGGCAACGCCGGGTTAACGAGCATCAGACCGAGAATAATCCCCAATACCGGACTACCGCCAAATACACGGAACGCTGACCATGCCACCAGCGCAGGCAGGAAGGCAAATGCTGTATCTGTCAGTACCTGTGTATACAGCAGGAAGTTCGGCGAGATCGTCTCCTTTGTCATACCGAACAGCGCCAGAATTTCAGGCTGTGTCAGCAAGCCACGCAAACCCATGAACAAGCCCGTCGCAACCAGCACCGGAATGATTGGCACAAACACATCACCAAATGTACGAATGGCACGCTGGAAGCTGCTGCCCTGCTGCTTCGCCTGGCTTTTCACTTCCTCCTTGGTGGAGCCGTCCAGCCCCATCTTCTCCATTTCCTCATAGATCTGATTCACCGTACCCGTTCCGAAGATGATCTGGTACTGCCCGGAGTTGAAAAAGGCTCCTTTAACCTTATCTATGTTTTCGACCTTGTTCTGATCGATTTTTTCCTTGTCATTGACCATAATCCGAAGTCGGGTTGCACAATGCGCAAAGGAAGCAATATTGTCTTTTCCCCCGACCGCCTCCAGCACTTCATTGGCAATTTCATGATTTTGCGCCATTTTGATTCATCCTCTCATATCCATCTCTGCCATTGCGGCATATTGATTACTGCTGCCTGGAGGGATACTCCCATTTTTCAGCATGAAGCTTCACCTGTCCACCTTCTGTGAAAAATACAATTCCCTGACTGCTACGCTGTGGGAAAATCCGGCTCGTAAACACAGCCTCTCCATCATTCACAAAAATCTCTACCGACGATACATCTACAAAAATCTGCAATCGTTCCAGCGGACGCTCCAGCTCATAGCTGCGTGTCGTACCATAATCCTCAGCAAGTGGCTGACCGGATGCCGAACGATCCAGCGTCAGGCGACGATGACCCGCTTCATAGCGCAGCAGCGTACGCTCCTGCTCGCCAACACGCAGCTCCATACCAAAAGCTTGCGCCGCTGTATCATCGGTAGCCAGATCAAACCGACAATCCAGCTCGTACGATACCCCTTCCATACCGGCATAGCTGCTGCTTCCTTCGGATACGATGCCTGCAAATTCCGCCATCTCTCCACGTCGCAATGCCATTTCCTGAACCGGTCGTTGCAGCAGCACTCCATCATCACGTAGCTCCAGCTCGCGTGGCAAGGTCAGGCAATGCGCCCAGCCATGACTGTCGGTCGGATACGCTGTATCCGGCAATCCCATCCAGCCGACCAGAATACGTCTGCCATTAGGACCGAGCGCTGTTTGCGGAGCATAGAAGTCGAATCCATGATCCAATTCGCGAAACGAACCATGCTCCAGCACTAGCTCAGGCAACTGAAGCGGCTTGCCACTCACATAGCCGGATTGATAAATATTGCGATACCGTTCTCCCTCGGAAGCAAGTCCCTGGGGACATAACAACAGCACCGCCTGCCCGTTCATTTCAAAATAATCCGGACATTCCCACATGTATCCAAACTGCGAAAGCGCTGTCTGCAATTCGCCAAGCAGCTCCCAATCCCGCATATCGTGTGAACGATACATGACAATGGCACCTGTCAGGTCATTGCGCTGTGCTCCAATCACACAGTAAAATGCATCGCCATCTTTCCACACCTTCGGATCGCGGAAATGATCGGTATACCCGGCAGGTACGTTCGCAATGACTGGCTCCTTCAGCTTACGAATCTTACCATTCTTATCCATGATCGCCATACATTGATAAGGATGTCGCTGCCACTCTGCATCGCGCGTATTACCTGTATACATCAGGTACAGCTTGCCATCATGCTCTATGCCACTGCCAGAGTAAGCACCGTGCGAATCGAACCAATCGCCGGGCTTCACACCAATTCCGCAATCGATCCAGTTCACCAGATCGGTTGATTGCAGGTGATACCAGTACTTCATCCCATGATCTGTACCGAGCGGAAACCACTGATAGAACAAGTGATAATGTCCATCATAATAAGCAAATCCATTCGGATCATTGAGCAGCCCCATCGCTGGCTGAATATGATACTGCTGACGCCACGGAGACGACTCACTCTGATGAAGCAACTGCTCAATTTCCTCTGGAGCAACGTCTTCTAATAGGCGGTATTTCTGTTCTCTCGTCATTTTCATGTGTATTCTCCATATGATAGGAACCGGTTCCAATTGAATTAAAAAAATAATAGCCTGTAGCATGTATATAACGTTTTATACGGTACGATACACTACAATATATTCTTTTTAAAATCTTGTCGGATCCTTCTAGTTCCTGACTGTGATATCGTATACATCTTTTAATAGCTTGTATACCTGAGCAGACGATGGAATATATATCCCTTCACAGTCTACTCCAATCACCTCAAAGGAACCGGTTCCAAATTATTTTAAATAACAACTGATTCCTGCTGGAGATCAGTTGTTGGTTATCGTTTAAATTCATCCGTGTGCTTATAAAACAATACAGAATAGCTTCCATCTCTGCTAATCGATATACATCATCAACTATGATATTGTATCCGGTTACAGTAATTTGGAACCGATTCCAAAGTTATTATAAAACCTTTTTCAGCATTTGTCAACGCTTTCTCGCTGCAATAATTCGTAGTCCATTACGGTTACCATTTGCACATGTTGACGATGCACCAGCTTCACGATATCTTGAGCCGCGATTTTGCCAGCTTCCTGATACGGATAACGGATCGTCGTCAATGCAGGATGGACGACCTCAGTCACATCATAGCCACCGAACCCGGTTATCGACAATTGCTGTGGAATTTCAATCCCTAGCTCATGTGCCGCCTTCATTACCCCGAGCGCGATATTATCTGTCGCACAGACGATAATCGTTGCATCCAGCGGTTTTTGCAATAGCTGCAGCGCATACTGCCTTGCATCCGACATTCGAAAGCTCGTTTCATAATAAGCAACCGTACATTCTCCCGTTTCCTCCACTGCGCGCGCGAAGCCTTGCTTCCGTCGTACCCCTACCGCAATATCCTGTTCGGTTACACCAAGATAGGCAAGGCGACGATGACCACGATCCAGCACATAGCGTCCTAGCTCGTAGCCTGCATCATAATCATTATGGATCAGACTGTGAATCTGTTCATGCTGCTGTCCGACAAGTAGGACCGGAATATCTGTTGTTTGAATAGCTTCCAGATGCTCGTCCGTAATACGTGCAGCCAGCAAAATGATACCGGATATTTTCTGACGGGCCAGCTCATAGATCGCTTCGATTTCCCGATTCATATCCTGACTCGTATTCGTGATCAGCATACGACAGCCCTGATTGCGCAACTGATCGTCAATGCCCATTAACGTATGCGAGGTTGCAAAGGAATCGAGACGAGGAACGATCGTGCCGATAATATTGGCTGTTTTGGCTTTCAGGCTCTGGGCGAACGTATTGGGCACATAGCCCGTTTCCTTGATCACCTGTTCAATTTTATTGCGCGTCGCTGTACTGACCGAGCCTCCGTTCAAATAGCGCGATACCGTGCTTTTTGCCACTCCAGCAATTCGGGCAATATCTGCAATTGTCTTGCTCATGTTAACCTCCATAAGGGCGCTCCATCTGAAGCGCCCGCGTGATCGGCTATTCGCCTTTTATGCATCATCAAGGAACTTGAATTCCATCATCCGATTATAGCGAGTACAGCTAAAGCAATTGCACTCGAAAATAAACCTCACAACAAAAAGACCTGTTTTCCAATATAAAACATACCTTTCTCTACTACTTATATATACGACTTTTGTGGCGTAATCCCTGCCTGAATCCCAGTCTCTGCTTGCCTATGCAAGCAATATTTAGAAGGAATCGGCACGACAGGTGCGTGTTACGCTATTCCGACTTGTTTTGCAGTGCAGCTTTGAGCAGGTCACCCAGATTGGAGCCAAATTCCTCTTTCTGTTCGAACTGCTTCACCAGCTTTTGCTGCTCCCGCTTGTTCACCGGACGCGCACCATCCTTGTTCAATACTTCGGTAATCCCGCAGCCAAGACATTGCACGTACTTCCCTGCTTTACCGTCCTTGATCTCCATCTTTTTATGACATTGCGGACAACGGCGATTGGCAAGCTGCTTTTCTGTCGAGCGTCGATATCCACAGCCTTCTGCCGGGCAGACGAGGAATTTGCCGCGTTTGGACTTTTTCTCCAGCATACGCGTACC
>JBCNLJ010000069.1:0-29715 GCA_039595515.1 Paenibacillus sp. | reverse complement strand
TTTACCACTCGTCTGATAAGCGATCATACGTCCAGCCTGTGCGCCCATTTGCTGATGATCACTCGCGACCGATGGGGGGAGATTCGGTTCGTCAGAGGGCGTATCCATCATCATAACGGTAACGCCAGCTTTCATCACCTGCCGAATAGCGACGAGTACACGCGGATCATTCAGCGGAGCGATAATGACGGCGGTAGGCTTGACCTTGATCGCTTCCTGCAGAGCATTGACCTGCACATTCACCTCCAGATCATCCAGTGGTCCGGTGACGGTATACTGTACATCGTTTTCGCGAGCAGCTTCTTCGGCACCACTGCGTACAGTTTGCCAGAAGTCAGAGTGTGCACTGTTTGATTTTAAAATGATCATCAGGGTACGATTTTTATCCTCATTAGAAGTTAATAGCGGAAAACAAATAATAATATACAAGCTGCCGCCAACAAGCAGCAAAGCGGTAATCCACCAGAATAAGCGCCGTTTGGCCATGATTGTGTCACTTCCTTGAATAGATGTCGTAAAACCTGCATAGCCAGCGCTATAGCAGCTACTCCGTCTCAATAAGCGGTACACGGATATACACAGCGGTGCCTTCATTGAGCTTGCTTTGAATGCTAATGCCGTAGGGCTCGCCAAAATGAAGCTTAATCCGCTCGTTGACATTACTCACACCGATGCCGCGTTGACTGCGATGATCCACATCCCCGCGCAGTACCTGGTGCAGCCGCTCCTCGGTCATCCCGAGTCCATTATCCGTAATAACGAACACAAGGTCATGGTTTTCACGATAGGCCTGGATCGTAATGAGTCCTCGCTCCGAACGATTGCGGATACCGTGATAAATGGCATTTTCCACGAACGGCTGTAGCAAAATTTTTAAAGTGGGATAGAGTAGCAATTCACCTGGAATATCAATGGCATAATCAAGCTGATCACGATATCGCATTTTTTGGATTAATAAATAATTGCGTATATGCTCTACTTCCGTCATGACAGGGACAATTTCTTGCCTGCGATTAATACTGGCGCGCAGCATTCGAGCAAGTGCTACCGTCATATTTACGACATCTTCATGTTTTTCTTGCTCAGCCATCCAGATGATGGAATCCAGTATATTGTATAGAAAATGCGGATTAATCTGCGCTTGCAGTAACAGCAATTCAGTTTTGCGTTTCTGTTCGCTATCCATTACCGTTTGATCCATTAATTGCTTGATCTGACTGACCATCACGTTGAAGGAATGTCCCAGTTGCCCGATTTCGTTGGCATCCTCCACTGGCGTTCGGATATCAAAGTTACCCTGCTCCACCAGTTTCATATCCCGTTGCAAACGTTTAAGAGGGCGGGTCATATACAGGGATAACATGAAGGATACGAGTATAGAAATGCCGATTCCGAACAGGGCATACAGCATAATGGAGCGGCGGATCGAAAGAGAATTGGAGATTAAATCGCCTGTGTAGGTGACACCGACAATTTTCCAGCCAAAGCCGGTATCCTGTACGGAATAAATACGTTTTCCTTTTTCATCATCCTGTACAAATGACTGCCCGCTGGCGGTAGCCAGCACTTGAGGAATCGATTCACTCGCCAGATTGCTATACAACAGCTGCTGCTGCGGATGGTATACGATATTGCCCTCATTATCTACGATAAACAGATAGCCATGCTTGCCCAGATAAATATGGCTGCATATATTATCGATTACACTCAAATTCAGATCGACCAGAAAAATGCCCTGTGGCGTGATCCCATCATTACTTTTCAATTCTCGACTAAGCGAGACAACCCAGCGATATTCACCGCGTATCAAATTTTGCACATGAGGGGCGGAAACGATGGACCGTCCATTCATCTTCTGTGCTTGCGTATACCAGGGTTGTTTTTTAAAATCGACATTTGGATTCAAGTCGGTAATACGGCGATCTGAGACGATGCGTCCGTTATAGCCAAATACCATGATAGAAGCAATATCGTTGCGGCTGTAGAGTATATTTTGAAACAGATCCGAGCTGCGCTTTTCATACGGACGGCTGTCATTTTCATCGATAAAACTGTTGCTGGAAATATAGTAAGTGACGTCCTTATTGGTCATGGCGAGTAGAGAAATATTTTGCATATTGTCTACATACGATTGGAGATTGTTATTCACCTGGCGAATAATTTCGCGGATATACACCTGAGAATTTTGCTCCGCTGCATCCAATGTTAATTCGTAATTGTTCAAACTGATCAGAGCGATAACGATGAGGATCAATCCGGAAAAGCTTAGCAGCAGGTGGGTTGTTAAACTATGCCATTTCCAGGCGATACGATCAGCAAAGCGGCGACGAAGCATTTAATCGACCCCCTCCTTCACACGACGCTGCTGTTCACGGTACTGACGAAGGGTTAAGCCAGTATGCTTTTTAAAAAATGCACTGAAATAATTCGGATCGGTGTAACCGACCTTTTCAGCAATCTGATAAAATTTATCATCGGTCAGTCGCAATAGTTCTCTGGCTTTGTCGATACGTAGATGAGTAAGGTATTCAATATAGGTTTCGCCTGTGTGCTGTTTGAATGCCTGACAGAAGCGCGTCGTACTCATCAAGGTCAGCGTACACATGTCTTGAAGGGAAAGCTTGGGATTTCCATAATGCTGCTCAATGTATTGCAGTGCGCGCTGGATATGCTGATTTCCCGAATGCGGTGCGGTGTACAGACGATGCTGAAGGTTTTTTAGCGCCGTGATCATTCGTTCTGTTAGCTGATTGAGATGAAGGGGCAGGACTGCATTGAGCTGTTGCCAGTCGCTGTAAAAGTCGATTCCATTATCAAGCTGTACCAGCCAGTCACGGATCAACCGGGCAATGCGATCAAACTGGCTTACACACTGGTTACGTGAGGCACGCTGTTCATGCAGTTGATCAGCGAACTGCTGCACCTGCAAGGCAGTAATATGCATATCCCCATTACGGATACATTGCAGTAGTTCCTTTTCGATCTGATATAAGCGAGTTGCAGCCTGTGTTGAATTCGTGGGTGGCGAAGGAATAAGAGTAGAAAGTACATACAGCGGAGCCGATGCGGAAGGCAGTAAAAACTTCTCGTCTATGGCATGCAGGGCGTCTCCATAAGCGTTGGGCAGCAATGCAGGATTATCGTAGCAATGACCGATTCCGCCGCTAAATGATACATCGCTCCGTGCTTCTGTGCTTATACAGGCAGCATGCAGCAGTTGCTGCATTTCACCGCGCAGCGATTGCGGAGTCACCGTATATCCCGGCTTAGCTGCAAACAGTAACAGCAATTGAGACTGGAAAACAATCGGCACAACAATGATCTGTTCCGGCAAGGCCTGCTCTATAAAGCCAGACAGCATAGGTTGCAGCATATTATAGGGCTGATCTGACGTACTCGATTCGTTGCTAGGGATCAGGGACGGGGAGGATGGCTCCAATAACGAAATACAATATGGCGATTGCATCATCGGTAATTGCAGTTGTTGTAATTGATGTGTATATTCTGACGCGGATACACCTGTAGTGAAAGCCTGTTCCCAGAACCGTTCTCTTAGAATAGGGAGACTTTGTGATAATTGGAGCTGGATCTGATCGATATTCTCTTGCTGAAGATAGCTTTCATCCATCTCTGTTCGAATCTGAATTAAGCGTTCGCGAATCTCATGAGCTGTAATCGGTTTGAGGATAAAATCGGATACTTTGAGCCGTATAGCTCGGCGAGCATATTCAAATTCGTCAAATCCGGTGAGGATGACCATTTTGATCTGCGGGTATTGCTGTTGAACCTGCTCGGCTAATTCAAGACCATCCATAAATGGCATGCAAATATCTGAAATGATAAGGTCAGGCGGCTGTAGTCCAATAGCATCAAGCGCTTCACGGCCATTAGTATAATCGCCAACAAGTTCAAAGCCGTACGTTTGCCAATCGATCCGGCTACGTAATCCTTCACGAATAATCGCCTCATCATCAACAATCATAACTTTGTACAAAAAAATAACCCCCCCTGGATACAAACTTGTACTGGATACGATCATGAACAGAAACGAGATAGAATAAGTGCTGCACGATGAATTCAATCAAGCATGAAAATAATGTCGAATTATATAATTAGAGATAATAGCATGAAAATTAAATTTAGGGACTCAAATGTAAGGTATATTGTTAAAATTAGAAAATGCACACGCATGCAGTGACAGGAAAGCAAAAGGATGCCCCTATAGGAGGCATCCTTTTTGTGCGATCGTATTTGTTGATTGATCCGTTCATTTTTGCAGACCTTTTACAGCTCTACGGTATCTTTGTCCGTAATCGTTAACGAATGTGATCTGGCATGCGCCAGTGCATCGGTGCCTGTTCTTTTAAAGTGCCTTCCAATGAGCCGCCTTCCAGACGCCAGTATTCCATGCCGCCCAGTAGCTCCTTCACGCGAAAACCGAGGCTGGCAAGCGTAGCCGCAGCCTTAGTAGCACCATTGCATGCAGGCCCCCAGCAATACGTCACAATCGTCTGCTCGCGATCCCAGTCTGCCGTCGTCTGAGCGTTAATCTGTCTGCCAGCAAGATGGAGAGCACCCGGAATATGACACTGCTCGTATGCAGTAGCATCTCGCACATCCAGCAATTGAAAAGCGGCAGGCCCTTTATGCATATCAGATATCACATCCGCCACATCCGTCTCATAAGCAGCACGCAGAGCAAAATAAGCGGCTGCCTGCTCCGGCGGTGCGGCTGGTGTCTGAAGTACAGCGGAATAACGAGGTATAGCTTGAGTCATGAACATCACATCTCCTTTTTGTCAAATGATAATGGGTATAAGGCTCATTGTACGTGATGGACAGGTATCGACTACGGTGAAAAGTCTGATCATAGCTATCGATCATATCGATAGTTCGTCATACGCGATCGAATACGTAACTGAACGCTAATCTGCCATTGCTCTTCTGTAGGGCGAGATGCATAATAATACATTTATAGGCACATGAGTGGGATATATGATATAGATCATAGATAGCAGGGGGAATAGCGATGGAACTGCTCTATTTGCGGACATTTTGCGAGCTGGTGAAATGGGGAACCTATACGCGTACAGCATTGGAGCTGGACTACGCGCAATCCAGCGTAACCAACCATATTCAGCGGCTGGAGCAGTTATATGGTGGACAGCGGCTGCTCGTTCGTAGTGGTAATCGGGTGGCTCTTACCGCCGCAGGTGAGCAGCTACTACCGTATGCAAGGCAAATGCTGGAGCTGCAGCAGGCTGCACATCAAGCGCTACAGATACCACGGCAGCAGGAGGACGTGCTTACGATTGGAACGATTGAATCATTATCTCTGCATGTACTACCAGAGCTGTTGGAGCTATTTCGTGCGGATGATCCCCATTGTAAGGTACGTATTGTACTTGCATCCGAGCCAGAGCTGCTTGTGCAACTGCAACAGGGGAAGCTCGATGTGGCGCTTATACTTGACGTACCTGTGCAAGAGCAGGGCATGACAACGGCGATTTTGTTTGCGGTCGAGATGATGGTACTGCTGCCAGCGGGTCATGCGTTAAGCGAGCAGGCAGGTATAACGGCTAGCGATCTGCAAGGACAGCCACTTATTTTGACAGAGGAAGGCTGTACCTATCGGGCGTATCTGCTGCGTACGATGCAGAAGGCGGCAATCGCTGCCGATATTCGCTGGGAGATGGCAGGCATGGAATCGATTCGGCAGGCGATCGATAAGCGCTGGGGGATCGGTTTTCTGCCGTTATATGCTGTACAGGGAATGGGAATCGAGCAGCATAGCCCGGAGGGTATACAGGCGCTGCCGTGGACAGAGCCGGATATGAATCTGTATACACAGCTACTTTATCCACCGCAGCCGGGTAAAAGCGTCGAATCTTTCGTCCGTTTAAGTCGGCTCAAGCTATCATCCGGGTCATTAAAGCGCTAGTCAGACAGGCAAAGCTAAGCTTACCGGACTGGATTGCAACGAATAAACGAATTAAATTTGTTAATTCCTATAAAAATAGTAAGAATAAACTTCATTTTAATTTGGAATCAAGGTATACTATTGAAGAAAACGGGCAAAGTAAGATATACTTTTCCCGCAAACCCTATCTCACTAAAGGAGTGTCATTATGCCACAGGTACTGGTTTTTGGCCATAAAAATCCCGATACAGATACGATCACATCCGCAATCGCTTATGCAGCTTTGAAAAAAGAGCTGGGTGTGGATGCTGAGGCTGTTCGTCTCGGTGAAGTGAATGGTGAAACACAATATGCTCTTGATTATTTCAAAGTAGCTGCACCACGTCTGGTTGATAAAGTGAGCGAAGTGAAGGAAGTTATCCTCGTCGACCACAATGAACGCCAGCAAAGTGCTGATGATATCGATCAGGTAACCGTAACGGAAGTTATTGACCACCACCGGATCGCCAACTTCGAAACTAGCGCTCCATTGTACTATCGCGCTGAGCCAGTTGGCTGCACAGCGACGATTCTGAACAAGCTGTACAAAGAGAACGGCGTAACGATCAACAAAGAAATCGCTGGACTGATGCTGTCTGCGATCATCTCCGATTCCCTGCTGTTCAAATCTCCAACCTGCACCGATCAAGATGTAGCTGCTGCACGCGAGCTGGCTGAAATCGCTGGTGTGGATGCGGAGAAATACGGTCTGGACATGCTGAAGGCGGGCGCTGACCTGAGTGGCAAAACACCTGCACAGCTCATCTCCCTGGATGCAAAAGAATTCCAGATGGGCGATGCTAAAGTGGAAATCGCACAGGTAAACACAGTCGAAATCAACGACGTGCTGTCCCTTCAAGCAGATCTGGAGCAAACGATTCAAGGCGTGATCGAGCAAAAAGGTCTGGATCTGTTCCTGCTCGTTGTGACAGATATTCTGAACAATGACTCGGTAGGTCTGGCATTGGGTAAACGTCAGGATGTGGTTGAAGCGGCTTACAATGTAACGCTCAACAACAACACAGCACTGCTAAAAGGTGTCGTTTCCCGTAAATCGCAGGTTGTTCCTGTACTGACGGAAACATTTACCAAGTAAATTATACTTAGATGAACGCTGATATATCGTTAATAATAATTATTTTCGATAAATTTCAGCAAAAAAAGGCTGTCCAGAGCTGAAGCAAATGCTTCATCATGTGGCAGCCTTTTTGCTGCGATTACATATTGAGTAAGGTGATTTATATGTATACGCGGTAAATGCACATAAGAGTATCTATGCGTTAGCACAATGCTAGACTTAGAATGACGCATTTGTATCATTTCATAACACAGAAAATTGACTAAAAAAGCACAAAACTGTGTACTTTTCAGACTAGATTTTTTTGTCCAAAATGAAGCAAACAAGCATAAAATTGTGCGTAAACCTATTATTTGACGAATTGTAGAAAGTACAAATTAGTGTTGCTTTAACTTAATCGCTGAGCTAAAATTTGAGATGAAGAAAGATAAGGGGGAAGGATATGACTGCATCGAGAGCCAGATCAATTGGTCCTGCACGATTCAATACGGCTGTGCATGCCCTGGCGGGCTTAGCACATAATGGAGGCACGGTATCAAGCTCAATCATTGCTGCACAGGTCCAGTCGCATGCGACATTTTTACGTCGTATTCTGGCAACGCTGGCTAGCCACGGGATTGTCGATACGCGCGAAGGAAGAGATGGGGGATATTCGCTGCGTATACCTGCTGATACGTTAACGCTGGCGGATATTTATCAAGCGATTCGTACAGAGGAGCAATCCGGACGCGAGTCGGTAAAGACAGGCTGTGCCCCGCTTAGCGAAGCACTTAGCAGTGTGATGCAGGATGCGGAAGGACAGGCAATTGAGTATTTGAGAAAGTTTACATTGTCTGATCTATTGCATGATGCTAATCATCGCAAACGGCAAGAAACCAGTCAGCAAGCCCAAATGGCGGATTAATATCCTTTGCCTGGGAAAAGCAACAAAGCTCCGACATCGCATAGATTCATGCGACATCAGAGCCTGATTGTTGCGCAGTTATAGTATGGTTTTACTTTGCTGCTCGGTTTGACGTTTTTGCTCACGCCGTGCGAACCAGGTGGCAAGCAGAGAGCCAGAAATATTATGCCATACACTAAAAATTGCGCTCGGTACAGCGGCAAGCGGATTGAAATGAGCAGCAGCAAGACTGGCACCAAGTCCAGAGTTTTGCATACCTGTCTCAAATACGATCGCTTTGCGCTTGGCTGGATTCATACCGACCAGACGTGCAAACCCATAACCAAGCGCATAGCCCAATCCGTTATGTAAAATAACGACTGCGAAAATGAGCAACCCTGATTCGACGATATGCGTTTTGTTCAGTGCAACTACAATGGCTACAATCAATACAATCGCCAGTGTGGATACGAAAGGCAAGGTTACCGCTGCTGCTTCCGCCTGCTTACGGAATAATGCCTTCACAATAACACCCAGTACAATCGGAATAATTACGACTTTTAAAATATCCAAAATCAAGCTGCTGGCGCTCACATTCATCCATTGACCGGCAAGCAGTGAGATCATAGCAGGTGTAGCCAGTGGAGCAATCAATGTGGATACCGAAGCAATCGATACACCAAGTGCGACATCGCCTTTGGCGAGAAATGTCATCACATTCGATGCAGTACCGCTTGGACAACAACCGACCAGAATCACCCCTACCGCGATATCCGGTGGCAGATGCAGCCCCACCGCCAGTCCGTAAGCGAGCAGCGGCATAATGATATAATGACCGACCACACCGAGTGTAACATCCAGCGGACGGCGGAATACTTCGCGGAAATCTGCAGAGGATAATGTCAAACCCATGCCGAACATAACAATACCAAGCAGCAGTGAGATTTGTCCTTTCAGCCCTGTGAACCATTCGGGTAACAGGAAGCCAAGCAGTGCAAACAGAATAACCCAGATAGAGAAGGTATCTCCGACAAATTTACTTGCTTTAGCGATTGAATTCATGATGATCGTGTCCCTTCGTCTCTCTTTTTGTGGTAACAGTCAGCTTTACAAGCAGATATGCTCCCTGCACTACGCTGTATTACTGTACAGTACCAAACAACAGTAAGACACATTTTACACTAAAAAACCTGACATAACTATGGTTCCAAATCCAGAAATTTGGAAGCTTATCCTGCTGTTTTTTGTCCACGATGCACAAAATGGATTCATTTTGCGGGTACACGGAGTGAAATATACATAACGAATTGATCGATAAGGTTACAATGAGGGTTAATCCATCCATTGTAACCTTATTTTTCATACTAAACGTGTAATCCTATTCTTTCGTTCTGCCGCATACGCTGTAAGGTCCAGCCCATAAAAATAAGCGGATCAGAGAAAAGTATACTTTTACTGCAAGCTAGTGAAAATTTCAGAAGCGATTTGCAGCATAAGGCGGTATAGTTATAGAAACCATACAACTATTTATCTCTTCATTTGTTCATTTGTTCATCTGTTCATCCAGACCTACATACGCCTAATTCGTATACCGAAACGATCAATAAGTATGATCTCAAGTAACGGTATCCAGCCGAGAATACGTTCGATTCAAGGAGGAAAACAAAATGGAACAACCTGTATGCAAACCGTATCAAGTAGGGCTCTTTTTATTTAATGAAGTAGAGGTGCTCGATTTTGCCGGGCCATTTGAAGTGTTTTCGATTGCGGAGGCAGAGCCGGGAATAAAAGGGTTTAAAGTACATACCGTATCCGCTGACGGACAGATCATTCGTGCGCGCAATGGCTTGCAGGTGCAGCCGGAATACAGCTTCGATCAATTGCCCCGTCTGGATCTGCTTATTATTCCTGGTGGCTATGGAGCAGAGGAGATCGAAATTCACAAGCCTGAGGTGCTGGACTGGATTCGTAGCTATGCGGACACCGGCGTACAGATCGCTTCCGTCTGTACCGGTTCATTGCTGCTTGCAGAAGCAGGTCTGCTGGATGGGCTGCGTGCCACGACACATTGGATGGATATCGACCGCCTGGAGAAGGAATATCCGCTTGTGGAAGTACAACGCGGGGTGAAGTTCGTTGATCAGGGCTGGATCGTGACATCTGGCGGAATCTCCGCGGGGATTCATATGTCGCTGCATATGGTTGGACGCTACCACGGCATCGAGGCGGCGAAATTGACTGCCAAACGGATGGAGTATGATTGGGAACCAGATGTAGAGTGAAGATGGTTGCGAAAAGCATAAAGTAAAATGGAATGGGATATGTATTTTTTGAAATACATTTTGAAATGTTTTGAAATGTATTTAATGAAGGGAAAGGAGGAGAATCGATGTTTGAAGGACAGGCAATTCTGCCTGCGATCAAAACGATGAAACAGTTTGATCAGCTAATGGACAGCTCGTATCGTTACGGCGTATTTCTGGATACGCATGTCGCTCAGCTAAAAAGCATTTATCGGATGGCACAAGGGCAGGGGAAGCAGATGTTTTTGCATGCTGATCTGGTGCACGGCTTGAAAAATGATGAGTATGCGACCGAATATCTATGCCAGGAGATCAAGCCGTATGGCATTATCTCTACGCGTGGTAATGTGATTTTAAAAGCAAAGCAAAAGGGTGTGATCGCGATTCAGCGTGTATTCATGCTCGATACGATTGCACTCGAAAAGAGCTATGCACTGCTTGAAAAGACACAGCCCGACTATATCGAGGTCTTGCCTGGCGTCGTGCCGCATATGATTCATGAGATTGTACAGCGTGCGGGTGTACCTGTATTTGCAGGCGGACTGATTCGTACAGTGGAAGAAGTGGAGCAAGCGCTGAAAGCAGGAGCGACAGCGGTCACCACGTCGAATCCGCAGTTGTTTGCTCATTACAAGCAGGGATAGACGTCACCTGACATCGATAATGAATAATACGTATATACGCACTGTCAGTCGAACACAAATAAAAAATATAACGCTTTCAAAACGAATTTGCATGATCAACACATGAAAAAAATCATGTTGACACCGCTTACATGTTACGATATGATGAACACAAGTTAATACATGTGACGGAGAACCGGAGAGCCACGCAGAGCCCACTGAATGTCAGTGGAGAATTTGCGATGGCTCTTTTGCGTCTTTGTAGCTGTATCAACCAGTTTATGGTTTGTATGCAGTACACGTTCGTTACATCTTGTATAGTCACCAGTAAAAGGTTGAATCATCTATTTTCCAAAATTGAAATGGAGGTAATGTGATGTCACCGTTTTTGGCTGAACTTGTAGGCACGATGATTTTGATTGCATTAGGCGGCGGTGTTTGTGCAGGCGTTTCGCTGCGAAAGACATTTTCCGAAAGCTCAGGCTGGATGGTAATCGGTGCGGGTTGGGGTCTCGCAGTAGCGATGGGCGTGTACGCAGTCGGCAGCATTAGCGGGGCGCACCTGAACCCTGCGGTCACACTGGCGCTCGCGTTCAATGGCGACTTCCCGTGGAGTGAAGTGCCTTCGTACATTCTGGCACAAATTATCGGTGCGATGGCAGGTGCACTGCTTGTGTATCTGCAATACTTACCGCACTGGGGCGTTACACCGGACCCTGCAACCAAGCTGGGCGTATTCTCCACCTCACCTGCGATTCAGCATCCGGTCGGTAATATGCTGAGTGAGATTATTGGTACATTTATTTTCGTCATGGTATTGTTGTCGATAGGAGCGAATCAGTTCACACAGGGTTTGCATCCATTGATCGTCGGTCTGCTGGTTGTTAGTATAGGCCTGTCGCTCGGCGGTACAACCGGTTATGCGATTAACCCGGCACGCGACTTTGGTCCGCGTCTGATGCACTTCCTGCTGCCGATCCCGGGCAAAGGCCCATCCAACTGGAAATACGCATGGGTGCCTATTGTCGGTCCACTGCTTGGTGGCTCGCTGGGCGGACTGTTTTACAAAAACGTATTCCTTGGCAAAAGCACACCGATGCTATGGGTCATTATCGGCGTGACGGTCGTCTGCCTGCTGCTTGCCTACCTGAATGGTCGCAAAATTCAGCGCACTAACTCCAAGCAAGCCGCAGCCTGATCATCATCGCTGACAATTACCGATGAGCTTACATTACACATAACCTGTGGGCAGACTCCACCGTCTGTCCTGCTGTAGCCCGTATATTCCAAATTGCGGTATTGCAAATTGAGGCGTCCGATTCACTGTCGCAGTCAATTGCCTTCTATACATCAAGCAACTAGATCGATCACCAGGCAGAACAGTAACCCATTCGAGGAGGAACTATTTCATGGAACAATATATTATGGCACTTGATCAAGGCACAACAAGCTCCCGCGCAATTCTGTTTAACAAAAAAGGCGAGATCGTCTATATGGCACAGCGCGAGTTTCCGCAATATTTTCCAAAACCAGGTCATGTAGAGCAAAATGCAGACGAGATTTGGAGCTCCATTCTGGCGGTTATCGCTTCCTGTCTGTCCGAGTCCCATATCAAGCCTGCGCAAATTGCGGGGATCGGGATTACGAACCAGCGTGAAACGACCGTTATCTGGGATCGTAAAACAGGCGATCCGGTATACAACGTACTCGTATGGCAATCTCGTCAGAGTGCGGGAATCTGTGATGAGCTGAAGGCGCAAGGGCTGGAAGCCAAATTCCGCGAGAAAACAGGTCTGCTAATCGACCCTTATTTCTCCGGTACAAAAGTAAAATGGATTCTGGATAATGTGGAAGGTGTACGTGAGCGTGCCGAGCGCGGTGAGCTGATGTTCGGTACGATTGATACATGGCTGATCTGGAAGCTGTCCGGCGGTAAAGCGCATGTGACCGACTATTCCAATGCTTCTCGTACATTGATGTACAATATTTTCGATCTGAAATGGGACGAAGAGCTGCTGGACATTCTTGGTGTACCGGCTTCCCTGCTGCCTGAGGTACGCCCATCGTCCGAAGTATATGCACATACCGTGGATTACCACTTCTTCGGTCAAAATGTACCGATCGCTGGTGCAGCCGGTGACCAGCAGGCGGCCCTGTTCGGACAGGCATGTTATGAAAAAGGCTCGGTTAAAAACACCTACGGTACAGGCTGCTTCATGCTGATGAATACAGGTGAAGAACCAATCCGCTCTGAGCATGGTCTGATCACGACGATCGCTTGCGGTGTCGGCGAGAAAATCAGCTATGCACTGGAAGGCAGTATTTTCGTAGCCGGCTCCGCTATTCAGTGGCTGCGTGACGGTCTACGGATGTTCCGCGATGCAGCAGAGAGCGAAAACTATGCGACTCGCGTTGAATCAACAGAGGGCGTGTACATCGTGCCCGCCTTTGTAGGTCTGGGTAGTCCGTACTGGGATAGTGATGTGCGCGGTGCAGCATTCGGTCTGACACGCGGTACAAGCAAGGAGCACTTTATCCGTGCTACGCTGGAGTCGCTTGCTTATCAGACGAAGGATGTACTGACGGCAATGGAAAGCGATAGCGGTGTAACCGTTGGCGCGCTCAAAGTAGACGGCGGCGCAGTGAAAAACGGCTTCCTGATGCAGTTCCAGAGTGATATTCTCGGCGTTCCGGTAGAGCGTCCGGCGGTTAACGAAACGACTGCACTCGGCGCAGCATATCTTGCCGGTCTTGCAGTGGGGTACTGGAACAGTCTGGACGAGATCGCTTCAACACACAGCGATCAGGTTGATACATTTGCACCATCGATGCCTGACGAGAAGCGCGAAGAGCTATACGCTGGCTGGCAAAAAGCCGTTCACGCTACAATGGCATTTAAATAAAATAACGAATGGTGTGTACATGAGCATGAGTGTACATCGATATCCAAGTCTGCATTCCTACAGGGATGCAGACTTTTTAGTAGTGATTTGTATTTCAACCATCGCATTCGATCATTCACTATGAGTTCTAGTTTCATAGTGCCAACACCGGCTGTGTAGCGATGCGATTTTTCCTAAAATTACATAGTGAAATATAGAGCATAGTATGCTACGATGTCTATTGAAAATGATAATCTTTATCAATAAAAAGAGGAAAAGGCGGTTTTTACGATATGCATACTTTTCGCAATTACAGCATGATTCTAATGACCATGCTACTGGTCGTCGTACTGGCAGCGTGTGGACAGGCACAGACTAACTCACAATCGGGTAATGCTTCGACCGCGCCAGCAGGCAGCAATGAAGCGGCAACGTCGACAGAAGCACAACCAACAACGATCAAATATAAAGCAGCGAACGGTGAAGTAGAAGTACCCAATCATCCAAAACGCATCGTGGTGCTGGCAGACAGCTATTATGGTTATTTTGTAGCACTGGGCTTGAAGCCAATCGCGACAGTGGATCATGTATTTGCTAGCAGTATGCTAAAAGGCACAACGGATGGCATGACGAATCTGGGTGAAACGCCAAAAGTGGAGGAAGTGCTAGCACTGAATCCAGACCTGATCGTCGTATGGGATGGCGATGCTAATCTTGCCAACTACGAAAAGGTCGCTCCAACGGTAGCGATCAAATACGGTCAATACAACTACAAAGAGCAATTGCAGGAATTCGGTAAAATGACAGGCACCGAAGATAAAGCAAAAGAGCTTGCCTCCGCATGGGAAAGCAAAATCGCTGAAGCGAAGCCAAAAGTACAGGCAGCGGTAGGCGACAAAACGATCTCGATCATTCAGCCGTATGCCAAAGGCGTATACATTATGGGTGATAGCTACGGACGTGGTGGCGAGATCATTTATCAGGAGTTAGGTCTGAAAGGTACACCGACGACACAGAAGGAAGCAATCGATAACGGTCCTGGCTACGTTGATATCTCGCTGGAAAATGTACCTGACTTTGCCGGCGATTATATTTTCACCGCTCCATGGGGTGGCGATGGCGATACAAGCGGTCTGGCACTCTACAACAGTAGCCTGTGGAAAAACCTGCCTGCTGTCAAAGAAAAGCATGTATTCAATATCGATCCGGTTGCATACTATTTCAATGATCCGATCTCGATGGACGCGCAGCTTGCTTTTATCGTGAAAAGTCTGACAGGCGCAGCTTCATAAAAAGTCGATTCAAAATCTTTATAAAATTTGAACGATTTCTTTGCTACCCTTACATGAATATGCTATAATAACGTTAACAAGTTAATAAATTCGTCATGAGACTTTGAGAGACCACGCATACACACGGCATTTGCCGATTCAGTGTACTGTTCGTGGTCTCTTTTTTACGGTTGTATATGGAAAAATATTCAAATGAAACTGTGTAAGGCACAACGGCACAGTTATCCATCTTGCATCATATAGGAGGCAATACAAATGACAATCTTTTCGGCACATGGAAGAACAGAACAGTTGCAAAAGATGAGCAGTGAGACACTGGATATTCTCGTTATTGGCGGTGGGATTACCGGTTCGGGGATCGCACTGGATGCCGTTACACGCGGTATGAAGGTAGGTTTGATCGAGATGCAGGACTTTGCAGCAGGTACGTCTAGCCGTTCGACCAAGCTTGTACACGGTGGTCTGCGTTATTTGAAGCAATTTGAAGTGAAGATGGTTGCAGAGGTAGGGAAGGAACGCGCCATTGTATACGAAAACGGCCCGCATGTAACAACACCGGAATGGATGCTGTTGCCGTTCCACCAGGGCGGTACATTTGGTAGTTTCAGCACATCGATCGGTCTGCGTGTGTATGACTTCCTGGCAGGCGTCAAAAGCAGTGAACGTCGTAAAATGCTGAGCGCTCAGGATACGCTGCACAAAGAACCGTTGATCAAGCAGGATGGCTTAAAAGGCGGCGGCTACTATGTGGAATACCGTACTGATGATGCGCGTCTGACGATTGAAGTGATGAAGGAAGCGGTAGAACGCGGCGCACAGGCAGTGAACTATGCCAAAGCCGTCGATTTCATTTATGAAAATGGTACGCTCAAAGGGGTAAAGGTCAAAGACACCGTTAGCGGCAAAGAATATCAGATCATGGCGCACAAGGTTATTAATGCAGCAGGCCCATGGGTAGATACACTGCGTAAGATCGATAATTCGAAAAAAGGCAAAACACTGCAAATGACCAAAGGTATTCACCTTGTTATCGACCATGCTCGCTTCCCATTGGAGCAAGCGGTTTATTTTGATACACCGGATGGACGGATGGTATTCGCGATTCCGCGTGATGGTAAAACATATGTCGGTACAACCGATACGGTCTACAAAGCAGATCCGATTCATCCGCGTATGACCACCGAGGATCGTCAATATGTGATCGATGCGATCAACTATATGTTCCCAACGGTGCATGTGACGGTGAACGATGTGGAATCAAGCTGGGCAGGGGTACGTCCGCTCATTCACGAGGATGGCAAATCACCGTCTGAAATTTCCCGTAAGGATGAGATCTGGCAATCCGATAGCGGTCTGATCACGATCGCTGGCGGTAAGCTGACCGGTTATCGCAAAATGGCAGAGATGGTTGTCGATCTGGCAAGCACACTGCTGAGCAAGGAAACAGGCAAAACGTTCAAGCCTTGCCAGACAAAGCATATGGCGATTTCCGGTGGTAATGTAGGCGGCTCGAAAGGTCTGTCTGCGTTCATTCGTCAGCATGCCGAGGCAGCTACCAATGTTGGACTGACACGCGAGCAGGGCGAATACCTGGCAAGCTTCTATGGCTCCAATGTGAGCAAGCTATTTGCACTGGTCAATCAAAAGGATGAATTCGCTGCTGAGCTGAATCTGCCTGTCGATGTGCGTGTGCGTATCGCCTATGCGATTTCGGAAGAAATGACAGTGAAGCCCGTCGACTTCTTCATTCGTCGTACAGGTGCATTATTCTTCAACATTGCATGGGTACAGCAATGGAAACAGCCAGTCATCGAGTACATGGCTAAACGTCTGGATTGGACATCAGAGCAAAAACGCCACTATACCGATGAGCTTGAAGCGCAATTACATGATGCGGTTATTCCTTCGGATGCGGAAGCAAGCAGTGAGTTTGCAGTGTAAGTGATACGGATACATTCGAACATGCGGTAGACGTATATAGTATAGATGACATGGTGTTTATAATAATTGAATAAGGAAAAGCCCTTTATGCTGCTGAAATGAGTTGAAGTGCATTGCTTAGAATAGACATTGGAATAAACCCTCGGTTTATCCGATTACATTCCAGGAGGCACTTCAAGCAGATGAAGGGCTTTTTGCTCTTCCCAATCTTCCCCGACTAAAGTCCAGGTTGACGTATTACCCGTGGACGGAAGCCACTCTCCAGGCGGTATGTTACAATGTAGTTCAATGAACATCATGAATCGGCAATGCTTCATGGTTAGGATGGAATTACATATAAACAGAATAAGGATAAAAGGAGGGAATGCTAATGATTAGAAGGGCGATTCTTGCACCTGTTTTGCTGCTGCTGGGCGTGTATTTATTTTTGAATCCGGGCGGTTCAGGTAATGCGGGTGAGATTTTTGCGGTGTTCTGGCCAACCTTGTTTGTCATTCCACTGGGATTGTTTTTACACTGGCTGACCTTTTCGCTCGTGGGTAGAAAAGGAATTGGCATGCTCATACCGGGCGGGATTTTGATTGTGAGTGGACTGGTATGCCAGATTGCGCAAATGTTCGGTCTGTGGAGTGTGATGTGGCCGGGCTTTATTCTGGCGGTGGCGGTAGGCCTGTTTGAATTTTACTGGTTCGGATCGCGAAATAAATGGTTGCTGATTCCGATCAATTTGCTGACCGTGCTGTCATTGCTGTTTTTTGCAGTCTTTTCGATTGATTCGGTGCTGTCGCGCTTTGTATTTGTACAGCCGCTGGT
Source organism: Paenibacillus sp. (assembly GCA_039595515.1). Classification (GTDB taxonomy): domain Bacteria; phylum Bacillota; class Bacilli; order Paenibacillales; family Paenibacillaceae; genus Saccharibacillus. The sequence goes on along the minus strand of JBCNLJ010000069.1, from coordinate 11,941 downwards.
AGCGGTAGCGCTGCTGCTGGGCGGGGCATGGCTGATGTTTGCACGTAAGCAGGAATGGTAAAATACAGATGCACCTGTCATTGTCAATCCGTCATCGGCGGATACAAAAGAACCGATTCATCACATATTGTAAACACATCAGAGCCTGTTCTACTTGTAGAGCAGGCTTTTGGCTATTGAAATGAATACGGGTCGTCAAACACTTCTTTTCCACATCAAGAAGCTATAGCAGCGATCATCACAGGCAAAAAGGTAAGAAAAAGGATGAATGAGGGTATATACTAGAGTAATTGAGTAAAAGGATACATATAGCAAGCATAGAGAAAGGAGAGATAATACGAATGGAGACGATTAACGTCATTCTCGTCATTTTACTCATTTTATTGACTGCCTTTTTTGTGGCGTCGGAATATTCGATTATTCGTGTGCGGGTATCGCGCATTAATCAACTGGCAGAGGAGGGCAATAAAAATGCCCGGGCGGTGCAGTCGATCATTAGCAAGCTGGATGAATTTTTATCCGCCTGTCAGCTCGGCACCACCTTAACCTCGCTGGCACTCGGTTGGCTGGGAGAATCGACGATTGAGGAGCTGCTGCATCCGTTATTTGTATTGCTGCATGTGCCGGAGGCGATCACATCAATTCTGTCGTTTATACTGGCATTCCTGTTGCTGACGTATTTTGAGGTCGTTATCGGTGAGCTGGTGCCGAAGTCGTTTGCGATTCAGGTCGCTGAGCCGATGGCATTATTTTTTGCACGGCCGATGATCGTCTTTTATCGGATCACATATCCGTTTAACTGGGTGCTGAGCCGTTCCTCACGCTTGATTACGGGGCTGTTCGGGGTAAAGCCGATCTCAGAGCATGAAGCGGCTCAGAGCGAAGCAGAGCTTCGTTTTGCCCTGTCTGAAGGGTATAAGAGCGGTAGCATCACACCGACGGAATATCGGTATTTGAACAATGTGTTTGATTTTGATGAGCTGGTCGGTAGTGAAATTATGGTGCCGCGTACAGAAATGATCTATATTGCACAGGATGCGAATCTGGCGCGCTTCTACGAGATTGTGAAGGAGGAGCCATTTAGCCTGTTGCCTGTGGCATTGGAAGGCGATAAAGATAAAATTATCGGGCTGCTAAATGTGAAGGAAGTGCTGCGCGATGTGGTGCATGTGCAGCATTCGCCGGAGGAGCCGATTGCGCCATTTATTCGTCCGGTGCTGCAGTTGATCGAAACGGTGCCTGCGCGCGAGCTGCTTGGACGGATGCAAAAGGACAATATTCATATGGCAGTTCTGCTGGATGAATACGGCGGTACCGCGGGTATCGTTACGCTGGAGGATGTACTGGAGGAAATCGTGGGTGATATTCCATCCAAGTCGGATAGCGAGCCACCACCGACACCGGCGATTACCAAGCTGGGCGATAAGCATTACCAGCTTCAGCCGCAGGCGCTTATTCATGAGGTGAACCGTCGACTCGGGACGGATATTGAAGCAGGTGAAGCGTATACGATTGGCGGCTGGATCTGGTCGCGTAAATTCAATGTTCGCGAGGGCGATTCGGTCGTCGAGGATGGGTTTGCTTTTACCGTGACCCGGATGGAGCAGCAGCATATTCGCGCGATTGAAGTGCAGCCATATGTGGAAGACGACACGATCGATATGGATGAGCGGAAATAGCAGAGGACGTCGTTGTCATCTGTTATAGCCTGGAGGATGCCTGTATCATTATGGTATAATAGAGGGAAGCAATATCACGATATTAGCCCATACGAGTAGGCTGACATCACGTATTATAGGAATCAGCGGGGTGAATACGATGGCCAAAAAGAATAAAGCAGCCGCACGTCCGGCAGCATCGCAGGACAAGCCAGCAACGCTCAAAGATATGCTAAGCGCTGATGTGCTGGATAAGCTGAAAGCACAGGCGACCGAACTGCGTGAGCAGGAGCATGAGCGTCAGGAGCAACAGCGCCGCGAGGTCGAGGAAGAACGTCGTGCCGAGCAGAAGCGCCGTGATAATGATTTTGCCTATTTGCTGGATAACAGCAAGCAGGATTGGAAGAAATACAAGTGATCGAACCGCTATGAGCATACGGATCATCCGTTAAAGGTAGCACCGGTGTGGAGAGGGTGGCAGTTGCTGCCGGCACGCCGGTGCTCTTTTTTGTGAATATCCGGTATGGTGCGATACAATAACATCCAGGCTGACAAGCGATACGATCAGCATGGATGAAGGAGAGGAACAGAAACTATGAATGGACAATCACGAGCAAGCATCCGTCCAGGGCTGGAAGTGGATATTGTACTCAAGCAGGATCAGCGTTCAGGCAAATTGACACGCGGCGTGGTAAAGGATATTTTGACCAATTCCCCCACCCATCCACACGGCATTAAGGTACGGCTGGTATCTGGAGACGTTGGGCGGGTAAAGCATATTATTGCGCCTTCTGAATAAAGGCGGCTGTAAAACAGGAAAGGGGTACACATGATGAGACAAAATAAATTAGGTGCATCCGATCTGGTTGTAGGTGAGATCGGTCTGGGCTGTATGTCACTCGGTACAGATGAACAGAAGGCAACTTCGCTGCTACACGAAGCACTGGAGCTAGGCGTAACCTTACTGGATACCGCCGATCTGTATGATGAAGGTCGGAATGAAGAGATTGTAGGGAAAGCGATCAAAGGCCGCCGCAATGATATGGTGCTTGCAACGAAGGTCGGTAATCGTCGTATTCCAGGCAAGGAAGGCTGGGTATGGGACGCCTCCAGGGCTTATATTATGGAAGCGGTAAAGGATAGCCTGCGCCGTCTGCAAACGGATTATATCGATCTGTATCAGCTACATGGCGGTACACTGGATGATCCGATTGATGAGACGATCGAAGCGTTTGAGCAATTGAAGCGTGAAGGTGTCATTCGTCAGTACGGTATTTCCTCGATTCGCCCGAATGTCATTCGCGAATATGTGAAACGCTCGCATATCGTCAGTCTGATGAGTCAATACAGCATACTGGATCGTCGTCCCGAGGAGGAAGTGCTGCCGCTGCTGGCAGAGCATGGCATTAGCGCCATCGTACGTGGTCCGGTAGCAAGCGGAGCACTGGCACATGGACGTCAGGATAAAGCAGAGAAAGGCTATCTCGGCATCGAGGGCGACGAGATCGTGACGCTGCGACATCATCTGGAGCAGCTTTGTGACGAAGGTCGCAGTCTGACTCAGCTAGCGATCCGTTATGCACTCGCTCATCCGGCGACAGGAGCTGTGATTCCGGGCGCAAGCTCCTCCGAGCAATTGCGTCATAATGTGGAAGCGGGTAATTTGCCGCCACTTACCGATCAGGAAGTCACGCTTATTCGCTCGTTGCGTCCAGCTAATACGTATACACAGCATCGATAAGCGGTATGGTATCGGTAAGAGATACCGTATTGGATGTAGAGAACGAATACAGATCGGTAATAGAGCATAGGACGCAGAATGATAGGATATTTTATTTATATTGTATTTCTCTATTATCATGGTAGGTATGGATTGTTTCATGATCTAAATCAGTCGATACATCAGTCATACGAAGAAAATGACATAAAAAGCATGACATCTTCCGTCAATCTGGTTAATAAGTGGACAGAGTGAATTGTAGACGGGAGGCGACGAACATGTGGGGTGCATTGATGTGGGGAGCTATTGCAGGCTCGGCAGTTTTGCTGGGAGCTGTAGTAGCAGCCTTTTTTAAAATCCCAAAAAAGATTATCGGCTGGATTATGGCATTTGGTACAGGGACATTGATCGGCGCTGCATCATTTGAGCTGCTGGAGGATGCCATCGAGGACGGCGGTCTGGCAGCGACAGCGATCGGATTCCTCGTAGGGGCGGTCGTGTATACGATCTTCGATCTATACGTGTCCAGCAAGGGCGGTGCTAACCGCAAACGCTCCTATATGATGAAGCAGGCCATATCGCCTACAAGCGATCAGGGCACAGCGCAGCAGACAGACGGACAGGGTGAGGGTGATACAGCTCACACGTCCCAGCAGACCGCTAGCGGGGCGAATGGCTCTCAGCAAGGCTCTAACTCACATAGCGGCACAGCAGGAGCTGTACAGGCACATACAGATAAGCAGGGTGAACAGAGTAAAAGCTCCAACTCCAATCAGCAAGGCAAGGACGGCAAGAGCCAGAGTGGACTTGGTATCTTCGCTGGTACTGTCATGGATGCGATCCCTGAATCGATCATGATCGGCGCCAGCCTGCTCACCGGTCAAGGCGTGAGTGCCGTACTGGTCGTATCCATTTTCGTCAGTAACATTCCAGAGGGATTATCCAGTACAGTCGGCATGCAGCAAAGCGGCTTCTCCCGCAAAAAAATATTTTGGATGTGGCTCGCCGTACTCACCATCTCCGCCCTGGCTTCCATGCTCGGCTACCTGTTCCTCGAAATGCTACCAAAGGAACTAAAAGCAGGCATCGGCGCCTTCGCCGGCGGCGGCATCATCGCCATGCTCTGCTCCACCATGGCACCCGAAGCCTACGAAGACGGCGGCCCAATCGTCGGCCTAATCGCTTCAATGGGCTTACTGGCAGCACTCGTATTGAGCATTTGATCGAATAGATGCTGTCCAATAAGCTGGGGGCGTATTAAGATATAACAAACAAAAGAATAAATTCAACTCCAACAAGCTGATACATCGGTGTCTATTAATCGATGTATCAGCTTATTTTGTAAGGATCATTTTTAAAATGCATCATTTGGAGTATGTAGGACGGAATCTGATACTGTAGGTATTTTAATGCTGTAAAGTTTGTACAGATTATGCAGACCAACATAGTATAAGATATTCCCAATTCCAAATGGTTTAAATCCTTACAGTCATAGAACATTGGTGGTCATTAGAATGTACATGTTGTACGTACTTATATGATGCAAAACGCACAGAACGGAGGGAAGGAAATAAGGGGAAAGGGCGACTTTTGAGCACGGGAATCTACAATGTAATCCTACTCCGTAGATTCCTGTGCGATACGGGAGCCCGTCCCCTTATTCCTTCCCGCAGTGGTGTACCTCTCCATCCACAGCATCTGCAAACCAGAGGAAACGCAGTGGTGTACCTACTCATCCGCAGTATCCCCAAACCAGAGGAAAGCGTCTACACGACATCAGCCACAGGATTTGCTATACTACCAAGTACAACCGATTTTACACAGCCACTACAATCAACTCTAACCCATCCTACAGACCACAAATGAAACTGATGCTGCTGGAAGAAGGAGAGTCGTCATGAAGGGATCATTATTGATAGAGAGACACGCCGGGCGGGAATTGCTCATTTACTTGCCGCCTTCCTATGAGCATGCCAGCTATCCATTGCCTGTCGTGTACGTTCAGGATAGTGGGGATCTGTTCGATCCGATATTAAATGGTAACATCTATCATCTGGAGCTGCGATTTGCGGCAGGCACCTTGCCTGAGCTGATTATGATCGGCATTACGCCGCAGGATCGCCTCCATGAATATACGCCCTGGTCCGCGCAGAAGCTGCAACCGGGTCGCCATTATGATCATTTTGGTGGGCGGGCAAGCCAGTATTTGTACACATTAACCCATGAGATCAAGCCGTGGGTCGATCGTAACTTTTATACCGATCCAAGACCGGAATGCACAGGCATCATCGGCAAGTCGCTCGGTGGGCTGGTGTCTTTATTTGCTGCCTATGTATATCCAGAGGTATTTGGACGCATCGGTGCGATGTCGGCTTCACTATGGTATGACGGCTTTGTAGAGTTTATGGCGGAGCGTGAGCTGCTGCCGGGGTTGCGTGTGTATATGGATATTGGATCACTCGAAGGCATACAGAAACAGAATCGTCAGCGGCTGATGCAATCGCTAACCGACGAGGCGGCAGCGATTTTATCGCGCAATCAGCAGCAGCCGGATCAGCTTTATTTTGTGCGCCGTGAGGGCGAGGATCATGAAGCGGATTCCTTTTATCGGCGTTTTCCGCAGATGATGGACTGGTTGTTCGCACGTAATACGATCCGTTTGCTGAATTAACACAGTAAAACATGTAGGGACAATAAGCCAAAACACCTTGCCAAATTCACTTCAAAAGCGGATAATAAAGAAAGATATTTCTTGAAATTAAGATAGATTGCCGTAAGATAATTGGTTTAAAATCATCATAAAAATGACGTAAGCTGGTATGCCAGCATAGAGAGGAGCGGTTTTACACATGGAACGCATTGAAACAGAACAACAATATCGCGATTTGATCGACGGTCAGGAATACACGGTTATCAAATTTGATACGAACTGGTGCCCGGACTGCAAAACACTGGATCGCTTTATCGGAGATATTATCGAGCAGAATCCAGAAAAACGCTTTTTCGCAATGGATGCAGAGAAGTTTCAGGATCTGGCTGAGCAAAATGAAGTACGTGGTATCCCGAGCCTGCTCGTGTATCGCGGTGGCGAGAAGATCGCTCATCTGCACAGTAAATTTGCTAAAACGCCTACTCAGGTGTCCGAATATCTCGCAGAGATTAAGTAATTTTACGCAGGAATTAGCAGGTACAGTGCATTGTACAACATCAATACCAAAAAGCCTGACAGATACCATGCTGTCAGGCTTTTTTGCTGTATTCATATAACATACGGTAGCCCGTAATGGTTATTTCATTGCCAATTGACGGCGTTTTAAAACAAGCTGCTCTACACTGCGCAGATGCAGTAACAGTTCATCTGCTTCATCATCGCTCAAATCGCGAATGTTCTCGACTAGCTTTGTTGCCATGATACTAAAAATCTTATCCAGTGCGCGTCCACCCTTGCGCGTAATCGAAATGCTCACATAACGGCGATCCTGATCGGAGCGTGTACGCTCAATCAATTCTTCCTGCTCCAGCTTATCACAAATCTGCGTAACTGCACTTGTCGTCAGCCCTGTCGCTTTCACGATGTCTGTACCATACTGACTGCCATTGTTAAGCAGGAAATGCAGGATGAAAATTTCAGTTGTATTCGATTTGAGCTGACGCATCAGCGTCGGAAGCTCCATGATCCTTGGCATACGATCTACCAGCAGCAAATAACTTTTCAAAAGCTCTCCAGATGTTTCCAATTGTAAAATCCCCCTCAATCAAAATAAATAAAACTGTTAGTTAATTATTGGTATAATGAAAGCAACCGAAAATGGATTGGCTATCATAATGGAATTATGTAGATCGCCAGGATGAGAGAAACCAAAATCCAAAAAACAGTCTTACCTCATTCTCACACACTTTTCTTAAAACTTCCTTAACAATATAGTAATTTGTTACCAGTATTACGTCAATGCAAATTCGACAGATTGAGACAAAAAACCGCTGTCATTGACGTAAATTTGAACATTTTTTATAATTAACTATCAATATTGCCTGTTTGCATGATGATTTTAAAAAGTAAATAATATTTTAAGTAAAAGGTGGCATCAGCTACATTGAGTCAATCATCACTTCCTTTTGTAACTATGGATGAAATCGTACGTGAAGGACATCCGGTATTACGCCAGGTGGCAGAACCTGTAACCCTTCCATTGTCTGAAGAAGATCGCAACAAAGTGAATCGCATGATGGAGTTTTTGAAGCAATCGCAAAATGAGGAAGCAGCAGAAAAATACGGTTTACGGCCTGGAATTGGGCTGTCAGCAAATCAGATTGGTTGGGATAAGCGGGTGTTTGTCGTCTATTTCATGGATGATCAAGACCGACAGGTGGAGTATGTATTCTGTAATCCCAAGCTGGTGAGTCACTCGGCTGCGATGACCTATCTGGAGCATGGTGAAGGATGTCTGTCTGTAGATCGCCCGATTGAGGGCTTTGTACCGCGTTACGAGAAGGTAACCGTGCAGGCATATACGCCGGAAGGCGAACCGTTTAAGCTCAAGCTCAAAGGATTTTCTGCCATTGTGTTTCAGCACGAATATGATCATTTGAATGGTGTGATGTTCTATGATCATATCAATCAGCAGGATCCATTCCGTCTGCCGGATACCGAATATATTAAGCCACTTTAATTCTAAAATAATATATCGGCTACGGGTTGCAGTTTTATAAACTTTTCAGAGCAAAAATTTAATACTTTTTTAAAATTTAGGAATTCTACGAAGACTGTCTCTTGCAGACAGTCTTTTTCTTTGTGAGCATGTTATGATACAGTATATTCCCAGAAGCACGTTTGTAAGCGTTTTACATTTTGGGGCGTATATCATTTATAATGTTATGTCATGGTGCTTTAATGAAGAATAACGGCGATCTATTCATGCTTGATGAGGGAGAGCGGGGAGCCAATGTGGCAATTGTTCATCCATCGTATTAACGATATTAAAATTAAAAATAAGCTCATTATCGCGTACATTTTTGTTGTGATGCTGCCGGTGCTTGTGATTGGTGGAGTTGTCGTCAACTATTTGCGTCAGGATGCATTGGATAATGCAATTGAGCAAACGACGAACAATGTGGAACGTATTAAAAACCAGATGACCACCATGCTACGGGTACCGACCAATATCTCCAATGAGCTGTTGTTTGATACCCGTCTCAGTCATGTCGTGAATACACGCTATGAGCGTGTGTACGATCTGGTTGAAGCTTATCGCAATTATCAGGAGTTCGATGAATACCAGCGTCTGTATTCCGAGGTGTCCGCCATTCGCTTTTATACTACGAATGATACGATTCAGGACAATCTGGAATTTATGCGTGTTACGTCGGACATTCGTAGCAGCGACTGGTATCAGGCTGCCATGAATAGCCGTATTATCAACTGGTTTTATCGTACTGATGATACGATCAGTTCAACGAAGGTGTTAAGCCTGGTACGCAAGGTGAATTTTACCGATTATACGACCAGTGGTGTGCTCGTGATTGAGTTAAGCCAATCGTATCTTAATTCATTGATTAGTGCAGAGCCATTTGAGACGATGATTCTGGATGATAAAGGCAATATCGTATCTGCCAAAAATACAGAACTGATCGGCAAGCGGCTGGATGATCCTAATATTGATATTGATATCGATCCATCCGCAGGGCCCGGTATTTATGAGCATGAGGTCAACGGACAGTTGTCCAATATCGTTGTGGACACACTGATACCGGAGAGCAGTGCGAATGGTTTGAAGATCATATCGGTCTTTTCCAATAATAGCATCGTCCGTGACTCCAATATGATCATCCTGATCGGTACAAGTGTGCTCGTTGCGATTTTACTGATCGGGCTTGGCTTTTTGCAGATGATTTCCCTCCTGATTACACGCCGTTTATCCAACTTAAGCAGACAGATGAATAAGCTGGGTACCGGCGATTTGAAGGTATCGTCCAATATCGGGGGCATGGATGAGATTGGGCAGTTGTCTCGCCGCTTCAATGATATGGTGCTAAGCATCCGGCAACTGATGGATCAGGTGTATGAATCGAATGAACGTAACACGAGGCTGGAGATCAGTCAGCGAGAGATTAATTTTAAAATGCTGGCGAGCCAGATGAATCCGCACTTTCTGTTCAATGCGCTGGAATCGATTCGAATGAAGGCTCATGTGAATGGAGAAAAGGAGATTGCCTATATCGTCCGTCTGCTGGGCAAGCTGATCCGCAACAATCTGGAGATTGGCAATAAGCATACGACGATTGAAGGCGAGATGGAGCTGATTCGCTCGTATCTGGAAATTCAAAAATTCCGTTTTGGTGATCGGCTGGGGTATGAGCTGTTGATCGACCCGCAGACTGCACAAACATCCATTCCACCGCTGATCATCCAGCCACTGGTGGAAAATGCGATCGTGCATGGCATGGAGAGCAAAGAGGGTGGAGGACTGATTATTATTCGTACGCTGCGCATCGAGCAGGAGGTCATGATCGATGTGATTGATAACGGAATTGGGATGAGTGCCGAGCGTCTGCAATATGTGCGTGAATCATTACAGACGGATCGGGAGGGGGACCGCATCGGTTTGAAAAATGTGCACCAGCGACTGACGCTGTCCTATGGACCTGCCTATGGATTGCATATCTCCAGCGCGCCCAATGCGGGTACGCAAATTTCGTTTAAAATTCCGTTTGTATAAGCAATGCTGCATTGATGCAGGGGGATCACTAGAGAATAAAGGGGGAGTATGATGTTTAAGGTTATGATTGTAGATGATGAACCGGCGATAAGAGAAGGCTTGAAGACGATTATCGACTGGAATCGGATCGGATTTGAAGTCGTGGATGCAGCGGCTAACGGCCGCGAGGCGCTGCAAAAGTTTGAACGTATTCAGCCGGATCTGATGATCATGGACATTCGTATGCCGGGAATGAATGGCCTGGAAGTGATTGAGCAGCTTCGCCGTAATCATAGCCGGACGCATGTGCTGATTTTGAGTGGACATGCCGACTTTGAATATGCACGCCGTGCGCTCGGCTACGGAGTGGATGGCTATTTGCTCAAACCGGTAGATGAGGTGGAGATGGAGCAGGAGCTGCTGCGTGTTCATGAATCGCTGGAGCAGGAACAGCATGCAGGTGCGCAGCGACAACAGCCTGTTCCTGCCCATGAGTTAGTGGAGCAGATGCTGCTGAGCAGCTCCGGTAAAGAACAGCAGCGTGCGGAGCAGGCACTATCGCTCGGCTGGTCGTCGTATCAGGTGCTGTTGCTAGAGCACCATGCCAGCAGGGGCGATCATCTGGACGGCTGGAGCACGTATCTGGAGCAACTGCATAGCTGGTGGAATCTGGAGCAGCGACATATTGCTTTTCGTGCCGGGAACTATATCGGTATCCTTACCGGGCGACCGTATGGAGAGCGGGAGCTAAGCGAATTGCGTGAACGCTTGCTGGATCATTCCGCATCATCGGAGGTATGGTATGCGGCTGCCGGAATGGAAGTAGATGAGCTGGAGCAGATTCACGATAGTTATGCTGAAGCGCTTGATCTGCTGGAGCAACGTTTCTGGTTCGGCGCGAACGGTATCGCAGTGAGCAAAAGTGAAAATTATGGACACGAGCCTGAATCTGTAGAGCAGCCATGTCCACCATCGCCACAGGCCAATGAGTGGGCAGACCGGCTCTACTATGCGGTCGATATTCGCAGTCTGGAGGCCGCTGAACGTGTATTATCCGAATTGATGTCCGTCTGTCAGCTTGCCGGTCTGGCGGAGCGCGATACGAAAAGCTTATCGTCACATGTTCTATCGCTTGCACTCAGCCGCTTGCCCGGCAGTGTAGCCGGCTCCGGCCCAGCCGTACAGGCATGTCTGGCACTCATTCCGGAACTTTACTCTGCTCCCACCGCTACCAGCCTCATTCATCTGATGCTGGGTGGGCTGGAGGAGCTATTGCAATCGATCAACGGCGTTAGTCACGAGTCCGTCATGAAGCAGATGACTGACTTTATTCGCCGCCATTACAGCGATAACCTGAAGCTGGAGCTACTCGCTGAGGTGTTCAACTACAACAGCGCCTATCTCGGCAAAATGTTCAAAACGTACACAGGTGAATCCTTCAACCATTTCCTCGATGGCGTGCGCCTGGATCGTGCCAAGGCATTGCTTGCTCAGGGGATGAAGGTGCACAAGGTCGCTTCGATGGTGGGCTATGCCAATGTGGACTATTTTCATAGCAAATTTAAAAAGTATACGGGGATTTCGCCGTCTGCTTATCGGGAGCAGATGGGTAATGAACAGCAGCATTGAATGGGGATGCGGTGTGCTGAGCGTGCTGGTGTGATTCAGGATTTTAAGACAAGTGCGGGAATATTTTGGGTTCTGCTTGAATTGGGGCAGACAGCACTCCGGTAAGGAATAACGGGACGGGCTCCCGTCTCGCACAGGAATCTACGAAATGGGAGGAAAAGTAGATTCCCGTGCTCAAAAGTCGCCCTTTCCCCTTATTTCCTTCCCTTCGTTCCGTGCTTGTCGCATCAATCAAAATG
>JBCNLJ010000068.1:0-30150 GCA_039595515.1 Paenibacillus sp. | reverse complement strand
TACAGTTACAGTTACAGTTACAGTTACAGTTACAGTTACAGTTACAGTTACAGTTACAGTTACAGTTACAGTTACAGCATGATTTTCTATGCATTAGAGTAGCTTGTATATAATAAAAACTGAACTACATACCACAGCAGCACCCTTGTCCATCATTACCCGCCTTTCTTTATACCCTCCTATCTCAAATCACGATTACTAAAAAACAAAAAGTCCCCCTTGTCTTCCACAAACGAGAGAACGCCTGTGGTTACAAGAGAGACTATAATTATTTATTACAATTCTATATCACACTACAACTCCACAGCACAGCAAGCCTTATCGTCGTCCACGCTTGCGAATTTTACCGGAACCAAAGCTGGACTTGGGTGCACTGTTGCTCGGTGAGAAGAAACCGCCGGAGTTGTTCGATGAGCTTCCTCCACGATTAATCGTTCCACTTGATGGAGAGCCGCGATTGGTCACATCACTGCCATAGCCGGAACGCTTCGATGAGGACGAGCTTCCGCGCTTGAAGATCGAGCCTGATTTATCAACGGTTAATGGTGGTGCCTGCTTCATATCCTGTGAAGATGGCTTGCTGTATTGCGTTTTGGGTGGGTACGTATTTTGCGATGTATAACCGCGATATGTACCTCCGCCGTAGCCACCGTATCCGCCATAACCTCCGCCTGATCCGAACAGACTTTGCAAAAGAGAAGCCGTCAAATAACCCTGTAAAAAGCTAGAGCTATAATTTTGCCGCACATATTGCTGGGAATCAACTTCAATCAGTGTATCCTGAGGTTTCGCCGGATCGCGCTGCACCTGAATCAATTCATCATTGTAGACAAGAAACATACGTTCAGGGTCCTGGACTGACGTCTGCTCTGGCCTGCGCTGATCTGCTAATTGCTCCGCAACTGCCGGAACCGTCTGACCTGCTGCACGATACACATACGAAGTGGAATTGCCATTACGACTGACCGATTCCAGCGGATACGTAATTTTGTTGCTGCCAAAGCCGCAGCCAGACAACAAGGAAACGACCAGACTGAGTGCCAGTATAATCTTTGTCCATCTGGACATCCGCTCTTTCATCCGTCTTCGCTCCTAACTGGCACGAATAACGCGTACGTCTGCGTTCAGTACCCATTCGCCTTCATATAATGTAAAGCGTCCACCCTGCCATTCAATGCGCAGCAGCTTGCGATCGTCCGACTGATGCTGCCACACATACTGTTCACCATTTGCAGCACCCGGTAGTACAGGCGTGCGTCCTGTCGATAGCACCGTACCGCTATATTGCTCATCCAGATAATAGTCTGTTCCATCCATCTCGATATGAGTCGGCACTTCATTCGGATTGTCCAGACCGCCATCAATTGGCTGGTATAGCGCATAGCGCAGCTTTTCCTGCATCTCTACATGCAGATAGCTAATGCTTGCTCCGTCCTGCAACGTAAGCATGACCGTATTACGCGCACGATTACGCGCTGTTCCGACAATTTCATACGTCACTAGCGATACCTCGCAAATATCGCCCACCTGCAGATCAAGCGGACTTTTCTCCGGCTTCGGTGGCTCCGGCTTGGACATTAAATTCGTGATCCGTTTCCATAATCCCATAGCAAGTCTTCCTTTCACTTCATCTGTTTCTGTCTCTATTGTTGCTATACCTATCTACTTACAACACCTGTCTACTTACAGCGATGCAGAAATGATAAATGCACCGACCAGTTGCAAACCGCCGCCCAGCATACCATGACCGATCAGACCCTGACGTGTGCCTTCATCCAGATCAAGTCCAGCAATCGCTTTGAACAGCAGTCGTGCAACCTGCTCCAGAATAAGCAAGATGACAAAGGCGACGATTGATACGAGCACCGCTTCCCATAAGCTCCATGACGTGTTGATCGATACCGATAAAATATACCCTTGCGCAAATAGCTTCATCACCAGACGAATCGCTACCGCTGTATTGCCTGCCTTAATCTCAGCAATATCCTTATACTTCGTAAACAATGAATCCAGATACATCAGCACAGCCAGCAGCACTGCACCAACACCCGTCCAGACTAAAATTTGCAGCAAAATATCCCAGCTCATCCGTCTCAGCCTCCACATCATTCATCAAATACATCCATTATGTTGTATGGCAAAAGCCACAAAAAGACGAAGGAAGAACCGAATGCGCGTGACTGCTAATGTCCATGACATGCTCATTCTGCTTCCTTCGTCAGTTATATTACACGATATTCTGCTTCAGTATGTGTAAGATCCTGTTACATTACCGATACGTTTACCTGTCGTATCGTTAGGATTTTTTCTCATATTGCTTCATCAGTGCAGACAGCTCGTCTTCCACTTCTTTGTTCGTTCCAAGCGCCTGAATTTCATCATCCAGCGACTTGCCTTTTGTGTTCATCTCGTTGCTCGCTTCAGCATGAGCTTCCATTTGCAACATTTTATCTTCCATACGCTTCATACCCGCTGTTGCGGAATCTGCACTGAAGCCGTTCATCGCTTTGTTGATCTCGGTTTGCGCCTTCGCTGCGTTATAGCGTGCTACCAGCGTTTCACGTTTGTTTTTCAGCTCGTTAAGCTGTTTGCGCATCTCGTCGAGCTTCGAACGAAGATTGTCGGCTGCCGCTTTGTTTTGATCAAAGTTCGCTTTGTACTCATCGCGCTTCGCCTCTGCACTTTTCTTCTCTTCCAGTGCACGGCGAGCAAGATCAATATTTTGTGCCTGTGCTGCGATATGCGCCTGTTCTTCACGCTTTTTCACCAGCGCATCCTGCTCTTCATACAACTGCTTGAAGCGCTTCTCAATCGCAATCTGCGATGCTACTGCTTTTTCTGCATCCTCCAGATCAGCCGCCATATCGCGAATATATTGATCCGTCATTTTAATTGGGTCCTCTGCCTTTTCGATAAGAGCGTATACATTGGACAGAGTAAGATCACGCAAACGTTTGAAAATAGACATAGATTTGTTCCCTCCACTTGAATAATAAGATGCAAAACATAAAGCAACCTACCGGATACTTGTAAAAGCAGTATTGCTTGCTATAAGGGGTAATACGGACAAATATACATAAGGTTTCATGTAAGCTAGTATACTACGTACATGTTCACCAAGCTACATTTGGTCCGCCTGTCATACAATCTGAAAAAGTCGATGCGCGATACGAAGTGTCTTTTCAATTTCGATCCATGCGGCGAGCTAGTCAAATAAATACCATAAGCCAATCAAACAAGTACAATAAGCACAATGGTATTCAAAGTACTATACATTTACCCAATCCACTATACATTTGATTCCGGTTGCATTCATTTTAAGTGATAATAGGACTTTAGTCTATATATAACTACTTAAATCGGTGTTTTTGCGCATGTATGCAAATGAAGAATCATTTTATATCTTCATTTCGTACTTCCTTTGCTTCTCCTACTCTGTTCTAAAGAAACTTCTACCTGGTAAGATTTTTTACCGTAAGTTTTTGTCTTTGTCTTTATTTTTGTTTTGTGTTTAGCTCGTTACGTTATGTCGGTCTTTTGATATCGGACTCTGGATGCTTCAAATTCCGTATGTATGCCGATAAGCACATTCCTTACCACAGCGCCGCAAGCTGCTTATACTGATAATCTGGAATCTTTTTTAAAGTATGAATTCCACTATGCTCTGTCATCACATTCCATATGTTCATGACCCGTTGCTCATAAACACTTCCATCCTCCATCGTATGTCGCCCATTGATGGTGATCTGTCCATACTGAAGCGGCAATAGCTCAAAAGCTTTCTCATCCAGCAACCGACTCTGACCATTCGTTCGTACAGGCTTACCAAATGAATGATCATAATGTACATACACAATCAGCTTATGCTCTATTCGCATCCATCTTATTCCTGGCAATTCACCTGCTGTGCCTACCTCATTGTTCAACGCAGGTAGCCATTCGTAGCTCTCATGCAGCAATGCTATTCCTTCTTTTGTTTGTTCAAATGACAGTTGATGCCATAACAACTGCTCCTGTCGCTCATTGGTCAGGATCGCTCCTGGCTGTATCATGTTATTGGCTACTGGAAAATGAATAGGATGCCGACTACGCAGCGACGCATACGGTTCCCCACGCGTTTCCTTTGTCCAGCGTATAAGAACGGATTGGATAATCATAACGCTCCCCTCCTTTTGCATTAATCATATATCGAATTCGCTACCTATATCCAGATTAATACAAAAAAAGGGAAACGGCTGGGGGACCGTTTCCCTGATGTTTGGCTTCATGGGAAAGCCATATATTTGGATAGTTGGATGGTCGTTACTCTCTACCCTCTCTGGACATGGAGAAGGCAGAGATCATGCATCGTACAATCTGCAATCGATCTTGGGGAATGGAATTGCAGAATCAAACTGGACGGCCAGAATTCGATTGATTGGTTAAACGGTAGCTCTACTCTAATTCAATTGCTCGCTTAAGCTAAGCTTACATCGATTTGGTCAATGTGATCGCACCGTCAGCCTTGTTCCATTTCACATCCCAGCCCAGCAGTTCTGTGATCGAGCGCAGAGGCACTACTGTTCTGCCATCTTTATTGATCATTGCTTTTGCGGACAGCTTCATGTTTTTGCCGTTTACTACTACAGTGTCTTTACCGATCCAGAATTTCATTGTATCGGAGCCAGCCATAACCGTAACTTCGTTTGCTGCTTTGTTCCATGCTACTTTCGCACCGATACCTTCACCCAGATAACGCAGTGGGATATACGTTGTGTTACCAACAACCATTGGCATTGTATCCATCATCGTTGTTTTACCATCGATTTTCAGCGTTTTGCTGTTCAGCTTCATCCATACCATCATCATGTTGTCGTTTGCTGGTTTGGATGGTGCTGGTGTAGATGTAGTTGGTTGTTTTGCTGGTGTCGAAGCGGTTTTGAATTTGTCAGGATATTGCTTCACAATGGCTCCGCCCAGTGCTTCACCGATGCCGAACATTGTTTTGTAGCCTTCGCGGTCAGCCGTGTAAGCTGCTGCATAGTTTTTCGCTGCATAGTCATTGATAACTGCCTGTACCTGACCCTCGTGAGTCATCAGCGCTTGCTCTGCAGCCGATGCTGGCAGATTGTTCGCTGTTGCTGTGCCCAGGAATGTAGCGAATTCTTTAGTGAAATCCTCAATGCGGTTCTTCACAGACGTCAGAGCCGATTGATCACCTTTTTTCAGTGCATCCACATAGTCGCTTTGTGCTTTGATGTGGTTTGTTACCCAGATTTGTTCAAACTGGTTCGCTCCTGCTTGACCATAGATCGAAGCAATAGCTGCTTTGAAGTCAGCCGTGTTGCCTGCTTCTGCATTGATCCACGCATCAGAAGCTTGTGTTTTACCATCATACTGCTGTTGCATTTGCATGACAGACAGTGCAAAGTGCTCAGCCGCCAGATGGTTCAGTGCAGAACGCAGGTCTGCTGCTGGTGTATCTACTGTACCATTATCAAATTTAGAAGGGTTTTGTGCTACGATCGCGCCGGAGAGCGCTTTACTTACAGTGAACATCGTATTCAGACCTTCACGGTATTCCTTCGCAGCGCCAGCATAATCGCCAGCTATATATTTTTCAAATACATCCTGTACTTCATCTTCATGTAAACGAAGTGCTTTTTCTGCTGCTGCTTCTGGCAATTTGTTGCCTGTTGCTTTAGCAAGGAAAGCAGCGAACTCATCAACGAAGCCCTGTACTTTCGCTTCCGCTTGTTTTACGGCTGCTTCATTGTTCATTTTAGTCGCTTTCACGAGTTCATCTGTGTATTGGTTGTGTGCACGGAAGATACGCTCGAACTCGGTAGCTGCTTGTTTGCCGTAGATTGATTCGATGGCAGGCCCCATATCGATTGCATTTTGATCCAGTGCTTTATATGCTTCTGCTGCATCCGGTGCACCGGAGTAAGCTTTGGTCATCGCTTCAACCGCCAGCTTAAAGTGCTCGGATAAAAGATAGTCCAGTCCAGCACGCAAATCCGCTGCTTTTGTACTTACTGTTGGTGCGGCAGTCGTTGTAGAATTCATGTCTGCTGCAAAAGCTCCAGCCGCTGGTACCATCAAAGATAAGCTCAATACAGGTGCAATGATTTTTTTCATTTTCATATGATTAACTCCTTTTAAAAAATGATTTGTGTTGACTGTTCCTATCTCTATCAACGCGCACGGTTTATTTTTGGATCACTTTCGCTCAAAAAAAGATTTCAATTTCTTAACCAGCATCTCTCAAAACATCTCAAAAAGCGCGTGGTTATGCTGGATTAAAGGGATTAAAAAAATTTCGAAAAAGTTATTTTCGAGCGTGTTATTGATATAGCAAAAAAGCCATTATCCTATAAATGTTCAGGATAATGGCTTTTATAAATACTGATTTTCTAATTGAATATGCTCGATTCAAATATATGTATTTATCATATAGAGTTCAAACGTTCCAGCTTTCAGTTCTTCAATCACTTTATGCGACGGTATTACTTGATGAAAGTACTACATTCATTTATGTAAGGTTCTAAAGTATACATCTATCTCTTTTAACCAATATCCTTCGCCCTGTAACATCCTATCTAATATGTTTTCATATAAAAGAGCAGCCGGACAGAAATTCTGCCCGACTGCTCTGCTTGCTTCTATTCATTTTAAAAGCAAATTATTTATGATAGCCGCGCAGATAAGGCTCGGGTACATTCGCTTCCGCACCGAGTGCTTTCGCAGCATGAATAGCCCAGTATGGATCGCGCAGCATCGCACGGCCGACAGCAACCAGATCCGCCTGATCGTCTTCCAGTACACGCTCTGCATCTTCAAACTCATCCAGCATGCCGACGGCAATGACAGGAATTTGAAGTGCCTCTCTTAGCTTCGCTGCCATATCCACCTGATAACCAGGACCTACCTGCATTGCTCCTTTACGAGCCGGGCCTTCGCCACCAGAGGATACATGCAGCAGATCAACGCCTGCATCACGATAGCGACGGCAAGTTTCGATAATATCTTCGACCTCATAGCCACCTTCAACATACTCGCGTGCGGATACACGCATAATGACAGCCATGTCAGCCGGAACAGCGGCACGAACCGCCTGTACCACTCGTTCGCCGAATAACGGCAAATCCTTACCATACTCATCTTCACGCTGGTTTACGAGCGGAGAATGGAACTGATGAATCAAATAGCCATGCGCACCATGAATTTCTACGGTGTCAAAGCCTGCTTCTACTGCGCGACGTGCTGCTTCACCATAAGCGGTGATTAGCTCTTCGACTTCGGCTGTCGTCAGCGCATGAGGCTCATTATAGCCTTCACCATTGTAACGAACTGCGGATGGAGCGACTGGAGGATTCGCATCCTCTGCCTTCCGGCCTGCATGTCCAAGCTGAATGCCGATCTGAGTGCCATAGCTATGCACTCCATCAACGATGTGGCGCCATGCTGGAATAAAACGATCATCCCAGATGCCAGTATCTTCATTCGTAATACGTCCGTCTGGATGTACAGCCGTCATCTCTGCGATGATCAATCCTGTTCCACCAACAGCACGACTAATATAATGAACGTTATGCCACTCGCCTGGCATGCCGTCTCCAGTCTCTACAGCATACTGGCACATAGGCGGCATAACGACACGATTTTTCAGATTAAGATTTTTCAATTGATATGGTGTAAATAGCTTTGCCACAATACGTCCCTCCAATGGAATAGATCGATATAATGTTTCATGTCGGTAATGATTATATATTATATTACGAAAAATAACAACGAAGCTGAAGGAAGTCGTGTATTTACATTTCATCTTCATTAATACCGGCATTAATACCGGAATGCCGGGCTCATTTTGTTCGCTATGGTATTCATTTAAAATCTGATGAGAGCAACGAAGCAAACAAAAGAGCACATGCTCTTGTATGGCTATAGCCTACAAAATCATGTGCTCTATATGATTCATATCCAGTTATCGTCGCTTCCTTTGTTTATATACGATATAGCGACGATCGGATTCAGCTTTACAATGGATGCGCTATATTTACAGCTATACTAGCACCTTCACAGCTATTACAGCACCTTACTGAGGAAGTCCTGTGTACGTACGTTGGTTGGTGCGCCAAATACTTGCTCTGGCGTACCCTGTTCTACGATACGTCCGCCGTCCATAAAGATAATACGGTCGCCCACTTCACGAGCAAAGCCCATTTCGTGTGTAACGATAACCATCGTCATGCCCTGTTGAGCGAGCTTCTTCATAACTTCAAGCACTTCGCCGACCATTTCCGGGTCAAGTGCAGAGGTTGGCTCATCGAACAGCATGACATGCGGCTGCATAGCGAGTGCGCGTGCAATGGCAATCCGCTGCTTTTGTCCACCGGACAGTTGGTTCGGATACGTGTCCTTTTTGTCAGCCAGACCAACCGTTTGTAGCAAATCGAGCGCGATTTTTTCAGCGGCTGCTTTATCGGTCTTTTTGACCTTGATCGGAGCGATCGTCAGATTTTGCAGCACCGTTTTGTGCGGGAACAGATTGAAGTGCTGGAACACCATCCCCATTTTACGACGTGCACTATCGATATCATACTTGCGAGCTGTGATCAGTTCATCCTCAAAGTAAATCTCACCGTCGGTCGGCTGCTCCAGCAGATTCAGGCAGCGCAGGAATGTACTTTTACCGGAGCCACTTGGCCCGATGACAACGACAACCTCGCCTTGCGCGATATCGATATCGATGCCGGTCAGTACTTCATTTTTACCAAATGACTTTTTCAGACCTTTAACGTTTATCACTTACACTCCATCTCCTTTCCACCATACCGAGCAGTTTGGACAATACAAATGTCATTACAAAATAGATCGCTGCCGCAATGAGCAGCGGATACAGCGCGGAATACGTAATACTACGTACAGCCTGCGCCTGGAACATCAGATCAGCAACTCCAATAAAGGAAACGATCGATGATTCTTTAATGATAACGACAAATTCATTACCGATCGCTGGCAGTACACTTTTAATCGCCTGTGGAATGACAATGTGGCGCAGTGTCATTCCATATGACATCCCGAGTGAACGCGCTGCTTCTGTCTGTCCGCGATCAACACCTTGAATACCAGCGCGGAAAATTTCTGCCAGATAAGCGGAGCTGTTAATCGAGAGTGTAATAATACCGGACTGCAATACGCTAAATTCAATATTGAACGTTTGCGCAATCCCGTAGTGAATAATGAGCAATTGCACCAGCATTGGTGTACCGCGCAAAATTTCGATATATGTCATCGCAATCCAGCGCAGTATGTTTACCTTGGACAAACGAAGCAATGCAACGATTAGACCAATGACAAAACCGAACAATACGCCCAGTGCAGACAGTAATAATGTATATTGTACACCTGTCGCATAATAATGACGGTAATCCCAGAAAATACTGAAAATATCATTTGGTCCGGTCTTCTCACCCGAATTCAGTGCAGTTGCGTCCTGTACGAACTTGGCTACTGCATCTGTCTTTTTTAGTTCAGCCAGTGTGCCGTTAATTTGAGCAAGTAATTCTGTATTGCCTTTTTTCACTGCGATTGCCATCTCAGTATCGCTATCTGGAATTTGAGCGGCTGTAATTGCCAGATCGCTATGATTCGCTACCTGACCTTCAGCAACCGGGCCTTCCATAACAGCAACATCGACACGCTTGGATTGAAGTTGCAGTATTACATCAGAAATTTTATCTACCGAAGTGAGCTTAGCACCTTTAATGTCTTTGGCAATACCTTCTTGAATGGAGCCTTTTTGTACGCCGATAGCAGCGCCTTTCAAGCTATCGAATGTTGCGTACTTATCCTTGTCTTCTGCACGGGTCATAATAACCTGGCGAGAGACATAGTACGAATCCGAGAAATCGACATTTTTACGACGATCTTCTGTTGGGGTCATACCGGAAATGATCATATCGATCCGTCCACTGCTCAATGCCGGCAGCAAACTATCGAATGGAATGTCTTGAATTTGCAATTGCGCACCCATGTCAGCGGCAATACGCTTAGCAAGCTCCACATCTGAGCCTACAATCTGATCCTGTCCATCGATGTTCTTATGAAACTCATATGGCGCGAAGTCTGCGCTCAGACCGACAACAATCGTTTTGCCGGTGCCTTCAGCAGCAGAAGCCATTGTTGGTACAATCATAAAAAATAGCATAAGAATGCTCATCAGGCATCCTAGCCACGGTTTTAGTACTTTCAACCTTCTATCTCCTTTACATACATATAATAGGTTACTGCTTTTTCCTTGTGACTCATAGTCAACCGGGTTATTATAAATGAATTTGTATGATTATTCAATGGTTTTATATGCAAAAATGTGAATGAAGTGTCACAGTAAGCATGACAACTCTTTAACCTCTTATAACACGACTTGCTGTTGACCACATGCTATACTGGTAGCAGAAAACATGATCTAATTTTCTACATAACGGTCTTAAAGGAGAATATCAACATGAATAACACCCTGCTCAAGCAGCATATTAAAAAAGCAATCCAGCAAAACGCAGAGCAATTCAAAGCCATATCCGTATATATCGGACAAAATCCTGAGCTCGGTAACGAAGAATACAAAGCTTCTGCACGTCTAAAGGAATTGCTTGCCAGTCACGGCTTTGAAGTCCAATCATCTGTGCTCGGCATCGAAACAGCATTTATTGCCACCTATACAGCCGCCAAGCCAGGAGCAACGGTCGGTCTGATGTGCGAATATGATGCCTTGCCGGAGATCGGACATGCGTGCGGTCATCATCTGATCTGCATGATGAGTGCGGGCGCCGCCATTGGACTCCAGTCCGTAATAGATGAGATCGGTGGTACGATTCGTGTGTATGGTACACCAGCGGAAGAAACGCGTGGTGCCAAGGTGCCGATGGCACAAGCAGGTTTGTTCGATGATTGCGACTTCGCTATGATGGCTCATCCGTATTATGCCTATGAAGAATCCGGCATTTCGCTGGCAATGGATGCATTACAATTCGAATTTTTCGGTAAATCTGCACATGCAGCAGCCAGTCCACAGCATGGTATTAACGCACTGGATGGAGTATTACAGCTATTCAATGGCATCAATGCGATGCGTCAACAGACACGAAGCGATACGCGTATCCACGGTATTATTAATCAAGGCGGTGTGGCGGCAAATATTATTCCCGATTATGCTTCCGCTCAGTTTTATGTTCGTTCTGCCAGCCGCGCCTATACGAATGAACTCGTTGAACGTGTGAAACAAATTGCTGAAGGTGCTGCACTACAGACCGGTTGCCGCGTTGAAATTTCGAACTATGAGTATTCCTATGATGAACTGATTACTAATCGTACTTTATCCGAGGCATTTAACCAGAACTTGCTTGCAAATGGTATACAGCGCGACGAAATTCAATCCGGTAAAGATGCAGGCTCGCTCGATCTGGGCAATGTGTCTGTGCGCTGTCCAGCGATCCATCCTTATGTCAAAGTAACCGACGAAAAGCATGAGCTACACAGCATCGGCTTCCGCGATCGTGCACAGGAGCCGCAGGCGCTTGAAGCGATGGTCTTCACCGCTACCGTACTGGCAGAGACAGCCTTTGATGTGATGACCGATTCGGCTCTATTGCAGCGCATTCGTAGCGAATTTCAGCAACGGATGGAACTTGTATAATGTATAATTTCAGCTTCTAGATTGCTCCTTTATCCTTCATAACATTATGACGACAGGAGGCTACATCTGATGAAGACAATTGTTATCATTATTGCCCTACTCCTTATCGCTATTACAATTGTGCGCAAATCCAATACCCCACAACGTCAGACAATAAGGCGTATACGGGAAAATGAACGTCTGTTTAGTAAAGTAGGACCACCGGGAGTACTTGTACCTGCCGGACATCCCGCTGAACCGCTCGCTAACAAGCTGGAAGCATCTATTCCTCAGCATTATGAGGCACAGCTCTGGCAGCGAATTCAGAGTGAGCACCCGGATATGCCATATCGGGAGTTTGAATGGCGCTGGCATGAAATGAAGCGCTATATGCTAATTTGTGCGCTATTTCGTGAGGTGCCGATGTTCAGCTCGCGTGTGGATGATGTATGGCATGAAATGCTGATGTTCACCAGAGAATATGAGCAGCTCTGTAATCGATTTTATGGTTATATGCTGCATCATTCTCCACATGGCGGTACGGTATCGCAGCCGGAACAGCGTGCCTTGTTCGATTGGGTGTACGGAGAGCTATTCCCATTAGAACGTGCCAATACGAATCTATGGGGTACGTTCTTCCGTCAGCCGCTTTCTTCATCAATGATGAACGAGTTACTTTCATTCAGCGAGTATCAGCCGCAGCATTCATTATTTAATAGCTCGATGTTCGAGCGTAGCCCGGAAGCACGCGAAGTGATTATGCATCTGCACCGTCGTTTTACGCTTCAGAGCCAGGCAGCTTTACGCGGAGAACGACCAGAACAGTCTTCATCGACCTATGCGGCTTCTAATGATGCCTATAACAGTTCTGTATTCGGACTCAGTGCAGCCGGTGCAGCATGTGTGTATTATTCTTATTTGCCGCCAGCGGACTTCTCTACCTGTGTCGATCCGTTTCTACCATCTGAAATACGTGAGGAACGCCCTGCTGGTAGTACGAGCAGTTCGTGTGGTACAGGCTCCAGTAGTAACGACAATTACAGCAGCAATAGCAACAATGATAGCCACCATCATGGCGGTGGTCATGGTCATTCCTGTAGCAGTTCGTCGTGCAGCAGTTCATCCTGTGGCTCGTCTTGCGGCGGGGGCGGTGGAGATTGATTGTTGGGGAATGGATCGTAGAGCAGTTAATAGGTAAACGTGCTTAATCTGCTTCGGCTATGACTTAGCACATCGTAGTGGAAGCTTAGCATTTTTCATTCTTTTGATGAAGCTAAAGCTCTGTTGCAAAAGGGCACGAACTTTAGCTTCATTATCAATACATTCAAAATGGATCACATAATTAAAGCATGAGTCACTGTTATCGGTTTATTCAAGTTCATTAAGAATTTTCAAAAGGAGGATGTTTATGGATATCATTAAAAGTGGTAAGTGTAAAAACTCCCCTAAAAATGCTTTTGTCGAAGATTACACGATTCAGCTACTGGCTGCCTGTGGACAAGACGATCAAGCAACCTCCATTCATTGGTATGGCGAACCTTTTCATCAGCAGCCTGACACAATTCAAGTTCAAGATGCAATTAGTCACGGTAAAATTGGTGCTGCCAATGGAAAGGTGAGCATAAACAGTACAGAATATAACTTCGCAACATTTATTGAGTTTAAGACAACTAAAGCCAATGAAGTATCTGATATACAACTGTATATCGTCAAAACATAATGTATTCTGTTTAGCGAGCATAGATGTTTATTGTTATGATTGATACGCAATTCAATGGATGGGAAACTGTATCATTTCATTAATTGGTTATAATTCACATTTTCAAGATAACATGTTATATTGGACTTATTATAGAGCAGGAGGTACATCATCTATGACCAATTCTATGCGTATTTAATAAGCAACTTAAAAAGCCAATTTCTACAGGATTGTAGGCTTTTTGAGTTGCTTATTTTTGCGTTTAGAAGAACATAGATAACAATGGGGATAGTTTATTTAGCTGTATCCTTTGTTAGGGTGTACTTTAACGTAAAAATGCAGAAGAAAGCCTACATACTGGCTTTCTTCTGCATTTTTTATTTTTAATTATAAAAAGCTACTAAAAATATAGACGGATAGCACAATTACGTTAGCGATATTGAGGAGGTACACGAGATGAATACATTAATTCATGCAAAAGATATATATGTAGAGTATGCGGGAGAAAATGTATTGGATATTGATCAGTTAGAGCTTTATTCATACGAACGTATTGGTTTAGTCGGTGCCAATGGTGCTGGAAAAAGTACACTATTAAAAGTATTACTGGGCCAGGTAGTGCCCACACACGGAATGATAATAAAAGAAGGCAATTTCAGCTATATTCCACAATTGGATTCTGCTGTTATTCAAGAACAAGTCGATCATGCATTAATGGGCAAGCTTGGTGTAAACAAAATAGAAACAGAGCATAGTAGTGGTGGCGAAGAAACAAGAATAAAAATTGCACAGGCTTTATCAGGTGAGGTGCATGGCATTTTTGCTGATGAACCTACAAGCCACCTTGATCGCGAAGGCGCTAATTTTTTAATAAAACAACTCTCCTTTTATTCAGGTGCTTTGCTTATTATTAGCCATGATCGACATGTACTTGACCGATTAGTTGATAAAATATGGGAATTAAAAGATGGGAAAATCACTGAGTACTGGGGGAATTATTCCGACTATTTAGAGCAAAAAGAAGAAGAACGAAGCAATCAGCAAACACAATTCAAACAGTTTATCGCCGAACGCGAACGTTTGGAAAAATCTATTGCCGACAAAAAAAGTCAGGCGCAGAAAATCGATCAGAAACAGAAAAAATCAGCAAAAAAGAAAAATACCGAAAGTGGCGGTAGACTAGCTCATCAAAAATCGACAGGTAATAAGCAGAAAAAATTGTATACTGCAGCTAAAAATATGGAGCATCGAATTGAACTACTTGGCGATGTTAAGTCCCCCGATACGATTCGTCCCATTCATTTTCATCAAAGCCAATCGTTAGCACTTCATAATCCCTTTCCTATCATCGGACACGAGATTAATAAACAGTTGGGGAACAACATTATCTTCCATAAAGCTTCTTTCCAATTTCCACTTGGTGCCAAGATAGCAATTATCGGTACCAATGGTTCAGGAAAAACCACACTTTTTCAAATGATTATGAATGAAGAAACAGGCATAACGCTGGCACCCAAAGCAAAAATCGGCTACTTTATGCAAAACGGTTACAAATTTAACGGTAATCAAGTCATAATGAACTATATACAGGAAAATAGCGAGTATACGCTATCAGAAATTCGTTCCGTATTAGCCTCGCTAGGGTTTTCACCGCAAGATTTGCGAAAGTCATTATCCGTATTAAGCGGTGGCGAAATTATGAAATTACAGCTTGCCAAAATGCTACTCGGTCAATACAATATTTTGCTTATGGACGAACCAAGTAACTTTCTTGATCTTCCTTCAGTGGAAGCGCTGGAAAATTTGATGATAAGCTATGCTGGAACCATTGTCTTTGTTTCACATGATGTACGCTTGATAGACCATGTTGCAGACCAGATTTATGCGATAGAAGATAAACAGCTTGTTAGAAAACAATAGTACACATTATACTGCTTCAATTTATACCTGTAATAAATACAATAAACCGGAATCTATCTAAAATAGACTCCGGTTTATTTTTGGTAGAGTATTCACTACTTTAAGCTTTAGTAGGATTGAATGCTAATGTGATAAAGTTAAAACATACATTCTATAGACCGAAGCTAGAAGTTTCAATATTACAAACTATGCATCTGTCCCCATGTATCGATCCGCTGCAATTTGAAGTTTGATCGTTTTAGCTCCTATATATTTCTGAGCAGTTTCTTAAACACTTGATTGTTTACGAATTTCTAATGTGGTTACTGAAAAAATATTTAACAGGTGAGTATGTTGTTCCTTCTGCTGCCAAATCTTCTTTATTCAACCTACCCACTCAGCACGCTCCATCAAAATGTGCAATAACCCTAACGGGCTATTGTGCATTTTTTCACTAAATCGCCTTAAAGCTTTGATTTTTGTTTGAAGATTGTATCAAATATCACATACATTCCACAAAACTTGATAAGCTACTCTCATATGGAACTGACATTATTCAAAATGAGAAAGGATTCCCCTTATGATGATTGATACTGTACTATGGAGCCGGCTTGTGACCGGATTGACGCTATCTTTTCATGTTATTTTTGCGACGATTGGGGTAGCGATTCCGTTGATGATCGCCATTGCAGAGCTGGTCGGGATACGCAAAAAAGATCACCATTATACGTTGATGGCGAAGCGCTGGACGAGAGGCTTTATTATTTCCGTCGCTGTTGGTGTCGTTACCGGGACTGCCATTTCATTACAGCTCGCGCTCGTATGGCCGAACTTTATGCAAATGGCTGGTAATGTGATTGCATTACCTCTATTTCTGGAAGTGTTTGCTTTCTTTTTTGAAGCGATTTTCCTGGGGATTTATCTGTACACATGGGATCGCTTCCGCAATCCGTATCTGCACTGGCTACTCACGATTCCGATTGTGCTAGGCGCTTCGATGTCTGCCTTTTTTATCACGACGGTAAATGGTTTTATGAACCAGCCTACAGGCTTTACACTCCAGCACGGGCAATTTACCGCAGTGTATCCGCTCCAGGCGATGTTTAACGAAGCAACACCATCCAAAGTGTTTCATGTACTGACATCTGCTTATATGACGGGCGCGGCTCTACTCGCTGCGATCGCTGCCTTTGCCATCCTGCGTAAAGGTGCTACCGATTATACAAAAAAGGCACTCAAGCTCATGATGAGTGTATTGCTCGTATTTAGCTTTTTGACAGCACTGGCTGGCGATACGTCTGCCAAGTTTCTCGCGGAGCACCAGCCGGAGAAATTAGCTGCTGCCGAATGGCATTTTGAAACGGCAAAAGGTGCTGACCTGATCTTCTTCGGCTGGCTCAATGCCGAGCGCGAGATCATTGGCGCATTGCATATTCCAAAAGCACTCAGTTTCCTCGCATTTAGCGATTTTAATGCTGAAGTGACTGGTTTGAATGAATTCCCTGCTAATGAGCAGCCGCCCCTATGGATTCATTATCTGTTTGATTTTATGGCTAGTATCGGCTTTATTTTGCTGGCGATATCGGCGATCTTTTTCGTCTTTTTATTATGGCGCAAGCGAAACGAGTACAATCGCTGGCTATTACGAGCTATTGTGCTCGGAGCCCCGCTCGCCTTCCTCGCTGTGGAGTTAGGCTGGTTCTATGCGGAGGTTGGACGACAACCGTGGATTATTCGAGGGTATATGCGTGTCGAAGAAGCTGCGACCACTTCGCCAAGCATTATGCCGCTCTTCTTCCTATTTTTACTGCTATATATCGTTCTCGGAACACTCTGTATCATCGTATTGCGGCGATTGTTCCGTAACAATCCAGCAGAGGTTGAACTGGAGAAAATAGCGGCAACTCATGCAGCCAAAATGAAGGAAGAAGGTGAACGTCAATCATGAGCTATGAAATTATCGGTATTTCGGTGTTATGGATATTTCTGTACGGATATCTGATTGTCGCTTCGATTGATTTTGGTGCAGGCTTCTTCGCCTTCTATGCTCGGGCTACGGGTAAAGATCATCTGATCAATCGATTGATCTCCCGTTATCTGTCTCCGGTTTGGGAAATTACGAATGTATTTTTTGTATTCTTTTTCATTGGATTGATTGGCTTCTTTCCTAGTGCGGCGCACTATTATGGATCATCTTTACTCGTGCCGGGCAGTATTGCGATTGTGCTGATTGCTATTCGCGGCTCATTTTATGCATTTGAAAATTATGGCTCCAAAAAGAATATCGTCTTTCTGTTTCTATACGGCGCAACGGGATTGCTGATTCCGGCATCGTTATCGGTAGCACTCGTGTTATCCGAGGGTGGATTTATTTTGGAGAACAATGGTGTAGTGACATTGGAATACATGAAGCTGCTCACGAGTCCACTTGCCTGGAGTATCGTAGCGCTGGCGATCACTTCGGTGCTGTTTATTAGCGCATCGTTTCTGACCTTTTATGCGGACCGAGCTGATGACCAGCCTGCACTCAAGCTATTGCGAGGCTATGCGTTATTTTGGAGTACACCTACGATTATCGCAGCATTTACCGCATTTCTGTATTTGAGTCAATATAATGCGCGTCATTTTCAAAATATGATGAATCTATGGTGGCTGCTCGGCTTATCGGTTGTGTTTTTCCTGATTGTGCTATGGCTGCTGTATAAGGAACGTCGTTATGGCTGGGCATTTATTAGCGTGATGCTGCAATTCGGCTGTGCCTTTTTCGCTTATGGCATCGGGCATTATCCTTATATTCTCGACCCGTATATTACGGTTCAAGGCGGTGCTACCGGAGAAGCGATGGGTATCGCACTGGTTGCTGTTTTTATTGGAGGATTGCTGCTGCTTATCCCATCGCTTGCGCTCGTCTTCCGTCTGTTCCTGTTTGATGCTGATTATGTGAAAGGTAAACGTTAAGGAGGGATATCGATGAAACCGAAAGCCGGGCTTCTAAGCGACTTAATGCAAACGCAGAAAAAACGTACCGGCTGGATACGTCTGCTGTCGATCGCACTTGGTGCAATGACGATTGGACAAGCTGCGCTGCTCGCTCAGGCGGTGCAGCAGGTTTTCGTACAATCTGCACCTGTGCGTGTATGGATACCTGTTGTGGCCGCATTACTGGTCGTTATCCTACTGCGCACATGGATTGCTTATGGCAATGGTGCGATTGGACTTCGCATCGCAGCCGATGCGAAGCGTACGCTTCGCTCCAGATGTCTGCGCTGGCTGACGACGCAGCCGTTACTTTTTGCAAGGCAGGGTCAAACGGGTAGCAAAATTAGCGTTGCCATGGACGCTGTGGATGAGACGGATTCCTATTTCAGCCAGTATACGCCCAAAATGATTGAAGCTTCGATCGTACCCCTGATGATTCTGATCGTTGTATTTATATTGCATGTTCCGTCT
Organism: Paenibacillus sp.; assembly: GCA_039595515.1. Classification (GTDB taxonomy): domain Bacteria; phylum Bacillota; class Bacilli; order Paenibacillales; family Paenibacillaceae; genus Saccharibacillus. Next base: position 11,446 of record JBCNLJ010000068.1, on the reverse strand, counting down.
GGACTAATTTTGCTCTTTACAGCTCCCTTTATTCCGCTGTTTATGGCGCTGATCGGTATCCAGACACGTCAAAAATCAGAGGAGAAATTCCAGCAGCTTGCTCAGTTTTCCGGTACATTTCTGGACTCGGTGCAGGGTCTACTCACACTCAAGCTGTTCGGACGCGCACAGGCTCAGGAGCAACGAATCGAGCAGCGCAGTCTCTCCTATCGCGATTCGACGATGAGCATTTTGAAGGTGGCGTTTATGAACACTTTTGCCCTGGAAACGATTGTGATGCTGGGAATCGGAATTGTTGCGCTTGAGCTTGCCTTACAGCTCGTTGTGTTCAAAACGATGGCCTTTCATACCGCCTTTCTGATTCTGCTGCTTGTGCCGGAATTTTATAATATGCTCAAAAATGTCGGTACTGCTTTTCATAGTGGGCGTACCAGTCTAGGCGCTATTCGTACGATTGAAGCATTGTTAGCAGATGGAGCAGTAGCGTCTTCGTCTGGAAAAGAAGCAGGATCCCAACTGGATACGAATAAGGATCACATTTCTGCTCTCTCTGATTCTTCATTTGCTGTTAAAGATTCTGATACTTCTAATGATTCTGGTGCTTGTAATGCTAATACTTCTGCGGCTACTGAGGATTTTGTTACTTCTGGCGCTATCGCTACTTCCGAGCACTCAAGCGTGCCTACACTAGAACGTCTCGCTCCTGTCATCGCCTGGCAAAATCTTAGCTTTCGATATGGCGAAGGCGAAGGAACCTTTGAGCTTCAAGCAGGCTCGCTCGCTATTCCACATGGTAGCAGAGTCGCCATCGTTGGACGAAGCGGAGCCGGAAAAACAACACTGCTGCATCTGATCGCTGGTCTGCTCAAGCCATCTTCCGGTGACATCCGTTTTAACGATCAACCAGTAACACCTGATCAGGAAGTGAGCTGGCTGGGGCAAATGAGTTATATTACACAGCATCCTTATATCTTTGCCGGAACATTAGCAGAGAATATCGCCATTGCGACAGAACGTGAAGTAACTAGAACCGAGATCGCTGCCGCTGCCACAGCAGCAGGGCTAAGCACATTAATCGCAGACTTGGAAAATGGCTATGATACTGTCGTTGGTGAAGGCGGACGCGGATTGTCCGGCGGTGAGCGACAACGGCTGGCGCTGGCACGAGCTTTTCTAAAACAGCCGTCCGTATTGTTCTTTGATGAACCGACGACCGGTCTTGATCTGCACACAGAGCAAATTTTGCTGGATTCAATGAAACAGCTTTCTCAGCATGCAACAGTCATTACGATTGCCCATCGCCTGCATACGATTCGCGATGCCGATCTGATTTTATTTATCGAAGCAGGTAAGCTGTTAGCCAGTGGTACACATGATCAACTACTGAACACGGTCCCCCAATATGCGGCTATGGTTCGCACGCAACGTCAGGAGGTGCTAGCATGAGTGAACTATCGATCTTTGCACGCGCCATGCTACAGGAGCGTAAAGATATCCTGATTTCGATTATTGCCGGCTTTATCGCGGGTATTGCTGGTGTGACGTTGTTCTCGATGAGTGGATATTTAATCGCGAAAACGGTCTTTCTGCCGCCATTGTATACGCTGATTTTACTTGCAGCCTCTGTAAAACTGCTCGGTCTTGTACGCGCTGCAAGTCGCTATGGAGAACGTCTCTATTCGCACCGGGCTACCTTTTCATTATTAAGTCGTCTGCGGACGACATTTTTCTCAAAGTTAATCCCGCTTTCGCCGCAATGGCTGAATCGTCAACGAAGTGGAGATTTGCTAGCTAAGATCGTTGGCGATGTGGAGAGCTTACAATTTTACTTTTTACGTGTTGCGTATCCACCGATCATTGTTGTGTCTGTATTTCTGACTACAGTGCTGGTGACTTCATTTATCTCCGTCTGGATCGCTCTCCTGTTCGTTGTCGGGATGCTCATCATTGCCTTTGGCGTACCTGCAATTGTACGTAAAAGCCAATCGAAGCAAATGGGTACTGTGCACCAGCTACGTGCTACACTGGCAACCGATTCAGCAGAGATGATGTATGGCTTCATCGATCTAAAACTATACGGTCGCCTTCCTGCACACCAGCAGCAGGTAGAGCAGATTGCCAGTCAGTTGACAGATGCGCAGCAGCAGGATGCAACTCGTCTGTTACGCGGGCAGTCGCTGCACTCCTTCATGACGTTCCTCATGTCCTGGCTTGTGCTCGTCGTGGGAGCAATCTTAATTATCGAAGGCTCGATGAATGGACTGTTCCTCGCGATGCTCATTATGACCGCCATGACGGTATTCGATGAATCCGCAGCGATGGCAACATTACCAGCTTACAAAAAAGATAGTGAATATGCTGCCAAACGATTAAACACCGTGCTAGCAGATAGCGAAACTACTGAACAAGCTTCCGGAGAGCTGGAGCCGGATCAACCTGTCGGTATCGATATGGATAATGTATCGTTCCGCTACGATGGTGACTGGCGCTGGACACTACAAAACGTTTCACTGCATATCCCTGCCGGCTCCAAAACAGCAATCGTTGGCGCCAGCGGTTCAGGGAAAACAAGCCTGCTGGAGCTTATACTGGGCCTACATTCCGATGTACAGGGACAGATTGCTCTGAACGGTATTCCGCTGGCAGCACTGAATCCAGAAAGCATCTGGAAACAAGCTCGCGTTCTATTACAGCACAATCATTTCTTTAGCGGTACATTACGTGAGAACCTGCTGGTGGAACAAGGCTCGGTACCAGATACTCGCTTACTGGAGCTGCTAGCCCAGGTCGAGCTAAGTCATAAAAAGCTGGATGATCTCGTATTGGAAAAAGGTGAAAATCTATCCGATGGTGAAAAACAGCGTCTCGCTCTAGTCCGTACCCTGCTGCGCTCCGGCTCACTGTGGTTACTGGACGAGCCTACTTCCTCCCTTGACTATGTGACGGAAGATCGTGTATTAGAGTTAGTATTCCAACAAGCGAAGCAAGATACGCTGGTGATGGTCAGTCACCGCCTGACTGGATTGGAGCGCATGGATCAGATTGTTGTGATGGATCAGGGACGAATCGTGGAAGTTGGAACGTATGATGAATTGATGGGACAACGAGGTTATTTTTATAAGTTGAAGCAAGTGGAAATGGATATGGTAGGTTGATGGTACAGTGTGAAGGAAGTTACATTTTAAGATGTAGCTTCCTTTATGTTTAGTTAGGAGTCATAGTACAAAGGTGAAAATAGAGAAACTGTCGTAAAGTAAAAATTACGCTTTTCATACTCCTGATTCTCAACACTTAATTCGGTTAAAAACTCCCTTGAATGCAACAACTGTTCTGTCATTACCCCGGGTCTCCATAATACGAGTCCTAGCTCTTTAAAAATAAAAGAAGTACCTATCTCGGCTTCATCATCCTGTACATAAGAAGCATCCTTATTCAGTAATTCAATAATGTCATCCGCTTTTGTTTTGAACAGATCTACCGCGTTGTATAGCAATTGTAGATCGAATTCATCAAAAGGATTGCTGACTTCTATGTAATGTAACTTATGATGGGAATCATATTCTAATCTGCTAAATAACGCTTGATTTGAAGTAATACGAGCGCTCTCAATATCCTTCATCATTTCGATTTCAGTCATTCCTAGCTTTATGTTGTTGATTCCAATCAACGGCTCTATAGTAAGGATCATCGCGCTGCATCTCCTAGCTTTATAAAAGTTCCAGTTTTCTAAATAACCGATTGATCCTCATTCTGAAGCATTTTTTAATACCTCTGTCCAATCCGTCCCTACCCTGGCAAAACCAATCGCATCATAAATACGAGTGGCAGCAAAGTTCCGGTCGGTAACAACAAGATAAAGTGAATCCAAATGATTTCGTCTAGCGCTACGAATCGTTTCATGGATGAGCAGCTTCGATAGGTGTCTTCCGCGATAGGTTGGAGAAATAACAACATACAATATTAAAGGAACTCCTCTAAACGTCGAACATAGTATGCTACCCATCAACTGTTCAGCATCATATAAGGCAAACGACAGATCCGATAGCAAAGGACCATATTTGCCGTCCCTTACATGTGCCAGTTCTTGCTCCCACTCCTCTACTGTCTCGCCTTCATCATCTACGGTATGATGATATGCTTCGTAAAATAAATGGGATAACGTACGTATATCATTCCAGTTTATTGCTCTTGTCATGATCCCCTCATGCTCTATACTATCTCCTACCACAAATTCCTGATTTAACCCCAGCTTCATAATTGATCGTGATTCCTTCATCCCGTTCCTCCTTTTTGAAAATCATCATTGCGATTGGTCCTGCTCCAGCCCGGGCTTCACCATATGCTCCTGCCCCCAGTCAACAACCGCTTCAATTAACGGAACTAGCTTTCTTCCTGCCGGTGTAAGAGAATATTCGACACGAGGCGGAACTTCATTAAATTGCTCTCGATGTACAATTCCATGATCGATCAGATATTTGAGACATTTGGTCAGTGTAGTTCCGGTAATGCCATGAAGCCTCCGCTTTAGCTCATTATAGCGCATACTCTCTACCTCACTCAAAATAGCCAGGATCGGTAAGTTCCATTTCCCACCAATCACATTAAATGCAAAGGTTGCCGGGCACAATTGATCCAGATCAAAATCGTATTTCATACGTATCCCACCAATAGTACATTTTTTATACTAAGTATTAAAAAGAATAGTAATTGTTAATATAAAACCAGGTATTATAATTGTACTATAGAAGGCTGTTACGAAACAGTTATGCTTTCGGACTAGATGAGAAGGAAGGGGTTATCTGTAATGAACAATGCAAACGATATGGTTTGTAATCTGGAAACCGGTGTGTGCGGTGTTTCGGAAGAAGAGGCTATACAGACTGTTGATTGGAATGAGCCTGTTAAAAAAGTAACCCTGTATTATGTAACCGATCCGATTTGCTCTCATTGCTGGGCGCTGGAGCCGGTATTGAATCGTTTTATCGAGCAGTATCGTCCCTACTTTAATATGGAAACTCTGATGGGTGGCTTACTGGCAAGCTGGGATGGATTCGCCGATCATGCCAATAGCATTCAGGCACCTTCGGATGTGGCGCAGCACTGGCAAGAAGTCGGTCAACATTCGCGCATGCCGATTGACGGCTCGCTCTGGCATTCCAATCCGATTCGTTCCTCCTATCCACCATCTCGCTTGTTTAAAGTGATTCAACAGCATCATCCCGGCAGAGAACATGATTTTCTTAGGAGCGCTCGTGCAGCAGTATTTGCTTTTAATCGGAATATTGGTGAGGAGCAGGTGCTTATCGATATCGTTGATCGCTTAGGAATGAACGGTAGAGCTTTAGTCGATATCGCAGATCAAGAGGCTGCACATGATCAATTGGATCGCGATTTTGAAAAAGTACATCAAGTTGGCGTAAGAGGATTCCCGACTATCATTATGATGAATGAACAGAACAAAGGCGTCAAAATTGTAGGCGCTCGGTCATTAGATACGTACGTAACCGGTCTTCAGCAAATTATAAATGAAACGCTACAGCCGGCTGATCCAATCGGACTGGCGCAATGGCTTCAAGCTGGACATGGATTATTTGCAAAAGAGATTGAAGTCATGTACGATATCGAACCGGATCAGGTAAAAGACTTTATTGCACAGGAGCTACCGGCAGCGTCCTATCAGCTTACCGAAATGATGGGTGAGCTGTATGTTCAATTAAAAGTAACCGAGGTATAACATATTCGATGCATGGAGATATAACTTAGTCGCCAGTCGATACATGTAGATAAATTGCCTTTAGATGAAGGCATAATCATACAGAATGTTATCGCTTCAACCGACTCAATCACTTCCTCCAACTATAAAACATAAAGTAAACACCCATTGCATGCTATAGCATATAATGGGTGTTTATATTTAGCTTTATATCTACTTTATCAAGCTGTATATACTGCGCATAGATCTTGGTGCCAATTCACTAATTCATTTCCATCCCACCAGATACGGGCACATAAGCTCCCGTCATAAAATCGCTATGCGAGCTGGCATATAACATAATTGCCCGAGCAATATCCTCCGGCTGGGCAATGCGTCCGAGCGGCGTTATTGCAGCAGTTTGCTCTTTCACTTCAATCGGTGTATGCAGCGTTGCATCCGTCGCCACCATACCCGGTGAGATGATATTCGCTGTAATCTGATGAGGTCCTAGCTCGTTCGCTATATAGCGTACAAATGAATTGAGTGCCCCTTTGGCTACACCATGAGCGACAAATCCAGCCTGAGCAAAGTTACTCAATCCACTGGAAACGAAAATCAATTTACCGCTTTGCTGCTCTATCATATACGACGCAACAGCGCGTGCCGATACAAAAGCAGCTTTCAGCTCATCCGATACTTTTAGATCCAATTCCTCCCAGGATATATCCATAAATGAAGTCATCGGAAAGGAGATCGACGCATTGCTTACCAGTATATCAATCTGCCCAAAATGTCGTAGCGTCTCCTGCACCAGCGCGTTCATTTGAGTCTCATCTCTGGCATCCGCTTGAATAGCGATGGCTTCGCCGCCGTGTGCTTTAATACCTGCAACCACCTCTTCGGCTGCGGCGGCATTGCTAAAATAGTTAACCACCACGCCAGCATGATGCTGCGCCAGCAAACGCGCTGTCGCTGCTCCAATTCCACGGCTTGCTCCTGTAACGATAGCTACTTTATTCGTTAACACAAAAACATCCTCCTTATAAAGGCATAGACGATCTACAGCTTCTATCCCTCATCTTTTACATTATGATATAAACGGTTAAGAAAAGATTGTAGCTGCTCCACTTCCTCCACCGTAAATCCTCGTGTGACATAATCATGTGCTTCCTGTACGATATGCAGCAGCTCTTTTTTGATATGGGCGCCTCTGGCAGATAAATATAAGTGATGAGAACGCTTATCCTCCAGATTCGCCACTTTTTTAATCATATTCTTGCGCTCCAGCGAATGAATCATACGCACAACCGTCGTCTGGTCGCGATCAATCGCTTCTGCCAGTTGCTTTTGATTCACAGCTCGCTCTGTATCCAGCACCGAAATGATTCCCCATTGATCCGGTGTGATCTCATACGGGCGCAATTTTTTTATAAAATAATTCGTCATTTTCACATCTGTACGGTGTACTAAAAATCCAGTCAAGTTGTATATATTCATTATGTGCCCTCACCATTTCTCAGATCCTAATTTTTCTGAATCATACGAAATGTCGTAGCGACTGTCAATATATACAGAGCCGGATGATATGATCCGATATCGTTATTCGATGACGATCAGGTCGTAAGGATGCTGGTGGAGATAGTCTGATTTCCATGGAATATCTACACGTTCCCATACAAGTCCACGGTCAGAGGAAACGTAAACACCATGATTGTTAAATACGAAAAACTGTCCTTGCTCATTAACGGATAACACAGAAACCAGCGTTCCCTTCGATTGCGGTAATCCCTGTGTGATCGGTTCCCAGGGCTTGCCCTTCTGCTTCCGATAAATGCACGAGTCACATTGACCATCCTGGTATTCATGAGCATTCTGTGGACTGGAAGCAGCAGCGATCAGTACTGTATCCGGATCATGCGGATCTACAGCCAGATGATACACATAATGGTGCTCCAATCCATCTGCGATATATTCCCATGTCTCACCATTGTCCACACTCTCTGCATAACCATGACCGAGATGATGTTCCTTTAAAAAGGAATCACCGAGCGCAGCATATAAGCGCTCTGGAGCTTGCGTATGTGTATACAGCTTATGAATATCACGCGGAGCATTGGCAATTTCTGTCCATGTCACGCCGCGATCTGTACTGTAAAATAAACCGCCCACCTCAATGGTCGCATACAGAACATCAGGATCATTCGGATGAATAGCTATATGCTTCACATGATGCGTATGAGGTCGCTGCGGAAAAAACCAGTCTGCTTTAGCGGAAACCTCGGAGAAATCGGTAAGCAGCTCAAACGAATATCCGCCATCTGTAGAACGGACAATCGAACTAGGTTCTGTCCCTGCGTATACAATCGAATGCCCGGTATGTTCCGGATCAGCAACGACTTCAATCACCGTGTACGCTTTGCTCGCTGGAGCATCAGGGTTAGCAAATTCACCAAATGCAGGTGCAATGTCGATCGCTTCCCACGAGGCACCGCCATCATATGTTTTCCATAATCCACGATCAAATGTAGCACAATACACAATATTGGAATTATGCGGATCTACAGCCAGGGAGACGGGGTTAGCACCTTTGAAAAACGAACGCGTATTCCACGCTTCGCCTTGCTTTTCCGCAACAAGCAATTCACGATTAAAGGCTAAGATGAATGTGGTCAATTAAATTCCTCCTTTTTATATGCTATAGCATATATTAAAGTTTGAGCGATAGCTTGTCAAATGGATCCAAACTCCATGTCAGACCATTAGCATACTGGCATGGAATATTAGCATGCTGGTGTGGAGTAAACGCAGTAGATCATCGTTTTTTCTTCACGATAGCTAGGCTTCATGATAGCTAGTTAAGTGATATATAAAGGATGGGCAGCTATGCTATGCATTTGCATGATATAGATACTACATATAAATAAAGCCCGGATGGACAAATTCTTAATCCATCCGGGCTGTCTGCTGAATTTTACGTTTATTTCAATAATGCTAATTCTTCCTCGCTAACCGGGAAGTATTCCTTCGTTTGCGCAGGATCGGTATGTCCGATTTCGGTTTCATTTCCTTTGAGGTCAATTAACCCGTAATGCAAATCGGAGATTGCTCCTCTATATACATAGTAAGCCACTGGAGTCGTAATCGTAGGTCTCTCCCCTATTTCTTTAGTGATTTTATAAGGGAAGAAAGGCAGCTCTTTATGCTTAACAGGCATGTCCATTTTATAGTTTGCAGACCAGATTTCATGACGCTTATTATTTTTAATTGTATAAAAAGTGATCAGATCGTCGGTAGCATCAAAATACATATCCGATTGGCCAAGGGGGAAATACCGGATCAATGTCTGTATTCCTATCGTTGGTAATTCAGTTCCTAACGGAACAACATTCAAGCCTAATACTGCTTCTCTCGACTTGCGAAGTGTCTGAGCTGCTCATTGTGCCGAAGTCGTATCAGAATTATTGTTTGTAACGCTTGTTGTAGAGGCTTCTCCGATATATATGATTCGCTTTGCTGCATCCCAGGTTACCTTTTCATCCATTGATTCTCCCAAGAAGCGTAAAGGAACCATAACTCTGCCTTCTTTTAACGTTGCTGATGGGGTTGGATCAATAGGTGTGGCATTGGGTAAAGTCTCCTTTGGATTGATATGTAATGTGATCTGTTTGTTCGGTGTGGTTATCGTTACTGTTTTGCTAGCGTGATCCCATATGGCAGAGGAATTGCGCTTGCCTAATTGGTTGATGATGCTGATCGGCACCCACGTTACTCCATTAACAATATATGGTTCTACATCTGAAGAAATGACGGTATCGCCATTCATTATTTGAATAGACGGAGCTGCGTCAGCACTGTTGTTGAATGGAGTCAGCATGAGGCTACCGGTTAAAATTAATCCCAGTATGACGGTTAGCTTGCTTTTTGAGTTGGGCATTTGAGTTCTCCTTTAGTGTAGAGGTAGAGTTGTTATTGGGGTTGTATTGAATCCACGCAGTTCTTTATTATCGTTCATGTTCTCTATCAGATGTTATTGAATTTGATCCCTACGTACCTCATTCGGAATGTTCATAATGATTTGAGCAAGCGTTCCATTAGCAGCTTCACCTGTATAGGCTTTATCATCACCTAATCGCCCAAAATCCACTCCATTATCGATTCGATGTTTTATAAAATAAACGGTAGATGTATCGGAGGCAGGACGCTTGCCTTTTTCTTGAATATACCGACTATTGTCATCTAAAACCGCTTCCCATACGAGCTGCTTCACATCGTTTTGAATTTCATAATAACTTATAAGATTACCTTCTATAGCATAGTACCGAAGCGCTTCACCTTCTGGAAAATGGTACCCATATATAACGCCTTCATTCGTATTATGCAGTGTATTGTGATCTGGGCTTGGTAAATCTACAGCGATCTGGCGTGCCTTCACCAGGTCGTTATCTTGATACAACGCTTGATATGTACTGTGCTGATCTGCCGAACGGACAATAACCATATGATCTTGTCGATCCCAAATAACCTGGGCTCCAAATGCTTCACTAATAAAACGAATCGGAACCATCACTCGATTATTTTTCAAAACCGGTGATGCTTGTAGTTGTAATGATTGGGCTCCCCATTGAGCCGTTTGTTGCCCAATGATTAAGGTTAACTCGTTGTTGCTGTTTGCGGAATGTACTGTCAGCTTTTTCTCATTAGGATTCCACTGCAGATGAAGTCCTAATTTTGCTAATGAAGATAACGATACCATGGTAGAACCGTTAACGTTGATTGGAGGAGCATCGGTCTGGATGATCTGGCTGTTGATTACGAGTTGTACAGCAGGCAGAGCTGCAAAAGATGGTGCAGCATAAGCGAGTAGTAAAATGGTGCCTAAAATAGTGCTACATATAAGCTTTATAATTTTCATGGAACGACCTCCAAAATATGTTATATGTTACATACTTTTATTAGACGATCGGAATGGAGAAAAGTTATGGTATTAGATGAATTAAAATATACAAAAACCACTTATGCAGAGATAAGCGGCTTTTATTAAGCTACCAATTAAACATCACATCCTCCCTTTATCGCTATTATGTAGATGAAGATAATAATAAAACATTAAATTAGTTCCACTTCATTTCTACTAACTACAAAATGTTGCTGCTCATCTCTCATCAATAGGCGCCATAATTCTCCATCATCGGACGTCTCATTTGGAAAGGTCTCCAGTTGATATCCGTTAGAAAAGTATAAAATGAATCCGCCGTAGTCATCTACCTTTATACTTTCTACATTCCAATTTATTTTATCGAAAATAAAAGCTTCTAGTTTTTCATCTAGTGCATTTTCTCCTGGTTCATCCCAATTAAAAGAACTCCTATCTTCTTGATAATGAGAGTTTGGTCTATACATATCTGCTGAACCTAAAATAATTTTTCTGTTATAGATTATTCTCCAAGGACATTGAAGATGAAGTGCATAAGCAGCCACTGTACGAGGCTTTCCTCGTACTATTTTTGTTGAGAGATCTCCAAATTGAAACCATACTATATTAGCTGCTCTACCCACATCATGTAATGAAATTAACTTTAATAAATTTAAGTGATTAAATAGCTCTGTTTTCATTATTCTTCTCCTTCTTAAATTAACGATCCCGATCAGCAATATCTTTTGCAATTTCTTCAATTTCTGCATAAGAATGATTTTAATGAGATATAGAATAATGAACTGTCGGATCGTTATATATTTATGGATTATTAAGTA
>JBCNLJ010000067.1:0-30337 GCA_039595515.1 Paenibacillus sp. | reverse complement strand
TTTGCGTATTTCTAGTTTGCCACCTTGAGGATCAAAGCCGTTCATCAGATACGGCAAAATATGCTTTCCATAACCCGGCACAATACTTGTCATCGCCAGCTCGGCAATTTCGGAATACGGATCAGCCAGCGCACGAACCGCAAGCGGCAACAGACGTATATCGTTAAAATAGCCTTCCTTCCATGCGTGCTCCACAATTTCAAAGCGACCGCCACCTGTCGTCGTCAATGCCTGCTGCACCGGAGCAAGCTGACGGTACGTTAATCGAGTACGTAGCGTAATTGCCTCACTTGTTAAAGGCTCTGCCTGCTCGGATGTGCTTGTTGTATTGCCCTGTGTGCGAAGTACAGATAGCACAAGCAGAGTTAGACGCTGTAATTGGGCTGCTGAATCTTCACCCTCTTGAGCAGATGAACCTGCCAGCAAGGCTGCAACGCCATCACCAATCCGCTTGAACACAGGCGAGCGCTCACCCAGTTGCTGTAATCGAGGTAGCAGCCTATTCAATCTAAAATCATCCGTTGCCAGATCGCTGCCTGCTATATATAAACGACGTGTTTCCTGATACACTTCCTGAAGCAAAGCTGTACTCATAACCGTTCCTCCTTGTACACTCTGTATCGTTCATGCTTGATGATTAAAATTCACGATCTACTACTGTTGTGTTTGTGTGTTGCGTTTGTATGTTGTGTTTGTATGTTGTGTTTGTGCTTTTATCGTTGATAATACTGTTTATACTTCCATCACTTGATGCCATTATTTCGTTCATCAATGTATGATAATCAGCTCAAGCTAATGCAAAAGAGCTTCATCAAATCCAAGCTTACGAAAGTATACCGTAGCAATAATGACTCTTGCTCCATTTCTCGTAGAAGCGTCTAGTACAGCAAGCGAATGATCTCGTCTTCACCAATGATCGATAGGGGCTGAAATACGAGCTGTCCCGTATCTACACGATGCTGAAATAGACCCAACCAGACCGCATCCCGTAACCCGTGTTCCGGTATATAAGGCAATAGCGATGTTGTAGCCGGTATATTCAAACTGTGATCCTGTACATCTCCCAGCAGCAATTGTTGATCCTGCTCATCGACAATATACAGTTCGCCATTGTCTGCCTTCCATGTGGACTTTACATACAGCAGCATCGCCGGATGAGCATCAGCAAGCGGATTTTTGAGTTGATTTTTTACCGTTTTGATCACATCGGCATAAGTGTGCTTCGCCTGTTGACGAATGCGACCAAGCAGGTCCGGTTTCAACGCACCCGGAATCTCGCCTTCCCAGCGTACACGCGGATTCAGATCACCTGGATAACGGTACCAATCATTTAGCTGTACACTGCCTGTATAACTATCCTCTTCGCGCAAATGCTTGACCGCACGATAAGGTCGGTAATTAAACGTACGCCAGACGGTATCTCCATCCGGCTCCATCCAGTAGCCCAGATCAACAAATTCCTGTCGTCCCGCATCGTCATAGCTTACAAAAGCAAGCTGTACCAGCTCAGCAGCGTTCTGCTTCAATCCATATTGCTCCAGCTCGGCAAGCTGCCATGTATGTCCAAGCCACTCCTCAATCGGCGAATCGATATCCAATGCCAGCTCTGCATCTTCAAGCCGCGCCTGCAAATGCGTACGCCCCTTTTGCACCAGTGCCTGAATACGCGTTAACTGCTCGACCTCAGCGGTATAGCGCTGCTCTGGATCGGATTTGTCGGCCAGCAGCAATGACAGGCGCCGAAGCTCATTTTGCGCGCCGGACAGATAATAGTTGCCCATTTGCTTTACATGATCGTTAATATTTTTGATAACCTGCTTGTCTGCCGTACCGAGACCACTTCGTACGAGCGACAGGGTTAGCTTTTCCAACAGGTCGAGTCCATCTAGCTGCGCCTGAATTTTCTTTTTCATCGCATTTTTGCTGGCGGTTTTTTTACGTGCCGATTCTGCTGGTGTGGAAGCTGCCTGTTGACGTTCTTCCTTTTTCTCCTCACGCTTTTCCATCTTCTCACGCTTACTCGCAATATCTTCAGGAATAGGTGCCTCATCAAATGTCTCACCCGCCGCATACGCATACATAATCGCCAGTGCATGCTTGCATGGAAACTGACGACTTGGACAGGTGCAACGCGACACTGGCTTATCCTGCTGAACGAAATCGACGGAGCACTGATAATTACTTTTACCGCTACCCGCGCATTCGCCAAAAATCAATGTGTCATCGGCTGTACGATATAGCGCTACCAATTTCTTTTTTTGCAGCAACCCCCGGCCATTTTTAGCCGCTGCTGCGTTAGGGGCAAGACTGTCTATGTACTGATCATCAATCGTAATTGCCATGAGATGAAGCCTCCTTTGTTTACTTTCATATGAGGCTGCCGACGAATAGGTCATACATCAGGCTAAAGTATAGGTTCATGCTGTTCATTTCATATTAAGCCTGAATGGAATTATCCGACTGCAGCAGGTGCTACACGGTATACAGGGCATACATATAAGCATATTCAGCATAAGATGGATAGGACAGCGTTCCAGCAAGTCATGCACCAGCAATCAGGAGGATGATATCGCCTGCTAACTGCCTGTGCGATTCTTTTATCTTCCTATTCACCGCGTAATATACGACCATTATAGAACATTTGTTCCCTTTTTAAAAGTCTATTATTCTATTCCAGATGCGTGTAGCTGCTGACGAAGCTGCTCAAGCAATGCATCTCCAGCGTTTGGAGCCCTGGATGGCTCGTAAAATAAAGCCACTTCATTGCCATAGGCATAGTTAAAACGAATATACCCTTCCAGCGCACGATAAAATAGCTTGCCCGTATACAGTGTCTGTATATTCAAATCAGGCTCGTGCTGCCTGGCAAGCTGAGCTGCTACAGCGCGCAAATGTTGCTGCTTCCCCTCCAATGTATCCGCTATACCATCGACTAACCGATCATGATCCAGCATACGCTCAGCCTTGAGCATCAGAAATTCATGCTGCTGTCTTCCATTCCAGGGCTCAAAATAAGACTCAGGCAGAGCGGAATCATATGCCTCACCATACAAGCGCTGGAGCTGCTGCTTCATCCAATCCTCCCATGGCAGGTCCTGCAACGATACAGGGACGATCTGCTCCGAGTGACGCGGCAACCAGAAGCCTCCCGTCACCTCACGATGAAGCGCCAGCATATCACCATCGACTGTGCTAGAGATGACTACACACTCATTGAGCTGACTCGCTGTAATTGGACTGTACTGCTCATGCTCCCACAGCCCATATTCCGCAAACTCCTGCAATCTCTCCGGATCGGGCAGCTCCACATGAAATAGATCATTATACGTCCCCTGACCATATTCCAGTAAAAACTGACGATATGACTGCGGTAGCTTCACTGCATACTGCTGTTCCAATGCGTCCAGTTCTGTCGCTGAACCTATATGCCTGTGTGAAGATACAATATACATAAGACGACCTCCTTTCTCCTATATATTCATCGTATTACAAGGGCTGAATCGCGCTGTATAACCTCTCCTTATCCTGCTGACCTGTTTACGTTTGTACGGTTAGCATTGTTGTTATTTGTATTATACATGTCGATATAAGGAAAATCCTCCACAGCTTACATGTGGAGGATACAAAAGTAGAATTATGATGTAATAAACTTGAAGTTGGAACATCGTTTATTGTGCATGCTCTATATTGTGCACTACGGATAGTTAGCACAATGGGCATATTTAAAAGTTAGAGTATAGCGTCACAAGTGACCAGCGAAATGGAAACGTAGCCAGTTTTTAGATAATTTCAAACAGCTATAGCTTCAAGCAACAAGCAATGTTAAATGATGCTCAATAGCGTTATCTTCAACATCGCTATCATTGCAGCCCTATTACATTACAACTGGTTATGCAGCAAATTCAGCACATTGCGTAACTCGGACACAGGAATCTGACCGGGAGCAGAGGCACGTTTTGCCGCACCAAATGTCAGAGCAGAGCCGAACAGCTCACCAGCCAGTCGGCTGATCACGCCATGACCTGCCATCGACATCGTAATGAGCGGTCGTGTAGCATATTGCTCCTTCATCGTGTAGGTCGCATCCATCAGAGCGAGTACATCAGCAGGCGATTGAGGCATCGCTGCCAGCTTTAACAGATCGCCGCCAAGCTCCTGTGCCTTGCGCAAACGTGTAATAATTTCTTCTTTTGGCGGTGTCGCTGCAAAATCATGATTGGAAATAATAACAGGTACATGGTGCTGATGCGCCTTATCTACAATGGCACGCACATGCTCATCACCGCTAAATAGCTCTACATCAATCATATCCACCTGACCGGAAGCCGCCAGAGACTGATTGAGCAATACATAGTCATCGATAGCGATATCCGTTTCTCCGCCTTCACGTTTTGTACGGAAGGTGAAGATCAGCGGCACGGATGGTAAATAAGCGCGAATCTCCAGTAAGGCTGCACGCACACGCTCAATATGATGCACATGCTCAAAAAAATCCACACGCCATTCCACTACATCCAGATCAGATGTTTGCAAAAAGCGTGCTTCCTCCTGCAATTGCTCGGTCGTCCGGCCAACCAGCGGTACACACACTTTAGGCGCGCCTTCGCCGATGACAACGTGTTTTACGATAACAGGCTTGAATTCGTTCGTCATGGGACAAGCTCCTTTTCAACAATGATTTGCAAATGAGTTCAGGCAGACCTGATAAGACTTCTTGCTTCAACAACGAATAGGACGGAGCGAGCAAAACGGTGCCCTGTGCGTATGCTGGATGATCTGACAGCGTAAACCTGGAAGGTTATGAAGCGAATAGTAAGGAGACAGTGAAGCCACATATGTAAAGGAAAAGCAGGTCTCACCTACAACCGCTCGCTGGACAGGGGCCTGGCTCATGCTTATTGAACCTAGTATACCCCTTATTACGCTGGTTGAGAATGGTAGCTCCTTTTCAGCACAGCCCAAATCCCCGTATCCCTCAATTTAGCAGAAGCGCAAATCTTCCATATCCGATATGGAAATTCGTACTGCTTGCTACAATACAAGGGATCGGGGATTCAGTTGGGGCTTGCTAGTTCATGTTTGGCACTATCACATGTTGTATTAGCGACTATGAAGCAATCCGTTCATCGAACGATGCAGAATCAATGCAGCTTCTGCACGATTAAGTGGCTTACGCGGCTGGAATGTGCCGGTTGGATAGCCTTTCAGCAAATGCGCTGCTGTGAGCTGCTGCACCGGAATCGTCGCCCAATCGGCAATATGCTCGTTATCTGTGTATTGACCGGATGGTGTTGATGTTGATGTTGATGTTGATGTTGATGTTGATGTTGATATTGATGTTAATGTCGATGTTGACGCTGGTGTTGGTGTCGATGGCTGTGACGGTAGCACAGGCGTCACTTGCCCTGATGACTGCACCGTTTGCAAAGCATGCGCTAATATTTTCGCAGACTGCTCGCGAGTGATAATCTGATCGGGAGCGAATTGAGTGGTGCTTACTCCGCTAATCCAGCCGTTAGCATAAGCGATGTTTAGCTCGGGCACATACCAGTCTCGAGTAGACACATCACGGAACGGCAATGTGCCTTGATCTTTATTAGCCTCCGTCTCCAGACGATCAGCGGAGTAGACTAATCGTACGAGCATAGACATAAATTCTGCACGAGTGACACCAAGCTCCGGTTCAAAGGTGGTCGGCGTTTTACCTTTCAGAATGCCCAGCGCTGCCAGTTCATCAATTTCAACCTGAGCAAAATGGTTACGGATATCCGTAAATTCCGTGCGAATAGGCTGCTGCTGTGGAAAGTCAATCCTTCCTGTCGCTTCTGCTGATTCGGCATCCGTATTCTGCTTGTAGGCATCTGTCGCAAAATCTACGGTCCCCTCTATATTTTCTGTATCTGTACGTTGTGTTCCCGAGATGTATGGTGATACCAGGCCCGGCTGCCCCGGAATCTGTCCGTCACGATCGGTGTGTAAACGAACTGTAACGGGTGCAGAACGATCACCTGCTTCATTTTCACTCCATACAAGGAATGTATAATTCGTGTCTGCACGAAGCGATTCGATCTGCCTTTGTCGCTCTGTGCCTTTAAATAGCAGCTTGCCTGTCGCCGATGATATCGCATACCGCTCCGCTCCACTTTTGGCTGTTAGTGTAATGGTAGCGCTATGGCGACGGTCTGTAGTTGAAATGGTAAAGTTCGAATCAGGACGAGTGATGAAGGCTGGAACCGGGTAGCTACGGCTTTCGCCGCCGCTATTAGCAGCTCGGAGCGTATAGTTGCTATAACGTGTTGCACTATTCAATCCAGTCAGCAGCGTATGCGTGCTGCCGCTGACTGTAGCGACCGGTCTGCCATCTGGCGCATACAGATGATATTCATCTGCACCGGCAATAGCCTGCCAGCGAATCCATACATCCTCTGTACCGCGTTGCTCAATCTGCACGATCTGCTCTGTTGCACGATCTCCGGCATCCGGTACAGCACGATAATCGATTGTGATTGCCTTGCCACGTCCACTAGCGTTAACCGGAGTAATCGTAGTGCGTCCCCATTCACCGGGCTGTAGCTTGACCTCGTAGCCTGGCTGACTCACAATCCCCTGTAGCTTGCCTGTCATATCACTGATCTCGTAATAGCTGACGCCCGGACCGGGCTGCCAATCAAGTACAATTCGACCGGGCTCGTTGGATTTCACCTGCGCCCTATCGACAGAGGCTGGCAATGTGACTGTAGCCCACGATACCGCTTTGGAATAGCCTGATTCATTTCCTGCCTGCACACTCAAATGATAAGAATGACCCGCAGTAAGATCTTTAATGATAAATATGCCATTTATACTCTCATACACTTGCTGATTCACCTGTAAACGGTATCGATTCGCCCCGATGACTGGATCAATCTTCACTTTGAAGCTATCTTCCGTTTGATCGGTAACTTCAATTCTATCAGGCACAGCCGGAAGTGTAGGCTCCGTTAATGTTGCCGCTGTGCCTGTACCACTCGCATTAACCGCCTCTACTGCGAAAGTATACGTTTTACCGGGCTCCAGACCGCGATACGTATACGTGATACCTGTAACCGTATCGATATAACGTCCATCCAGATACAGTCGATATGCTGTAGCTCCGCGCGTGCTTTGCCACTGTAGCGTTTGACTGGTATCGGCTATTTCGCTGGCATGAAGCGATTCCACCTGACCCGGTAATGTCCAGATGCCGGGCAGATATGTAAAATAGCCAAACCCGGTCGCATTAGACAATGCCAGCTCATAATTGAATAACGTGCCGGAAGGAAGATCGATATCTCGATAGTGCTCCAGATCGCCGGATAAATACGTGTTTCCAGTTACGGACTGTCCATTACGCTGTAGATCTGCATAGACAGCTCCGGTTACCGTTGTCCATTTCAAGTCGATTCCATGCTCATACGCTGCCACACTATGGAATCCAAAAGGAGCGGCTGGCAGTGACAGATAGCTGGTATGCTTAGCCATCCCTTCGCCGCCTGCGTTCACAGCAGCGACCGCCACATCATAGAGTGTGTTAGACGCCAGCGGACCAATGAGTGCATAGGTGTTGCCTGTTACCGTCTGTTCTGCCGCGATTTGGCCGCTTGCCATATCGGTAAAGGTAATGTGGTACGCAGCAGCAGAAGTAACCGGCTGAACGTTTACCTGCGCTGCTGTGAAGTCTCGTCCTTGCAGACTGACATTCACCTGCTCAGGCATATCTGGATGTGTATATAACGTTAGCGGCTCCGACCATGCGCTTGCACCTGTATGATTGAGTGCACGAATCCGGTACGTTTGCGGTGTGCCCGGCGTTAATCCAGACTCGATATAGCTACGTGTCGGATATTCTAGCTCATGTCGCTGACCTGTCGTTTCATTGACCAGCTCGTACCGAAGTCCATCAGTCCAGCCTTCATTCGGTTGCTTCCACTCTAACTCCGTTTGTTTATTATCCAGCGTCCGCCCCAGTAATAACGGCGGATTCGGCAGCTTTTGTAAACGTATATAATCTGTACTCATCGTTACTTTGTTGCCCATCCGATCGGCTGCCTGTACGGTCAAATACCATTCGCCTTCTTCTGTAATTGGAACGGCAAATGAGTTCGATGAAGCAGGTTGCCACTCTCGATCGGTAGCATCTGTGTTTGTATTCTGACTGAGTGAGTAGCGAATACTGACAGGATCAATTCCAGACTGGCTATCACTTAGCTGTACCTGCACCTCAGCAGGCTCGTCTGACCAGTCTCTTTTACCTGGCCTAAAGGAAATATCCGGCGCCTGTCGATCAATATTGCTTACTGTAAATGTTGTTTGTGTACGATTGCCAAACAAATCCTCAGCAGCAAATGTATAATTGCCATTCGCTGTAGCTGTAAAAGAGGCTGCCGAGTCCGATACGATGCGATCCGGTGTACTTATCTGACGAATCCATGTCGTTGCATCCGTCGCTTCTGCCCGTAGCTCCACGTTGCCTGTCGTCCACTCTGATGTGGAAGGTACCACTTGAATCACCGGCTTATCCTCATCAACGAGTGGAATATGCATAGCTGGTGATACATTACCTTGCTGATCTACCGCTGCAATATGCACATAGGAGCGTGTAGATGGCATTGTTGTTGACCAGTGATTCGCTGTCGTGGTGATTTGACCGGAAGGCTGTGTGCTTGGATCGGTATCCACGACAATCGAATAGCCCTTGATGCCCGAAGTTACGGTAATCGTCTGTGCCGCAGACAGCGCGGTTGCTCCCTCATTCCGAGGGTAGCCTTTAAGCTGATAATTGTACGTCGTACCTGCATCTGCAGCGATATTCCACGACAGATCTAACTGACGTGTCTGCTTGTTCGGAATTGCAGATACTCCATCCGGTATTTGCGGTACAGCATGATCCACAGCTCCGGTATCTTCATAGTCTGATAAATAGCCTTTGTACAGCGATTGACCATCTCGATACAATTCAACCAGTTGGGCATAGCCAAATTTAAAATCATCCAGGTACACGGTTCCCGGTGCAATCGTATCGAAGAGCGCATCCATTCCTTTCTTCTCATACTCCATATCGGTATTCGTTGCGACAATCACGTTGGTGCTGTATGTTTTCCAGCCTTCATTCGCAATCAGAGAGCGCCCGATAAAGGCATTATCCTCCCAGTACATCGATACGACATCATCACCTGCGGCAAAGTTAGCGCGAAACGGCAGATTCGGGTATAAATATACTTGCTTATTCGCAACATCGATCCGCTGAATATACGTCACTCCGATCCCATAATTCGTGGATGGACGATCCGCAAGCGACATCAATGCATTTTGCGACTGACGCCTTACAAATTCTTTATTCAGCTCTTCAATATGATCCACCGTAAACGAGGTATCTCCCGCTCGCACGGCTGCAGCAAAATGAATCGGTGATTGGATCTCTGGATAGTACTGCGGGAAATGATGAAGCGGATAGGTGCTTTTGCCCGGTCCAGCAGCCATAAATGGTTGAATCCAGCCATTCGTACCCAGCGCTTTAGCTTTAAATGTAATCGATAGCGGCGTACCGCGCGGAATGCCGTATTTCTTGCCCAGATGTACCCGTGAGCTGTCTGAAGAAGTAGACGGATACCAGTAAGCATTACCTTTGCCCGTTGTGTTAGCTACCTTGAGCGCATAGCTACCACTGAATTTATCCTCACTCGTCTGGCTTTGACCGCCTGCTGTACCACTACCCCCCGCGTTCACATTGAATTCACTCTGATTCTCAAATCCAGACTGCGTAATCACATCCGCATCCGCCATCATCGCTGACCATTCTAGCTTTACATGATCACCTGTACGATAAGCTGCGGTGAATTGCGGCGCTGCTGCCGCTAATACAGATGGTAATGGCAGCAAGCCTGATACGATGCTTAGGCTAAGCGTAGCCGCCATCATTTTATACGTTATTGGCTTCAATGTTCTTCCTCCCTGCACCTCAAACTATTCACTCCCCGACTGTAATTGAACGCAAAAAAGCACCCCGCAAAAAAGACATATCGTCTTTTTGCGAGGTGCTTCCTCACGAAGTATTGATTTCCTACAGTATACTTGCTCCAACGTTATTCGTAAATAGCTAAAATGATAAAAAACAGCGATTCATACCGTTATTGCAGTTCATTGGAATGCATCGCTTTAATGCTCAAATAAGTAGCATCATCACAAAGTACAAATAGCTTTGCCTCCGCTGGAATCGGCTGATCAAGCTTACGGTTAATCGTCATATCATTGCGATCACTAATAAGCGTTGCCCCTTCAGCCAGCAGCGCATGGAATGCATCACCGTACGTACGCCACTGCGGACGCAGCTCCACCTGAAACAAATCCTCGCCGTAACGTCGATTAAGCAGTTGATTAACAATATCGTTATTGCCTTTATGCAGAGCCGAGCGTACAGCCAGCCGTGAGATCGCATCATGAGATAATACAAACTCATTAATATGGACATGGCGAAAATTTTGAATATGATTTTCCAGCATAATTTCAACGGTTGTATGTACCTGAGGGGCCGTGCGTTCAATGCTGGAAGCGACAAGCAGCGATTTCCCATCTACAAGTGAAGCATCATCAATACGCGCATCTGCGAAAATAATCGCCGATTGTGCGGTTGCGATACTCGCTTGCACCAGCGTTTCTTCCCGTGTCGCATCACCTTTCACATAATGCACCTGTGGATGATCATACGGATGCTTGTCCAACTGATCAATGATCAAAATGTCCAGCTTCGGGTTGCTGGAAAATAGCTCATCAATCGCATACTGTGCCTTTTTGCTCCAGTTAATAATAACGATATGCCCCTGTCCGCTATAACTCAATTTGCCCGCGTCCCTTCTACGATTGTATTCACCCATCGAATCGATAATTTTCCCGATAATCAAGCTCAGTAAACCGATGCCAAAAATATAAAGGAAAATCGTAAACACCTTGCCCGGTATACTTTCCATAAAATAATCACCATAGCCAACAGTAGCCATCGTCGTAAGCACCCAGTACAGCGCATTAAACCAGTGTCCAAATGTATTCGGCTCTAACGCATAAGCGATAACCGAGCTGAGCATAATAAATAGCAGCGCTGTAAAGGCAAGCACAGATTTGCGCATTCGTATAATTCGGCGCGATAACTGAATAATAATATGCATGATTCGGTTCCTTTCCTGTATCGTTCCCTATCTGTTGCTGTTCTTTTACGTTCACTTTTATAAATTGTCTCAAGTTCGCCCAGACTCTGCTGTCTCGGTAAACATCAAATCAGCTATAATAAGAGCAATTGTACGCGATATGACCCCTGCGGTAGATGCAGAATGCTTAATGAAGGAGTACGGAAAAGAATGGAGCTTTCAGTATCCGAATGGCTATCTTATCTTAACGAAGAAAACTTAAAACGGTGGATGAACGATTACCGGTCACTGGGACCGCTGATCAGCATTCTGATTCCGTTTCTCAAATCATTTATTCCGCCAATGCCAACGATTGTCGTACTTGGCGTCAATGCGGCTGTATACGGACTGTGGCTGGGCTTTTTGTACTCGTATATCGGCATTATTACCGGCTCGCTTGCGGCTTTTCTTATCATCCGCAAGCTGTCCGAGCACCGTTTGCTCCAGCGCATCGTTCATAAGCCACGCGTCGAGCGTACCCGGCATTGGATCAGGGAGCATGGATTTACGTATGTATTTTTGCTCAGCCTGTTTCCGGTTGGACCGTTTACGATGCTCAATGTGGCGGCTGGATTGAGCGGGATTCGGTTCCGCTCGTTTTTGATCGCCATTCTGTTCGGACGCGGTGTGATGGTATTTGCTGTTTCATTTATCGGTGCTGATCTGGCGCTCTACTGGGAGAAGCCGTGGTATATTGCCTTTGTGGTGCTGTTTATCGCGGTATGTCTGATCATCAGTCGCAAAATCGAAGCCTTTTTCAGTCAAAAGGAGCAGACATCATAAGCTGCTCCTTTTCATCTGGTCGATATACAATCCGCTCAGGATTGGTGTAAAAGTGTATTTCCATGAGCGATCCTGCTGTCATGTTAGCCATGAAAGGGTAATAGGGCTATATATAACGGAAAGGAGAACGCCGCAATGGATATGGTTTTACTCGCATCGTCAACACCGACAGCAGCTATCAATATAGCGGATTGGGTGGAGCAATATCGCTCGTTCGGGCCGCTAATCAGTGTCGTTATGGCATTTCTGCTGTCATTCATTCCACCATTGCCCACACTTGCCGTCATCGGTATAAATGCCGCTGCCAATGGGCTATGGTATGGCTTCATCTTTTCCTGGATCGGCGTCATGCTCGGTATTATGACCGTGTTTATCCTTGTACGGAAGCTATCACACTGGTCATTCATTCAGCGTATCGCCGAGCGTAAAAGCATGCGCAAAAGTCTCGGCTGGATCGAAAAGAACGGCTTCTGGTACCTGTTTCTGTTCAGCCTGCTCCCGTTTGGCCCATTTACCGTCATGCACGCTGCCGCTGGATTGAGCGGTATTTCGCTGCGTTCCTTTTTGATCGCTTCGGCAACTGGACGTGCGGTGATGATCTTTGCCGTTTCGTATATCGGTTCGGATCTGGACAGCTATATCGCGCATCCGTGGTTATTATTGCCTGTGGTCGTCTTCCTCGGTGCCGGACTATGGCTGGCAAAACAACTGGATAGCTGGATGAACAAGCACAGTCAGGAGAGAGCCGCTTCCTGACTGTGCTTGTTTTAAGCCGTATTTTAACGAAGAATTCAAAAACTACCGCTACGAGCCTATCGAAATGAACATCTGTGGAGAAAGTAGCACAGCCCTGCTTTTCTTCGCTACCACGAAGCGATAGCACCATCTGTACGTGATTCAGTCCCGCCAATCAGTACCCCATTTTCTTCATCACGCACAATAATTTGCCCGCGTCCAAAGCCACCGGAGCTGTTCGCGCGCTTTACGATATGACCTTTACGCATCAAGCTCTGGGCGAGATGATCCGGAAATGCTGGCTCGACCTCAATTATCTTACCCTCCAGCCATTGCCAGCGCGGAGCGTCCAGTGCCGCCTGCGGATTCAAGCCAAAATCGATCATATTCATGACCATTTGCACATGCCCCTGCGGCTGCATGAATCCACCCATCACACCAAATGGCCCAACCGCACGTCCCTGTCGGGTCAGGAAGCCCGGAATGATCGTATGATATGTCTTCTTGCCCGGCTCCAGGCGATTATCATGGGTTGAATCAAGCGAAAAGGAATGACCGCGGTTCTGCATACTGATCCCTGTACCTGGAATGACGATACCGGAACCGAAGCCCATATAGTTACTTTGAATATAAGACACCATATTCCCTTCATGATCAGCAGTTGCCAGATAAACGGTTCCGCCCGCAGCCGGCTTGCCCGGCTCTGGCTGAAGCGCTTCGTCTCCGATCAGCGAGCGGCGCTGTGCCGCATACTGCTCCGATAGCAGATCAGCCGCAAGCACGGTCATTTTATCCTCCTGCGTAATGTATTTTAATCCATCTGTAAAAGCGAGCTTCATCGCCTCCCATTGCAGGTGATGCGTCTCTACGGTATCGCGCTCGGTAAACGAATAGCCTTTCAGGATATGAAGTGCCATCAATGTAATCAAGCCCTGACCTGCCGGCGGAATCTCCCAGACGTCATAGCCGTGATATTCAACTGAGATCGGCTTCACCCATTCCGGCTGAAATGCAGCAAGGTCTTCTTTGCGCAAATAACCGCCATATTGACGGGAATGAGCGTCGATCCGCTCTGCCAATTCTCCTGTATAAAAAGAGGCCGCTCCCGTCTCTGCAATACTACGCAAGGTCGCAGCATGTCCAGGCGAGCGCCACAATTCTCCAATACGCGGAGCGCGCCCATCCGGAGCAAATGTATCAAACCAGCCCTTATAAGCTTCGTCCTGAAGCAGCTCCTTGAATCGTTTAAAGGTCAGCTCCCAGTAGTATCCCAGCGTTGGCGAGATCGGAAACCCATGCTCCGCATAATGAATTGCAGGAGCAAGCACGTCTGTCAGCGGCAATCGTCCAAAACGCCGGGATAACTCACTCCAGGCTGCTGGCGTGCCCGGTACAGTAACAGGTGTCCAGCCGTAGGTGGGCATTTGCTTATGACCGGCTGCCTGCACAGCCTCAACGGAGATCGATCGCGGCGCAGGGCCATTCGCATTCAAACCGTATAGCTCATCCTTGACCCATACGAGTGCAAACGCGTCCCCACCGATTCCATTGGACGTCGGCTCGACAACGGTCAGACATGCAGCCGTTGCAATCGCCGCATCGATGGCATTGCCGCCTTTTTTTAAAATATCCAGCCCTGCCTGTGCCGCCAGTGGCTGCGAGGTGGCGACCATGCCATTATGTGCGTATACCGCATTACGTTGAGAAGGATAAGGATAGTAAAGGGGATCAAAGGTTGTCATGTTATCGCCTCCAGCTACTATGGATGTTATGCATTATCATTTTGCACACGGATCATCGTCTACTGCTTGATCCATTTGGAAAATAGAGCGGCATGCTTCTGTAGCCACTCATTACGCTTGACCAGCTCCTGTGCTCGTTTACGTGCACCCGGTATTTGAGGTGTATGTCCTTTTTCGTATTGCATGAGCCAGCGTAAAAAAGCGAGCCCTGTAAAAGCATCTAACTGATCGTTGGCTTGAGGTCGTACTTCCAGATAGGTCTGGCGAAATATACGCTCATAACGCGGTGATACGTAAAACTCCAGCATAAGCAATGCCCACGCCAGATCGAGACGTGCATCCATCTGCTGAATATTCGTCCAATCGATAATCGTGTAATGCTCACCATCGTATACGATATTCCCCGGATGATAATCTCCATGAATGATCGATGGCTCGCGCCATCCAATATGCTGAAGCAGTTCATCCAATGCATGGGATAGCTCAGGGTATTGATCGATCCCACTATAAAAATAACTTTTCTGCCCATATGCAGGTATCGCTACGTCTCGCAGCTCATCGGTAGGAATCCCATGAAGACCGGCAAGCTCGCGTGCAAGCAAGGATAGATGCGGTGTTGTGATTTTGCGAATGGGGTCTCCATCATAACTGGTCAGCAGAACAGCATGCTCATCGTACATCCCATATCCATACACACTCGATACCGCTAGCTTATGTTGATGCAGCATAGAGAGTACATGATATTGTAGCTCAATGTCCGGCTTCGATTCTCGATCCCATAGCTTGAGTACATACTGCTGTCCTCCTGCGGACAGTTTGAATACGTGCGCTTCAAATCCAGGCACCAGCGTTTCGCTTACACAAGCATGCTCGTCTGCCAGCCAAGCTTGCAGCTCAGGCGAGCACACTTGCCAGCGGATATTGGCTAAGTGTTGCATAGAAGTCCCCCATTATGTATCCAATATGAACGAGCGTTTTTCGATATAGATCGTATAGACATTGTAGAATGCAGGGATGGCTGTTTCCACTCTTTTACTGTACAAGCACAGTATACGATATTTCCCACCAGGAGAGTAATCGCTTCCAACTCGAACAACTCTTATTCATTTGCAGCCTGTGCTGATATACGAGCGTCTAGCTGCTTCATGCTTTTCAAAAAAAGGCACAAAGCTCGATATGATATCGAACCTGTGCCTTTCATTTAGCCGAGCGTGTATTCAAGCTCATAGGCATGCATCACAACCTGCGTTTGCGTACACACTCTAGCTTATAAATCTATCTTCATCATCACACGATATATGGCTACTCAGCCAGGTACATGTAGCTTCTTTTCCGCTCTCACATTAGCAACAACCACACTAATCTGACGCAGAATCTCATCCAACGAAGCCGGATCATTCACATCATACTCATCGATATTCAGACGCAGTATCGGGCAGGCTGTAAATTCGTTAATCCAGCTTGAATAACGCTCATGCATCTGCTCCCAGTACGAACGGTCAGTATCAATCTCCATCTGGCGTCCACGCAATTGAATCCGGTTCAGAATGGACGGCAGACTGCCCTCCAGATAGACCAGCACATCAGGATGCGGAAAGTATGGTGTCATCACCATCGCCTCAAACAGGCTCGTATAGGTCTCATAATCGGTTACCGACATCGTACCTTTATCCGCATGCATTTTAGCAAAAATGCCGGTATCTTCATAGATCGAGCGATCCTGTACAAAGCCGCCACCTGCTTCAAAAATCTGCTTTTGCTCCTTGAAGCGCTCTGCCAGAAAGTAAATTTGCAGGTGAAAGCTCCAGCGCTCAAAGTCATGATAGAACTTTTCCAGATACGGGTTATGATCAACCTTTTCCAGTGAAGTTTTAAAATTCAGACGCTCAGCCAGCGCCGACGTCAGTGTTGATTTGCCCACACCTACCGTACCGGCAATGGTGATCAGCGCATTTTCAGGTATGTTGTATTCGTTCATGTATAAGCTCCTTTAAGCGGGCAGCAATCTCATCGAATTGCTCCCTGTTTTCCACAAAATCAATCGTGTCGCCGTCGATTGTAATAATCGTCGTATCCGGCTCACGTTCGGCAATAGCTGCCATCGCCTCATCATAATCAAGGATCAATTGCTCCAGATAAGCGGTATCCATACCCTGCTCAAAGGAACGCTGGCGCTTGGCAATCCGGCGTAGCAATGTATCCAGACTGGCACGGATATACACGATCACATCCGGCTTCGGCAAATCATCGGTTAACAGATGATAGATCTGGCGATATTTTTCACGTTTGACACCTTTTAATGTACGCTGAGCAAAAATCATATTTTTATAGATATGATAATCGGCAATAACCGGCTGATTGTTGGCAATGTATTGAATGCCTGTATCTTCGAGCTGCTTATAACGATTACACAGGAAAAACATCTCTAGCTGAAAGCTCCATTCATCGATATTTTCATAAAACTTACCGAGAAACGGATTTTCCTCTACGATTTCCTTGAGAATCGGCAGCCCAAGCTCCTGCGACAGCATCGTGGACAGTGTTGTTTTACCCGCACCAATCGGGCCTTCAACAGCAATAAACGGGGGTTGATTCATAGGTTGTACGATCCTTCCTGGTTCACATGGTCGTTCATAGACTTTAAGTATTGTATCACGAAAATAAGCTTTGACCAGCGTTAATTACAAACGAAATTACAGGTACTTCCTTTGTATAGGGATCGATCTTGCTAGCTGGATGTCTTCCGTACTATCGGTTGCTGCACATGTATTAGCTATTTACCTCAATATGCAAATTTAATTTAGGACCAAATCACTGATTTTATAAATGTTTTATTTTTATGGAAATAAAAGTAATAGTATCCTAAATAAACATTCACTTTACTGTATAGGTATGGTATATATGTAATGCTTTAAATAAATACATAGATTGTAGGAGGAATAGTAAGTGAGCTGGTATTTAAAAGTTTTAAAAGATTATGTTAATTTTCAAGGCAGAGCAAGACGCAAGGAATACTGGATGTATGGACTGATTACGATTCCAGTCGTGCTGGTGCTATATCTGCTGGAATCACTGATTGGCATTAACGGTGTTCTCACTGGCCTTTACTCTCTGGCTGTATTGCTGCCAGGACTGGGCGTTGTGATCCGTCGTCTGCATGATACGAATCGCAGTGGCTGGTGGATCCTGATTGCGCTCGTTCCATTTGTTGGGCCGATCATTTTGCTCGTATTCATGTGTCTGGAAGGCAACCCTGGAGACAACCGTTTTGGTTCCAATCCGAAGCAATTTGCTTAATAGCTTGCTTGAGTAGGAAGTAGCTCCATGTAGCAACAATACGATCATAACAAAAAGGCAGTGTGGAGCAATCCACGCCGCCTTTTTATTATAAGGATGACTCTATCGACAACCACATTGATTATCGATACTCCATGCGCTCCAGGTAAGCCATCCTTTATTCAAAAATGTACAAAACAATACCGTCGTCCCTATCAAAATCCCAATCCAGATACAGCTCGTATTGAGATTTGCCGATATAATCCTGTGTGTTCAACTGCTCTGTAATTAAACGCTTTTCCAATCGACGCTTGGCTGATTTAAGCAAATCAAGGTGGCCCAATTCGATCAGCTCTAGCTCAATCAGCTTCGTAATCCCGCGACGATACACACACAGTATCGAAGAATCCACCCACCAGGAATCCAGATGCTCCGGACGCTTTTGAATCTTCTCCAAAATATCCGATAGCTTATGCTCTAACGCATCCTTCCCATCATAATCGGGAGTCTGATGATCGGGATCAACCTTCATTAGCCCTACAATGATTCCAGAAGCATTATGTACACCCCAATCGTAGTACATATCGCTAATCTGCAATCCAAGCTCTTGCTGGAGAAAATTTTGCAAGTCCTCCAGTACCGCATTCATCACCAGATCACGCGTATAACGGAACGTTTCCTCCTCATTATGCACAAGCAGAAAATCCTCCACCGGACTTATAAAATTGCGAAGCTGAAACACAATCGAGCGTTCAGACATCACAATTTTGACGGACTGTGGTCCTTTCCCAAAGCGACTACGAAGCAACTTGGTTACATATGAAGTCGACTGACTGATCATTTCCTTATGTTTCAAAACGAGTACACCACCATTTTTACTGTCATATCGTTCTGTGTGCCTCATGCTGAAATAAAAGGATGCGCATGGAAATTATGAATTATAGCTACTATACCCAACGAACAGAAGGTTGACGATATTCGGAACTATAATCAGGCAAAAGGTTTCATCCCTTTACCATGATTAGGAACTTATCTCCACCGCTGGTCATATATCGATAACAGACGATGGTCATTATCCTTCCTGTCGTACTGGTTCTGCCGCCGCATGATCTTCAAACAGATAAATAATCATGCTATGATCCTTCTCAAAATTCCAGTCCACATACAGATCAGCGATTTTTTTGCCAACCATCTGCTCAATATTCGTCTGCTTTTGCAGCAGTCGTTTCTCCAGCTTGTCCTTTGTTACTCGTAGCATTTGCTCATAACCGAGCGTAATAAATTCCTTTTCCAGCAAAATAGTCGTGCCGCGCCGGAAAATAAATAGCATGCGCGTATTCACCCACCACGAATCAATATACTCCGGGGGCTTTTGTAAAGCGCTTGTTGTCTGAATGATCTGCTGGTGAATGGCCTGCTTATGCTTGTAATCTACAGCCGGTGATGTCTCCGGACCAAGCAGCGCCACAATAACACCGGAGGCATGATGCAACCCCCAGTCATAGTACCAGTCAATCACATCCATATTCAGTTGGTGCTGGAGAAAGCTTCGCAATTCAGGCAGTAAGGATTTCATAATCAGATCACGCGTATAGCGAAAAGCCTGCTCCTCCTCCTGACTGATCAAAAACTTTTCCACCGGGCTAATAAAGTTTTTTAAATGAAACACTACGCAATTTTTGCATAAATGAATCGATACCGATTCCGGCCCCTTGCCGAAACGATTGCGTAATAGTTTGGTTGTATAGCTGGTAGCTTGTGTGATTATACTTTTTGCATTCAATGATTTATACACTCCACATTTCAAAGAGTTGGAATACCTAACTGGATTGTTGGGGGACGATCATCCGTCCAGTTCTCGGCGCAGATGATGAGTAAAGCTAAGCAGATGAAGAGGCTTCGTAAAATAACGATCAAAACCTGACCGATAAGCCAGGATAATATCTTGATCCATAACACAACCACTCACCGCCCAGATGGGAGGGGATTCATGCTCGGCTGGTTGTTTAAGCTTCTCAGGAATGGTGTATTCCTCCGTAATCGGAAGCTGGATATCAACAAGTACAAGTGCAGGCGAATCTTCCTCTATTCTGGACATTGCTTCTTTGCTGTTACACGCTTGAATAAGCTTGACATGCGGAAATTTTTTACTGAGCAGGTAACGAACCAGTTGGAGATTGATCGGATCCTGGCCAATATATAACATCGATTTGGATTCCATATCTGCGACCTCCTTTGTAAAAAAAATAGGCCGAAGCCTGGGCATGAACATCCCGGCTTCGGCCTAATCTCAGCGCATACGCGATGTCTGAATTATTACCGAATACAATATGATTTTATTATAAAATGATGGCTACCATGAGCCGATTTGTCTTACTACATCAAAGAGTCGTTGACGAACATTCCGCATGGTGTGGGATCGTGTTGATCTGTCCGGTAGAATACAAAAATGCAGATGCAACAGCATTCTGTTATGTTTCTTCATCTGTCCAATATGCGACCCGGCGTTACGGCTCTTTTTCCAGAAGTACGGTTATACCCTTTCGAAAGATAGCACAGATTCCGGGTTTCATTGATGGCATGCTTCGGGTCAAGCCTTCATGCTCGTTTGCCCTTACGATCTGCTTTCTGAAAGATAGGGACCACCTCTATACTTCCATAATCAGCGAATCGTCTTGGTACCAAACGTTATCATAGTTAACAATCATGCCCCGAACACCAGTGTACCCTAATCCTAATATAACCGATATGTGTATAAATTTAAATGCCTGCTCCCTGATTCCTTCTGGTCGCTGACATGGTTCTAAATTTACACACTTTTAACACTTTATAAGTGTACTCGATTTCATATCCATTTGTATGCAAAAAAATCAAAATGGTTCGCCCGGACACAAAGAGAGGTCCAAAGATGTGTATCGTCTCTGATCCTTTCCTCCTTAATTTCTCATGAAAAAAGCAATTATGACATAAATATCATTATTTGTATAATCCCTCTTGAACAACGTTCTGGTAAAATAGGAACGTTAGTGTGGAAAAGAGGACTTTGTTTGGAATGTCCATATTGAATGTGTTCAAACAAAGGGTTTAGCTTTAGAATTCCAACATAAAATAGGAGGTTTCTCATGAAAAAATGGTTACTCGCTGCGTCACTCACTCTGGTTTTTAGTGCAGGTACAGTCACATTACCGACTGCATCCTCGCCTACCGCAGAAGCAGCCACACCGAGTACGAATATTATGCTGGATGGTTATCCATTACCGTTCCCTACAGCACCGGTAATCAAAAATGGAGCAACGCTTGTTCCTTTCCGGGCCATCTCCGAGGCACTCGGCGTACAGGTAAGCTGGAATCAAGCGGCCCGCACGATCACCGCTACAGCAGCAACAAACAGCACTACCAACAGCACTACCAACAGCACTACCAACAGCACTACCAACAGCACTACCAAAAAAATTATACTTACAATGAACAGCAAAACCGCAATTGTGGATGGACGTAATGTCTCGCTTGCTGTCGCTCCACAAACAGTTAACAATACGACGATGATCCCACTTAGCTTTTTCAGCCAGCAATTCGGAGCAAC
Organism: Paenibacillus sp.; assembly: GCA_039595515.1. Lineage (GTDB taxonomy): Bacteria > Bacillota > Bacilli > Paenibacillales > Paenibacillaceae > Saccharibacillus. Next base: position 9,023 of record JBCNLJ010000067.1, on the reverse strand, counting down.
TGTGAACTGGAATGCTTCTACACGAACGGTCGCGATTACTTCACCGATCAAAGATCTGTACACACTGGGCTTCTATGCGATCTCTTCCTATGATGAGCGCGCTTATGTACCGGATTTTGACGCCGTTGCTTATGGCTGGAGCCGGATTACGACCGATGGCGAATTCTCCACCACCAGTACCGAATACAAATGGCCACAGTCAGCGGGCACCGATACGCCGGAATCGATTATTCAAAATACCGCTACAAACGGTACGGCTCCGTATCTCATGGTTTATGCCGTTGACGGTCACGGCGAATTGACCCGCAATCTGGAAAATCAAGATCTGCAAAGCCGTACGATTCAAGCGATGATCAATACCGCTACGTCTAAAGGCTTCAAAGGCATTCTGCTTGATTTTGAAGGTCTCGGTTGGAGTGGTGACAAAGCGAAGGCCCGGAGCGATTATAATGCCTTTATTCAAAAGCTATCAACTGCGGCACATGCGGCAGGCTTAAAGCTTACCCTTGCTCTGCATCCGCTTAATAGCTCGTATACAGGCTATGATTATAAGCAGCTTGGCTTACTGGCAGACGATCTGATTATTATGGCTTACGATTATACAGATAAGAAAAGTCCAGAGCCGATGGATAAAGTCAATGACGCGATTCTGATGGCATTGCAAAATACAGCTCCATCGAAGCTCATGCTTGGCATTTCCCTCAGTAGTGAGGATGCAAGCAGCGTCAATGCAAAGATCGGACTCGCCAAGCGCTACCAGCTAAAAGGGGTGGCATTATGGCGTCTCGGCATTATCGGACAGAATGCATGGGATGCGATGCACCAATCGATTACATTTAAATAAGGTTGTATAAGTTATCTATACAAGCTATATAAATAAGACGCGGTAACGGATGGTAAGAAACGTCGATTTTCAAGCCTACAAGTAGTATGGTAACCATGCAATCCTTTGAATGACAATACGAGATATGCTATGGATGAAATTGTATAGGCGAGTGCCTAACAGTCTATAAATGTAGTCTATAGATGAGCAATCTGGCTGAACAAACTAAGAGTTCTAGCTCTTTGTGCTCTTTGTGCTTTTTATGCTTTTTATGCTTTTTATGCTTTTTATGCTTTTTATGTTCTTTATGCTCCCTATACTCTTTATGCTCTATACTTTCTATATTTTCTATACTCACACCCTGTACGTATCAAAATCTATATAAAGACCTGGTATGCAGTCGGCTATGCGATAATCATCAAGTTGGGAACGCTGGCTTACTAAACTGTAAGGTATTTTTAAGCTTATTCAATAGGAAGAAACCTCCACCTTCGATATGCTGAACTCATAAAAGGAGCTGCTCGACAAGGGCAGTTCATACGAGCTGCGTTTAGTCCATCATCGAATTTGGAGGTTTTTCTATGTCTACATTACCTGCTTTAAACGGTTCATATTTTCGCCTGAATAGCTTTCAGCTTAAGCTAATTGGTATGCTGCTTATGGTATTCGATCATATTCATCAATTTTTCCCGGCAGATGTGCCCGTCTGGTTTAACTGGGTCGGACGCATCGTAGCTCCGATCTTTCTATTTGCCAGTGCGGAGGGGTATCATTACACACGTAGCAAATGGAAATATATGCTGCATCTGTACGCTGGCTATGTGCTGATGGGCATCATCAGCACGATACTTCAACGTCAATTGCCATCGGATAATGTGCTTATTAATAATATTTTCGGTACGTTATTTCTCGCTGTACTCTATATGCTACTAATCGATTGGCTTATCGGAGCGATGAAAGCGCGTAAATATGTTCAGATTGCAGGAGCTATTGTCGCTTTGCTGCTGCCTATTGTAGTCAGTCAGGCTGCACTTCAGCTATTCACTTCATCTGCATTTAGTCATCCATGGCTTCTTAATACATTCATGTATGTCAATCTATTTATGCCTATACCTGCACTGGTGGAAGGTGGATTCGTCTTTATTATTTTAGGTGTGCTATTCCATCTGCTGCGTCACAAACGACTGTGGCAAATACTTGCTCTAGTTGTCATATCTGCACTGGTCGCATGGACTGGAGGCTTCGACCTCTGGGTGAATTATCAGTGGATGATGGTATTTGCAGCAATTCCGATCGCTCTGTATACTGGCGCGAAAGGGCGCAATATGAAGTATTTGTTTTATGTATTTTATCCTGCGCATATTTATTTCTTGTATGTGCTAGCGTACTGGCTTGGAAAATAAATGAATGGGATAATGCTTTTTATGCAGTAAGCAGGGGCAGGACATATAAGTGAGGCTTTATCGCATTAAACAGGCACTTTCTTCAGATCAGTCTAAAGAAAGTGCCTGTTTGGCTGAGTGTATAAAAGTACGTGCTTTTCGTACTTTTATGCTCGTTATTGTTAGAGACCGTTGTAATGCAATTTAATGCGTACCTCGGCTAGTGTAGTCGTCATATACACTGTGGTCGGTATCGTAAAATAGGACGTCTCCATCCGCTACTTCATATTGCACGCCATACGGATCGGTGATCACATGATCCCGCTTCCCATCTGTTCCATCATAGCCTTCCAGTTGCCACCACTGGTTGCTGAGGGGCGCATGGATGTATTGAAGATGCGGATTCTTCGTATCGCCATTCACAATCGATTCGATGTCCAGATTGACCACGATAAAGCCCTGCTTTAAAAAGATCGGCGCCTTCTCATCCAGCATATGACTGCGTCCATAGGCAGCCAGATCGGTTCCTTTGGGCACGGCATATACACGAGCTGGCAGACTGTATTCGCCATACCATTGCTGCACGCTCGCATTCACGCGCGCTGGACTTGCCGAAGCCGCGGCTGGACGACCTGGGGACTGAATAAACGTACGCAGCGGGGATGGCAAGAGCTGAATATCATAGCCACCGGTATACGTCGGCTGACCGGCTCGCTTGAGGAAGCGGGCAATATACTGCTCCTTCGAAATCATCCAGCCACTCGTTAGCTCGTAGATCGAGGCGGCAGTTTGCTTCAAGTCGGCAAGCGGCACATTGCGCAGCCGCTGATTCAGCGTCACCTGCCGCCGCTCCACATCCGCAGCGGAACCGATGCGAATAAATGACTGGGTATCCGAATGATAGTACAGATCGACCGGAATCCGCTTCGGTGCCGTCGCTGCTGAACGATCCTGATAGTAAAAGCTAGGCGTAAGCCGGATCGCATCCCGATCGCCAAACATATTGCCCATCGTTTTCAGATCGAATTTGAAATGGTAGCCAGTTTTGACGGTGACATTTTTGGCTCCCTGCTGAGGGTGACTACCTCTTAGGATTGGGAGTACATACGGACGCGTATTGCCGCGCGGCTCGCCATCGATGCTGTTCGGACCGACCCAGTAGGAGCGTCCGGTGGGCAGCGGACTACCGACCGCCTGACGGAACACGGTTTCCCAGGCGAAATCGGCGATATCGGTCACATGGAAATCGTACAAGCGTCCGACGACGTCCACATCGACGGTATCCTTTGCGACATGGTTGCTGAGATTCGTATTGGCATCCTGCTGGGCAGTGAAGCTAGCCGGTGCATTTTCAGCGACATTGCGGAACATGACGGTGTAGTGCCCTTCATCGACCCAGACAGGGAGCTGGAATACGGTATCGAGCTGTTGTACCGGGATATCGATCCAGGTTTGCTTCGGATAGAACGTTTGGTGGTCTTCGCTGTACACGTCAAACGGGAACCAGACCTGTTTGGCTTTAACATACCTGGCGTAATCTCGTTTGCCATAGCCCGGGTAGGCCGTGCCGTCCAGATGCTGCCCGGTCGTTGGAATACGCACGGTGAATGGGCGGTTCAAAATGAGCGCCATCCGATCGGTGCTAGGAACGGTTTTCTGGTTGTGTGCTTTGTCGTCGGAGACAGAAGCGTAGTCGACGACCGGTGTATGTACGGTGACGCTGTTGATGTCGGTGATCGGGTAGCTCTGGTCGCCCCCTCCGTTCACATCGCCTTCCACCATCGTATAGGTAATGGTTCCCGTGGACGGTGTGTTGGCCCGGTTCGTGAGCTTACGGCTGATAAGCTGGAAGCCCTGGAAGAGGGTCGTGTCTCCTGTATCTTTGTAGGAGCGAAGCTTGGTGGGTGCTGGGATTTCTTTAGGCGCTGGGGGTGTGGCTTTGGTCCAGTCGCCGTTCATGACTTCGGTGTCTTTGTTAGTATAGCTAAACTGGATGGCATCGTTGCGAACCTGAGGTTCATCGGTTTTGCCTTCCGCCATGCTTTTGAGCTTGCTTCGGTCATTCGGTACAGAAGGACGACCGGACTTTCCGCCATCGATGGTGCCGGGACTGTAGTTGATCGCTCCGGTTTTGGCAGGGCGGACATGGTCGTTGACTTCGGTACTTGCTTCTGTCGTTAGCGCAGGTGCGGTGTAATTTGCTGCTTGTAGCGTCACACTGCCGCTGGGTAAAGCATAGTTAGTTAGCTTCGCGTGATCCACGCCGAGCACCTGGAGCTGGTTGATCTGCCAGTAGGCATACTCACGGGTAAAATTAAAGGTATACGTTTTGGATTCGCTTCCGGTCTTAGTCTTCCACTGGTCTTTGTTGTTTTTCTCTTTCCACTTGAGGCTATATCTGACTTTCACTTCGCAATCGTACTGAATCTTGCCTTTCCTTTCGCCAAAGTTAGTTTGGAACAGGTAGTCATAGCCCCAGGCATTGGCGTAGAGATGCTCGCTGGTTGGGATGCCTTTCGTGGCATCAAAATGACGTCCATTGGCGCGATCATCGGCAAGGATATGACCGGCGGCTTCGGGATTCATGAGTTGCTTGCTCGTTTGCTGGGTTTCTGTTGGCGGTAAGATCGTATAGGTACACGCTCCCATGCCTTCTCCATTTTCTGTTGTCGGTTCATCCTCACAATTCGGATTGTCCGCACTCGTTTGACCGGTCTTACACGGTTCTCCTACTTCGTAATATTGGTAGATACGATATTGCTCAAAATTCCCTTTGTAGGGCTCAAGTTTAGGTGGATCACCTGTGGTAATATCTTTAGACTTCGATGGATCACTACCGTCTGTTGTTTTCTTGTAACCAGCGTATGTATAGCCTTCATGTGTTGGTGGCTCAAATGTATACGGTTTACCTGGCTTCATTTCTTCGATGCGTGGTGGGAAAATGTCGTTGAGTGACTTGCCGTCGACGGTTTTATAATAGACGCTGAGGTCGGCGGCGAGTTCGATTTTGAATAGGACGGCTGCATAGATGCGGTGACCTTTTACACCATTGTTACAGCGATCACCGCATGTATAAGTAATATCTTCTTCTGTTCCTGATTTGGTATCTAGACCAATTTTTATTGTAACAGGAACTTTAGCTGTATCTGTACCAATACCAGAGATACTAGGTTGGAAACTGATGGCCCTATCTGACGTGGTATTACTAATATATGATCTATAGTCCTTCCAATCATCTGATCGAGATCCTTCGAAAAATTCCAATAATAAACTTTTCTGATCTACATTATCTGGCAACAACGCTAATTGATCTTTATTATCAGGGTCTTCAGGATTAAAAACGGCTGCTTGTATACTCTTTACAGTCCGATTCGGAAAATTGAATGCATAATTTTGCTCAGCTTCTCCTACATCGCCACGTTGTGGTGCTAGACCATTATCCCAAGACGTACCTTTCCACATATCAAAGTACATCATACCAACAAAATATCTGTAGTTAGCTTCAGTAGTATTAGGGTCTTTGTCTTTATAATACTTTAATGGAGTAATAGATTGAGATTCTTCAGCAGCATTTAATAGAAAATTTGAAGGAGTAAGAAGATTAAATAGAATGCATAAGATCATAGCGACAGAAACATAACTTTTATAACGTTGTATCCAACGTGTAAAATATTTCATCTTATTGTTTCCATGGATTCTCAAGAAGAACCATCGAATCATTATTTGCATATTGGATTAAGAAATAATCAAAATCTTTAGGTGCTAGAGGTTGCTGATCAACAATTCCGAGATAAGAATCATACCAAGATTCAATTTTAAAATAATTAAATCGTGTACCGTCTGCGTTCTTAGTCTTTAATTGATCAATTGCAGAACGATTACGGTAGTCTTGCTTTTTTGTTAAATAGCCCATATGAAAGTTTGACTCATCAGAACGATTTCGTATAGTCGGAACCCCATCTACTTCTACACGCTGTACATCAAATAAAGTTCCATCAACAAGTTTGACTGGTAAATCTGATTGTTTCAAAATGACCACATTTTTGTAAGGATCTCCGAGCAAGTTATCCAAAAAATAATCATCCTTACGCTGATTAAAATACTTCGTCACCATCGACATCGGATTCTTCTTCAAATTGAGTTCATCTAGCGTTGGCACATCCTTACTTCCAATCCACACCCACTTCCCAACCTGATCCCAATCCACTGACTGCCCCAACCCTTCACTCACTAACCGTAAAGGCACATACGTCCGCTGCTGCTTCACAATGATCTTACTGTCATACGTCTTGCTGTCTCCATCCACAACAGCAGTTGAAGAACCTACAGTAAGTGTCACGCTATGCTTATCCGTCTTCAGCGTAACGGTCTGCTTGCCTTTACTCTGCTGATAACCAACCTTTGCCCCCAGCTTTTCCGAGATAAAGCGGATCGGCACCATTACCGCGCTATTTTCATCCTGGAATGGTTTTGCATCCGGGAAAGCCATTTTACGAGCATTCAGCAATACTTCCACCTGTTGCGATGGCACTGTAATATTGTAGGCAGCATGTGCTTCGTGATAGATAGGTAAAACGCTCAGAATAAACGAGCTTGCGACCACAGACAGCATTGTTTTTTTCAGTACATTCAATTTCATTGTAAATCCCCCTAAGTATAGTAGTTTTCTTCCGAATTGATTATTTGTCTTATGTAGTTTGCATAGGCAAATAGTAAATAATGCGCTAATTTTTGGGTACCTTACTTTATATCGGAAGAATCAAGTCAATTACCAATACCGCATTGAAGTGGCCTGTATCCATTTTGGGCAGCCTCTTTCGCTGTCGTGAATTCTTCTTCAGGCGCATACGTCGATTGGCAAGACTTTGAAGGGTAGTAATACTTGCGTCCATCCGCTATGATTCCTACGAATGTATCTTTTTTGATTATTCTCGCACCCCCAAGCGCATAGTTATTATAGTACTCCCTACCAAGCGGAATCCCCTGTACAAATGCAAGCACACCCGCATCATTGATCGTATTGTTCCAGTCCTCCTGCGAAATATAGGGGACGGTAAACGTATACGATACGCCATAGCGCTTTGCATCGGTATTATAACGATTGATCGTAATACCAAGATCATTTTGCAGTGCATTCACAATCGTTGTACGGCGCGCAGCATCAAAAGCATCTGCATCATCCAGCAGCTTCACACCCGCTTGCTCCTGTAGCTCGCTACGAAAACCATGCAGCCACTTACCATCTGCTGCACGATGCATCGTTACATAGTCGTCCAGTGTAAAAGCATACGTGTTATTTTGCTCATCCTTATACGCATAGGGCTTTTTCGGGCTCCACACATGGCGAAACTCAGTCTGTCCCTCCGCATTGCGATACGATTCAAATTGATATACATAATAGCCATCATAACCGATCACGATTAGCGCCGGAATGTAGCCGTTTAGCACCTGCTGACCGATCGCATCATCCGCCACATTAAAATTCAAATACAGGGTACGGAAAAAAGTATCTGCCGCTGCTTCCTTATTAATACGTACCTGTTTGGCAGACTGATACTGACTTTCCGCGGGCTGGCTCGCATTGGTCATCAGCGCATGGGCTGCGTCCTGTGTTGCCGTATCAATCGCCTTGTTATATCGAACCTGTAGCTGCAAATTGGTGCGGTTATCCTCCTGATCCAGATTGTTTTTTACAAATACAAATAACAGAATCAGCACGAAGATCACAGCCAGATTAGTAATCTTCATTTAATATCATGCCTCCGTAAGGAATAACGATCTTCTCATTGGGTGCACTGCCTCCGCCAAATAGCATATCGCCCATCAGCGTCGCCATCGTGCGATTTGTACTTTTCACAGTTACACTGAAAAAATCCCCCTGACTCAGCTTGTACACACGAGCTGGATCATCCAGGTTATCGTTGCCTGCTGGAAACAGCTTCGCTTCAATCTGGCTATTATAATAACCTTCATAATGCACCTGATATGTATTTTTAAAATTATCTTCATCATCGTACACCGGATCGTAGCGCTTATGCTGGTGCTCCATCTGAATATCATATGTATTACCTGTCAAAAACAACTGATCGTTAAACTGCTGCATCATCGTCGGCGTAATATATCCTTTATCTCGAACACTATCTACGAAGCGGGTAACAGCATTCAACGCAACGATCCCAGAGCTGTTATCCTGAGAGCTATATGCTGTATAAATAGGCCAGATGCCCATCAATAATAGTGCCAGTAAAGCAGCAAATATTTTCATAATCGCATTGCTCATATTCATTTTCTCCCTTAGCTTGCGTCGTATTTAAGCAATATTAAGCGCCCTTGCGTATCCCGTTCGTAGGTCGGGTGATAGGTACGATTGACATCTATATTCGTTACATCCATTTCATCCGGGTCCATGCTGCTGTCGAATCGTTGCCCATTTACTTCAACAGCCGCATCCAGCTCTTGGATTCCATACAGAGTCTGGATGACTTCAGCTCCAGTGCAGGTGTAGTCACTTTCGATCGTGAGTGTAGCTTGCTGATTATGATCGGTAGTATGAATTAATGTGTAGACTTTAGTATTAATGTCATTGGTTGTCTGAAATAAGCTGGAGCCTGCTGACAGACAAAGGATAAATAATAACATTCCCGCACCAAGCCATAAGGCAGACCTGGCATGTTCTCCAATTCCCATAGCGCCATCATTTCCTTTAGCCAGATTATGCGGGCGTTAGCATGTCGCTACTGCCCGCATCATGTAGATTAAAAAATCTGATTGTTCCGTTATATTGCCTTGCATATATTGCTAATATGCAGCGTCTTATA
>JBCNLJ010000066.1:0-30582 GCA_039595515.1 Paenibacillus sp. | reverse complement strand
GCGGGGGTTTTGTATTGCCGAGCTGTATTGCCGAGCTGTATTGCCGAGCTGTATTGCCGAGCTGTATTGCCGAGCTGTATTGCCGAGCTGTATTGCCGAGCTGTATTGCCGAGCTGTATTGCCGAGCTGTACAACTCAACCAATGGATGTATCATCCATATCCTCTGCCAGTAGCGCATAGATCTGATGATCTTCCCAGCACCCATTAATTTTCACAAGTTTACGGGCGATGCCTTCGGGTTGAAAGCCGCATTTTTCCAATACACGTCTGGAAGACGTGTTATCCGGGATAATTCCTGCCTGAATGCGATGTAGACCGAGGGAGCGGAAGCTGTAGGCGAGCACAAGCTGTACGCCGGCTGTCATGTAACCATGTCCCTGATGGGCTGAGCTAAGGGAATAGCCCAGTTCTGCGAACTGTCCGACACCGCGTACAATATGGCTGATCGAGATCGTACCGATCAGCGTATCATCCTCCTGTAAAAAGATACCGAACAGGTAGCCGCGATCCTCTGCTGCTTCCTGCTGGCGACGATACAATAGATCGAGCTGGCTTGCTCTGGTGAAAAACTCATCCGGATACTGTGGCTCATAACGCTGGTTATCCTGTCGACTTTGCAGACGCATATGTAATAACGCCTCCGCATCCTCCGGCTTCAATAGACGTACATAGATTCGATGATCAGCATCCTGCAAATGAATGGACATTGGATTATCCCTCCTGGCGCTGTTGCTTGTTTTGCTTCAGACGAACGCGTAGTTCACGGAAAAAATCAGTCAGCAGGTTGGCGCATTCTTCCTGCATAATCCCATCGACCACTTCGGTACGATGATTAAAGCGAGGCTCCTGTAGCAAATTCATCAATGTGCCTGCACAGCCTGCCTTGGGATCGGTTGTGCCATAAACGACGGTCGGGATACGGCTTTGGACAATCGCTCCAGCGCACATCGGGCATGGCTCCAGGGTGACATATAATGTACAGTCGAGCAGACGCCAGGAGCCAAGCTGTTCACTTGCTTCACGAATGGCAATAATTTCGGCATGCGCTGTAGCATCATGGGTCGTTTCACGCAGATTATAACCGCGTCCTACAATCTCATTATTTTTAACGATGACGGCACCGATTGGAACCTCGCCAAGCTGTTCAGCTTTGCGTGCTTCTGCAATGGCTTCCTTCATCCAGTGCGGATGTTGTACGATCAAAATGGCAAAACCTTCTTTCTGCTGTGGATACGTTCTGGACTTGTCCATCGAACAAATATTCGTTGTTAACAGCTTGTGGACAGAATTGTGGATAACTTTTATCTGGCGTAGAAAATAAATAAGTGAACAGGGCGCATGAGAAAAGGAAATCACGATCAAGCCCGATGCTATGCTGAATTGCTCACTTGACTGCGCTCTACTCTTCATAGATGAGCCCGCTCAAATTATCCACAGGTAGATAACATCTGTATTTTATTGTAGGCAATCGCGATAATCATTTCAATCTATAATCACGGTAGACCATGTTCTATAAAATATAAAAAATAAAGAACGGATACCGATCGGTATCCGTTCTTGCTAACTCTGGCAGCAGTGCCAGCATTATAAGGTGAAGAGGTGAGGCCCAGCTTAATTGTTCTTGTTATTTACGATCGATTGCAGTGACGTATTGGAATCGTTATCTGCATATTTACGAACGATCGCAACCTCAACACGGCGATTCTGTGCACGTCCAACATTGGTGCTATTATCGGCAATCGGGCGATATTCACCGTAGCCAATTGCGCTAAATTTGCGCGGGTCGAGATTTTTGTTCAGCAGGATGATCTGCATGAAATTCAATGCACGATCCGAGCTGAGGTTCCAGTTGGATGTATAACGTGAATTGGAGATCGGAATATTGTCCGTGTGACCGGATACGATAACATCATAGCCAGGAATCTCCTGCAAAATGTTGGAGAGTGATTTGGCGAGTTGACGAGATTCCGGTTTTACAGTAGCCATACCGGAAGCGAACAGCGTATTATCGCTGATCGTTACTTTCAACTCCGACTGATTCAGCTTCGTATTCAACTGGGAGCTTAAACCATGACTTTGAATATATTGATCCAGCTTTTGTTTTACTTTTTCCAGATCTTCCTGCTCCTGCTTTTGCAGTTGCTCACGTAGCTTTTGCGCTGACGTTTTGGAATTGCTATCGGAAGGTGTAGCAGCTTCTGCTGTATTATCCGGTTCACCCTTGCCTGTTACTTTGCCCTGGGTCGGTGCCAGTGAAGTTTGATCCATTACGCCAGTACCGCCGGTAAAAGCGGCATTGAGCGCCTCAGCCATTCCTTTAAACTTGGAAGCATCCAGTGAACTCATAGAAAACAGGGTAATAAACAATGCCAGCAGTAGGGTCATCAGGTCAGAATAAGGAAGCAGCCAGCTCTCGTCCGCGTGCTCTTCATGAGGCTCGTGTCGTTTACCCTTCTTGCTCACCGCCGCCACCTCCTCCTTGATCAGCTTCAAGTTCGGCACTTTCGGATGGAGTCAAGAATACAGCCAGCTTCTGGCTAATCGCCATCGTGGATACGCCAGATTGAATAGACAGCAGGCCTTCGACCATCATCAGCTTGATCTCAACTTCTGCTTTGGACAGACGTTTCAGCTTGTTGGCCATCGGGTGCCACAGTACATAACCGGTAAAGATACCGAGAACCGTCGCGATAAATGCACCCGCAATCGCGTGAGAGAGCTTCTCCATATCACTAAGGTCAGCCAGTGCGGCGATCAGACCAACAACCGCCCCGAGTACGCCGAGCGTTGGCGCGTACATACCCGCCTGAGAAAAGATGAGCGCGCCTGAACGGTGACGCTCTTCTGTAGCATTGATATCTTCCATCAGTACGTCCTGAACGAACTCCTGATCGTTACCGTCAATAATCATCCGCATCCCATTGCGGAGGAAAGAATTGTCGATTTCCTCGACTTTGGATTCCAGCGCCAGCAAGCCTTCGCGACGTGTGATGGAAGCCCATTCCATAAACATACGAACCAGTTCCTTTTTATCAAGCAGGGTCTGGTTTTTGAAAATAATACCGAACAGCTTTGGAACACGTTTTACTTCGTTCATCGGGAATGCCATGAAGATTGTAGCTGCTGTACCTACCAGGATAATAACATAGGCCGCCGGGTTGTTTACCAGACTGACCAGCGGGGCTCCTTTGAGGATCATCCCGACTACCAGGGAAAGTAACCCTGCAACTAAGCCAATAATTGTTGAAATTTGCATAATACACCTCGTCCGTGAGTATATATTGTAGTGCGTACACCACTCTCTTCCATGGAATGATGGAGTTGCAATGATGGGATTGCTTAAATCGCTGATACTTTTTTATCGACAGAATATGATGCATTGTTAAGAGTTTTTTTGAGTTATAATGGAAAGAAGTTGGTAAATGTAACAATATCGACAGATTGGGGGAGGCGCAGTATGGGTGTTAAGCATGGACGTGATTATGAGGGGATTCTGAACGATTTAACGACAGCACTGAATATGATTCCGGATAGTTATTTGTTTTTTCAGATGTCATCGGAAGAATGGGAAGGGCTAAATTCAGATGAACGGCGCGAAGTACAGGAGGCGCTGGCGGAGGATCTGTTTTACGCGCTGGGCTCCGAGTCAACGATTCGGGTAGGCAGTGGTGTGGTCATCTATGCTGCCGATACGCATCGAATTGATATTTTGATCGGAGATACAGAAATGACCTTTGTGTCGTTAATTTAAATCGACTCGCTTGCATATAGAAGGCCTGCATAAAGGAGAGGATGTTTGATACGCTCTCACATTATGCAGGCCTTTGCTAATGGAATTCCATGACGCTGGAATGATTGTATTATTCCTCTGTGGCGGCCCCATCATATACCATACAGTAGAAAGGCTTCATTCCATCCGGTGTCCGGCGGCTATACGTATCGGTAATATGGAAGCCCGCTTTCTGGTAGGTACGAATGGCACGCTGATTCCAGGTGAGCACTTCCAGATCAATCTCTGCATCTGGATTACGCACGATAGCAGCTTCCGTAATAGCACGCATGAACGATTCACCGTATCCGTACCCGCATAGATCGGGACGCATGCCGATGCCGAGGCGTATCGTTCCGGTGAGGGGAAAGAACTGGGCAAAGCCGCACAGCTCACCTATAGCATCCAGAACCGACGCATATTGCTGCTCACGAAGCTGCGGATCACCGAATTCGATTCCGAGCTGCTGCATCTGCTCCCAGGGCAGCCAGCCGTAAATATTATAAGGCGGATCATAATGCCAGTTACAAATAAGAGCAGCATGCTCTGTGCTCATCGTTACAACGGAAAAGGGCAGTACACACGCAGGCTGCATCACAAATCTCCTCTCTATTACATCAAATATTTAGAAAAAATTATAAAATAAATATTGGAAAATGTGTTTACCATAATTTAGACGCGGGTAATAATAAGTAGACATAATTACGAAGTCATCTTATTTTTATTTTAACTTTTTTTGTATAAAGTGTAACCTAATTCAGCTTCATTTCGTTTATATAGTATACAGGCACAACGGATCAGACAAAACAAAAAACCGCAAAAGATTCTGGCGGGAATCCTTCGCGGTTGATATTATGAGTCGATTCATTGTTGTCAAAGTTGCATAGTAATCGGATTAATTATCTGTAGCGTAAGTGTCAAAAGCATAGTTGCTCATTACACGTTTAGCGCCAACGAAACGGTCAGCATAATAATCCATGCTAAGATTATCAATTCGTACACCTCTGGATGTAGAAGCGTGTGCGAATTGAGTGCTGCTTACCATAACGCCTACATGTGAAACTCCTGCTCCAGTCGTGTTAAAGAATACGAGGTCACCAGCTTGCAGATCGCCTTTGCTTACTGCTTCGCCTACCTGGTATTGCGACGTGGATTGACGCGGCAGATCAATGTTCATTTTACTGAATACATATTGAGTGAATCCGGAGCAATCGAAACCGTTGAACGTTGTTCCCCCGATGCGGTACGGTGTTCCCATTGCTGGTTCAATGATCTGGTCCATTCTGGAATCTGCATGTGCACTGCTATTCCCCATAACAGTAAATGCAATTGCGAATCCCATGAGTGCGGCGGTTAGTTTCTTTTTCATGTTAAATCGATTGTCCCCTTCCAATGCCTACGAGGTTAGCTTAAGGATTCGGTAGAAGGTTTCCCCTATGATCCCTCTCTTGCAAGATCAATTCACCCAAAACGGTTCCCCCGCTTTCCGGTGCCACGAAATTTGGCTTCACACTTTGATTAATGCACCGTACGACGATATCCAACTTTTACGACAATTTTCGGCTTTTCTGACAATAGTTACAAGCTTACTTTTAAAGTTTACAAAGTTGTTACTAAAAACTTGCTGGGTTTATTCTAACAAAGGTTTTTTACTTTGGCAATGTCTGTAATGCACTTTTTGTGTGAAAAATCTTGTCATCTTTGTGAGCGACGTCGTGAAAACCGCGCCATTAAAGGGATTACAATTATTAAAAAAATTTAATCTTTAGTCGAAAAATCCCGTATATTGCGCTCAAGACATGCAATTAGACCTATAAAAGTTATTGAGCTGTCAGTTACTTTGTCATCTTTTGTACCGTCACCATCGATAACAAATCGTAATATATGCGATAGATGAACAGGATAAAAGGGAGCTTCATTGGTTTTTCACGCTTGATCCGCTACAATGATGTTACAATTAATACTCGGGTTGATCGTCTATCCTCAACAAAATGAAGAATATCGACCTGCCTTTATATCGTAGCTTAAGGCTAAAATGAGTATAATGTGGATATTGCTTATTTCTATATAAAGAAGGTTCTATTATATAGAGATGATTTCCTGAAAAGTAGTTAGCTTTCTCCGGGCATCGTTTTGGACGATAATGACGATCAGACATGCCGCAGCTATCCATAACAAGCATAAGAGATCGAAGACGCTGCTTTTTTTATATCGGCAGCAAATATAAATTATGAACAGAAAAGGAGTATTTTTCAACATGGATCAAAATATGGATCAAAATCAATCCGCTCAACCGGCTAAAAAATCGATGTCCTTGAACATCATTAGCAGCAGTACAAAGAGCAGTAAGCATAAGGGCTTTGGCGCAGGTGCCATTAACTTGAATAACGTTTCTCCTATTATTATTGATCATGGTGAAGCGAAGATCGATATTGGTGCGATGCACGCCAAAAGTAAAGTAGAGCGCGGCATCAAGTTCACTACGAACCGCGAAGAGCTGGAAGGCGGACGTCAGGTGTGGTTAGTCTGGGTTGCGGTAGACAAGCAGCCAGAAGGCGGAAGCTATGCCGGAGCAACAGCGTGTGAGATGATGATTGATGAGGAGAATAAGAAGGGCTGGAAAATCCTCGCTGACCATGTGAACAAGCTTGATTATGCGATCAAGCGCCGTATTATGCTGAGTGAGCTTGGTCCAGATGCGAAAGAAGCACTGAAAACATTGCTCGTTAGTCACAATGAAGAATGGTGGAATCGTTCTTCCGATGAGCTGAAGCAAGCGCTGGAAAGCTAAGCGTTTGAATAGGATGAATTAGATAGTAGGCCGACTGTAGCTTTTGCCATTCATGCATGAAGCTCACAGTCGGCTATTTGTATTTGCTATAGAAATGAGGAAGAAGCGCTCCAATTCCGTTCATGATGCAGCGGTAAGCTCATCGGTATATACGCTTTTCCAGTACAATTTCCAGCAGGAATGCATAATTATACAGAGGCTGTTCGCAGGGTTTTTAATATAATGGATTAATTTGTTCAAAATATTAGCTTAAACGCCGAAAAATATTATCATCTTCTGGAAAAATAGGGTATAAATGATTAAAACCTTTAGTGTCGTTACCAAATTGGAAAATAGCTTTTGTTAATGCACAATCCATTGTTATAATTGCTGTACAGTCATCTTCGTAAGAAAGCTAACCCTTGCGTGACTAAATTATTCTACAGATGGAGGGAGCAATATATGCCTAACACAAATGCTATTAAGACACGTGCCATCCATACAGGTATTCCTGGACTCGACGAGATCTTGTATGGCGGTATCCCACCGGGAGCTGTAGTCATTCTGGAGGGCGAGCCTGGAACCGGTAAAACGACGATCGGTATGCAATTCCTGGTAGAGGGAGCAATGAACTTCAACGAGCCGGGGATGTATATCACATTTGAGGAATTGCCGGAGCAAATTTACGAAGATATGAGCGGGTTCGGATGGGATTTGCGTCAGCTAGAGCGGGATAACAAGCTGCGCGTTATTTGTATGGAGCCGGATATTCTACTGGATCAGATGCTACAGCCTAATGGCATATTTGAAGCGGTAGTGAACGAGATCGGCTGCAAGCGTGTTGTTATAGATAGCATCAGCTTGTTCCGGATGGTGAGCACGCAGGAGCACGCTCGCAACAATGTATATACGATTCGCAATATTATGCGCAAGCACAATCTGACCTCCTTTTTTATTCGGGAATATGCAGAGCTATCTGAAATGAATATTCCTTTTGAAAATTATATATGTGATGGCATTGTGCGACTCTCGCTCAAGCCGCTGATGGATAAGTATCGCAAGCGTACGATTGAGGTTCTCAAAATGCGCGGAACACGCATTTTGGAAGGTGAGCACACGTACAAGTTCCTTAATGAAGGTGTGTACATCGTTCCATCTCTGTCGATGGCTGAAGATAAGACATTAACCCGAGAAACGGAAGTATTCTCTACGGGTATCGATACACTGGATGATCTGCTTGGCGGCGGTATTCCTCGCGGCAGTGTATTTATGATCGATACGAACAGCAAGGCGAATTATCGTTATCTGATGTCGTCGATCTATGCGCAGCGAATCCGGGATGATGATTGCACAGTAGCGTTAATGTCGGGGAACACGCCGCTGGATACTTTTGCGGATACGATTGAGCTGTTTGGTGTATCGCTGCGGCAGTCGGCGCGTGATGGAAAAGCCTTTTTTATTGAACATTATCGTAGAGCCGTTGATTCCGATCTCGAAAAAGCGATGATTCGCGTAGATAAGGTGGCGAATGATGATTACGCACAGGTGTTAAATGATAAGCTGGGGCCGATTTTTGAATGTGAGGATACATGTGATAAGCGCTGGTTTATCTATTATGATCTGAATACGATCATTTCCGAGCGTGGCCGTGACTTCCTGTTGCGTTATTTTGCCGAAGAAATGTCTACATGGCGTTCGCTTGGTATTACGATTGTTGTGCATTGTAACTTTGCAGAGATTGGAACAGAGACGGCTTCGTTCCTGGAGCGTACGTGTAATGGTGTTATTCGTACATGGGTAGATGGCAATTACCAGTATCTTCAAGTCACCAAATCCCCTAGCGGTCGTGTGTCTGCGCCGCATATTATTGCGAACGCACCCAATGAACCATTTGTTCAACTGATCTAAGGAGGGATGGGGACCTTATGGTAGCAGAAAGTGATGTAATCACGTTACAAATGGAATGTACTTTATTTTTTGAAAATAACCCGTACGCGATTGAAACGAGCAGTGGCCTTTCGAAAAGGCTGGGGCGAAGTCAACAGGTAACAGAGCGCGCCTTAAATCGTCTGGCGGATATGTCGATTCTTGAAAAGAATGGCGATGGCCTTCGTGCCATCTACCGTTACAGGGCGCCGTATATTCAGACAGAAGTGGACCTGAGTGCCTATGATTGATACAACAGGAATGATCAGCGATATTCGAGACGTCTGTCAGGAGCTACAGGATACGTATGCTCAGTTGACCAATCTATTGATTATGGTGACGGATCATGAGGGACGCATGATCACTGCACCTGCCCATCTGGGGCATGCTGCAATATTTGAACAGCATGCTGAGGAAATGCAGCGAGTCATGCAGCAGGAAATTAGCAAGCTACAGGGGATCAAAAATATATTGCTGTCCGATCAGTGGGTACCCGGCATTCGCTGGCTGATTGCGCCGGTGAATCTGGAACCGCTCTCTCCGAATCTGTTTATCTGGGCAGGGATTCTTATTCAGACAGGCACGCGTCAGTCGGTGCTGTCTCATCCGAATTTCGAACAGCAGGGCGTGGATGTATCGACCGGCTTTTTTGAAGCAATGCAGCGCTGGGTGCATGCCACAGAGGAAACGACACCGGAGCAGGAATTGTTCAAACGTGAGAAAATTACGCGGCTGGCTCAAGCTATGTCGTTAATTTTGAAGTCGAGTTATAAGGAGAAGCGATTGACCGACCGACTGGTCGCGTTAAGTGATACGCTGGTTACAGATCAGTCAGCTTCTCATCCGATTGAGGAAATTACGCGTATTGTGCTGTCATCCAGTGATCTGGCAGATATTTTCGGCTTTGCGCTGCGCACTGGAACAGGGAAATATACGGTCATTAATAGCATTGGTACGGCTGCCCCCGAGCTAAACGGCTCTGTGTTTCATGAAGGAGAAGGCTTCCTGGGACAGGCAGTATTAAGCGCCCAGCCATCGCGCTGGACGAATGTGGAGCGTGATCCACGCAGCAATTTCTTTTTGCAAAAGGGTGTACCTCAGGTTCATGAGGTGCAGTGCTTCCCGATTCGTTACGATGATGAAGTGTACGGATTGCTGTTTGGCGTGAGCTATAAGGAGCGTTCGATTCCGGGCTTGCATTTCCAATTTGAAGAGACGATGATCTCGCTGATGGGCTGGTATATCGCCAACCATCTGACGTATGAAAAGATGGAAAAGCAGCTTCAGCGCTTCAAGCCGCTTATCGAGCTGTCAAGGATGATCGTATCGGTGCAGGATGCCCAGCGTGTGATGTTCATGCTTGTGGATATGAGTTTGAATCTGGTCTGGAATCCGTCTGCGTCGATCGTGGTGCATCGTACGTCCGAGGACGGGAAAATCCAGATGGTCGCACGCGGTATGCAGAGTCCCAATGGCGAGACGTATGCTAAGGATGTGGCCCGTCGTTATCTGGAAAATGGGGAGCAGCCAGCAGCCAATTATTACATTAACCACAACACACCATTTGCGATTATGCTGGAATATCCGATCGTGTATGCCAACCGTACACGCGCGGTGCTCGCCGTTGCTGTAAGCACCGAGCAGGAAGGCGAGGAATGTCGTGAGATTTTGTCAGCACTGGCGATGATGGGCAGTGTCGTAATGAAATCGGTGTACGATCGTCAGCAGTACATGTCCAACAGCAATCGGTTTGCGCAGATTTTACACGAATCGATTCGTGAATGGAATGTCGCGCTGTATCAATTGACCGCCGATGCGCAGCGCATCGTACAGGAATTTGCGACATGGGGCGGCATTACGAAGGATGAGGCAGATATGATCGGACGCGCCTGTCTGATGTCTTATTCCGACCCGAATATGCTGCGTAGCTTCCCGCATCTGTTCCAGCAGGAAGCTGAGATGATCGAGGATTATAAGCATATACAGGATAACCAGGCGGTAGCCGCGGGTAAACTGTATTCTCGTGGTGGTCAGATTATGGCACTGGCGTTTGCGATTGCGGCATCGGCTGATGACGATATGCGTGTAGTAAATGACCTGCCAATTAGCGGGATTGATCAAGGGTTGATCAGCCAGTTCCGTTTGTTCGTGCTCAGTCGTCATACACTGGAAACAGAGATCAGTATGGTCGAAGAAGCACCTGCGGTGGCTGCCCGTCCAGTCTCCAACGAAGGCGCCGAGGGACGTGGTCTGGAAGCGATTGTGAAGCAATTTGGACTATCGCCTCGTGAAAAAGAAGTTCTTGAGCTGGTCGTAAAGGCATCGAGTAATAAAGAAATTGCGGCTACTCTCTTTATTAGTGAGCACACGGTCAAAAACCATTTAACTAATATTTTCAACAAAATGGGTGTCAGTGACCGCGCGCAAGCGATTGCAGCCGTATTTAACAAAAGTATCGGTTAACAGTCAGGGAATATCGTTAAGTAATATAGCAAAAAGCCAGCGTATAGGATACGCCGGCTTTTTTTGTGTTCTTATATGCGTGTTATTCCTTTAATAAGTGATGTTTTTTGCGAATTTTATTACATACAATTAAGGAAAAATTAAGAAAATATACTTATTTTTTAAGAAATGGTGATCTTTTTTTAATTAATAGTCGAAATTAGAGGTAAAGGAGGGTATATTTGTATATATTCCTTAATTAGGAATATAAGACTGTTAATTGCTTATTTTACAGCACGATAGTCTTACAAGCTTCATTTGCTAGCCTAGTCAACATCTACTACTAACTTTCAAAAGGGGCGAAAGAGATGAGGAAAAAGGGGTATTCGTTCTTGATTCTGCTGCTGGTTATTAGCCTAATTTGGCCTAGTATACCAAAGCAAGCGAATGCCGCAGGCGGATTAGGTATTTCGTCTGCTAATGGTCAAAATGTAGCAGGGCAAACAGCCACAGTCACTCTTACTTACGAGCCGGGAATCGCAATTAACCTGATTGGTAGCGTGATTATTTCACTACCAGCAGGATTCACGGCAACGACAGCGGATCAGTTCAATGGAGTGAATATCCCCTCCAACAGTATCAGCTCCGACGGAAGAACCGTTACGCTCAGCAGTCTACTATCGCTGAATTTAGGCGCTTCCAATACATTCACACTCAACAATAAAGTACTTCCTGCCGCAGGAAGCTATACGTTCACAGCCTACACTCGTAATGTGCTGAACGTTACTATTGGTGAGTCCACGCAGCAAAATAACTTCACGATCCTGGCAGCTACTCCAGCACCTACCACTGCTCAGGTGAGTGTGTCCAACCAAATTTCAGGTTCCTCGACAATCACAGTGACCGGACAAAATCCGAGCGATGTTATCACTGTGTATAACTCCAGCAACCAGGTGCTTGGTACAGGTACAGTGAATGCCTCTGGCACAGCCACTGTAACGGCCACGCTGGTTCCTGCCGGTGGAACGCTCAGTGTAAGTGCCAAGCGTGGCACTGCTGAAAGTTCCCGAACGAGTGTAACCTACGGCGCAGCAGTACTTAGCGCTATTCCTTCCTCCAGCATTACCGTCGCTAATAACTATGGTTCACAGGATACTGTAACCGTAAACAATATTAGTGCGGGCGATCTGGTCACTGTATATTCGGGCAGTACCTCCATTGGTACAGCAACAGCGAATGCGAGTGGCACAGCCGTTGTCTCCACTACACTGAATGCAGAAGGCGGTACAATCAATGTGAGCCGTACACGCAGCGGGGTTGAAAGTGCTTATAATGCAGTCCCGTATAGTGCGGAAGTTGTCCCTCCTATTGCTACAGCTAACGTTTCTATCAATAATGCGTATGGCGGAGCATCCACTGTTACGGTTACCAATTTGAAAGTTGGTTCAGTCGTAACGGTATCCTCTGGTAATACGATTCTTGCTACAGGCACAGCGGTAACTACCTCTTTAACACTGCCAGTTGTATTAACTCCAGCAGGCGGAAGCTTGAATGTTAGCGTAAAAGAAGGTTTGCTGCAAAGTGCAACAACAACTGTAAACTATCCTTCAATTACAGTTCCGGCTATTCTGGCAACAAATGTTACGGTTACGAATAATGCGGGCAGCTCTGACAGCGTAGCAGTTAGCGGTCAGGTTCAAGGCGACATTGTTACTGTATATGACGGTACAGGCGTACTGGGTACAGGTACGGTGAGTGCTCAGGGCAATGTCACTGTTCCAGTAACATTAACCCCTCTTGGCGGTTCGGTTAATGTGAGTGTGACTCATGAAGGTGTGGTCAGTCCGGCAACTGCTGTTGCCTATGTGGCTGAAGTGATCCCACCACTGAATCTAGCTCAGGTATCCTTATCCAGCATCGTCAACGGTTCATTGAATGTAAGCGTCAATGGACTGACCTCAGGCAATATTGTAAAAGTGTATGGTAACGGCACTGTACTGGGTACAGCTACAGCGACGGCTACCGGCACTGTAACCATTCCAGTCGCTGCGAATGCACAGGGCGGAAGTCTGAGCCTGAGTGTCACGCAAAGCGGTATTGAGAGTTCTACCGTTTCGATTACCTATGGAGGCATCACTGTTCCTCCTGTTAATACAGCGAATGTAACAATTACCAACAACTCGGGTAACAACGATACCGTCCGAGTAACAGGACAGACTGCCGGCAATATCATCATGGTCTACGGCAATGGCAGTTTGCTAGGCAATGGCACGGTGAATGCCAGTGGTGAGGTTACGATCAACGTAACACTCAATCCGCTTGGTGGTAGTGCTGGTATCAGTGTTACGAATCAGGGCGTTGAAAGCCTTGTTGTTCCTGTAACCTACACTGCCGAAGTCGTTCCTCCTGTAGCTTCAGCAAGTGTAAACGTAGGTAATAACTCCGGTGATGCAGATACTGTTATTGTAAGTGGTCTGCAAGCTGGTGACATTATCAAGGTATATGGCAATGTAAGTCTGCTCGGTACAGGAACCGTAGCAACAGGAAATGCGAGTGTGAATATACCGGTCACGCTCACTCCGCTGGGTGGCAATGTTAATGTCACGCTGACACGCAATGGAGTAGAAAGTGTACCAACAGTTGTGACCTATGTAGCCGAAGTTGTTGAAGCGATCAATGCGGCTAATGTCACCATTACAAATGAAATTAACGTTGCATCACTCATTGATGTCACTTCGCTTCAACCGGGTGATATCGTGAGAGTCTATGCTGATGGCACCCTTCTGGGTACAGAAACAGCGAATGGACAGGGTGTTGTTCAGCTCAATGCTACGTTATCGCCAACAGGTGGCGCAGTTAGCCTTGTAGTTGAACGCAATGGTGTATTGAGTTTACCGGTTCTTGTGAATTATGGAGCCGTGCTTGTTCCGAATATTTCGGCTGCGAATGTCACTCCGCAAAATAATTACGGTGATAGCGATACAGTAACCGTTGCAGGAGTAGGCGAAGGGCTGACGGTAACTATCTATGAAGATAATCAGGTGCTTGGCAGTGGAACCGCTTCTGCATCGGGTACAGTTACGATCGATGTAACGCTGACTCCAGCAGGCGGAACCGTTTATGCTACAGCCAAATATCTCGGTATTGAAAGCGATCCGGTTGCTGTGAATTACGGCCCTGAGGTCGTTCCTCCTATTGATGCAGCATTGGTAACGGTAGCCAATAATGCTGGTGATTCCGATACGGTCAGCTTCGTATCGCTTGTCTCCGGTGATCTGATTACCGTTTACAAAGATGGTGGCGTGCTGGGCACAGGAACTGTATCTGCTGCTGGCACTGTCGTTATTAATGGCACCTTGTCGCCACAGGGTGGAACTGTTTCGGTAACGAGACAGCATGATGGTATTGAAAGTGCACCAACCCCGATTCCATACAATTCAGAACCGGGTCCTGTACTTGATCCAGGCAGCATTGCAGTAACGAATGCGACAGGTAGTAACGATATGATTCAGGTATCAGGTCTTCAACTGGGTGATACGATCCGTGTACTGGATGCTAATGATGTGATTGTGGGTACAGGCATTGCAAATGCAAGCGGTACGGTCATGTTCCAGACTACTTTGCTGCCTGAGGGCGGCGAATTAACCTTCGTGCTGACACGCAATCAATTGGAAAGTGATCCGGTTCAGGTGAACTACACAGCAGAACCTGCTGCGCCGGTGAATCCGCCGGTTGCTGTAGTCGATTCGATTAATGCGGATATCGGTACAGTAACGGTTACAAATCTACAAGCCGGTACGGTTGCCAATGTATACGATGACGACGATACATTGCTCGGTACAGCACCTGCCGATAGCACAGGAAAAGCAACAATCAGCTTCAAGTTCCTGAAAGCACAGGGCAAGCTGTTTGTACGGACGCTTGCTAATGGAGTAGAAACTACGGTGTTGTCATTTGATTATCAGGACATTGAAGTTGATGCTACTCCAGGTATAGTAAGTGCTGCACTGACTAGCATTAGTGGAAGTCAGGGTACAGTAACGGTTACTGGAGCACAGCCTGGAGATATTTTAAAAGTCTACGGTCCAAACAATGTGGTACTGGGCACAGGAACAGCAGATACGAACGGACAGGCTCTGATCGTATTTACATTCCCGAATGCTGAGGGTGATCTGAAAGTCACAACCACTACTAATGGCACAGAAACGGATCTGGTTAATCTGCCGTACAGCGGCGTAGATATTCCAGCTACCCCTGTACCAGCAGCAGCTTTGAGCAATATTAACAATGATCAGGGTACAGTAACGGCAACAGGCTTGCAGCAAGGCGATATTGTGACTGTATATGGTCCGAACAATGTCGTTCTGGGAACCTCCACTGTGGGAAGCAACGGACAGGCAGTCATTACCTTCTCCTTCCCTACAGAAGATGGAGCATTGACAGTTACCTCCACTCGTAACGGCACAGAGAGCAGCATTGTCGTACTGCCATACTCTGGCGTTACTTTACCAACAACACCGACTCCGGTTGCTGCCTTGAGTGGTATTAATGGAGCACAGGGTGTAGTGACGGTAACAGGTGTAGCTGTAGGTCAAACGGTTCGCGTATATATTGATGCGAATGTACAACTGGCTGAAATTACAGCCGACGGCAATGGCGCAGCGGTATTGCCATTTACGTTCCCTACGGCAGATGGTGAATTGTCCGTTAGAACGGTAAGCAATGGAACAGAGACGGAAATTGCTGTTCTGCCATACAGCAATATTACAATTCCGGTTGCCAATCCAACTGCCGCATTGACAGACATTACCGGGGCACAGGGAACGGTAGCAGTAATTGATGTGCAGCAAGGCGATGTAATCAAAGTCTACGGTCTGAACAATACGGTACTGGGTACTGCGGTAGCGAATAGTGCCGGACAAGCAACGGTAGTGTTTACGTTTACGACAGCAGATGGTGATCTGACTGTGACGTATACTCGTAATGGAACCGAGACAGATATTACGACATTGCCGTACAGCGGTGTAGATATTCCAGCTACCCCTGTACCAGCAGCAATCATTACGAATATTAATAGCAATCAGGGTACGATCACTGCTACAGGCATTGACCCTGGTGAAACGGTTACTGTCTATGATGACAATAATGCCGTGCTGGGTACGGCAGTAGCTGCAGCGAATGGGGAAGCTGTAATCACCTTTACGTTCCCAACGGCTGACGGTACGCTGACTGTCGTAGCCAATGTAAATGGCGTGGAAACCGAAGTTGCTGCTCTTCCTTATAGCGGCATTGTGATTCCAACGACACCTGCACCGGTAGCATCCATTAGCAGTGTAAATGGAGATGTCGGCGTAGTAACCGTCACGGGTGTAACACCAGGACAAACGGTACGTGTATATAGCGATGCAAATGTACAGCTTGATGAAGTTACAGCAAACGGTAGCGGAGCAGCCATACTAAATGTTACGTTCCCGAATGCAACAGGTGAATTGTCTGTCAGAACGGTAGCAAATGGAACGGAAACAGAAATCGCGACCTTGCCATACAGTGGCATCGTGATCCCAACGCCGATCCCAACCGCTGATCTGACTGACATCAACGGAGCACAGGGTACGGTAACAGTGAGCAACGCGCAATCTGGCGATGTGATCAAGGTATACGGCCCTAATAATGAACTGCTGGGTACGCAATCAGCAGGTACGAATGGTGAAGCGACAGTAGTCTTTACCTTTACAACTGCCGACGGTGATCTGACAGTGACGTATACTCGTGGAGGCACCGAGACGAATATCGTAACGCTGCCATACAGCGGTGTGGATATTCCAACGACTCCGCAACCAACCGCAATCATTAGCGATATCGATGGTGCGGATGGTACTGTAACAGTAACAAATGTAGCCGCAGGACAAACGGTACGCGTGTACAGCGATGCAAATGTACAGCTTGCCGAAGAAACAGCGAATGCAAGTGGAACGGCAGTGCTGAGCTTCACCTTCCCGAATGCGAACGGTGAACTGTCTGTCAGAACGGTAGCGAACGGAACGGAAACAGAAATCGGTACACTGCCATACAGTGGTATCGTGCTCCCAAGTCCAATCCCAACTGCTGATCTGACTGATATCAACGGAGCACAGGGTACGGTAACAGTAAGCAACGCACAATCCGGCGATTTGATCAAAGTATATGGACCAAACAATGAACTGCTGGGCACGCAATCGGTAGGTAGCAATGGTGAAGCGACGGTAGTGTTTACCTTTACAACTGCCGACGGTGATCTGACAGTAACGTACACTCGTGGAGGTACAGAGACGAATATCGTAACGCTACCTTACAGCGGTATCGATATTCCAACGACTCCACAACCGACAGCGATCATTAGTGATATTAATGGAGCACAGGGTACAGTGACCGTAAGCAATGTAATTGTAGGTCAAACGGTACGTGTGTACAGCGATACCAATGTACAACTGGCAGAACAAACAGCGAATGGAAGCGGAGTTGCAATCCTGAGCTTCACCTTCCCGAATGCGAACGGTGAATTGTCGGTTAGAACCGTAGCGAATGGAACGGAAACAGAGATCGGTACACTGCCATACAGTGGCATCGTGATCCCAGCACCGACTCCAACTGCTGATCTGACTGACATTAACGGAGCACAGGGCACCGTAACAGTAAGCAACGCGCAGTCCGGCGATGTGATCAAGGTATACGGCCCTAATAATGAACTGCTGGGTACGCAATCGGTAGGTAGCAATGGTGAGGCAACAATTAACTTTACCTTTACAACTGCCGATGGTGATCTGACAGTAACGTACACTCGTGGAGGAATAGAAACGAATATCGTAACGCTGCCATACAGTGGCGTGGATATTCCAACGACTCCACAACCAACCGCAATCATCAGCGACATTGATGGTGCGGATGGTACTGTAACAGTAACGAATGTAGCCGCAGGACAAACGGTGCGCGTGTACAGCGATGCGAATGTACAGCTTGCCGAAGAAACAGCAAACGCAAGTGGAACCGCAGTACTGAGCTTCACCTTCCCGAATGCGAACGGTGAACTGTCGGTTAGAACCGTAGCAAATGGAACGGAAACGGAGATCGGTACATTGCCATACAGTGGCATCGTGATCCCAGCGCCGACTCCAACCGCTGACCTGACTGACATCAACGGAGCACAGGGCACCGTAACAGTAAGCAACGCGCAGTCCGGCGATGTGATCAAAGTATACGGCCCGAACAACGAACTGCTAGGAACACAATCAGCAGGCACGAATGGTGAAGCAACGGTAGTCTTTACCTTTACAACTGCTGATGGTGACCTGACAGTGACGTATACTCGCGGAGGAACGGAAACAACGATTACAACATTGCCGTATAGTGGCGTGGATATTCCAACCACTCCACAACCAGCCGCAATCATCAGCGACATTGATGGTGCGAACGGAACTGTGACGGTAACGAATGTAGCCGCTGGACAAGTCGTACGTGTATACAGCGATGCGAATGTACAGCTTGCTGAAGAAACTGCGAATGCAAGTGGAACCGCAGTACTGAGCTTCACGTTCCCGAATGCGAATGGTGAACTGTCGGTTAGAACCGTAGCGAATGGAACGGAAACGGAAATCGGTACACTGCCATATAGCGGTATCGTGATCCCAGCACCGACACCAACCGCTGATCTGACTGACATCAACGGAGCACAGGGTACGGTAACAGTGAGCAACGCGCAGTCCGGCGATGTGATCAAAGTATACGGCCCGAACAACGAACTGCTAGGAACACAATCAGCAGGCACGAATGGTGAAGCGACAGTAGTCTTTACCTTTACAACTGCCGATGGCGATCTGACGGTAACGTATACGCGTGGAGGAACGGAAACAACGATTACAACATTGCCGTATAGCGGTGTTGATATTCCAACGACTCCACAACCAGCCGCTACGATTAGCGACATTAACGGAGATGAAGGAACAGTCACTGTTACAAATGTAGCCGCAGGACAAGTCGTGCGCGTGTACAGTGATGCGAATGTACAGCTTGCTGAAGAAACTGCGAATGCAAGTGGAACGGCAGTACTGAGCTTCACGTTCCCGAATGCGAATGGTGAACTGTCGGTTAGAACGGTAGTGAACGGAACGGAAACGGAGATCGGTACACTGCCATACAGTGGTATCGTGATCCCAACCCCAACGCCAGCCGCTGAAGTGACAGATGTAAACGGAGATGAAGGAACAGTTACCGTTACAAATGTAGCTGCAGGACAAACGGTACGTGTGTACAGTGATGCGAATGTACAGCTTGCCGAAGAAACTGCGAATGCAAATGGAACGGCAGTACTGAGCTTCACCTTCCCGAATGAAAGTGGGGAGTTGTCGGTAAGAACGGTAGCGAATGGAGCAGAAACGGAAATCGCGACGCTGCCATATAGCGGCATCGTGATCCCGGCGCCAACGCCAACCGCTGATCTGACTGACATTAACGGTGCACAGGGTACAGTCACCGTTAGCAATGCTCAGCCAGGTGATGTCATTAATGTATATGGTCCGAACAATGAGTTACTGGGTACTCAAAATGCGAATGCCAATGGTGAAGCAACGATCAACTTTACCTTTACTACGGCTGATGGCGATTTGACTGTAACGTATACACGCGGAGGAACGGAAACGACGATCACTACCCTGCCATACAGTGGCGTCGATATTCCAACAACTCCAGAACCAACCCCATCAGCTCAATTGGGAACGATCAATGGTTCGCAAGGAAGCGTAGCAGTTAGCAATGTTGCTGCTAATCAGGTTGTACGTGTATATGACGCCAATAACACATTGCTGGCAGAAGGTACAGCAGATGCCAATGGTACGCTGCAATTGACCTTTACCTTCCCGACAGCGAGTGGAACACTCTCGGTTCGTACGGTTAGCAATGGAACCGAGACCGAAATTGCAACCCTGCCGTACAGTGGTGCTGACGCTCCAACGACTCCGGGTAACCCGAATAGCCCTGAAGCAACTCTGGTAAATACGCAAGGAAATCAGGGCACAGTTCGAGTGAACGGCGTACTGACAGGTGATGCAGTAACCGTACAAAGCGATGTTTATAATCAAGGTACAGTTCAACTCGGTACAGTCACCGTAACTGCGGATGGTTTTGTGGATGTACCTGTACAATTCCCAGAAACGTCAGGACAGCTTGTCGTGATCCTGAACCGTAACGGTGAATCCAGTACAGTTGCAACGCTGAATTATAATACGCAAAATAACGGTGGAACTGACGACGATGATGACAACGTACCAGCCGGACGTATTCCAGGTCAGCTCGGTCTTGGTCCAGAATTTACAAACGGTGGAGCAGCAGGAACAGGTACACCTCAGCCTGCTGGAGAGACAGATACACCGGATCAGACAACACCAGCTACTGGTGGCTCGGCAGAACCAACAGACAATAATGTAGGCGCTGCTGCTGGTGAAGGTACCGCAGCAGGCGAAACGGGAGATGCGGATAAACTGATCACGCTGAAATCAAGCAATGTTGGTGATTTCGATGATACGATCGGTCACTGGGCGCAAGCCGATATTGCCCGCCTGCATCGTCTGGGTATTATCAATGGTGTCGGAAACAACAAATATAATCCGAATGCGACGCTGACACGAGCGCAATTCGCTCAGATGATCAACAATCTGCTGCAACTGAGCTCCGATGGAAGCAAAGCAGGCTACTCGGATATTCGTAGCTCGGCATGGTATAACAATGCGATTCAGGCTGTAACGGTTGCAGGTGTAAGTGATGGTTATACCGACGGTACGTACAAGCCAAATCGTAAAATTAGCCGTGAAGAGATGACGCATATTTTGTTGAATACGATGCGCTATGTAGATTCGGACGGTTCGTTTGGTACAGACACGAATCAGGTGCTCAGCAAATTTAATGATCGGGCCACAGTCGGCAACTGGGCACGCGACGATGTAGCATCGGCCATTTCACAACAGTTGATCAAAGGCAGAGCTAGCGGCCAGCTTGCGCCAAAAGCATACACAACTCGCGCAGAAGCGGCTGTAGTGCTATCCCGCCTGATCGACCAGATGAGTGACAGCTTCAAGATCGATTAATACAGTAGAGAACGTAAATGAAATGAGATAATATGTAGCAAATTGCTGACCGGATGCTTGTAATTCGGTCAGCTTTTTCTTTTTAATACCTGTTCATCTATTATAAAATGCCTATAATTAACCGTTGTAATATAAGAGATGATTTAGTGGCTTAGCAGACGATATGCCTGGTAGGATAAACTTTCCCTCTACTCCATCCATAGGGATGAACGATATGGCTACAAAATAGCGTTGGACGATAAAACGCTACGTAAGGAGAGCGTTGCTCCGTTCTAGCTGAAGCTAGGGAGCAATGATCAAAGCTGGTTCAAGGAGGATGCTATGGAGCAATTAACTCTGAATTATAACGGATGGATTATTGGCTTATCAGTCATTATTTCAATCGTTGCTGCCTATATTGCGCTGAATCTGGCAAGCAAGGTATCGCATAGCCGGGGCAAAAGCAAGATTATCTGGTTGTGCTTGAGTTCGTTTGTCATGGGCAGTGGCGTATGGTCGATGCATTTTGTTGGTATGCTGGCGTTCCATCTGGAAATGGATGTTCATTATGATATAGTGCTGACTTTATTGTCTGCGGTCGCTGCGATTATCGCTTCTTTTATTGCATTTGCATTTGTGGTCAAGCCGAATCCGAAGCTATGGGAAAATGTGATCGCTGGCTTAATGATGGGCTTGGGCATTTCCGTCATGCACTATACCGGAATGCAGGCGATGCGTATGGATGCGATGATCGTATATAGCATGCAATATGTATGGCTATCGGTTTTGATTGCACTGGTGGCTTCGTATGGTGCTTTATTTCTGTTCCATCGCTTTCGCAATCAGCCGGATTTTAGCGTGTGGAAGCTGGTCAGTGCCGTCATTATGGGCTTTGCGATTTCGGGCATGCATTATACCGGGATGGCAGCAACTCATTTTCACCATATGCCAGGCTCGATGGAACTGACGAAGTTTTCGTTCTCTGCCAGCCAGGTATTGCTTATTACAGCCGTATCGCTCGTGAGCTTGAGTATTCTGGCGATATCGTGGGCAGCGGTATTTATGGAACGGCATTTGTTGGAGCGTATGGCATATAGCGATCCATTGACCGC
Organism: Paenibacillus sp.; assembly: GCA_039595515.1. GTDB lineage: Bacteria > Bacillota > Bacilli > Paenibacillales > Paenibacillaceae > Saccharibacillus. Next base: position 8,471 of record JBCNLJ010000066.1, on the reverse strand, counting down.
ATTGCCGAATCGATATGGACTGCAGCGTTATTTTGAAAAGGCATTTTATGAGAAGATGCAGGGTGCTGTTCTATTCCTGGATCTGGATCGCTTCAAGTCGATCAATGATACATTAGGGCATGATATGGGAGATGAGCTGCTGATCGAGGTGGCGCGTCGACTACGTGAATGTATGCAGGCAGAGCATTTGCCTGGCAACAATCAGGTGTTTCGTCTGGGCGGCGATGAATTTCTGATCGCGGCGAGTGATATTCAGCCGGATCATGCGATTTCTCTCGCTGAGCGCATTTTGCAATCGATCAAGCAGCCGTATCATTTATCCGGTGATCAGGTGTTTGTAACGGGAGGCAGTATCGGAATTGCATTATCCCCGCAGCATGGCTATGATCGAACCTCACTTATGCGAGCTGCAGATACTGCGATGTACGTATCGAAAAATGCCGGCAAAAATCGCTACAGCATTTTTAACGAGGAAATGAACGTTCGTCAATTGCGGCGCATGGGCTTGGAAAATGATTTGCGTCAATCGATGGATGCGAATCAGCTATTTATCGTGTATCAGCCGAAATGGGACTCACAGCATGAGCGTCTGGTCGGAATGGAGGCACTGCTGCGCTGGAGACATCCAGAGATGGGGCTCATATCACCGGCTGAGTTTATTCCGATTGCCGAGGAGACGGGACTTATCATACCGATCACCTACTGGATGATCGGCGAGGTATGTCAGCAAAATCTGAACTGGCAACATGAACTAAACGTTTCTGTGCCAGTATCAGTTAATATGTCAGCACGAATGTTTGAAAATCCGCTATTTGCTGGACGTGTGGAGCATATTGTGCGGCAGAGTGGTCTGGCGGCACAATATTTGGAGCTGGAAATTACCGAATCCATCGCTATGAACAGCATGGAAGGTACGGTAGAGCAGCTTAAGCATATCCAATCGCTGGGCATGCGCGTCTCGCTGGACGATTTTGGTACGGGTTATTCTTCACTTGGTCAGTTGGATGAAATGCCGGTCGACATTATTAAAATGGATCAGATTTTCGTTCGCAAAAGCGATCAGTCATCCAAGCAAGCGATCGTCAGTACGATCATTGCTATCGCTCGCAATCTGGAGCTGGAGCTTGTAGCAGAGGGTGTAGAAACGGTAGAGCAGGAGAAGTTTTTGCAATCCAGAGGCTGTTATCTTATGCAGGGTTATTATTATGGTAAGCCGATGACCGTCGAGCAAATGAATGAATGGCTAAAAGAAAAGGTGCTCCATATGCCGCTGGCAAAGTAAAATTACTTTGTCTGCGGCTTTTCTCTGCGATGGAGTAAAAGCAAGCGTTGAAGCACCAGTAAGATAGGCCATTATAAGCATTACAATAAGCATCACAAAGCGCAGGACGGTTCAGCTTTATTCTGCAAATGATCTGTTTTATAGTGTATCTAACGGAGGCACATAAGCGAGTGGATTACTATTTTTAGCCGAGACATACGGATGATCTTTAATGTAAAATCGCCACGGCTTGGCAGCATACTCCTCGGCATAGTCGATATTGATGCGAGGGCCGCATTCGATTTCCGCGTTTAAGGGCTCCGGCGCCTCCTGGAGTCGCAGTGTACCACCGCTTGCCAGCAGATGAACGCCATTAAGCGATTTATCGATATCCAGAGCAAGGCAGAGCTTGCCAGGCCCATTACACAGATTACGCCGTCGATTGGCAGGAACATTACGCAATGCGAGCATGCGCTGTTCATCCTTCATATCGAGCGGCTCTACAGCACGAATCAGCACCGCCTGCGGGTCATTCTCTGCGCCAGTAACCACATTCACACAATGATACATGCCATAGATCAGGTATACATAAGCGGTGCCACCCTGCCGGAACATCATTTCCGTACGAGCGGTGCGGCGATTGCCATAAGCATGGCTGCCTTTATCCTCGGCACCACCATAGCTTTCCGTTTCGACGATACGACAGCGGATCTCGCCTGCAGGTGTGATTCGGCTAATGATCTGTCCAAGCAAGCGGGGAGCCGCTTCGAGTGCGGGCAATTGAACGATTTCTTGAATAGTCATAAACGCTTCTCCTTTCGCGCTATGAAGGGCTTTTGCTTTTGCAGTCCCCTGTAATATCGCGTATAATTCGAGTGAGTTGGAATTGCTGCCTGTCAGATACGGATCTTTATTAATATATCAGGAAAGAAGGTCATGCAGATGGAATTATGGTACACGGAAAAGCAGACCCCTGTATTCGGCATTACCGCCAAAATTCGCGAGACACTCGTTACCGAGCAAACGGAATTTCAAGATCTCGCAATGATCGATACCGAGGAATTTGGACGTATGCTTGTGCTTGATGGTATGGTCATGACGACCGTGAAGGACGAATTTGTCTATCATGAAATGGTTGCTCATCCAGCGCTCAATACGCACCCGAATCCGAAGCATGTACTTGTTGTTGGCGGCGGTGATGGTGGCGTTATTCGCGAAGTGCTCAAGCATCCAGAAGTCGAGAAGGCCGTTCTGGTCGAAATTGACGGTAAGGTGATTGAATACTCCAAAAAGTATCTGCCTGAAATCGCTGGTGAGCTGGATAACCCGCGCGTTGAAGTGCAGGTTGCCGATGGCTATATGCATATTATTGAGAATAAAAATGCATATGATGTGATCATGGTCGATTCGACCGAGCCGGTAGGCCCGGCTGCACCGCTATTTGAAAAGGGCTTTTACCAGGGCATTTACGAGACGCTGAAGGAAGATGGTATCTTTGTCGCGCAGACCGATAATCCATGGTTCAAGGCAGATCTGATTCGTCAGGTAAATCGTGATGTCAAAGAGATCTTCCCGATCGTACGTGTGTATGCAGCGAATATTCCAACCTATCCAAGCGGACTGTGGACGTTTACGATGGGCAGCAAGGTGCATGATCCGCTGGAAGTAGATGAAGCATCCATTCCAGAAATGGATAGTAATAAATATTATACCCCGCGTCTGCACAAAGCTGCATTCGCCCTGCCCAAATTTGTTGAGGATTTGTGTAAGTCCTAAATCGACATTTGGCAGCTATATGGCTTAATGACCAGCAGTTCTGCCGTTTCATGCGGTGCTGCTGGTTTTTGGTGTCAGCGCAGCGCTGGATCAACCGTTTCAGCAGCCGGATCGTCGATTGAAGCGACCATGAACTTTTTCGCGGAAATTGCGGCTTTCCGCTTCATATGATGGTACAATAAGAAGGAGTGCGCTTTATTGAATTTATCGTGAAAATGTTCTGTATTGGCCAGGCCAAGCCGAAGGAATATCCGAAATGGAGCTGGATATATGACGGAAACCAATGAGGTGCGGCTAACGCTGAGAAGTGAGCAGGATGGAGAGGTTGGAACGACCCATATGGTCGGTCAGGTATTTGCCAAAGGCAATAGCCTGTATATCCGTTATGCCGAGCCTCCACAGCCACCTCAGCAAGAGATTCGTACCACAGTAAAAATCAGTAGTGACGAGATCAAGATTATGCGTCATGGCGGTGTTGAGTCGGAACAGACCTTTCGTCCCGGTGAGCAATTGCTCGGCTTTTACCAGTCGCCGTTTACCCGTTTCGAGATGGAAACCCATACACGGTCTCTTCATCACGGGCTGAAGGGCATAACCGGGCATATCGCATGGGAATATGATCTGTATGTGCATGAACAGCTAAGTGGACGCTTTAAGGTCAGCCTGCATATTCAAGCAAACGACGAATCTCCGGATCATGACTCTGCATCATAAACGCACCAACGTACCAACTGCCGCTTGGCAGACAGGAGGCAGCCCCGATCATTTCATGGTGGAGCTGCCGATACAGGAGGAAAGTGAAACAATGACAGCTAATCCATTGGAACAAAGCCGCAATTCCGTTAAGGAAGCCGTTCGTGCTGCTGTACTGGCAGCAGAGATCGTGAGCGTAGAAGACTTGCCGGAAGTTGCGCTGGAAGTACCGAAAGACAAAACCCACGGTGATCTGGCGACCAACATCGCTATGCAACTGACGCGTATTGCCAAGAAAAATCCGCGCCAGATTGCAGAAAGTATCATCGCTAATCTGGATACAGGCAAAAGCGGTATCGAGCATGCCGAGATTGCAGGTCCAGGCTTTATCAATTTCAAGCTGAACAAAAGCTATCTGTATCCGGTTATCGAATCCGTATATGAGCATGGCGATAACTACGGTCGTATCGATAAAGGAGCAGGTCAGCGCATCGAGGTGGAGTTTGTTAGTGCGAACCCGACGGGCAGTCTGCATCTTGGACATGCACGCGGTGCTGCTTTTGGCGACTCGCTCTGCAATCTGCTCGATTTTGCCGGTTATGAAATGACACGCGAATACTACATTAACGATGCAGGTAATCAGGTGTCCAATCTGAGCCTGTCGATCGAAGCACGTTATTTGCAGGAGCTTGGTCAGGATGTGCCAATGCCAGAGGACGGCTATCATGGCGAAGACATCAAGGGCTTTGCACGCGAGCTGGTAGCGGAAAAAGGCGACAGCCTGCTGGCTATGTCCTCCAGTGATCGCGCAACCTTTTTCCGTGACTACGGTCTGAGCAAAGAGCTGGAAAAGATCAAACGCGATCTGGAAGCATTCCGCGTTGGCTTTGACATCTGGTTCAGCGAAACATCCTTGTACGAAAATGGTCAGGTGCTGGACGCGCTGGATGAACTGCGTGAGCGTGGTCAGATTTTCGAAGAAGATGGCGCAACATGGCTGCGTACAACTGATTATGGTGATGATAAAAATCGCGTTTTGATCAAAAACGACGGTACGTACACGTATCTGACACCGGATATCGCTTACCATAAAGACAAATACAGCCGCGGCTATGATCGTATGATCAACATCTGGGGCGCGGATCACCACGGCTACATTCCGCGTATGAAAGCGGCAATGCAGGCGCTGGGTAATGATCCGGATAAGCTGACCGTACTGATTGCACAGATGGTAAGTCTATTCCAGGACGGCGAAAAGGTGAAAATGTCCAAGCGTACCGGTAAAGCCGTGACGATGGAGGATCTGATGAGCGAGGTTGGCGTGGATGCGGTTCGTTACTTCTTCGCAATGCGCAGCATCGATTCTCATCTGGACTTTGATATGGACCTTGCTGTGTCCACATCCAACGAAAATCCAGTGTTCTACGTACAATATGCACACGCGCGTATTTGCAGTATTTTCCGTCAGGCAGAGGAGCAGGGCATTGAACTGCCAGCGCTGTCCGAAATCGACTTCAGTCAGCTAACGACTGAGCATGAATATGATCTGCTGCAAAAGATCGGTGAGCTGCCAAACGAAATCGCTGTCGCTGCCGAAAACTTTGCTCCACATCGCCTGATTCGTTATGTATATGAGCTGGCATCGCTGATGCATAGCTATTACAAAGCGGAACGTACACTGACAGAGGATCGTTCCAAGACGCTGGCTCGTCTGGCTCTGCTGGGTAGCGTACGTACCGTTATTGCGAACGTACTGCGTCTTGTTGGCGTATCTGCACCGGATCGCATGTAATAGTAATCATTTGCCGGAACGAGGCGCCGATTTTGCAGAAAACTGACGTAAATTGGCGTCCGTCGGCGATGATGCCGGATAAGTTGGCTATTTTTTGTAAAAAACTTGATTTTTGCAGGCAAATAGGTTTAACTTATCTCAGCATTTTGTATAATGTATCGTATAGTTTGACAATGCCCGTCTCCGACAATGCTTAGCTGGCGTTACTCGGAATGAAATACACAGCTTGAAACTGGATCTGAGAGGAAGTGTCCGTAAGTGAGCACACCGCAAGAACTGAAGATCAACCCGGATAAGGTACATGAGATTCCTATGGTGGATCTGGCCTTTGCCGTTTTGAAAAAAATGAATACTCCGCTGTATTACCGCGACCTGATGAAGGAAGTAGCTGAGCTACGCGGATATACCGAAGAGCAGGTTACCGAATATATCGCCCAGCTCTATACTGAATTGAACATCGACGGACGCTTTGCCTGTGTAGGTACGAACCTGTGGGGCTTGAAGCGCTGGTATCCGCTGGAGCGTGCAGAAGATCCGATCGCGAACGCGAAACGTCCACGTATCATTAACGATGATAACGATGACGATGATATCGAAGATGATGAATTCAACAATGATGATACACCGGAAGATTTGGACGAAGATGATGAGATCGAAGAAGACAACTACGATGATGTAGATGATAACGACGATGAAGACATCTACAACGACGAAGAGAGCGAAGAGCTCGTAATCGAAGACGAGGATGAAGAAGACGAAGACTTCGAGGAAGAAGATACAGAGTATAAGGAAGACGAAGATAACGAGGAAGAGAAGTAATTGCCTCGCCTCCCGCTTGCGCATGCAGGCGGGATTTTTCATATCCAGCGAAGGAAGTAGAGCGACGTTAAACCAGTGGTTATGCGCGCTTATTGTTGTGATAACGCTATCATTTTATAACACATCAATCTTTCTGCTGATATGTCTTGACACACAATAAGCCGACAGAGTAAACTATTGCATGGGCTTATGAATTAAACCTTTAAACATATAGATATCCAGCGTTTAAGAGCTGAAATAATAAAAGTGCCCCGTCACTACGGGTGTCACTTTTTTTGTTTTTTAGAGCGATATCCCCCTATGCATGTTGTATAAAAAAGCTTGCAGCCGCGTAGTACAGACAGTGGTCGGATCAGCAGATTCGTCCTATGTTGTCGTGCGTGCAGCAGAAGCTTTCCTTTATCCATCATGCTGCTTTGAATTTCTGGAAAACCCAATTAGGAGGTCATATTGTGACAAAGTACATTTTCGTAACAGGTGGCGTTGTATCGTCACTCGGTAAAGGGATTACAGCAGCTTCCCTGGGCCGACTGCTCAAAAACAGAGGCTTGAAAGTAACGATCCAGAAATTCGATCCTTACATCAACGTGGACCCGGGAACGATGAGTCCGTATCAGCACGGTGAAGTATTCGTAACAGACGATGGCGCTGAGACCGATCTGGATCTGGGTCACTATGAGCGTTTTATCGATATTAACCTGTCTAAGAACAGCAACGTAACAACAGGTAAAGTGTATTCTTCCGTTATTAGCAAAGAGCGTCGTGGTGAATATCTGGGCGGTACGGTACAGGTTATCCCACACATTACTAATGAGATCAAAGAACGTGTATTCCGCGCAGGTCGCGAGGCCAACTCGGATGTCGTTATCACGGAGATCGGTGGTACGGTCGGTGATATCGAGAGCTTGCCATTCCTGGAAGCGATTCGTCAGATCAAGAGCGATGTAGGTCGTGACAATGTGATGTACATCCACGTTACTCTGATTCCTTATATTAAAGCGGCTGGCGAAGTAAAAACGAAGCCAACTCAGCATAGTGTAAAAGAACTGCGCAGCATCGGTATTCAGCCAAACGTTATCGTTTGCCGTACAGAATACGAGCTGTCTGAAGATATGAAAGCCAAAATCGCGCTGTTCTGTGATATCGATGCGAATGCAGTCGTAGAATGCCGTGATGCATCCTCCCTGTACGAAGTTCCGTTGAACCTGCGTAATGAAGGTCTGGATGATATCGTTGTAAATCACCTCAAGCTGAATGCACCTGCACCGGATATGAGCGAGTGGGAAGCACTGCTGAACCGTATTCAGAATCTGGAGAAAACAGTTGAGATCGCGATCGTTGGTAAATATGTAGCGCTGCATGATGCATACCTGAGTGTAGTTGAATCCCTGTCCCATGCAGGTTACCATGCGAATGCAGATGTAAAACTTCGCTGGGTAGATGCCGAAGAACTGACCGATGAGAACGTCGCTGAAAAGCTTGGCGGTCTGGGTGGTATCCTTGTTCCAGGCGGCTTCGGTGATCGCGGTATTGAAGGTAAAATCAGTGCGATTCGTTATGCACGCGAGCACAAAGTACCATACTTCGGTATCTGTCTGGGTATGCAAGTATCCGTTATCGAGTATGCTCGTGCATTTGCAGGTATGGCTGGCGCGAACAGCTCCGAGATCAATCCAGCTACACCGTATCCGGTTATTGACCTGCTGCCAGAGCAAAAGGATATAGAAGATCTGGGCGGCACCATGCGTCTTGGACTGTATCCATGTAAGCTGCAACCAGGCTCCCTTGCAATGGAATGCTATGGTGAAGAGCTTGTATACGAGCGTCACCGTCATCGGTACGAGTTCAACAACCAGTACCGTGAACAGATCGAAAGTGTTGGCATGAAAATCTCCGGTACATCACCAGATGGTCGTCTGGTTGAGATCGTAGAAGTTCCGGATCATCCGTGGTTCCTGGCAGTACAATTCCACCCGGAATTTACTTCCCGTCCGAACCGTCCACAACCGCTGTTCCGTGAGTTCGTAAAAGCGTCCATCGAACACCAGGGCTAAAAGAAGCGCCGGGTTTACGATTATAAGGTTAAATTGGATTTTACGCAACCACCCGTATATGAAACGCATATACGGG
>JBCNLJ010000065.1:0-31056 GCA_039595515.1 Paenibacillus sp. | reverse complement strand
TTGATGTGGATGTACAACGTGGAGAATTTATAGCCATCGTTGGACGCAGCGGCTGCGGGAAAAGCACGCTGCTGCGTATGATTGCCGGATTAGAGCAGCCGTCTGGAGGACAGATTGAGCTGACTCAGCGAGCCAGCGAGCGGTCGACGGTAGCCACGACAGCTTCCGCTTCATCTCGTAAGACTACAGGCAAACGAGGTAAGCTTGCCCGTCAGCCGCAGACGTCGAGACCTAATACACGCTTTCTGTTTCAGGAAGCACGATTGTTGCCGTGGAAAACGGTGCTGGACAATGTAAGACTGGGCATTCCCGACAAAAGCCGTGAGCATGCGAGTGAAGCGCTGCGGCTCGTCGGATTGGCTGATCGTGAAAAGGAGTGGCCATCGATTCTGTCTGGCGGTCAACGTCAGCGTGTGGCATTAGCACGAGCACTGGCCAGTCATCCTGATCTGCTGCTACTGGATGAACCGCTCGGTGCACTGGATGCACTCACACGAATCGAGATGCAGAAGCTGATTGAACGGCTCTGGATTGAGCAGGGACTGACTGTTGTACTCGTTACGCATGATGTGAGTGAGGCGGTTGCACTTGCTGATCGCGTGCTGTTGATCGAAGAGGGGCATATCGCGCTCGATATTCGTATCACACTGGATCGTCCACGAGAGCGTGATAGCGGGTTTGCTCATTTTGAAAATCTGATTTTGCATCGTTTGCTGCAACCGACAGGACAGCCACATCCATTGGAAGGGCAACGTCAGCCCAATTTCTCGATTTGAGCGTTTTCTCGATCGGACTGGTTGAAATAAGTTCCGCTGCCTCAACCGTTTCGATACCGTAATCCTACGTCATTTTCCTTTTGTTATAAATAATATGGAGTGATAACGAAGGATCTGGCAGAGAGGAAATAACTGCTAACTGTTAGCTGGCAATTCATTATCAATAACTGGCTATTCACTACGAACACATACCAAGGAGGAATATACAATGTCGCAAGCATTCAACGGTACAGAACAATTTACGCCAGATACAAACCCCAATGTGATCGTCTGGAGTAAGACAGGATGTCACTTTTGCCAGGAGATCAAAACCTATCTGGAAACGAACGGCTATGCCTATACGAATCTGGAGGTTGCCGGTCATGATGAGCTGCGTGACATACTGGAAGCTAAATACGGCATTCGTCATGTACCTGTAGTCGAGGTTGGACAGGGAGCGACCTATACGGCTCTGCTGGAGCCGGATCTAGAAAAACTGCGTCACCTGCTGGCAGGACAGCCGATTGAGCAATCGGTGTGAAGGCGATCTTACTCTAATAATGGAATTGGGAATGGGTAACGAATGAGTGTCTGGAAAATAGACAATGTTAGCGATATGCAATAGTCGGTATACCGAAAACGATTCACTAACTATTAGCAGCACAGAGAGGATGAAGGTTATGAGCAAGCGTCAACTGAAATTTGGTGCCATTATTCACGGAATCGGAGGCAGTATGTCCACCTGGAGACATCCTGAGGTGCAGGCGGATGCGAGCGTTAGCTTTGACTTTTACAAGCGTCAGGCACAGAAGGCAGAGGAAGGCAAGTTCGATCTGGTGTTCATTGCGGATGGATTGTTTATCAATGAAAAGTCGCTACCGCACTTTTTGAATCGCTTTGAGCCAGTGACGATTCTATCTGCACTGGCAGGTGTGACTTCGCGTATCGGTCTGGTCGGTACGATCTCCACCAGCTATAGCGAGCCATTTACCGTATCCCGTCAGCTCGCTTCACTTGATCATATTAGTGGTGGTCGTGCAGGCTGGAATGTGGTCACTTCGCCGCTGGAGGGCTCAGCGCTGAATTATAGCCGTGATGAGCATCCTTCCCATCCCGAGCGCTACCGAATCGCTGCTGAATATTTGGATGTGGCTAAAGGTCTATGGGATTCATGGGAAGAGGGGGCATTTGTACGGGATAAGGAAAGTGGTGTTTTCTTTGATCCAGATAAGCTGCACACGCTGAATCATAAAGGAGACTATTTCTCCGTACAGGGTCCGCTTAATATTGGACGTACGCCGCAGGGACAACCGGTTATTTTCCAGGCAGGCTCATCCGAGGACGGTAAAAATCTGGCAGCTCGCTCGGCAGATGCGATTTTCACCGGACAGGAGACATTGGAGGACGCTCGGACTTTTTACCAGGATGTGAAAAAGCGTGTCGTCGCATATGGCCGCAGCGAGGACGAAGTGAAAATTTTACCGGGTATCAGCCCAATCATCGGTGCGACTGCAGAAGAAGCAGAACGCAAATACGAGCAGATCGCCAGTCTCGTGACGATCGATAAGGCACTCCAGTATCTTGGTCGCTTCTTCGATCATCATGACTTCTCACAATATCCGCTCGATGAACCCTTCCCTGAATTGCAGGATATCGGTAGCAACAGCTTCCGTAGCGGTACAGATAAAATCAAGCGTGATGCGAAGGAACGTGGGTTGACGTTGCGTCAGGTGGCGCTACAGGCGGCTACACCGCGCAGTAACTTTATCGGTACAGCAGAGCAGGTGGCGGATCGAGTACAGGAATGGTTTGAGCAGCATGGTGCAGATGGCTTTATTATTCACTCCGAGCTGCCGTCTGGACTGCATGATTTTGTAGATCAGGTTGTGCCTATTTTGCAGGCGCGTGGCATCTATCGTGAAGATTATGAGTATGATACGCTGCGTGAAAATCTGGGTGTGCCGATTCCGCAAAACCGCTATACCGCTGCGCCTGTAAGTCAGTAAGCAGCAGGCTGATTGGAACGAACAAGCTACTGGATACGATACATGGTATTGATCCTTTAAGCTGTTAAAACGTTTAATCAGTCCGCGACCTTTGTGCATACAAAGCTGGGCAAATATGCAGGTTAGTATGCCCTGCTCTGCGTGATCGAGTTTGCTCGGACAGCCGTACTTTCCGCACGCTTATTCATTTTCCCATTCTGGCAACAAGCGGCGGGAAGCCGCGTCCTGTCTGGAATAAACGCTATACTACCTTACAAAGGATGCTATAGCTGAACAGCAAATCCGTTGACACTTGACAACTCTGGTTCTATGATACATAAAACCAAGTTAAATGATTGGGAAAATAAGTTTTATAAGTTGTAATTATACAGAAAGGGGAATGCACCGTGAACATTGAGAATATGGAAGCTTTTGTGTACATCCATCACTATGGCAGCTTCAACAAGGCGGCAGAGATTCTGTTCCTGTCCCAGCCGTCCGTCACCGCGCGAATTCAATCGCTGGAGAGGGAGCTTGGCTGCAAACTGTTCGAGCGGTTAGGTCGACAAATCGTGTTGACCGAGGAAGGGCGCCGCTTCCTTCCATACGCCCAGCAGATGCTACAGGTGCTGCAAAAGGGCAAGCAGCGTATTCAGACCGTTCGCACTACACCAGAGGAGCTGACGATCGGATGTACACTTTCCGTATCCAATTACGTCATTCCCGAATTGCTGCCAAGATTGAAGCAGCAATATCCGCAGACAAATTTTAAGCTTGTAACTGCGACAACCGATCAGCTTGTCAGTCGGCTGCTCGGTAAAGAGCTGGATATTGCTTTTGTTCGTAAAATGCTACATCCGTCGATTCGTACGGTATCCTCGTATGAGGACCCGATCTCACTATATGTGTATAAGGATCATCCCTTTGCTACACAGCAGCCAGGCTCGATTGCAGCGCTGGAGCAGCAAAAGCTCGTATTCTTCGAATGCGGCTCACTGGATTGGCTACGCATTCACCGTGTATTTGAAACGATGGAATCGCCGCCAGAGATTGCGTTTCAGGTAGATCAGGCGGAAACAGCGAAAAAGCTTGTTTTACAACAGGCAGGTATTGCTTTTCTACCCGGACTGAGCGTGCACGAAGAGGTAAAAGAGGGCTTGTTAGTACCGATCCGTCTACCGGAGATCGAAAGCATCTCCTTGCAGACAAGCCTTGTTACGTTAAAGGAGCAGCCAGCTCATATGACCGCAGCCATGGCAGAGTTATTGCGTGATCTGGACTACTTCCGCAGTCAGCGTCAGACCGAGACGTCCATTCCGCAGCCAGCAGCGATCACAGGATAAGGTAAAGGCAGAATAAAGTAAGGTCAGAATAAGGGAAGATCTAATTTGACCTGCTAGCTGTAGATTAGAAAGTCACAGCAGTTGAGACAGATTTTCAACATATTCACCAATGCATGTATAATTCCGACTAAATAGATAAGAATAGGGTGGTTCATGTGTCCAAGTCAATGTATTCCGATCAATCCGTCAATACCAATAAGGTAACAAAAGGCGAGGGCAGCTCGCAGCGTATCCGTCGCCTGCTGCCGAAGCATCCGCTTCTTCACGCGTCTATGCTGCTGCTGTTCGCCTTCGCACTGCTCCTATCCGGCTGCGCTTCAGTTAGCGAATCCAGTGGTGGTTCGGCAGGAGGAAGTGCAGCCGCATCCGGTGATAATGAACAGGCGAGCAGCAATGGCAATGTACGCAAAATTATCGTCGGTACGGGCACACAGTTTCCCAATGTATGCTTTATCGATGAAAACGGTAAGCTGACTGGCTACGATGTCGAGCTGGTACGCGAGATCGACAAGCGCTTGCCAGACGTGGAGTTTGAATTCAAAACGATGGAATTCTCCAATCTGCTGCTTAGTCTGGAGACGAACAAGATTGATTTTGTCGCTCATCAGATGGAGACGAACCCGGAGCGTGAACAGAAGTACCTGTTCAACAAAGTGCCGTACAGTATTTTCTTGAACCGGGTTGCGGTGGCAAAGGATAACAATACGATCAAAGGACTGGACGATCTGGCGGGCAAAAAGGTACTGACTGGCGCAACAAGTAATGCGGCGTATCTGCTGAATCAGTACAACAAAAAGCATAACAATGCGATTGATGTTGTCTACACCAGCGGTGCCGCGAATGATACGGTACAGCAAATTGTGAGCGGACGTGTCGATGCGACCATCACAACGGATTTTGCCAATCGGTTTAACACGGATGCTGACGGTAATGTCGCACTGAAAACAGTGGGTGAGCCACTGAACGAGTCGAATGTATACTTTGTATTCCGTAAGGATGAGCAGCCACTGGCTGATGAGATCGATAAGGCGATTGAAGAGATCAAAAAGGATGGCACATTGAAGCAGCTCAGTGAAAAATGGCTGGGTGATGACTTTACCAAAACACTGGCTGAAGCGAAAGTTACACAGTAATTCGGCAAAGGAGGCTCAGAATGAGCAGACGTTTTGATATTCATTATGTACTGGACTTCATTCCTAAATTGCTAGCCTATCTGAACATTACGCTGCTCATTGTGGGCAGCTCCATCGCACTCGGGCTCGTGATCGGGTTACTGGTTGCTTTACCGCGATTGTATAACGTGCCTGGCTTGCAGCGATTGTCGCGCATTTATGTATCGTTTTTCCGTGGTACACCGATTCTGATTCAACTATTCCTCGTTTATTACGGATTGCCAGAGGTGCTTGGCTGGCTACATATCGATGTGTCACGTATTGCGGTGCTGTACTTTGTTATTTTGACGTATGCACTGAACAGCGGTGCTTTTATTTCGGAAATGATACGGGCGGCTGTCGAAGCGGTCGATAAGGGGCAGGTAGAGGCAGCACAGTCGATTGGCATGAGTGGATATCAGACCTTTCGGCGGATCATTTTGCCGCAAGCGCTCGGGATTTCGGTGCCGTTATTCGGCAATCTGGTGATCGGTAATCTAAAGGATACCTCACTTGCCTTTACGCTGGGCGTGATGGAGATGACCGGACGCTCACAGACGCTTGGTACGGCAACACAGCATTTTATCGAAACGTATATTGCGCTGTCGCTCATCTATTTTGTCATCAGTGTGCTATTGGAGCGTGTATTCGTCTGGCTGGAGCGTTACTTGAATCAGTATGCAGGCAAGGAGCAGACGAGTCGCCAGCAACGTATGGCAAGACGCTGGCAAGCGCGCTTGATTCCAATCGGTGATCGAGGAGGGAAACAGGGATGAGTTTTGATCCTTCATTTATGTGGACTGCGTTTCTAAGTCTGTTCAAGGCGTTGCCGACTACAATATTCATTACGCTGGTATCCGTTGTAGCGGGCTTTGTGATCGGTACGGTCGTTGCGCTGGCGCGATTGTATCGTATCCCGGTGCTGGCACAGATTGCCTCGGCGTATGTAACCTTTGTACGTGGTACACCGATGCTGATGCATCTGTTGCTCATTTATTTTGGACTACCAATTATCATTGATGGTATTGCAGGCTTGCTTGGCAGCACGTTCACTTCTGCATCGATCCCGCTACTCGCCTTCGCATGTATCGCGTTCTCGATTACAGCAGGGGCGTATATGTCCGAGGTGGTGCGCGCAGGCATTCTAGCCGTTGATAAAGGGCAGATTGAAGCCGCACAGTCGATCGGTATGACAACACCACAGGCGCTGCGCCGCATTGTATTTCCGCAGGCACTGGCGGTTAGTTTACCCAATCTGTCCAATTCGGTGATCGGTATGCTGCATGGCTCTACGCTTGCGTACACGATTTCTGTGATCGAGATCAATGCGCAGGCACAGATTGTTGCCGCGGATAACTGGAAGTATTTTGAGGCGTATCTGGCAGCGGCACTATTGTTCTGGGGCTTGACGGTATTGATTGAGCGCGTCAGTGGCTGGCTGGAATATCGATTGAATAGCTTTCAAAGAGGAGGTGCAGCATGATTCAACTGGAAGGCATCAGCAAGTCTTTTGGCAAGCAGCAGGTACTGGGCGGTATTGATCTGACCGTGCAAAAAGGGGAGGTAGTCGTCATTCTCGGGCCAAGCGGCTCTGGCAAAACGACGCTGCTGCGCTGCATCAATTATTTGGAGCGACCGGATCAAGGGGTGATCCAAATTGGTAGCCAGAAGCTGGAAGGCAAGCACCCGGGCAGAGGAGAGATTCATCGGCTTCGTCAACGAACAGCTATGGTATTTCAGCAATACAATCTGTTCAAGCATAAAACAGCACTGGAAAATGTGATGGAGGGGCTGACCGTTGTACGCGGTGTACCTAAGGATACAGCCGCAGAAATTGGAATAAGCGTGCTGGAAAAGGTTGGTCTTGGCGATCGATTGCACTATTATCCGAGTCAATTATCTGGCGGTCAGCAGCAGCGCGTTGGGATTGCTCGTGCGCTGGCACTTAATCCAGAGGTGATTCTATTTGATGAACCGACTTCGGCGCTTGATCCTGAGCTTGTTGGTGAGGTACTGGAGGTTATTCGCCGGATTGCAGAAGAGGGAATCACGATGATTATTGTGACGCACGAAATGGGCTTTGCTCGCGATGTGGCAAGCCGTGTTGTATTTATGGACGGTGGGTCGATTATTGAGCAGGGCACACCGGATGATATTTTCCAGCGTCCGCGTGAAGAACGTACACGTCAATTCCTGCGCCGGATTACACCGGAAGCGAATTATTCGATCTGATCCTGGAAATGCTCCAATCGGAATGCTTCATCTGGCATTCTACCCGGTCTAAACCAACGATAAACGAATGATACATCAACAAATAAATGCTAAAGCAAGCACAACATATGAACATAAATTCAATCTAGCAGCAATTAACCGTAAATAAAAACGGATGGAGGCTTACGTAATGACTATACCTGTTGGCATATTGGATCAAACTCCGATCTATGAAGGGGAAACGGCAGAGCAGTCGTTTCAGCGCACATTGCAGCTCGCACAATTGGCGGAGCGTCTGGGGTATCAACGATTCTGGGTGTCAGAGCATCATGATTCCGCTCATGTCTCGGGTTCTTCACCGGAAGTGCTAATCTCGCATCTGCTCGCACATACAAGCAAGCTGATCATTGGCTCAGGCGGCGTCATGTTACAGCATTACAGCCCGTACAAAGTAGCAGAGAACTTCAACGTACTGGCTGCACTCGCACCAGGACGGGTTGAGCTTGGAATCGGGCGTGCGCCAGGCGGTCTACCCCGTTCCACTCGTGCATTGCAAGGCGAGCAGGGAGATGCCCGTTCGCTGACAGACAAGCTGGTGGAAACACGCCGCTTCTTACGAAACGAAGTGCCGGATGATCATCCACTGGCAGGTATTCATGTGAGTCCACAGCCCGCTCAGCCTGCCCCTGTATTATTGCTCGGTGCAAGCCGTGACAGTGCCGAGCTGGCAGCAAAGCAAGGCTTGCCTTATGTATTTTCGCTATTCATTAATGGGGATGAGGCGATTGCACTGGAAGCGATTGAGACGTATCGTCAATCGTTCGTGCCTTCCGCAGAGCTAGCTGCACCGCATGCGATTTTGGCCCTGTCGGTTATTGTAGCTGATACGGATGAGCAAGCGAATGAGCTGGCAGGCGAAAATCTATCGGTTAAAATTCACCTGAACAGCGGACGTGTGCTGACGGTCGCTACTGTAGAGCAGGCGGAGGAATTTGGTCGCCAGTCAAATGAACCATTCCGAATCGAAGTGAAGGAAGCCAAGGTGGTTAAAGGCTCTCCAGCTTCTGTCTATGCGCAATTATCGGATATTCGGGAATGCTTCGGTATTCAGGAGCTAATCGTGCATACGGTCATTCGTAATTTCGAGCAGCGTGTACGTTCGTTCGAGCTGTTACAGCAGGTGTTTGCAGAGCATGGAGAGAATCAGGAGATCGTGCAGGATCGCGTGTCAGCGGTATCGTCTGTATCGGCGGGTTAAATAGAGAAGGATGACGGCATGGAGCGGCATAAGTGTCAATGATTTATTCTCGCATTCATGCTTCGTGCTGGTAACAATGTTCTTTTCAATATGATGTAGAAGATGTAGTGTGAATAGCAATCATGAATAACGATAGGATGGAGAAGAACATCAGGAGAAAGGAGGCTGTGTATGATCGGGAACGAAGCATTGCAAGAGCGTCTTGTAGAGGTCAGACGTCATCTGCATCTACATCCAGAGCTGTCTGGCGAGGAAGTGGAAACAACCGCTTATCTGCGTAGTCAGCTACTGGCGGCAGAGATTCGTCTGCTGGAGCTGCCTGGTGTGAAAACAGGTGTGGTAGCTGAGATTGGAAATGAACAAGGGCCTGTTGTTGCTCTGCGTGGTGATATTGATGCGTTGCCTGTACAGGAGGAGACCGGGCTATCGTTCGCTTCTCGTGTAGACGGACGTATGCATGCGTGCGGACATGATTTTCATACGGCATCACTGCTCGGTGCCGCTTATCTGCTAAAGCGACAGGAAGCATCACTGCAAGGTCGAATACGGCTTATTTTTCAGCCGGCTGAGGAAAAGGCAATCGGGGCACAGCAATTGATCAATGCGGGCGTACTGGATGGAGTGTCAGCCGTGTTCGGATTGCATAACAAGCCTGATCTGGCGGTAGGCGAAATTGGGGTACGAGAAGGGCCACTGATGGCAGCAGCAGATGGTTTTCGGGTAGAGGTGCGTGGACGTGGCAGTCATGCGGCAGTGCCGGATGCTGGAATCGATCCGATTGTAGCAGCCTCACATATGATCACAGCGCTGCAATCAATCGTCAGTCGTAATGTGAGTGCTCAGGACAGTGCAGTGATCAGCGTTACCCGCTTGAATAGCGGTCATACGTGGAATGTTATTCCTGAGCTTGCGCATTTTCAAGGTACGATTCGTAGCTTTCGGGATGATGTGCGTCAGAAGGTGCGCCAGCAATTTGAACAGGTGATCTATGGTGTAGCAGCCGCTTTTGGTACAGAGGTAGCGATACAGTGGATTGATGGGCCGCCACCGGTGCACAATGCTGCCGAGTGGATTCCAATTGTACATGAAGCGGTAGCGGCAGCCGGGTTACAATCGGTGCGTCCGAATGTGTCGCCAGCGAGTGAGGATTTTGCTTTTTATCAACAGCAGCGTCCGGGTGTGTTTATCTTTGTCGGTACTTCGGGACCGCAGGAATGGCATCATCCGGCATTTGATATTGATGAGCGAGCACTTGCACCTACCGCTTCTGTACTGGCAAGTATTGCTACTCATGCGTTGGATCATCTGGCTGATGCAAGAGTAACCGCAGAGCATACGCACGGATGATAAGGATCGGATAAGGCCATCCCCATGAACGTACGAACATTCAATAAGGGGAACCATTTCTCCACGATACGAAAATATGAAAGGTGGTGTCATTATGAGTGAATTCTCTAACTCACCTGATCTCACGCTGCTATCCCGTTATATTCCACGTACGCCATCGATTGGCAGTACAACGGTAACGAATGAGGATCATGTCCATTTGTCATTCGGATTTGCGGCGCCATCCCTGTTTCCGATTGCAGAGCTAGAGTGGGCTTCTAGCGAAGCTATTCGTTCACATGGTAAGGAGGCGCTGCAATATTCCGGTGCCCCTGGCCCCGAGTATATTGTGAATTGGATTGAGCAGCGTGCCCGGCGAAATGGACTCGCTGTGAATCCGTCTCATGTGCTAGTTACGTATGGAGCAACCCAGGGACTGTCGCTGGCGGCACAATTGTTAGTGGAGCCAGGAGATGAGGTTTGGACAGAAGCACCAACCTTTTTCAGTGCATTGCAGGCCTTTCGATTGTCTGGCGCGGTGATCCGCTCTTTCCCATTGGAAGCGGATGGACTGAATGTAGAGCTACTGGAGCAGGCATTGCAGCAAGCACGGACAGCCGGACGTCCCATACCCAAATTGCTGTACACGATGCCCACGTATCATAATCCGGGTGGGGTCACGCTGTCTGTAGCGAAGCGTCATCGGCTGGTGGAGCTGGCGCGCGAATATCACTTTTACGTGCTGGAGGATGATGCGTATGGTGAGCTGAATTTTACGGGAGAGCCGTGGCCGACGCTATACTCGCTAGCACCTGAGCGTACGATCTATTTGAATACCTTTTCGAAAATTATTGCGCCTGGCTTGCGTCTGGGCTGGATGATTGCGCATCCACAGCTTATTGATCGGCTGCGCATATTGATGCTCGGCGGTAGTACAGGCGTGTTCACACAGGAGATTGTAGCCACGCTAATTCAACGCATCGATATCGATGCGCATTTGGAGCAGTTACGCGAGCATTATCGTCAGCAACGCGATGTGATGGCAGCGGCGATAGATCGTCATTTTGGCGATGCCGTAAGTTATGTACTGCCAGAAGGAGGCTTTTTCCTGTGGCTTAGCTTCCGTGAAGCGATTGATACGACAAGGCTACAACAGCGAGCACTGGAGTATGGCGTCAGTATCGTGGATGGGCGAAGCTTCTATCCTGAGCGTGATGTGCAGCATCAGCTTCGTCTGTGCTTTAGCTATTGCAGCGCGGAGCAGATTGAAAAGGGAATTGCCCGTCTGGCAGCCGCGTATACGGATGATGTAGCCGAGCTGCAGGAGGTGAAACTGACCACGCTTGAATATCACAATGGAGCGTAGTCATGGATTGTGAACAGGATGTAGCAATAGACTATAGTAAAAGATTACACTAAAAAATTATCGTAAAAGAGCATGATGGAACATTAGAGTAGAAGACCGTGCTTTGTGCTCCGATCGCACATCATGGTCTTTTTTGTATTTCTCATAAATGAACGTCATTTTCTAAATATAGCAATTGTACAGAGCAATTATAGCCATAACTTGCTATCCTTATCCTCCTTACTTGAATAGCGCTTATGTCGTTAACTGTTCTGTTCCTTCAAATTCTGAATATATACAACATCGTCCCAAATTTTCTCCCCTACCCATTGGATCGTACAGTTGGTAAATTAGCTATGAAACGGAATGTAATCGCTTTCTGTTTCGGGATATATAAAGTACCGTCCCGTTTTACCATTCTATGTTAAAGGAGATTTCACATGGGAAAAAGAAAAACATGGGGTATCGGTTTACTTACAGTGGGTCTGGTCGTATCTATGCTCGGGCCCGTACCGACGGCTAAAGCAGCCGCCGAACAGCTTACGGTCGATGTTTCGCAAAACACGGGAGATATCAAGCATGGAGCATCCGGTTTTCTGTATGGATTGGGTAGCCCGGGTGTGCCTAATCCGAATATGCTTGCACCGCTGAGTCCGCAGGCAATTGCACAGAAGGCGCCGGATGGATTACAGCATCCAAATGGAGATGCATTGAAGGTAGCCCCGGAATTTCTGGAGGCAGGCGGAAAAGAAATCCAGATCTACATGCAGGACATTTACAAAAACTGGCCCTACGAAAATCTCGGTATGGACGATTACTTAAACAAGATTGATGAGATGGTGCCCAAGGTCGTCGCTGACCCGAACCATTCCAAATTTGTGTACGTTCCTTTTAATGAGCCTGATGGCATCTGGTATCAGGGTTTATTCCAGACGGACAGCGATGCACAGAAGAAATTTTTTGCCGATTGGAAAACAGCCTATGAGCGCATCCGGTCGCTTGATCCGCAAGCTCGAATCGGCGGCCCGACCACATCTGTATATAACGCCAAGTTCATGGAGGACTTCTTTACCTTTGCCAAACAAAATAATGTGTTACCGGATGAGGTTATCTGGCATGAGCTGAACAATGACTTCTTCACCGACTGGTACAATCACTATAATCATTACAGAGGTGTAGAGCAGCAGCTTGGCATTAGCAAGTTACCGATTGCGATCAATGAGTACGCACGCCCTTCTGATCTGGGAATACCGGGTGAGCTTGTTCAGTGGGTAACGCGTCTGGAAAATAGTAAAGTCAATGGTATGCTCGCCTACTGGTCAACAGCAGGTACACTCAATGATCTGGTCACACAAAATAATAAACCAACCGGCGGCTGGTGGCTGTACAAATGGTACGGTGAAATGACCGGACATACCGTTGCAACAACACCAACTGTAACGACAGGCTCTTTCCAGGGTCTGGCTACCGTCGATGATTCGAAAAAGCAAGTGCGTGTGTTGTTTGGCGGTTCTTACCCTGATGATACGTACACGACGAATATTAATGTAAAAGGTCTATCCGCAGACACGTACGGTCAGCGTGTACATGCAACGATATGGGGAGTAGATAGTACAGGAACGTCCCCATCCAGCGGCCCGTATGTTGTGCAGGAAGGCGATTATGACGTAGCGAGCGGTCAGATTAATGTACCGCTGAGCAACCTGAAGGCAAAGTCTGCTTATCAGCTTATCGTAACGCCAGATACAAGTCTGTCGAACGTGAACAATTCAGGTCGTTATGAAGCGGAGTATGCTAAAGTAGATGGTGCAGCAAGCGTAGACTACGGCAATCGCACAGGCTATTCTGGCACTGGCTATGTCACACTTCCAGGAGCACAGCAGGCTTCCACGCAATATATCGTTCAAGTTCCTGCTGACGGTTACTACAATCTGGATCTTCGCTACGCCACGACTGGAAATAACAAAGCCGATATAAGGGTGAACGGAGAGGCGTTAACGACTGTTTCATTATTGCCGACCGATTCGTGGAATACAGAAAGTCTGACCGTCTATTTGCAGGCAGGCATTAATCGTATTAGCTATAACAATGCAAGTGGAAATTCAGGCTCCACTGCACTCGATTATCTGAATGTGTCGCAAGGTACAGGTGATGTGGGTGTGTACCAAGCGGAAGCGAGTGACAATACACTGTCAGGCACTGCTAAAGTAGAAAGCTCCTCTGCGGCATCTGGCGGACAATATGTAGGCTGGATCGGTGGCGGAGCAGATAATACACTGCAGTTTAACAATATTAATGTACCGGAAGCAGGCACTTATCGGATGGTTGTTACTTTTGCCAATGCAGAAGTGGAGGGCAATCACCAATACAATACGAATGTTGTAGATCGACTTGCTCATATTACGGTTAATGGCGATCAGACGCAATCCCGTTATTTCCACAATACACGTAGCTGGAGCAGCTTCCAGACTACCACATTTGACGTACAACTGAAGGCTGGTGCGAATACGATTAAGTTTGGCAATGCAGATGGCTATGTGCCGAACATTGATTTGATTCAAATCGCTGCTCCATTTGTAACACCGGTGCCTGTCATCAGTAGTGTGACGAGCAATACGTATCAATCCGAAGGTGAATAATGTTGCTATAATTTTGAACCGATATACGATATAGAGAGCAAGCATAAACAGATAACACAGGGTGGATGCACGGCGTATACGCGTGCATCCATTTCCCGTATGATCCCATATAGTCGCAGTGTACAATTCCAACGAGCGGGTGAAGCGAAATGAAGACGAAAAGGATACGTACCAAAATTGCCCTGGCTATGCTATTAACGACAATTTGTCCATTACTGCTCACATCCATTGTTATTTTATGGCAGGTATCTCAAAATATTGAACAAAATCGTCTGTTTGCACAAACCCGAATCTCGGAGGACTTGAATTTGCAAATTCAGCAATACATGAACGAGATGCAGGAAACGTCATATCAGATCTATTCCAACTATACGATGGTGCATAGGCTGTATAAGAGTGTGCAGGAGCATCCGGGTGAGACGCCCGATTATGATGTCACTTTTCAGTTAAAATCATTTTATTTGAATACGTATAGCCGCCTTGAGGAAAAGGATATTAAGGGCATGTATATTCTTGATTTTGCAGGCAATGTGTATGCTGACTTTTTCCCGTATTACTATTTGCGGCTGAATCAGCAGTATAACAGGGAAACGATTGCTCCATTACAGGCGCCATATCAGAAGCCAACATTTACGATTCATCAGGACAGTATTTATGGAGAGCCCATTTTGCGTTATTTGTATCCGATCAAGATGATCGGGCGTCCATTTGCTGTACTCGTTATCGATATGGACGAGAAGCCATTTGCTGAGCTGGTGGAACGATACAATATTTTTGAAAATGGGCAAATTACGATCTGGAATCCGAATCATGAGCTGATGTATCGTACATCACTGTCCAAACGATCCACCGATTATTCGGAAACGATTGAGATTCAGCTTCCCACGGGTGGGAATCAGCTTCGTTATCAATTTAATATCGCCCCGCAGCTCATCTTCTTTCGTAGCTTTGCCATTGGTATTATTGCATTCTCCGTGTTGCTCAGCATTATTCTCAGTGCATGGCTAAGCCACAACATAACAAGACCGATTATCGAGCTGTGCAGCAAAATGAATGACATACGGCGTGGCAAATACAATGCCCGGGTACAATTGTCGACGACAGATGAGATTGCCTTTCTGGGCAAGCAATTTAACGAGATGGCGCATCGGATCGAGCAGCATGTCGATCATGAATTAAAGCTGAAGCTCAAAAATCAGGAGTCTCAGATCAAAGCGCTGCAATCCCAAATATCGCCGCATTTTCTGTTCAATACGCTGCAATTGATCTCCAATATTGCGATGGTCAATCAGGTGCCGGAGATGCGCTTCATCTGTCAGGCTCTGAGCAATATGTATCGCTATAACATCGATATTAATCGTGAATGGGTACAGGTAAAGGATGAAATTTCCCATGTGCGTAATTATATGCTTATTATCAATAAACGTCTGCCGGACGGCATCAAAATTTCTATTCATCTGGATTCGTCCATTCGCAATCTGTGGATTCCGAAGCTGATTTTACAGCCCGTCGTGGAAAATGCGGTTGAGCATGGCTTGCTACCCTTAATGCGTGGCAAAAAGCTGATGCGCATTAGCGCCTCTGCCGATTGGGAGCAGCGTATCCTGATTTTTCATGTGCTTGATAATGGTGTTGGAATTCCAGAGGAAGCGCTACAGAAGCTACGGCATTCGCTCAATCACGATGAAATCTTCTCGCAGGCTTCCGGCGCTTCGATTGGCTTGTTAAATATTCAAACGCGAATCAAGCTGATCTGCGGTACGAGCTACGGAATTGAAGTGAGCAGTAAGCCCAATACAGGAACGCTACTGACATTCAGACTACCCTTGAAGGAGGTTGATCAGGCATGAAGGTATTAATCGTTGATGATGAAGTGACCATACACAGACAGCTAGAGCAGTGCCTTGATTGGGCACAATACGGGTGGGAAATTGTAGGGCATGCCTACAATGGAGAGGAAGCATGTCAGATCGTGGAGCAGCAGCAGCCGGATGTGATTTTGACCGATATTCGGATGCCGCATAGGGATGGCTTGCAATTTTTGACATGGCTTAAGCAGTCGTCCAGTCATGCAAAGGCTGTGGTGCTAAGCGGCTATGGAGATTACGAATACTCTCGGGCAGCGTTCTTGCTACAGGTGACCGATTATTTACTCAAGCCAGTGAATGAAGCAGAGCTGCTGCATCTGCTCAGTCGGCTGGAGGTGGAGCTGCTGCAGGAATCACAGTCCCGATATCAGCATCGTGAGCAACAGGTTGCGTTATATCAGGGCTTGCAGCTCATGCAGGATGAATGGATTAGCCATCTGCTGAGCACTCATACCCGGAATGAGAATGAGATTATCGTAGAAGCAGAGCAGTTAAAAATCGCTGTGCCGGAGGAAGCGTATCATATCGTGATGATCAAGCTGCTGGACGTAAACTCTAGCATTGCTAGCCGGTACCAGAGCGATAAAGGCTCCTTTTATTTTGCCGTTCGTAATATTGTGAGGGAAAGTATGGCGGTATATGACGAGCAGACTGATATTTTCCGCAATTTAAATGGATATCATGAGTTTTTGTTTTTCCAGCCGGCAGAGAAGGATCGTCTGACATTACAGCATATGCTGAAAAAAATCCAGATTGCTCTGTCATCCTATCTGCGCGTGAGCGTGAAGCTGGGAATTAGTGCTCGTAAAAAGCGGATTATCGCGATGGAGAGTGCGTATCAGGAAGCAAGGCATGCGGTGAAGCAGCTACGTTTATCCGATCGCGATACAATCGCCTTTTACGATGAGCTGGATGGAGCAGTTCCATCCAGTCATATGGCAGCATGGGAGGATGTGCATGAATGGCTGGGTGTAATGCTGACGACAGGAGCATTACATAGCCAGATGCCGCTGATGGATAAACTGGACTTTTTACTGCAAAGTAGCCAGCTAGAGCAGATGAGTATGAATGAGCTGCAAACGAATATTACCCGTCTGCTTCAGCGTTTGGAAGCGGAGCAGAAGGATGAGCATACGCTGATGCTGCTGGCACAAGTCCGTTCCAGTATGCAGGAGCTTGATCTGGAGCAGATGAAGCATCGCTTGTATGAGCTGATCACCTACCATATGAATCAATCGTCCGAACAAAATAAGTCCAAAACGGCACGGCAATTAATTTCGCTTATTAAACGATATGCGAGTGAGCACTATGCTACCGTGACGCTGGAGGAGATTTCAAGCCGCTTTTTCATTAATAAAAACTATTTCTGCACCCTGTTCAAAGAGGAAAATAACGAGAGCTTTCTAGAGTTTCTGACCCAAATTCGGATGGAGCAGGCGAAAAAGCTATTGCTGAATACCGATCTGAAAACGTATGAGGTTGCGGCGCGAGTAGGCTATGCGGATGCCCGTTATTTTAGCCAGGTATTCAAAAGAGCGACCGGTATACAGCCAAGTCAGTTCAAGCAGGAGCAGATCGGAAGCTAGTGGATAAAAGGAGTAGACCTGGCTATAGATTCATCGATAAAGTGTTGAATAATTTCAACCATAATCTGAATTTCACCTTATCGGCAGAGAGGCAAGCGCTGCTTACAATAGAGCTAGGCCAATAAGCCCGTAGCATAACGGCAATTAGAGAAAGGACGAAGACGATGAAATGGACGAAAGCGTGGAAGCTAACGATTGTTGCCGGGGTAGTACTCAGCCTGCTGGCAGGCTGTAGCAACGGAAGTAATTCATCCAACGGAGCCAGCAATTCCAGCAACGGGAGCACGGTAACAACACTGAATTTCTGGGCGGCACTGGATCCGAGCACCGATCAGGGCAAGGAAATCCAGCAACAGATTCAGCAATTCAACAGTGAGCACAAGGACGTGCAGGTGAACATGCAGGTAATCTCCTATGATGTGATGCATCAGAAGCTGATTGCCGCTGTTACGGCAGGCGATGCACCGGATATTACATGGGGGCTTGGCGAATGGTTTGGTGAGCTAAATCAGATGGATGCTCTTGCTGACCTGACTCCTTATGTGGACAAATGGGCGGATAAAGACAAGCTGTATCCGAATATCATGGAAGGCCTTACGATTGACGGAAAAGTGAAAGCGCTTCCTAATTATATCGGTATTCGTGCACTGCTGTATCATGACAATCTATTGAAGCAAGCGGGCTACAATGCACCGCCGAAAACATGGGATGAGCTACTGAAAATGGGCCCGGTCATTAAGCAAAAGACAGGCAAATATGCATTCGGCATTGCAGCAAGCGGCGTACGCTCCTCACAGGAGCTAATGACGTATCTGGCGCAAAATGACGTACAGCTTGTGAAGGACGAAGGCGGCGGCAAATACAAAAACACATGGCAGGAAGACCCGGATCAGATGAAAAAAGCGACACAGGTGTTCCAATTTTATAAAGACCTGATAAGCAGTAATACGATTGATCCGAATGCGAAAACATGGGGTTGGCAGGAAGAAGATCAGAACTTTGTGCTTGCGCAGTATGCGATGGTCGTGAACGGCTCATGGATTGAAGGTCGTACAAATGAGAATCCAGAAGGCATGAAAGATGTAAAAATTGCGCCACCACCGTACGGTAGCAAACCAGCGACATTCCTGGAAATCGCACCGCTGTATATGTACAAATCCGATCATCTCGACAAAACATGGGAGTTCGCTTCCTTCCTGATGAGCAAGGAGTATCAATCCAAAGTCAATCCATCGTCTGCACCACGAAGTGATGCGATTACAGGTGCATGGGGCAAGCAGTTTATGGAGCTGACTTCGCAGGGCGTGAATTTCCCACCCATCTCGCTCGGAGGGGTTACACAGGCGATGCAGGATTCACTGGCACGTCTGATGTTGCAAAATGAGTCGCCTGAAGCGGTAGCGGCATGGCTCGGTGGAGCGATTAATGACAGCTTGAAAGCTAGCGGGCAATTAAGCGGTAGCTAAACATCGAGATGTTGTGTTAGTTTCCTCTGATGTAGCAATAGAAATAGAGCGAATGAAGCAAACGGAGCTGGGCGATACTCATTTTATCCAGGGGGATAGCCCGTTTCGTTTGCTTCCATTACTCGGAAAAAGTGGTGAGTGGTGTGACTTTACGTCAGAAACGAATTCGCATGGTTGCTTATTATTTTGTCATTCCAGCGCTATTATTTTTTATCTTATTGAATGCGTACCCACTCCTGACTGTCGTGTGGGATAGCTTTCAGCAGATCAACATGCTGAATAAGGCATTATCTGGCTTTGCGGGCTTATCCAATTATGTAGCGGTACTACAAAATGAGAACTTTCAGTCTGCGCTTTTGCATACCTTCATCTGGACGATATTATCCGTTGCTGGTGAGTATGTGTTTGGATTGATTACCGCCTTAGCACTCAATCAGAATATTCGCTGCCGGGCACTATTCCGCGGCATCATCATTATTCCGTGGGTCGTACCAATCGTGATTGCAGGTATGACATGGACATGGATGCTTGATCCAAGTTATGGCATTATCAATTACTGGCTGGTGAAAATAGGCATTATTGCACAGCCCATCAACTGGCTTGGTCAGATGAATACCGCATTGTATGCTGTTATTTTCGTTAATATCTGGCGTAGCTTTCCGTTTTATACGATTAGTTTGCTGGCCGGTTTGCAGTCGGTATCCAAAGATATACTGGAGGCGGCAGCGATCGATGGAGCGGGTGTGCGGGTGCGTTTTTTTAAGGTCGTCTTACCGCAATTGAAAAGTATATCGCTTACGATCATTTTTATCCATCTGATCTGGACAGCGATCAACTTCGATTTTATATGGGTGATGACAGAAGGTGGGCCATTGTATGCCACCGAAACATTGCCAATCCAAATTTTCCGCTATGCGATGCAAACGTATAACTTTGGCTATGCGTCTGCCCTGGCATCGATGATGCTTGGCTTCATGATGACTGCATTCCTGCTATATTACTTTATGTCTGTTCGCAAAACGAACCGTTAACAGGGAGAGAGGAGAGAGCGATATGCTCATGAGCAAGCAAAAGCAGCTTTTTTTTCAAATCCTGACCTATATCGTTTTAATCGGCTTTTCATTGTATTGTTTGTTTCCTTTCCTGTGGATGGTCGTGACTGCGTTAAAGCCAACAGACCAGATTCGCACCGTTACACCAAGCTTTATCGTGGCTCATCCGACAATGGAGCATTTTATTAATGTGATTACACAATCGAAGTTTTTGACGTATTTTCGTAATAGTGTATTCGTATCGGTCATTGTGACGGTTCTATCGTTAATGATCTCGATCTTTGCGGGCTATGCGCTCAGTCGGTTCATTCGCTTCCGTGGCATTAAACTGTTCAGTGTAGCGATGCTGCTGTCGCAAATGATTCCCGGTGTACTGCTGCTGATTCCGCTCTATTTGACGATGAAGGATCTCGGCTTGATCAATACGTATACTTCGCTTATATTGGCGTATACGACATTTACCGTGCCGCTATGTACATTTATGATGAAAGGCTTTTTCGACTCGATTCCGATGGATATGGAGGAGGCGGCAGAGATTGATGGCTGTTCGCGTGTATCGTTAATTTTCCGCATCCTGTTACCTGTGTCGCTACCGAGTATGATCGCAGCAGGGATGTTTGCGTTTTTGAATTCATGGAATGAATTTATGTTTGGGTTTGTGTTTATTAATGACGACGAGCATCGGACGCTGACGCCGGGGATTTATCTGTTCAAAGGATTGTTTCAGACCGACTGGGGAAGCTTGATGGCTTCGTCGGTGCTGAGTGTGTTGCCAGTTGTGCTGATGTTTGTGTTTATGCAGCGTTTCCTGGTTGAAGGGATGACTGCGGGCTCGGTAAAGGGATAGTTATCTCGAATAAATAGGTGCAGTAAGTATACGCAATATTATATGCAATAGTAAATGCAATAAATATACGCTTTAGAAAAGAGTACAAGCTACGGTTTGTGCTCTTTTTTATTAGATGAAGCTGTACAGGTATAATCAAGATAAATCACTTGCTTAGCAGGTAAGGATTGTTTAGCATATAAGTAATTGATTATATCCGAAAGAACAAGCTGAAGATCGGATACATGAAATCGCCATTATACTTAACTGTGAAAAGGGAGAGATACGCATGTCCAAAAAAACACTGTACTTCCTATGTACGGGCAACTCCTGTCGTAGCCAGATAGCTGAGGGCTGGGGCAAAAAGTATTTGGGCGATGAATGGGAGGTACACAGCGCAGGTATTGAAGCGCATGGATTGAATCCTAATGCTGTGAAGGCGATGCATGAAGCAGGGATTGATATTTCCAATCAGACATCGGATGTGATTGATCCAGCGATTTTGAACCGTGCCGATTTTATCGTAACATTATGTGGAGATGCCGCGGACAAATGTCCTATAACTCCAGCACATGTACGGCGAGAGCACTGGGGGTTTGATGATCCAGCGAAAGCACAGGGAACCGAGGCAGAGAAATGGCTATTTTTCCAGCGGGTGCGGAATGAGATTGAAGCACGGATTAAGCTTTTTGCGGAAACGGGAAAATAAAAAAAGATGGAGCAGATCGACTCTGCTCCATCTTTTTGTTAAGTGATGCGATAACCCTTGTGATTTAGCACATTTAGCCAACAAGCGCTTGCTCACGACAAGCATCCGAGCAATAATGCTCATGCTCATCTTCACAGCTATCACAAACGATATGCTGTAGATTACACACCGGACAGTTCACATAATGATCTGTCGTATCTTCACAATGGAAGCATTTACCTACCACCACGTCTTCGTCCGTATGATTGATTTTCACCGAGATGCGCTCATCAAATACATAGCATTTACCGTCAAACAGTCGACCTTGTACTTCAGGGTCTTTACTGTACGTAACAATACCACCATCGAGCTGAGCCACATCGTTGAAACCTTCATTCATCAGGAAGCCAGACAGCTTTTCACAGCGTACGCCGCCTGTGCAGTAGGTCAGAATCTTCTTGTCCTTGTACTGGCTCAGGTTCTCGCGAATCCATTGCGGGAACTCACGGGACGATTCAACTTCCGGACGGATAGCACCGCGGAAATGACCGATATCGTATTCGTAGTCATTGCGACCATCCAGCACGATCACATCATCGCGCTGCAATTGCTCATAAAATTCTTTAGGCGACAGATGCTGACCTGTCGTTACGTTAGGATCAACATCCTGCTCCAGGCGGAATGTGACCAGTTCCTGCTTGTGACGTACAAAGATCTTTTTGAAAGCATGACCTTCCGACTCATCGATCTTGAACACCACATCAGCGAAGCGAGCATCCGCACGCAGATCATTCATATACTGCTCGGTTTGCTCCCAGGTGCCAGACAATGTACCGTTAATACCTTCCGGCGAGATCAGAATGCGACCTTTAACGCCCAGGTTTTTGCAATATTGCAAATGCTCGGCAGTCAGCGTTTCTGAATCCTCCAACGCTACAAATTTATAAAACAATAAAATCCGGTATGGATGTGTAGACATTAATATCACCTTTAATCATAAAATGTAGAAAGC
Source organism: Paenibacillus sp. (assembly GCA_039595515.1). Classification (GTDB taxonomy): domain Bacteria; phylum Bacillota; class Bacilli; order Paenibacillales; family Paenibacillaceae; genus Saccharibacillus. Next base: position 8,545 of record JBCNLJ010000065.1, on the reverse strand, counting down.
TTCGTATTGCTTAAATTCCGTAATCCGTCAAACGATGAACGCAATTTAAAATTTTACGCTTGTTTACAGGCTTAGTCAACGGATATGTTGAAAAAGTTGTGAAAATGATACTATGCATGCAGAGCAGACACCAATCCCGGAAGGAATAAGGGGACGGACTCTGGTCTCGCACAGGAATCTACGGAGTAGGAGTAAAATGTAGGTTCCTGTGCTCAAAGGCAGTACGATATTTTGCTTTGCAAAAATCCTTTTTCATTGCACCCCGTGTTAGAAGATCGCTAACACTGTAAGCAGTAAGATATTTTGCTTCCGCAAAAATCACTTTTCATTGCACCCCGTGTTAGGAAGTCGCTAACACTGTAGGTCGTCCTTTTCCCTTATTTCCTTCCCGCAATGAAGTGCAATTGCATGTACTCGAGTTTGCATATACGTATCGCAGCATAAAAGGTGATGAGGAGTAGCAAGAAATCTCTCTATAGTTGATGTTTTGAAATATGAGAAGAATATTATATTTTTATGCTTTGGTTTCAAGCGTGCATATCATATAATGGAAAAGATGCAGGTACAGGTGAATATGCTATTGTCTGTTAAGGGTATACATGGATTCGGTGTATGCGGTTAGAATTGCGTTAGAAAGCATGTATAAGGTGCTGAATGAATGGATATAGACAATAAGCTATACTGGCCATGCGATGACCGTTTCAGACGGGAAAATTACACTTATAAATATGAGAGATTATACAAGGTATAGCAGAGGGGTTACGATGAATTTGAATACGTTACAGTTTGATGAATTATGCCAGTTGAATGCAAGTCTGGCGCCTTACTCGACCTATGAGATTGGTGGTAAAGCACGTCATCTCGGTCTTCCGGCAACAACGCAGGAGCTTGCCGTGCTGCTCGAAGGAAGTAAGCATAAAGGATTGGATGTAAAATGGTTTGGGATGGGCTCGAATATTCTGTTTCCGGATCAGCCGCAGGACGATACGCTGTTTCTGTCGCTGAAGCGCCATGTGGAGCTGACCTTTAACGAGGATCGTCTATTTGTATCCGCAGGGGTGCCGATGACCTGGCTTGCGCTTATTGGAGTGATGACCGGAATGAAAGGGATGGAATTTACGTATTTGTTGCCTGGCACGATGGGAGCAGGCATTTATATGAATGCGAAGTATTTCAATTATGATATTAGCGGTCTGCTTGATCGTGTTTATTATATTGATGTGACGCGTCCTGAACAGGGTGTGCAGCATATCGGTGTTGCCGAGTGCCAGTACGCATACAAGCAATCCATTTTCCAGCAAAATCCGTGGGTGATCGTAGGCGCAGACCTGCATGTGGGCGAGTATGTATTGCCCCAGGCAGAACGCTGGACGGCACTGATGAAGGAAATGCAGGTATCAAGTGCGTCCTCCTCGATATTGCCGGATTATTTCCAATATTACCAGAGCTGGATCGGTCGCCTGACTGCTGAAGGCTATGCAGTCCCACAGGAATTCCATGATGTGATCGCAGATCGTGGGGGTAAGCACCATTTTGATCATGCCTGCTGCGGCTCTGTGTTCAAAAACAATTATGACTTCGGTCAACCGACCGGTAAGCTCGTTGACGAACTTGGTCTGCGTGGTACACAGCGCGGCAATGCGCGTATCTCGCCGTATCATGGCAATTTTATTCAAAATGTGGGCGGTGCGACAGCGGAGGATGTACTGTATTTGATCCGACTCGTGCAGGATGGTGTGCATACACGCTTTGGCTTCGTGCCGGAGCCAGAAGTTGTGATTTTGTAATCGGTCATTATGGATAGTACCGAGTAAGAGTAGTGCGGGCTATACAGGCTATACACAATGTTAATCCTGTACAATAGATAGTTAATGGATGGTTGAACGTTGGAGCCGTATCATTGTGCATCCATAGAAGCTGGATAGCCTTTGACTACATCTGTACACTCGTATACTAACGATATACCGAACAGGTCCGAATATTCGGGCCTGTTTTTGTTTTGACTTGGCAGTGGAATTCCGCATAGCCAAGCTTTATATGGCAACTCGATGTACCTTGCGATACAGCAGTACAATAGCAAGTCCAATGAAGATCACGCCCATCCATGCCGGAGCGGCATAGCCAAGCGATACATACAGATGTCCGCCAAGCAGTGGGCCGAATACACGCGCCAGAGACTGGATAGACTGACTACCACCCTGAACGCGTCCCTGTCGACTGGCATCTACAGACGTAGACAGCAATCCGTTAAATGAGGGGCCAAAGATCGAATCGCCAAATCCGAACACAAACATACCTGCGAGAAATAATCCATAGGAAGTAAAAGCGACCGACGCAGCAATCAAGCCGTATCCGCATAGCTCTGCGGTCATACCCAGAATAGCAATGGATACACTATTCATCCTTGTTAGCAGACGAGGCATGATCAGACTCTGTGACAAAATATCCTGAATACCGATAATCGAGAAAATGAGACCGATCCAGATCGGTTGCCAGTGGAACATATCAAGCGTAAATTGTGCGAGTACAGCTTGCATCGCGCCGTTAGGAAGCCATAGCAGGAAGGCAGCAAATAGCAGTCGTTGTAACGATTTGACCGATAAAATGCTAGCCAGTTGCAGGAAGGGATTCAGTCGGTTTAGCGTAATACGCTCAGTACGCAGCTCGGGCGCGAGACTTTCAGGCATATACAGCCAGCCATAGATGGCATTAAGCAATGTGATGCCTGCGCCGAAATATAACGGTGCAGTGTAGCTAATGCCAGCGAGCAGACCACCGAGGGAGGGACCAATAATCGTGCCCGCACCAGCAGCAGCACCAATCCAGCCAAAGTAACGCGTACGCTGCTCGGCAGATGTAATATCGGCAAAATAAGCAAACAGCGTTGCGATCGTACCGCCTGTAATCCCCTCAATGATCCGTCCGACAAATAAAATCCACAGCGCCCCACCGATGCCGAATAGCAGGTAACCAGCGACAGAGCCCAGCAGGCAAAGCAGGAGCACGGGACGTCGTCCGTACCGATCACTTAGTGCACCAAGTCCAGGCGAAGCGATGAACACACAGATGGCATACACCGAGGTGAGCCAGGCGACGATAACCGCCTGATTAGAGCCATCATGTACATACGGCTGCACGAGGAAGGGCACGATAGGGATAACGATGCCAAAGCCCATCGCACATAAAAATACAGACACGAATCCGAATAGTAAAGCTTTGCGATGGATGCCTTGCTTGGATGGAGAAGGGGTGGAGGAAGAATGAACAGTCAATAGTAGTTCTCCTTTCAGAAGAGAGGGATAGGTTGGTTTAGTACGACAGCAATGATAGATACAAGTGACAAAGACAGCAGTAATGAACAAAAAGGAACATAAAGATAACCTTCCGTCTCTTTTTTTGTTTCCTAGTTGACAATAATATAAAATGATTTTGTTTCCTTGTCAACAAAAATAAATAAAAGACGCTTGCTCCTATCCGAAATGCATTCGGAGGAGCAAGCGTCTGATTGTGGTCTAGCTTATTGTGCTGCTTGTGTACAGGCGATATGTGTATAGAGAGCAGGCGAAATATTGATCAATCGAATGAATTGATTAAATACAATAGCTATGGAAACGGAGCGAAATTAAAGGTTCTGTATCAAGAGCTTTTTACCAGCAAAAGAGAGCAAACATTGAATATGGATATGCCCGGTTCCATCACTGTTCATATACTTCATATATTCGTTATTCATCGCGGCTGGTTTTATGAATATGCCCATCCAAATGCTGACTATAGCTATCGATAAAGGCCAGCATACTGTCGTATTGCTGGTCTGTAATCTGAGCGAATACAGCCGCATCGCGCTCCTGAAACTCCCGATGAAGCCGCTCGTGAATGTGCTCGATTTCTTTGCCCTGCTCTGTAAGACGGAAGTAGATTTCCTTTTTGTTATCCGGCTTTTGATAGCTTTCGATCAAGCCCTTTTCCAGCAGCTTTTTGGTCATTTTGCTGATTGCGCTGCGGGTCATATAAAAGTTTTCAGCCAGCCGTGTCACATTGCAGTCCCGATGCTTACCGATATATTCGATGCAATGGACTTCTGACGGCTTATGATCGCGTAGCTGATCTTCCATTTTAATGCGATTAAGCCAGGCCATCTTCGTAAACAATTGTCTGAACTCCAGCATCACTTGCTCCTGTTTGTTCATCTACATTCTCCTTTGCCGTACAATATCGATTGCTTTCAGTATAGATATATTTTGTGTCCGTTTCAACAATCGTACAAATATATATTGCATTATTTGTATATTAAGATAGCTATACACAAAGTTTATTATACATAAAGTATCTATGCGTAAAGTGTCTATGCATAAGGTATCTACTTCCTAATCACTATACATAAAGGTATATGCACACATAAATAAGCTCCATCTATTCCCATTGACCGATTTACAGTCGAAAGAGTAGATGGAGCCTGAAAAGTAGAGTTTCTATCGAGCAACAGGTAGAAATTTTATAAGCAATAAATATATAGCTGATTCGCTGGCAATTTATTGCTTACAGGTTACTCATGAGCATGTAAATACGATTTAAAATTAATACAAGTACCATTTAAGCTCACTTATTTATTACTCACAGGCACCATTAAAGCTCTACAGCTACTTATAAGAATTGCTTACAAGTATAGCTAAAGCTCTACAGTTACTTATGAGATTCGCTTACAAGCATCGCTAAACCTTTACAATGGCTTACAAGTATAACTTTAGCTCGATCATTTCTTACCAAAATGACTCAAGCCCGATTCTTTTTCTTACTGTTTTGCTTGCTCATCTTACTGAGCACTTTCCATTTTTGCTTTTCCTGACGCTGAAGCTGGCTGTTTTGTTTCCGCTCGTTAAAGGCGATTTCGCGCTTGAGCTTTTGCCAGTTGCTGTAGTGCTTGCGAGACAGTGTCCCGTTTTCCAGAGCTTCCTGAACCGCACAGCCAGGTTCATCCTCATGTGTGCAATCGCTGAAACGGCATTCCTCACCAAGCTCATCGATATCGCTAAATGTTTCATCCAGACCCTCCGAGGCAGTACCTACGCCAAGTCCACGCATCCCCGGTGTATCGATAACGATCACGCCATTAGGCAGCAGATGCAGCTCACGATGGGTTGTCGTATGTCTGCCGCGTGCATCATCCTCACGGATACCGCCGGTACGCATACGTTCTTCACCGGCGAGTGCATTGACGAGCGATGACTTACCAACACCGGACGAGCCGAGCAGAACGATAGTTTGACCCGGTTGAATAAGGTTGCGTAATTCAGCCAGACCATTACCGCTAATACTATCCACCGCATAGAATGGAACGCCAAATCCGGCTGCTTCCAGCTCATTACGATACGTATCCAGCTCATCGGTCAGGTCTGCCTTGGTGAGTACGATCACAGGCATAGCGCCGCTATTCCAGGCGACTGTCAAATAGCGCTCGATGCGATTAATGTTAAAGTCATCATTTGCCGAGCTTACGAGAAAGCAATAGTCAAAGTTAGCTGCAACGACCTGCTGACCTGCATTCGGGTCCGGGTCATCGCGTACGAATAAGCTTTTGCGTTCCAGTACCGCATGAATTAGCGAGGTGTCGCTCGGATGACTTTCCAGGGCGACAAAGTCTCCGATTGCCGGACGTTCCATGCGATCCGCATCGCGGAAGGAGGACGTTTTCGGACGAGCGAGACCTTCGCCATCCGCTGATACGACGCGAAGGACGTGTTTAAATACAGCAGTTACGCGTGCAGGAATAAGATGCGGGGGTAGCTCCAATTCAGCGAAATGCCCTGCAAAATGGTCATTATATCCGTATTTATTCAGTTCCAATGAAATTAGCTCCTTTGTTATACGGGAGCTCATGAATTGTTATCCGTTCATTACTCCCGATTTTGAAATGGTCACGAGTGTCAGACGGCTGCGAAAAAAAGTAGTGGCTCTCATATTCATCATCCTTTCTTGTCGGGATTTCATGTACAGCATACCAGAAGCAGGAAAAAAAGTCATGAATAATTTCTCTAACGCTAGAGTGTAAATGTGATGTTAACCAAATGTGATCAAAAAGTACCAAATTTACCGAATATGCAAACTTAACCCTTCTCAGATAGCGAAAATAAGCTACAATTGATTTAATCATGTTGTTGTTTTGTAAAATGACCTGTCGTATCCATCATCATTATGACTGAGGAGGAAGCGGATGATATTCAAGCGTACAGGCTCAAAATTGCAGCGAAGCTATATGGTGTCGTATTTATTAATTTTTCTTATTCCACTGATCGTGATGACGATCTTTATTTATCAAAGTGCAGTAAAAAGCTTGCGTATGGAAATTGAGCAATCGAATGTGAACCAGCTCAATCAGGTGCGAATGACGATTGATGGACGGATGACGGAGTTGCGTGATATCGCAATTCGGATGAGTTATGATAACAGCCTGACGCGTTATATGGTGAAGCATCCGTATTACAGCAGCGAAGCGATTCGGCGGCTGGATCAATATCGAGCGAATAGTGCGATTATCGATGATCTGCTGCTGTATTTTCATAATGATTCCGTGATCTATTCGTCTGAGGGACTAAGCGGCTTGAACGTTGTGTTTGGCAAAACCTATACATTCAATAGCTGGAATCAGCAGCAAATTAAACGTGATCTGAATGAAATTAAGTATCCGCTTACAAGACCAGCAGATCAGGTAACGGTCAACTCGCGTCAGTCGTCGATGCTGGTACATATGGTGCCGATCAGGCCGACGGATGCGTATCCATATGCAACCGTCGTGTATTTGATCAATGAATCCAAGCTGACGGGTATGATGGATTCGGTACTGAGTGATTTTAAAGGCAATAGCTATATTTTTGATAATAATGGTCATGTGCTTACTGCCAACAGTCATGACACACCGCCTACACCGCTTGAACTGAGCACGTTATCCGAGCTGAAATCAGGTATTCATAATATGGAGCTTGGCGGCAAGCAGCAGTCGGTTGTAGCGGTAGAGTCTCAGGAAAATGGCTGGACCTATGTAACGGCGATGCCAAGCGATCAGTTTTTTAGCCGGATCTTCCATGTGCAGACGCTTATTGCGCTGATCTTTGTGCTGGTGGCGCTGGCAGGGATTCCGGTTGCGCTGATGCTAGCAAGGCGGCAATATGGGCCCTTGCGGGATCTGGTGGAATTTGCACAGAGCCGTCATACGGGATCAAGCGCACCACCTGAGCGTAGCCCTGCAACCGGTCAAATGGTGCCCAATGAGTGGACGTGGATTCGAGAGACATTGCTTCATTATCGAGATCAGGTAGGCTTGCAGCAGCCATATGTGCGTCATCAATGTCTGCTAATGCTGATGAAGCATGGACAGCCAGACGATCCGGAGACCGTTCGCTTAATCGATGGACTTGGATTGCGCGGAGAAGGCTTGCAATACTTTGTTATGATCGTATCCGGAGACACGCTGGTACATCGTTCTGCAGATACGGCGGCGCCAAGTAATGTAGAGCTGCTGGATGAGACGGTCAGTCCATATCTTAGCTTGCCGGATGTGTTAAGTGAGGTCGCATTGCCGGAGCTTGGAGCGCATCTGTATGGGGTAGAGTATTCGTCCAGCAATCGATTGGCAGTTGCCGTTTGCTGGCATCCACAACCGGATCACAAGTCGAATGAAGGTATGAATGATATTGTAGAAGCGGTACGTGAGCTGGTCAACGAGCATTATGGTACGGTTCCTACGGTTGGCGTGGGCACAAGCTATGCGCAGCTCGAGATGATCAATCAATCCTTTATTGAAGCAGCGACAGCGATGGAATATCGGGTGATCGGGGAGACGTCCAGTGTGACGTATTTCAATCAGTTGCATCAGGAGGAGCATCGTTCTGCTAGCAGTCAGTTCTGGATCAGTAATGAATCGCTACTCAAGCTGTCACAGAGCCTGAAACAAGGCAATATCCAGGTAGCCAGTCATATGATTCATACGATTACCGCAGGCGTGCATGCTCAGTCATTGCCATTGCCGCTGATGCGATGTATTCTGTTCGATCTGCTTAATACGGTACTGCGTGCAGCTTCAGATGCAGGCTTGCTCGGCAGTCTGCGTGATATGCCGCAGGTGTCTGCGTTTGAGACGGCAGAGGAGCTGGAGGGACAATTGCAAACCCTCGCGATCCGGATTTGTGAATGTGCCGAGTATAAGCAGGAAACCGAGCAGGTATCGCTGCTGGATCAGATTGTCGCGTATGTAGAAGGACAATATGCCGATTATGCGCTCAGTCTGGAAGGGATGGCACAGCAATTTTCCATTTCCAGTTCGTATCTAAGCCGCACGTTCAAGGACAAAACGGGCGTAACGTTCTCTCAATACATCTGGCAGCTCCGGCGAGATGAGGTGATTCGGCAAATTACGGAAACCGATGATCCGCTCAAGGATATTATCGTACGCGTCGGCTATCTGGATACAGCGAATTTTATTCGCAAATTTAAAAAGGAAATGGGCTGTACACCGGGGCAGTATCGCAAGCTGCATCGCGGAGAAGAGCAACAA
>JBCNLJ010000064.1:0-31945 GCA_039595515.1 Paenibacillus sp. | reverse complement strand
TGATACCAACATTCAAAATTGGATATTCAGTTATCTTAAAGGTACTATTTACATAGCTGTAACTAATCGATATTCCAATTAATAAAAAAAATAAATACGTCACAAATATACATATTCTCATTATATGTTTTTTTAATTTCGCCAAATTTGTGAGTGTATATCTTTGTCTGTAACGCTCAAAATGTTTATTGTATAACTCCTTTAATAAAAAGTACTCTCTTTCAAATTCTTGAATTATATCGGCACGTAAAGCTAAGTATTCTTCTTTAATCAGAAAGTCAGATTCATTATTCTCAATATGAATTAATATTTTTAATCCTTGCGATAATTTCGTATCCAGTAAATAGCTATATTTATAAATCAATTCTCGATTTGTTGTTTTAATAAGAGGTTCAGAAATTTTTCTGAATTCTATTTCTAAATTTAATGGTGAATAAATATTGTCTAGTTTTTCTTTTAAGTTTTTCTCAAAATAGCTACGTTCTTCGTGATTATTTTTACGAAGTGTAATAGCAGTCGAAATAATTAATGTAATTAAAGCAATAGTAGCAGATATGATGGCAGAAAGAATAACAGGAGTTACTTGCATACTAATCAATCCTTTCTATATTTAGGATTATACTTATTTAAAAATATAAGAACTTTTTTTAATACTGTAAAGTAACATTAGAAATAATCTTCATTTCTCAGTTATATTAAAAATCCTATAGTCATTGCATACCTATAACTATACAAAAGAAAAATCCCCTCCTGCTCCCAGTGTCGAGTTACCATTTTCCAATGATATCTTTCCACTTTTTGCTGTAGAGGGGATCGTCAAAACACAATTGATGGTACACATATAACTATCTTATTCGCCACATATGACCATTCAAACCATACATACATCGTTTGTTCGCTTAACAGACAGAGAAGTACAAGCCATAAGCTTAAACGATCCTATCGACTCCGTCATTATCCTATCCCATCAATCCTTCCCATCCAACACACCTACCGCCGTATTGGCTGCCGTACTAATACTATCCGCCGGCAACCGATACGCCCACTTACCTGTCGGCTCCACAATCCAAATATGGGCTTTATCATCCGGTGCTTGCCAGCCGGTATATTGGGATTGACTTGATGCACTGCCTGAACCAGTATCGTGGCCGCCTGCATCCATCAGTTGCATTTCCAGTGTCAGCACTTGTTTATAGCCCTTAACCTGGTCTGCGGCTACAGGCAGCTCGTCCGTTGGGATGTTTTTGATCGCATCGGTGATCGAGCCTGCCTGGGATGGAGTGATCGAATGATCGTTCAGACTCCATTTATCCTGATTCGGATCGCCGCCGCTTGATAGCTGATGGGTCAGTGTCCACTCTGCTGCGGATGCGCTACCCTTCCAGACGAGCTTACTGAGCTGCTGATCGTCCCAGCCGAATGGTGTGGTGTCGATAAAATGGAACGCTGTCGCACCGGACAGATCATTAATCGTCTGTGCGGCAATCTGCACAATCGGGCCATCGTTCACTTCTGCGTAATTGTAATCACGCTCTGGCGTTTCGCTGCCGAGTGAGATCGAGAACTTTTTACCGCTTTTAGTTGTGACTACAATACTCGGCTGATCCGTCTGTATTCCGTATTTGGATACGTCTGTCGGTGAGGAATCGACCGTACCGTGGATCGTTGCCGACTGCAGGGTAGCCAGCCAGTCGTCTATCATATACGTATTCGCTGGATATGTTGCGGGTGCGGTGATCTGCCACTGGTTATCCTTGCGGACAAATATGACCGAAGCGGATTCATCGGTATCACCATTCGTAGCATGTGATTCATCGGCATTTTTACTTGCTTCACTATCGGTATTCGCAGAGTCTATACTATTGCTCGTACTTGTAGAATTTTCTGCGGAACCAGCCGTACCGCCAGCATCTTCACCCGTATTGCCCAGTGCAGACGGACCAATAACAATCTGCTGTAGCTCATCTGCATTCAGCGTTAACAGCTTAGCCTCCGCTGGCGCAGCCTCATCCTTCTTCTGAAAAAAGTTCTGCGAATACGCATAGCCTACACCCGCTGCCAGTACCAGCAGCAGGATGATCGAAGGCAGCAGCTTTTTAACCATTCCGCTCTCTCCTTTCAAGCGATCCATATGCGTAAAGCAAATCGTCTATGCACTGTATCCACGCTTTATGCACGGCGGCGTCTCCACCATAAGAATATACCTGCTGCTACAAATAGAAGCGGGAATACGATCACGGTTGAGATTAGAATAGCACGCGCCTGTGGCAGCGTCAGTGTCGCCGTCTGGTATTGATCCTCCATCTTCGGACGAATGGTGACCTGACTGTCGTTGCCAACCAGATAGTTGATGCTATTGACGACAAAATCCAGATTGCCCTGCTGCTGGATCGACTGATCCATCATAAAGGTAGAGCCGCCCAGCACAACTGCCTTCGGCTTCCCATCCGAACTACCCACGGCAAAGCCCAGATCAAATGGACCTGCCAGATCGCTATTATCTCGCTCGGTTTTCGATTCGAGCAGACCGCTCAAATTCGTTTCCCCATAGCTGTTCGATGTTGTCGTTAATAGCGGTGTAACGGTCAAGCCCTGCTTGGCCTCCTGCTTGAGTGCAATGGAGAGTGACATGATCGTATACAGATTGCTTGCTGCCAGCTTGTCTGTAATTTCGTGATTGCCGTATTCCGGCACGATCGTCAACGGATCGTACAGCGATTGGCCTTTGGGTTCAACGGCTACGGCATGTGTATCGATGATCCCATAGTCGCTCATGAGCGAATCGAGGTTTTTCCAGGCTGTTTTTGCTTTTTCGTTAAAGCCAAGCGACAGAAACAGCTTCCCACCCTTGTCCAGATACTGGCGAATGACCTTTGTCTCGGCATCGCTCAGATCGGTCTGTGGCGCGACGATCATCAGCACGCTCGCATCTGATGGAACAGCCCCCTGCTGTGCGAGGGACAATTCAGATACATTGATGTTCTCCTCGCTTAATTGCTGTGCCAGCAAACTGAGGGTGGACACATCGAATTCATTATGTCCATTAAGCAAATATGCCTTATACGTCTTGCTGGACGTAAGCGACAGCAAGCCAGACGTCAGCTTCTGTTCGCCGCTGAACTGATACGAGCTGGAGGCGGCTGAAGCATCCTGTCCGTCCTGTTGATCCGGGCTGGTGAACATATTGTAGATCTGGATCGATTTGGTGCGCTCGCCTTCTTTGAGTACAACGGTACTCTCGGTGACGCCATACTGGCGTGCCAGTTCAGGATTTTGCAGCAGATCATATTGTTTGATCTCCAGCTTGTTGTTGATTTTATGATATTCCTGTAGCAGGTCGGTCACTTCGCGTGTGTACACCTGAGCATCCTGCGGATTGATGAATACCATCGCTTCGACAGGCTCCTTGATCGCTTTCAGTGTACTGATCGTCTGATCGGACAATGTGTTTTGCCGATTTTGGGTCAGATCGACCTGGAATGTGCCCAGTGAATTCAGAAATAACGTCAATACGATAAAAATGCCAATCGCCGCAATGGAGATGACGGCGGCATTGGTACGAGAAATCCATTTGCCCATTTTCATTACCTCCACCGCTTCCGTTCCACAATCTGGATGCTGAGTATGAGGAACAACGCAGCCAGTGTGATGTAATACAATAGATCAGGGCCGTGCAGCACGCCTTTGATCAGATTGTTCATGCGACCGGATAGCGAAAATGGAGATAGCCATTGCTGCAGGCTGGAGCCTGTTGCACCGGATGCCAACGAATCGATAAGCCATAGCATTAGCAAAATAACAAATGCGATCACTGCCGATACCATCTGATGCTGTGACAGACTTGACGCGAATAATCCGATCGCCATCATCGCTGCACCGAGCAGGAAAACGCCCAGTACGGATAAGGCGAGTAGCGTCATATCCAGCTTCCCGAAAAAGGACATCGTCAGTGGATATACCATATTGCACAGCAGCAATACAATCAGCAGTCCGAGCGAGGCGAGATACTTGCCCAGTACAATCTCGGTTGCGGTCACCGGTGAGGTGAGCAGCAGCTCATCTGTCCCCTGCCGGAATTCCTCTGACATGAGTCGCATCGTGAGTAGCGGAATGACGATCAGCAGCATGAACATCGTATCGCCCAGTACAAGACGATAGTCAATAATGCTTGGCTGATATACGACAAAGCTCACGTAAAACATAATACTGGACAGCAGCACATAGACTGCTATCGCAAAATAAGAGGTCGGGTTAAAAAAGTACAGTTGTAGCTCTTTGGAGCAAACCGCCCACATTCGTTTCATCAGGCGCGATCCTCCTTATCTTTCGTTGGGGTAGAAGTGGTATCGGAGCTATCCGTTTTCGTCGTATCCGATGAAGGAGATTCGAGGGTCGCTGGCTCTGCCGCTGATTCACTCGTCAGCTTCAGGAACACATCCTCCAGACTCATGCTCTCTCTACGCAGCTCCAGGATCGGAATGCGGGCTTCACCCAACGCCAGTGACAGACGTTCGCGGAAGTCTGTCCCGTCTTCACCTTGCAGACGCACACGAATAAGCTGCTCCTGTTGTTCATTCGGCTCCGTTAGCACGTAATCAGCTTCCGTCCAGCTCCATGAATCGAGCAATGTATGCAGCGCTGCTGGACGTGCTTTGACCTCCAATGCGACCTGGAATTTGTCGTTCAAGCTGCGGTCAAGCTGCTGAGATGGTCCGTCCGCTACGATTTTCCCTTCATTGATGATGAGCACTCGACTACACAGCGTGCTCACCTCCTGCAAAATATGCGTGCTCAGCAGCACCGTATGTTGCTCGCCCAGCTCGCGGATCAATTGCCGAATCTCCACGATCTGACTCGGATCAAGCCCTGATGTGGGCTCATCCAGCACAAGCAGATCAGGCTTATGAATAATCGCCTGCGCCAGACCCAGCCGCTGCTTATACCCTTTGGACAGTGAACGTACGATTTGCCGCTCGCGTCCCTGCAGACCGAGTCGGTCAATCATTTCGCTAATCCGTAGCTTCTGCTGACGTGCAGGCACATCGCGCAAATCTGCAACAAAGCGCAAATAGGACATGACGGTCATGTCCGGATATAGGGGTGGCGTTTCCGGTAAATAGCCAATTTTGCCGCGTGCCTTACGGGATGGCTCATGCATCGGCAATCCGTCGAGCCAGATTTGTCCTGAGGTTGGCGTTAAATAGCCGGTAATCATGCGCATCGTCGTCGTTTTGCCCGCACCATTCGGACCGAGGAAACCAACGATCTCGCCGCGTTCCATCTCAAAATCAATTCCGTCCACACTGCGTCGCCGATCAAAATGTTTGCTGACTTGCTGGACTTGAAGCATCGTTATTTTCCCTCCTGCCAGTTCCCGCCCGGCTTGATCATGCCTGACCGTTCATCTACCGGGACATGGATAGGTTCCAAAAACCTATTTTACTATATCCGACAAACTATAAAAACAGCTTAAAATACAATAAAGGAATGCTTAAAAGGGGTTACTACGTCCCAGGTATCCACTTCTCGTTCAATTCGTGGAGTGATGTTGCCTCCTGTTTATCGATTTTGTTTGATAAAAGGGAATATGGATGATGCTAATGGCTACTATATTTATCTTTATTTCATGGCTATATTCATCTTGCATCGCCATATTGATTACCGTATGTACTCCGAGCTGGATCGCTCGCTATATTGATCACCCTATGTACTCCAAGCTGGGTCGCTCACTATATTAATCACCCTATGTACTTCAAGCTGGATCACTCGCTATATTGATCACCCTATGTACTTCAAGCTGGGTCGCTCTATTATCATCCCTACCACACAAATAACCCGCAGGGGAGAGAGCCTGCGAGTTGTTCTGATTTCACGCTATAGGATTTCACGACGTATTTTCATAGATATAGGTTCATAGATATACCTTCGCTCGCATTTACACACCCAGCAGTCGATCATCTACCAGCGAATTACAATCGGTGTCTTGGTGCTCACGTCAATCGGGATATCTTTGGAGCCGATTCCTGCTGCCGAGGCAGCCATAATATTTTCCTGCAAGCCGATTCCGTCCAGAGTGAGCGTACGTGCCGCCGTTAGCTTGAACTTCGGCTCTCGCTCAACCGGAAAGGTCATGCTGCCCTCTGAAGTGTCACCTCCGTTGGCATCAATCGCCTGACTTGCTGCTGCGGAGATTTGACCAGAATATTGCACGATGCGTTCATACAGCAGATCGCCATTTTTACTGGCGGTGAATTGCTCTGCAAAATGGGGCTCCTTGACCACAAGTGGCCAATTCTTCTCCGAATCATAGTCATCGTCCAGCAATACCTTTTCCAGCTCGGGCGTCTCGATATCCTTTTTGATCAGATCATCCAGCGCACCACCTGTTGCTGCGCCTGCTTGCTCCTTCGCATCCTCCAGATACTGCTCCAGCGTCTCATCAGCGCGCTCCTCCAGACCAAGCTCATACTGCTTTTTCACTTCCTGAATAGCGGTGAGTGAGGCGGCATCGGCAATGTTTTGTGCCTGTCTTTTCTCTATGAATACGGTGAAATAATAAAACATGAACGCACTTCCCAAAATGACAAAAGCAAGCGTCGCGATCGTCAAAATCGACATACTGCCCCGCTCATTGTGCATACGTTCACGGCAAATGGTGATCCACTTGTTCATACATACCCTCTCCATTGTTCGTCATCCGGCAGATGATCGCAGTTGGTCAGCAAACGAGCGGTGGCTCATTCCGCTCTACTGCGGTGACCGATCTGCGGCTACTTACCTGCTTATGACTCGGTATATTCCACCAGCCACTGTGCTGCTTCCGCGCGCGATACTTCTGCCTGTGGTTTCAGTAACGTGGTGAATCCGAACACATTGCGATACGTAGGTTCACCATACGCAAACGTCGCTACTGCACGAATGTACGGTTCCTTGTTGCTGTAGGATGTACCGATCTCCTTTGCATCGCTGATCGTAAACAGCGAATCCTGCACGGTAGATAGCGCAAGCACAGGCTCACGGACGCTATCCATCTCCTGATACCATGCCCACAATACCGTAAGCTGCTCACGAGTAAGCGGCTGATCGAGCTTCAATTCATTGTTATCTACAGCGGGCAGCAAGTCAGCCTGTCTCAGCTTATCCACCAGTGCATAATCGGGATCGGTATTTTGTACATCGGTAAAGGCTGGCGGCGGCTGATCCGCTGGTGTTAACTCCTTCGGATCATACTGATACATCCAGCGAATAAAATCACGCCGTGTAATCGATGTATCCGGCTGAAAGTTTCCCTGCCCATCCAGCACAGAAATGCCGGAGCTGATCAAACGGACAATCTGCCACTGTACCGGACTCGCGGCGATATCATTAACCGTTACAGTGGCAGTAGCATTTTGCGCTGCCATCGCTTCGTTTGATTCCGTTTGCAGCTCTTTTGTCACTTCATTCTGCTCCTGCTGTTGTTCCGCAACCGCTGTATTTTCCACAATCCAGCGTGCAGCCTGAGCACGGGTAACCGCCTGCTGTGGTTCCAGCTTCGTCGTCACGCCAAATACTTGCTCCAAAGGATGCTTATCCTGCTGGGCATAAAAGGCAACCGCCGCCACATACGTATCGGAGATTTGTGCGCCATCTTTATATTGCTTGAGCACAAACTGTGTCACTGACGAATCAACAATCGGATTCGTCACATCACGTTCACGCTCATACCAGCCCCAGAGCAGGGTTAGCTCCTGACGGGTTAACTCCTTATCCAGTTGCATCGTGCCATCTGGAAAACCGGTAATCACACCGGCAGCCTGCAAGCCTTCAACTAATGCATAGTCTGGATTACTCTGATCCACATCGCTAAAGCTCGGCTTGCTCGCCAGCTTCGGCTTGATATGCTTGTTATCATAGCCGTACATCCAGCGAATGAATACAGAGCGAGTGATCGGCTGATTCGGCTCAAAGCTTGCTGGATTGTCCAGCTTCACCGCGCCGGATTGCAGTAGCTTCGTGATCTGCTGCTTTTCCGGTACATTGCCAATATCATCAGGCAGCTCAGATGCAGTAGAAGAATCACTGGAGGAGACCCCTTCCACGACAACCTTAACCGGAGTTGGAGCAGCCAGTGGATCCGTTGTAGTCGTACCTTGCTCCTCTGTACCTGCTGCTTCTTGCCCCGTAGCCGTTTCACTCGTACTGGTGGCTGGTGGTGCAGCCTTATCTGTACAGCCAGCAAGTAAAGCAACGACCAGTAGTAGTCCTAGAGATAATCTTTTTTTCATCATACTCACTTCCTGCCGTTTCGTGAATGTAGCTAATCCTCGCACTCCTGCATTAGCCGTTGATCCAGCATCTGCGAGCTACATTAATATCCATAATAGAGTAGAGCAAATAACACCAGCGCCAGACTCGCAGATAAAAACGCGACCTTGCGACTGCCCGACTTGCGCGTAGCTTCATCTACACGTACAGTACCTCCGCATTTGCTACAGGTGATCTCCTTGCGATGAATAGCTCGGCTTGAACGATCTCCGCAAGACTCACATCGGTATTCCATTCGTTCACTCCCTATCTTCGCTTGGCTTACTCAGGTTGCATCTGAAAACTCGCTCTATTGGGATAGCCGCCAGATCAGAACAAAGGTATAAAAAACCGCTGCCAGAATGAGCTGAATACGATAACGCTGTTTATCATGCGAATCTGCCTGAATGTAGATGCCGATACTGACGAGCAGATTGGGCACGTAAGCAAGCCCTAATAGTATGATTCCCGTTGAAAAGCTAACCAGCTTTAAATCCCCGCCAATATAACTAATCACAAGTAAACCCAGAACAAACACGATCAGGGTTGCGATCTGCCATCTGTCCATCGTTTTCCTATCTATATTCTTAATCGACTGAATCATCATTCATCACCTCATTTAGCCGAAGGCTTGGATTCACCTTTGTTCTGAATATCCTGTCCATTCTGCGGGGTCTGGGACGCTCTATCCAGTATTTGACTCACTTCATTGTTCGTTGCAAAATTCGCAATCTTTTTCACCGCGTCCAGCGTTTGCGTTAATGTCTGAACAGGTAAATCATTTTGACGCAACAAAGCTTCCTGGCTTGGAGTAATCCGCATTAAGCCTTGTTGATTTTTAATCTTCTGTTCATTATTCCATAGCGTGATAAGTCCTTGATTTGTTACACTTCTCTGACTTGATGAGAACGGACGCGTAACGACGTCCACTTTGGATTTTTCCAGGTCGAAGTGTGACGTACCGATGTTAAACTTTATTCTGAATTTCTTTAAAGCTGAACTAAAAGCTGGCGTAAACATAAAACTTGAAATAAAGGTACCTTGAACTTGCTCTCCCAACGATTTATCTTTGTTCGTTTTGGGATCAATCTGGTGCTTGGCAAACGTTGTAATCACTGATTCTACGAGTCCAGATGTAAAGGCAGATACGTTTTTACCAAGTGTGCTTTTGACGCCCACTTTTAGCAAGTCACCCACTTTTGAAAAGAGCAGCGAGCTTGCCAAGCTTTGTCCGATAATGACACCCGACTCAGACAACGTTGGCAACCTTGGATTAGCCATAAAAAAAGTAGCCGTGTTAAAGCTCAAGTTGATCCCAAATGTCCAGCGGAATGCTCTACCCTTAATCGTCGTGAGCAGAGACTTGACCGGTGAACGTAAGCCTTGCATAAAGCTACTACCAAGTCCTCGAAAATACGTAAGAGCTCTCGTTCCCGCTGTGCGAAGCGCTCCTTTGATCCCTTGCTGCGTGACTAGCTTCCATGCTCCTCTAAAAGCAGCGCCGACCCCGGAGGTTCCAATTGCAAGTGTAGCTGCGGCTGCAAAACCGCCGATTTTGAAAGCATCCCAGAATTCAAAATGATTACCCGCTACAAGGGCATAGATACCGCCAGCTACAGCGCCAACAACTAGCGCAGCGATTAGCACAGGAACGGATATCGGTGCACTCAATACAAATGCAGCGACAAGAGCAACTGCTCCTACCACAACGACAGCACCGAGTAATCCAGCCCCTGCTCCTTTGAAGAAGTTACCTACACTTCCCCATGGATCGGCCTGGATGTTAGAGATGGCCTGGTTAAATCCATCTGTGATCTTGTCCCACCAGGAACGATTGTCCTGATTCGCACCCTCTTGATTGGCACCATCCTGATTATTGCCAGATTGATCGTTATTCGGTGTAGTTACTGAATTTGAATCATTGCCTGGCGTCTGTACGCCATTCGGATTCGTACCAGAGCCGTTGTTTCCATTTCCAGCAGGTGGAGTGACTACACCGGTTCCGGGCGTTGTCACGCCTGTTGAACCGTTACCACCAGACTGTCCATTTCCACCTGTATTCCCTGTATTCGGATTCGCAGGTAATGTGCCTGTTCCAGAGGAATCGGAGCTGCCATTCTGTCCATTACCATTGCCCGGTTGACTGTTACCAGAGCCTCCATTTCCAGCACCATCCTGACCGGATGGCTGCTGAGACGGCGGCGGTGGGATTGCTACATCGGTCGATGTATCCTGCGGCGTCTGGTTCCGATCCTCGATCTTCATTTCACTCAAATGCGAGTTGATCGGCGACTCGGCTGGAGCAGCAATAACAAACCCTGGCATCAACATCAAGACGAATAGCACGGCTAATGCTGTGGCTCCTATTCGGGATGTGAAGCTTCGGATAATAATCACTTCCTTTCCGCCTGTCTTATCATGGAATCCATATTATTCATTGTTATCGGGTAATTCTTCTTTTCGTACCGTTGCACTGGATGAGATGGGAATGGATAGCCCGGATGTATCGAACAGATTGCTCGACAGCATCGGCGATTCCAGTGTGACCTTGACGGTGACGTATGTATCGCCGCCAGAGGAGTATTCGGATTTGCTCATATCGGCAATTTTGTAATTGCCAGCAAAATTACGCACTGCCGTCTGGTAGCCCGTTTCGCTGGATTGCTCAACCATTGCGGCACGCGCGCCTTCCATAACTGCCTGCTTGACGGTCACAGCGGTAATCGCAGCCGAAGCAAATTGAAATATGATCACGACCATTAAAAAGAACAACGGTAGCACACCGACGAACTCAATCGCCTGTGCGCCCCGTTCATTGCCCAGATGTTGCCGGACGACCTGTACTCCGTGTTGGATTCTTGTTTTGATTCTCATTTGGAATCAACCACCAATTTTAATTTTATCGATCGCTTCTTTCACTTTATCTACCAGTGTAGAAGCAATACCGCCGCTTTCTTTACCAAACAGACTCATCAGCGCAATGATCAGCACGACAACAACTGCTGCCACACCAACATACTCGATCGCCTGTGCACCTTTTTCGTTACGTGTGTATTGACCAATTGTCGAAGCCTTTGCATACAGATAGGAGCATACTTTGTTCATCATCCTATTCACCCCCTCTCAAGTGGTGGGGTGTGGCGGCAGAGCAGAGACCACTCCGGTAAGGAATAAGGGAACGTCCTTCGGTGGAGCCCAGGAATCTACGAATAAGGTGAGAATGTAGATTCCCGGGCTCCAAAGGCGTCCTTTTCCCTTATTTCCTTGCCTCCGTTCTGTGCTGGCGCCACACTTTGGTTGGTTGTGCATTAAAATCAAATACATTAAAATCAAATGCTTGAAAAGCGTTAGTTACTTTAAAAAGCTTTTTGTTATGCTCGGGTACGGCTTTTTTATTGCAATGCATCCCAGGAGATGCCGATGCCTTCAGGGTTGTAGATGAAGTTGAGTACGAGCAGGCCGACGATGCAGAGTAGGACGGCTGGTAGGATGAGGAAGCTGGTGATCAGGGTTACTTTTGGGCCTGCTTTGGCTGCTCGTTCTTTCATCGTTCCTATTCGGGTCTCGCGCATGTCGGTGGACAGGAGCTGGAATGTCTGGGATATGGGTACGCCGAGACGGCTGCCCTGTACGAGTGATGTGACCAGTGTCTCCAGTTCGCGGCTCTGGTTGCGGTTCATCAGGCGTACGTAGGCGTCATCGCGCGCTACACCGATATCGAGTTCTTGCTGGAAGCGTACCAGCTCTTCTTTAAGCGGGCCTTCCATATGCGAGATGATCTGGCGCATCGCTGGCTCCATCGGTACGCCTGCCTGTAGCGATACACTCATCGCATCCATAAAGTCTGGCAGATCGAGTCCGAGTCGCTCCTGGCGCTCCTTTGCGGCTCCGCTTAGCCAGAGGGATGGGAAGATCAGTCCGGCCATAATGAACAGGATGAGCACCAGTCCGTTGCCAAAGCCGAGCCAGACGAGCAGTGTGCCGAGCAATAAGCCGGAGAATACGCACAGAAAGCGAAATCCGTAAAAGGAATCCAGCCGCAAGCCGCCGGGGTGTCCGGCAAGCTCAATCTGTCGTTCAATCCGAGTCGGATTGGTAAACAGGCGAAAGCGCAAGCCTAGTGGAATGAGCTTTTCCGACCAGGAGAAGATTCGTTTTTTGAAGCGCTCGCTCAGGGTGACCTTCTGTTTCTTTTCCTGCACCATGCCGAGCTTTTTACGCAGGTTCAGTCGTTTCAATTGATAACGCCAGTAGAAAAAGACTGCGGCTCCCCACGATAGCAGCGCCGTATACAAAAAGGTATTCGTCCATATCATGATGTATTCACGCCTTTATATTGGTTACTCTGCGAATCGCCAGGAAGCCGATCAGCATCAGGATCACGACGACGACAAGCAGAATCAGACCTGGAATCGTAAATAACGGTGTAACAAAACCTTTGAACACGATATTAAAAGCAACGACAAGAAAGACGGGCATCAGCGCCAGTGTGAGCGCAATATAGCGTGACTCTGCTGTCTGATTGCTCAGTTCCTTGTTCATGCGTTCGCGTTCTTCCAGTGTACGGGCGAGCTGATCCATCGCTTTTGCCAGATTACCACCCGCCTGCCGCTGAATCGTTACGGTCTGAATGAGCAGGCGGATATCTCGACTTTGCAAGCGTTCGCCCAGCTCGCTCAGTACGGTATCGATATTGCTACCGAGCTTGAGCTGACGTGACATCTCCTGAAATAACGGCCCGGCTGGTGCCTTAAGCTCGCTGGCGACCATGCCGATCGCCTGCTGAATACTCATACCGGCACGAATGGAGCTGCCGAGCATACGGCATACCTCGGGTAGCTGGCGGTCAATCTGGGCGGCGAATTTGCGCCGTCTTGCTTTGAGCCAGCGTGAGGAGCCGATCGTTACGACAAAATAAGCAACGATCATATCCATCGGAAAACGCAAACCGAGCAGCACATTCAGCACATACGTAATGACGAATAGCAGCACACATTGTAGTAGCACATAGTTAAAGCCGGACATGCGCACATCGGCACCGAGCAGCTTTTGCTCCCATTCCTTGCCATAATCCGAGCCATTAAAACGAGTGGCCAGACGCAGGTACATGTTTTTGCGGCTTTTCACCTCATCGGTGTGCAGCTCAGATAATCGCTTGCCAAGCTGCTTGCTCTTTTTGCGTACACCGGATAGTTCAAATACAGCCAGTACACCCGCGACCACGGTCAGAAACAGTATAATCAGAAAGCCCGTTTCAACCGTCATGAGCAACCGCCTCCTCTGCCGGAGCGAAGAAGCCTTCTCCCAGCTCATAGCCGAACACGGATAGCTTATCTGCACAGCGCGGTACATAGCCTGTCGTTACAAAGCTACCGCGAATACGTCCATTGGTGTCGGTCGCTACGCGACGAAACCGGAAAATATCGTGTAGCTGAATCTCACCATTCTCGCTAATCGCTTCCGCAATCGACACCACCTTGCGCGTACCATCTGATAAACGCAACGTTTGAATGACAAGCTGGATTGCGGAGGAGATAAACGGCCGCACGACCTCAGCGGTCATTGACGCATTATTCATTAGAATCATCGCTTCCAGGCGGGACATAGCGTCCTGTGCACTATTGGCGTGAATCGTTGTAAGCGAGCCTTCATGACCGGTATTCATCGCTTGCAGCATATCCAGCGCTTCGCCACCACGCACCTCACCGACAATGATGCGGTCAGGACGCATACGCAGCGCATTTTTCACAAGCTGGCGGATTGTAATTTCACCCGCACCTTCCATATTGGCAGGACGTGCTTCCAGTGAAACCACATTTTTACGGTTGAGCCGTAGCTCTGCCATGTCCTCAATCGTGATGATGCGTTCGCCGATCGGAATCGCTGCCGATACGACGTTAAGCAAAGTCGTCTTACCGCTACCTGTACCACCGGAAATGATAATGTTCATTTTGGAGCCAACGGCGGCTTCAATAAACTGAGACATTTTCGGTGTTAAGGTGCGAAAGCCCATCAGATGATCAATCGTGTACGGGTCTTTTTTAAATTTACGAATCGTGATAACCGGGCCACGCAGCGCAATCGGCGGAATCGCCGCATTGACACGACTGCCATCCTCTAATCGTCCATCGACCAGCGGTGAGCTTTCGTCGATCCGGCGTCCGATTGGTGCGACAATCCGGTCGATAATGTTACGGATGTGCTCATCGTTTTTGAAGCTGATCTCGGATAATGTGATCTGCCCCTGGCGCTCGATGTACACTTCATTCGGACCATTGACCATAATCTCGGTAATATCATCATCGTGCAGTAGCGGCTCCAACGGGCCAAAGCCGACCGAATCATCCAGAATCATATCCAGCAATCGGGTCTTATCCATCTGTGTGATGATGACCTTCTCCTGATCCATCATCTCGGTGATCAGCTTCTCAATCGCACGACGCTTCTGGTAGTTGGGCAGCTTAATCAGTTGATCCAGATTCGTTTCTTTGAGCAGCCGATTTTTGTAATGATTGAACAGATAGTCAATATAATCGAGCGGCTTCTGCTCTTCGACCTGCTGTTCATCAAGCCTGCTGCTGAGCTTGCGGAAGATCGACACGGCGTTCGCCTCCTTCCCGTTCGGTCAGCGCCGATTGCAGTTCAATAAACTGCTTGATGGGACCTTTCAGGCTTTTCAATTTTTCCTGACGCTCCATAATGAGTGGAAGCCCCAGATTCGCACTTGTCTGTAGCTGTCCTTTCAGATCCTCAGAGATCGAACCGAGCACAGGCAGATTAATAATTTTCTCCAGATCGTCGCGGGTCACATCTGAGCGACGGCTGTGCTTGTTTAGGATCAGCGCAATCTGACTGCTATCGATCAGATGGTAGCGATCCAGAATGTTCAGCACGCTTTTCAGACTTAAGATCGATGCACGATCCAGATTGAGCACATAAGCAAGCTGATCGGTCTGACTGATTGCACTGATCGATACTTCATTTAGCTCATGCGGTAGATCCAGAATAATATAGTCAAAATGCTGACGACAGACGCTGAACAGCAGCTCCATATCGTCACTTGTAAAGCTTTCCGCCTCCTGTGGATGTGCCGGCGATAACAGTAAATTCAGATTGGAGGACTCCACCCGGTAGAGCACACTGCTTAGCTGGCTAAATGTCAGCTCATGCAATACCGACTTCAAATCGCCCAGATTACGTTCAAACACGATATCCAAATAATGCTGAATGCCGCCAAACTGCAAATTCAGATCAACCAGCAGCACGCGCGCATCGCTGTTTTGGAGGGCCATCGCCTGCGCCACATTGACAGCGATCGTCGTTGCCCCCGAACCGCCTTTGCTGCTGTAAACGGAAATGATCTTACCGCCTGTCGCCCCCTGCTGAGCATGCGGACGCTGATCCGCTCCGCGTAAGGCAAGCTGCGCCGCCTTGGTCAGTACAGGCTCCAATTGCTCCAGCTCATCAGGAATACGCAGCATATCCGCAGCTCCTGCACGATACATTTCCCGAATACGTTCAAAATCACCGGTACGACTGAGGAAAATAACAGGTGCGCCCGCATTCACCTTCTTGAGCTGCATCACAATCGGAGCCAGCTCCATCGTTTCCTCCGGCTCCGCGAACAAGATGATACGCGGCTCCCGCGGATGAATATGCATATACGCCTCGCGTGGCTTCTCAATCACCTCACCCGTCTGCATGTTGTAAAAATGTATACTTTGCACAAGCTGCTGGGTGAGACGCTCATTACTCGAAATGATCGTAACCTTTACCGTAGACAAGTGAGTCCCTCCTTTGATTCCATATTGCTTGATATCTCTGCAATCTATGCGGCATTTATCTGTTCATCGATCTGTTAGATGGTGTCTGTTGCCGTTATTGTGTATTTTGTCTGTCAGCATACGGGTTAGAGCTGCGTTCGCTCTTACACCAGATCAAGAGCCGCGTTCGCTCTTGCACGAGATCAAGTAGCTCTGGTGTCAGGCTACGTCAGACTATTTGCTACCAGATGTGGCTGGCGCCTGTGAGCCACTTACGTTTGCCCCTTGATTCGGCTTGGCTGCATCTGCGCCGGCCGGGTTGGTTGTCGCCCCTTTGCCTGTTGCAGCTTGATCTGTGGTAGCATCTGTGCTGTTACCCGTCTTACCTGTCGCAGCACCTGTGCTATTTGTAGACGGATCTGTGGACGCGCCATCTCCAGTCGCTGCTGTGCTGTCGCTCCCAACATCTTTACTGCTGCCGCTCTTGAGCAAGCGAACTTCTTTGGCATAATTGAGCGCCCAGATGACGGATTTGGAATCGCTCAGCTTGACGAGTACACCGATTGCGGTAATGTCATTACCTGTCTTCTGTACGCTGTTAACGGTGACATTTTTAAGGAGTACATCGGTTACGCGCTTATCGCCCTTGTTTCCTTTCCCATCATTGGCTGTAGAATCATAGGAATATAAAATATCCACTTTATCGTACGCATCAATCTGTTCATCAAATACAGCCATCGGTGCCCTCAGCATGACCTGCCTGTAATCGCCCTTTACAAATGTGTTATTTCTCAGTACAGATGTGGTGATGACAGATCCCTTGGTAATAGGAACGACCGAAATTTTGTTCTCCAGTTGCTGTGGAGAGGTGATCAGGGAATCCAATATGTATTTGCGTGGAATCTCCTGATCCGTCAACAAGGACGGTTGAATGACCGTACCGGCAGGAATGTCCTCAGCAGCGACCTGCACGGTGACAAACTCACCCAGACTGGCACGCGTCTCCTGCATATACGTCGAAAACAGGATCACAGCTACCGCTCCCAGCACGATCGCCAGCAGCATAAATACAAATGCTCGTTTCTTCGATTCAAACATGAGTCTCGGCCACCTTCTGTAGTAATGCTATAAGTAGTATGGTGCTTGTTGCTATAAACGGTGCCAGCGGCAGTTCCTCTGGCAGCTTGATCGTTGGCGATGCTATCTTTTTGATCAGCAGTACCGGATAGGCGATTAACGCGGCAAGCGGAAACGTAAACAAAAACGCCCAGATGCCTGCCGACCAGCCCATATATGCACCAACCATGGCGAATAGCTTAATATCTCCGCCACCAAGCTTCCCTTTACTAAGGATCGCAAGCAGTAATGCCATAGCGCCCAGACCGAGCGCTCCTGTCAGTGGCTGCCACCAGCTCAGTGTGCCCGTGATCGCATGGACAACGATAAAATAAATCGTACCCGGCAATGTGATCGCATCCGGTATCCTACGTTTCCAGCAATCCATCACGATACAGACAAGGAGCAGTATCCAAAAAGGAAGCTCGATCGCATAGTCCATTGTCACTGTCAATTCCCCCGCTCCAGGCTGTAATAGCCTGCACTGCACTATAATCTATTCTTCATTATTCTCTACTGCTTAGGTGGAGCTGATTCTTAAAATTACTGATTCTTCGATAAGTTTTGCTTTCGTATACAATTGTGTCTGATTGATGGCAGAGGGTAAATAGAGCCGTTTTCCTAATAAAAGGAAATTATAGTTACTTACTTATAGTACATATTTCGCAATATGGAGTATTTTTACCAATAAAAGGATATTCGTGCTCTATAGCTAGTACGTGGGAGGGGGTTTCGACAAAATTCGTTGAAATTGCTGAAATCGGTTAAGGCTATGGTTTGAAATGAGAAAGGTTCGATCAACCTAGTCGAATAGTATGAAAAAAAGCAAATTTTTATTGTTTTAGTTGGAGATATGAGGATGAGGGGTGATTTTTATATGTAAATATTTGTTTATTGGTGGTGCTGTAATTTAATCATATAGTCTCTTTCTTTTCTCAGAGCTGATTCGCTGAAAGGGTGATTCTTATCGTTTTGTTATATTATTATATGTATCGAATCGTGAGGAGTGGCTGCTTGATTAGACATATTGGAAGCCAGCAGGCAATTGTATTTTTATGAGAACCGTGATAAATTGTGTTTGATTTTATATGTTCATTTTTATTTAGTTCTCAACAAGTAGCAACCATCTAAGTTATGTAAGATTAAAAAATCGAAGGGGTCGTTTTATGGAGAAAAGCATCAAACAAGATCCAAATCTGTATAAGCTTTTAATAGGGAATATAACGTCTGCCATAGGTGTTGGCATTACGGGCATTGCTATTCCGTGGACGCTGATCAAGGGATATGATCAGGGTGAGCAGATATTAGGGTATACGATGATTTTTACGACATTGTTTTTATTTTTACTATCTCCGCTCATCGGGGTATGGATCGATAAGTTTTCACGTAAGAAATTTTTGATCACTATTGAGATTATAGGTCTGGGTGTAACCGGGATGTGTTGCGTCTATGGTTTTTTACACCATCAATTGTTAATCTGGCAAATTATTTTGTTACAATCTCTAGGTTCGTTGTATTATGCGACTCACATACCGGCGCGGATTGCTTTTGTACAGGAGATTTTTGATGATTCACAATTCAAATATTTAAATAGCATTTTAGAAACACAGGGTCAGGCTGCTTCTATGTTAAGTGCTGCTTTAGCAAGCTTTTTAATAGAACGTGTATCGTTAAATACCATTCTTATGATCGACTTTTCTACATATCTGATTTGCATTGCTTCGCTTGCATCAATACCTTATTCATTTGTCGCTCGTTCTCAAAATAAACAGGTTACATTTTTTGCAGATCTTAAGGATGGATTTCTGTATATAACCAAAAACAAAATGATTATTTTATTTTTCCTGTTCTCCACCATGCCTTTTATTTCGGTACTCGTAGGTAATTATATTGATCCTATTTATGTAGCTTCTGTGCTGCAAGAGGATGCGAAAGTGCTTGGCTTTTCCAGCATTGTTTACACGATTGGTGCTATCCTTGTCGGAATATCGGTTTCGTTTATTATGAATAAAATCGGCTCTTACAAAACGATTATTTTGACTTCATTCATCTACCTGATCGGAACAATTCTCACCTTAGTATTCCCGATTACTGCTATCTTCCTCTGGGCTCAAATCTTACGAGGTGCTGGCAATTCAGGTACTAAAGTGGCAAGCAATACAATTATGATGCAGCTTGTTCCCAAATCGCACATCGGCAGAGTAAATAGCTTTTTTAGCAGCATTAGCTTGCTTATACGTCTTTGTTTATTGAGTGTGTTCACTCCATTAATCGCATCCATCGGTGCTTCGTATGCTATAGCTATTATCACGTTCCTATTAATAGTCGCCTTTTTCGGGCTCTTCTTCTGTCACTCTATATCCTCCACCAAATTACGTAGTGAGTCGGAATTGAACGCATCTTAAACGTGCTGACTTTGCCTCTTGATTCATTCCTCTAAAAGTGAGCCATACTGATCTGAGCCGTGCTACTTAATATGTACGCTTAAAAATATGCCCGCTGTGTCCATAGTTCCAGTCTGATGAACTAGCTATGGATACAGCGGGCATTATTTTGATCTTGTTAAATTTAATCGTTCATTCTTTGACTTCTATTTATACATGGATTGGATTCACGAACGGCAATTCGATTGTACCGTAGAGCCAGCAACTGCCATTCGCTCTCCACATTTGTCCACCTGTGTCTGTCTCTGCTTACGCTTTTTATTCACCAGCCCGATCCCAATCGCAATCATAATTAAGCCTGCAAACAACGTGACCGTCACCATCTCCCCCAGCATGAAAATACTAAATATATTCGATAGCACCGGAATCGCAAACGTGTACGAACCGACTGTACTCGCTTCGCCGCTATTCAGCAGCTTGAAGTAGACGAGCCATCCGCCTGCGATGACGAAGACAGAAATGAAAAGCAGGATTTCTACAAAGGATACGCTCCAGTGGATAGACGACCAGCTTTCAGTGCCACTACCTACTACCAGCAGAACGATACCACCTAACAATAACTGCACGGTTAACGCCCAGAGTGAATCGATGCGATTGCTATGTTTTTTCATGCAAATCGTACCGATGGCCCAGCATAATGCAGACGCAATCGCCAGAATGATCCCCAGCGGGGATAGATGTCCCTCCAGTCCGCCGGAGCTAATAACCGCTACACCGGCAAAGCCGAATAATAGACCGGTTGCCTTCAATACGGTCATGCTTTCACCGAGCCATAGCCATGAGAACAAGCCCAGTAAGACCGGTTGTAAAAACACAATCGTTGAGAACAAGCCTGCTGGCAAATAACCGATCCCGATCGTCTGCAAGCCATAGTACCCGATAATATTGAAAATCGCCAGGATCACATACACACGCCAGTTGCGCTTCCACTGCAAGGCAGAGCGGCTACGCCAGGCAATCGCCAGCAACAGCAGACCGCCAATCAATGTACGCAGTCCGGAAAATAAAATAGGTGGTACGGATGGTAATGCCAGCTTGGTTAGTGGCCAATTGACGCCCCAGATCGTAACGAGGAACAACACCAGCAGTAAAGTCGTCAGTGGAGTAAGCCCGGCTTGTTTCTGTTGTTTCTTTTGTTTGATCTGTTCGCCTTGAATGACCTGCTTCACTTGTTCTTGCGAAATCTGCTGTGATGCTTGATCTACTCCAACATGTATATCATCACGCCGATGGCTACCGGATCGATATTGATTCATCGTACTCTCTCCTATCCATATGTTCATTTTGATCTATCTGATAGCTCTAGCGTATAACTTCTGCTATCATAAATAAAATGAATCTTTTTCATAAAGGAGATAACTTTTTTGTTATGACGATCACACAGATACTTATTTTTGTACGGGTTGCGGAGACGTTGAATTTTACACAGGCTGCTCAGGAGCTGCATATGACACAGCCTGCGGTCAGTCATGCGATTGCCAGTATTGAAAATGAACTGGATGTGAAGCTACTGCTGCGCGATCGTAAAAAGGGCGTTTTGCTCACGGATATCGGGCAGCGTGTCGTACGCGAATTCAGAAGCATATTGCAAAGCATGAATCGTGTGGAGCAGCATGTTGCCGCTGAAAAGGGGCTGGACATCGGTACGATTACCGTAGGTGCCTTTCCATCTGCGTCTGCGTATTTTTTGCCGCCTGTCATTCATCGGATTCAGCAGCAATATCCGAATCTCGTCTTCGATCTGCACGAAGGCTCTACGAATGAGATCAAGGAATGGGTGCATAGTCGGCGGATTGATGCAGGCATTATTTTACTGCCTGATCCACTGGTGGAGACGCTACCGCTATACAATGATCAGATGGTATTGCTGTTACCGAATCAGCATCCCCTTCAACAGCAGGAGCAGATTACGATTCGCCATTTGCATGAGCAGGATATGATTCTGTGTAAAGGGGGACACGAGGTAGCGATACTGGACGCCTTTGAACGGGAAAAGAGTCAATTGCATATCCGCTTCACGACGCATAATGTGAGCACACTCGTACAAATGGTTCGTCAGGGGCTTGGCATTGGCATTGTGTCTGATCTGGCATTGTCGATGTTTCCGCATGAATTAACGGTCAAACCTGTCTATCCGATCATTCATCGACAGATCGGGATTGCTGCACCTTCTATGGAGCAGGCATCACTGGCAACCAGGCTGTTTATCCGTACAGCCCAGGAGCTGTTTGTGCCAGAAGCAGCGAACAGTGTAGATTAAGTGGATATAAACGCGATCGAGCAGGTGTATACTTGTTCGATTCCACTACATATGTAAACGCAATCAAAAATTCTTGGCATCCATCCGTTCTGTCAGGTATACTTGAATAAACAAACCTCAACACTTATTCAACACTTTATCAAAAATTACTCTTCTGTGCTCGCGATGTCCTATAGATTGGCACCCTGAACCTGCACCTCCATCCGTATGACACAGACTCCATTTCAGATCGTGAAAGGAAAGTGAAGCCCCGTGGTAACCCGTTATTTTGATGAACCGCAAAGTATGCATTATCGTTTTGGCGAAGATCAATCGCAGGTGCTGAAAGTACTGGCTGAACGTTATATTGGAGCCAATGCGCAGGCGGATTTTGTATATCGTGCTTTTCAGCGTTCCGGTATTCTACAAAATGCGGAAGGCTTATATGTATTCGATTTTGGTAAGCGCTTTCCAGAAGCGGTAAAAGGAGATTATGTGTGGGCTACCGGACTGGTGTGGGGAGATGAGCAGCGCAATCTGGATTTGCTCGTACGCTGCCATGGACCGGTACGACTTTATTTTAACGGCGAATTGATCTATCGCTCTACCGTTATTGACGAGCTGGCTCAACATGCCGAGGTGAAGCTGCCAATCGATATTCAGCCAGGCTGGAATACGCTGCTGCTGGAATGCCGCTACACACCAGCCGGCTTCGGCTGCGAGCTAGGTGCAGATGAAGGCAAGGTACGCATTCTGAATGTGCTCGCTCCGTTTGGGGAGCGCGAGGGTCAGGCTGGCTGGGTCTATTCACCGCTGCTGCATCGGGACACAACGAGTAAAGGCAGCGGATTAGCTTCGCAAGCTGCATCGTCAAATGTAAGCGCAGACATTAAGGCTGTTCCATCTGCGGATGCCTCTGTACGTGAACATACAATCGATAACCATATAACAGTTGCTTCTACACATGCTGAGAATGCTTCTACTCAGCAGACAGGAATTCAACAGACGGGAATTCAGCAACCTGAAAGCATTGAGCAGCTTCATACCGCATTACTTGGAAGTGAACACCGGAGTGGTATTGCCTGGTTTCCAGACCCGGCATGGTCAGACGAGCAGCTACAATTGCCACCACTTGAACGGATATACGGTAAACGCTCCGGTTACAGCGCCTATGCATGGACACGTATCCAGCAGGAGGATACCGAGCAATCCACGATTCGCCTGAACGGTCATAGCCATGGCCCACTGCGTATCTGGTTACAGCAGCAGCTTGTCGTATCGCTCACAGAAGCCGGTTCATTTGCAGTCGATGTTGAAGCGAATTTTGGTCCGAATGATCTGCTCGTATACAGCGAATGTGCAGCAGATGGTTCTCCGTGGCATTATGCTGTACAGGCGGTATGTAACGGGTGCCCACTTGTTCAGGAGCTGCCGTGGCGCATTCGTGGTGCGGATGATCAGAGCTGGTTGTATGCAGGTCCATTTGCCGCTGGTTGTGCACCCGATCCTGCGCATATGTACACGATGAATCAACTGTATGCGACCGAAGCAACCACAAGCACCAGCGAAAAGAACACAGCGGCATCGGCACAAGCGTCCACTCCATCCACCTCACGCACCTACTGGCGACTTGATCGCCCGGATACATGGATTCGTCCATACTACGAAAATGCGATGCTCAGCAACAAATGGACAGTTGGACAGGTGACGAACTATGGACGCTGGGACTATCCACTTGGCGTGACCGTATATGGCTTGCTCAAAACAGGACGCTATCTCCAGCGCCCGGATATTACTCAGTATGCCGCTGAGCATGTGCAAGCCTGTACGACGATGTACCAGTATTCACTCTGGGATCGCGATCAATATGGCTTTCCTTCGATTAATCAGCAGCTTGTCATGCTGAAATTGCTCGATAACTGCGGCTCCTTTGGCTCCGCTATGCTGGAAGCGTATGAAGAATGCCATGAGCCTACATTTCTGGACATTGCTGACCGGATCGCGGACTTTATGCTGAATCGTCTGGAGCGTCAGCCTGACGGTGCCTTTTACCGTACATGTGAAGGCGAGTATGCCGCCAATACGATGTGGGCAGACGATCTGTATATGAGCACACCGTTTCTTGTGCGCTATGCTAGAGTGCGTAATCACCCGGCAGCACTGGATGAAGCAGCACGTCAATTTCTGCTGTTCCGTAAGTACCTGTTCATTCCAGAATACCAGATCATGTCGCATGTGTATGATTTCAAATACGGTCAGGCGACACAGGTACCCTGGGGACGCGGTAATGGCTGGACGTTATTTTCCCTGTCTGAGGTACTCGAAGCACTGCCGGAGCAGCACCAGAATCGTGCAGCACTGGTCGACTTTTTCAATGAGTTGTGCGAAGGCTATGCCGCCCTGCAAAGCAACAGTGGACTGTGGCATCAGGTGCTTAACGAGCCAGGCACATATGAGGAAGCATCGTGCACTGCTATGTTCGCCTACGGCTTCGCTCGCGGCGTACGCATGGGCTGGCTTCGTCAACCTGACCGCTACGCTGCCGCCGCTCGCAAAGCATGGAACGCACTTACAAGGCTCGCCATCGATCGCCAGGGCAATGTACATGGTGTATGCAGCGGCTCCCGCTATGCCTTCACCGCCGAATATTACGATCAGGACCTGCGCACCGTCACTAACGACAACCACGGCATCGGCATCATGATGCTAGCCGGCACTGAGGTCGCCCGGATGAAGCAACACCTCGGTCAAAAAATCGCCGTATCCGACGGCGTATTGTCTTAATCGTATAGGCTTCATCAAAATATCTATCGTATTCTCCTTCTATTATAAGCACGGTAAAAAGAGGTTGCCGCCAAGCGTGCAACCTCTCCTGCTTCTCTTCAAGGTAATGAACAAGCAACCCAATCTGCTATATACATAGTGCCTATTGTTACAAATAGCACCCGCTTCTCCTCACTGCATCCAAAAAAGCATCTCCAAAACAAATGCTTACTTTTTTAAAAGGATAGCTTACTTTTGTTTATGTCATCCCCGGGCTCGACCCTATACAATACTAATTGTAAGCGATTTCAAAATGGTTGGGGAGGTTTCATTGATGATGCAAGGGACGATGAAAAAGTGGGGCGTATTATTCACATTGATCCTATTATTGTTAACAACCGCCTGCGGTGGTGGCACTTCCAATACGGCTTCTTCCGGCAGTGGAAACAGCGAAGCTGACGCTTCCGGTAAAATTGAACTGCGGATGACATGGTGGGGCTCGCAGACACGGCATGATCTAACGACCAAGGTCATCAAGCTATTTGAGGAAAAGCATCCTAACATCACGATCAAACCTGAATACTCCGGCTGGGACGGCTATATGGACAAGCTCACGACACAGGTCGCTGGCTCAAACGCACCCGATCTGCTGCAAATGGATTATGCTTTTCTGAGCGACTTTGCCCGTCGAGGTGCCTTGCTTGATCTCACCCCTTACACACAGAACAGTGAACTCGATATTTCCAAACACGATAAAAGCATGATCGACGCAGGCTCGATCGACGGTAAGCTGTATGCGATCACCCTCGGCGTGAATGCTCCGGGCGTCATCTACGATGCGACCTTGCTACAGCAGTTAGGCATCGAAGCGCCAAAGGAAAGCTGGACATGGAAGGACTTTAGCGACATGTCTGCTAAGATTGCAGCCGCTAAGGGACAGGGCTTTTACGGCTCAGCGGATATTTCCGGTATGACCAATATGTTTGAAGTGTTTTTACGTCAGAGCGGTATTGGCTTATTTGAAAATGGCAAGCTGGCAGCTACGAATGCGCAGCTACAGCAATGGTTTGATATGTGGGCTGCGCTTCGTGCAAACGGTGGTGTAACACCGGCAGAAGTAACGGCATCCACCACGAATGCGATTGAGACGAGACCAATCTCGCTCGGTACGGCTGCGATGGACTTTGCCTGGTCTAACCAGTTGCTAACATTCCAGCAGGTGAACAAAAATCAGGATCATAAGCTCGCTATTCAGGTCATCCCACACGGTGTGGATGAGAAGAAAAGCGGCGAATATCTGAAGCCCGGTCAGTTTATGTCCGGCTATTCCAAAACAAAGCATCCAAAAGAAGTGGCGATGTTCATCGACTTTATGGTCAATGATCCGGAAGCAACAGCGATTCTCGGCTCAGAGCGCGGTGTTCCGGTGAACTCCAGCATCCGTGAGCAGATGCAAAGCAAGCTGCCAGAAGCGGAGCAAGCAATCTTCCAGTTTATCGATGTCGTATCCAAACATTCCAGTCCGATTAACCCGCCTTACCCGCAAGGATATTCAGAAGTCGATACCAGCTTCAAGACAGCAAGTGAGCAAATCGCCTTCGGTCAGGGCAATCCTGCCGATGTGATTCAGCAATTTATCGATAATGCCAATGCTGCACTGGCAAGCGGACAATAGCGTTGATGTATGATGCTAACCGATGCTTGCTGAAATGGTCACGACTGAATTTGATCCAAACGGGAGGTTACCACTGTGAAAATGATAACGACAACGATCAGCCGAACCCGCACCGGACAGAAGGCTGCACGCACCGTCAAACGACGGTATGCTCATAATCGTATCGCATTGCTGTTTCTGGCACCGTGGTTAGTCGGGCTTGTCCTGCTCACACTCGGTCCGATGCTAACCTCGCTCTACATTTCATTTACGAATTATACGATTTTGAATCCACCGGTATGGGTGGGCTTGCAAAACTATATTACGATGTTTACCGGCGATCCGCTTTTTATCAAATCATTAAAAGTCACCTTTACGTATGTCGGCGTATCCGTACCGGTCAAGCTGATCTTCGCTCTGCTCGTAGCGATGCTGCTCAATCGTGGTATTCGCGGACTGGGCATTTACCGGACGATCTATTATATCCCTACCCTGCTCGGCGGTAGTGTAGCGATTGCGATGCTATGGCGCAAAATGCTGGGTGGCGATGGACTGCTAAACGGATTGCTCGCGATGATCGGCATCAAGGCACCGGATTGGGTGGCCAATCCCAACTATGCCCTCTACTCGATCGTGCTATTATCCGTCTGGCAATTCGGTTCATCGATGATCATCTTCCTTGCCGGACTGAAGCAGATTCCGCCGGAATATGATGAAGCAGCAGCGGTCGATGGTGCAGGCGCAATACGACGCTTTTTCCATATTACGCTGCCGATTCTATCGCCGGTTATTTTCTTCAATCTCGTTATGCAGCTAATCACATCGTTCCAGTCGTTCACACAGGCCTTCATCATTAGCAATGGCTCCGGTGGTCCGGTTAACTCGACGCTGATGTACTCGCTGTATCTGTACAAAAAGGGCTTTGCCTTTTTCCAGATGGGCTATGCCTCAGCGATGGCATGGGTACTTGTTATTCTGATCGGTCTGTTCACACTGCTTGTATTCCGCAGCAGCAAGCTGTGGGTGCATTATGAGGATGGTGGTAAATGATGATCGGACAACGCAGCTCTACCGCATGGATTGTGATGAAGCATCTGGTCATCTCAGGGATCGCCTTTGTGATGCTATATCCAGTGCTCTGGATGTTTGGCAGCTCATTCAAGCCCGGACATCTAATCTTCTCAGAAATCTGGTTCTGGCCGAGCGAATGGAATTGGAGCAATTATCGCAGTGGCTGGGAAGGGATTCAGGGTAATCCCTTTGCACGCTTTTTGCTGAACTCGATTGTGCTGTCGCTTGGCGCGGTGCTCGGCAATGTGATCTCCTGCTCGATGGCAGCCTATGCGTTCGCCCGGCTCGATTTTCGCTTCAAAGCATTGGGCTTTGCGCTGATGCTGATGACGATCATGCTACCGCATCATGTGACACTGATTCCGCAGTACATTTTGTTTAATCATCTGGAATGGATCAATACGTACTTACCGCTGATTGTACCGAAATGGCTGGCAACGGATGCTTTTTTCATCTTTTTGATGGTGCAATTTTTCCGTGGATTACCGAAGGAGCTGGATGAAGCCGCTACGATCGATGGCTGCGGCCCGGTACGCATTTACTTAAAAATCATCGTGCCTCTCGCCTTTCCGGCGCTCGTGACGACGATGATCTTCACCTTCCTGTGGACATGGGATGACTTTTTCAGCCAGCTCATTTATTTGAGTGATGTGAGCAAATATACTGTACCGCTCGGCTTGCGTCTGTTTCTGGATTCCAGCTCACAATCCGATTGGGGCCCGATGTTCGCGATGTCGGTGCTGTCACTCATTCCATGTTTTATCATTTTCATCGTCTGCCAGAAATATTTTGTCGAGGGTATCGCCACATCCGGGTTAAAAGGATAACGCTCGATCCCTCTAATCTAATCTCATGATAAAGCGAGTGATGACGCATGACGAAAGCAAGTCTTTCCATCCGCATCCGACATAAGCTGCAGCAAAGCAAGCTCACCACATTGATGGTGACTTGCTTTATTGCGTTTAATTTGCTGCTTGTGTCGGCGATTGTATGGCTCGCCTACCAGTCTTTCTCTGCGGTCACCTTTGCGGAGATTAGCAAGGCGCGCCTGGCCTTGTTAAATGAAAGCACCCGGCGCGGCTTCGACTTTATTACCGGTGTGTCAGGCACCGCCTATTCGCTTGCGAGCAACCGGGAGCTAGCGACGTTGTTACATACTAACAATGCCAGACCACTGGCACAGATTCATCAGCGACGTGAGGTATCGCGTATGATCGAGCATACGCTGGTGGTGAATGATCGGATTAGCTCCATTGAGCTATATACGAATGCGTTTGATGAGGTGCCGGTCACGATTGCCGACCATATTTATCCGGTACAACAGATTATGGATGAAGACTGGTTTCAGACATTAAAGCAGGCAGATGCTGCCTGGGTTCCGCTACAGGAACAGTCGTCCGGTCACTCCCTGATCGGCTATGCTCAGCGTATTTTTGACAGCCACGGGGAAACGGTCGCTTATGTGCTCATTCGACTGAGCCGCGAAGATATTGTGCAGCGCTTTGCCGATCTGCCGCTGCTACAGGATGGGCAGGTGCTGCTGATCGATACCGCAGGGCATACGATTATGCGTATCGGTTCTCATGGAGCAGCGATCGCAGAACAGGATATAGACTCTCCCCTTACTCCTTCCAGCTCGTTCTCGCGTACAGCACAGGCAGAGGGCATGATGATTGATCCTCAGTGGCTGGAGCAGCATACCCGATCAGGCGAAGACGGGTATGAAGTGCTAACTGATCCAAGCGGCAACAAGCAGCTTGTGCTCTACTCTCGTTCGGGTACATTACAATGGCGACTCGTCCAGACGATTCCGGTACACACACTACTCGCTCCGGTGCAGACTGCGGGCTGGCAGATTATCGGGGTAGCTGTTATCGGGCTATTATGCTCGGTGCTGCTTGCGTACTGGTTTGTACGTCGTATCGTACGTCCGTTACAGCAGCTCATTCAGCATATGAAGCGGCTGGAGGAAGGACAATTTGATACGCGTATTACGCTTTCCTTTACCGAGGAATATGCACGACTCGCTTATGGGTTTAACCATATGGCTTCCCGTCTGACCGAGCTGATGAATCGCGTGCGTGAGGAAAGCCGCGCCAAGCGCGAGGCACAGACCGGTCTGCTGGAAGCGCAGATCAAGCCACATTTTCTGTACAATACGCTCGATATGATTCACTGGCGAGCACTCGATTATGAAGCGCGTGATATTAGCCGGATGATCGTACAGTTGAGCAAGCTACTTCGCATTGGCTTAAGCGGTGGACGCCTATTCATCTGTGTACGCGATGAGCTGGAGCATGCACGCTGCTATGTGAGCATACAGGCAGAGCGGCTGCCGTTTGCAATCGCTTATGAAGAACAGGTTCATCCGCTGCTACGCGGCTCCTATATTCCGAAAATTATTTTACAGCCGTTTATTGAAAATGCAGTGATGCACGCCTGCCCTGACGACGATGTGCTGCGTGTGAAGGTTGATATCCAGCCGCTTCATGAACAGGGTACAGAACGATTCGATCATCCAACGCTGGAACGGTCAGATGGTATCGTTATTCGAATTACCGATAACGGTCAGGGACTACCAGACGATTGGCGTGAAGAGCAGTGCTCGGGCATTGGCATTCATAATGTACAGCAGCGCATCCGGCTTTATTGCGGCAATCAATACGGCGTACAGCTTACCAATGGCGCTACAGGCGGAACGGTCGTGACGATCACATTGCCGCGGATTGATAGTGAAGAACAGCTCCGATTCTGGTTAGGAGGCGAAAGCGCATGAAAAGTATTTTACTTGTCGATGATGATCCACATATTATTCGTGCCCTTCGTGAGCATATTGACTGGGCAGCCCTTGATCTACACGTAGCCGGTACGGCGGCTAGCGGTACAGAAGCGCTGGAGCTATTCTACGATCTACAGCCAGATTTGCTTATGACGGATGTGTATTTGCCAGGCATAAACGGGCTGGAGCTCACCCAAAAGCTACGCGGCGACTATCCCAATCTGCCGATCATTATATTGAGCGGCTATGATGAATTTGAGAATGCGCGGGCAGCGATGCGCTGGGGTGTGAGTCATTTTCTGCTCAAGCCTGCCGAGGTGGACGAGATCACAAATGTACTGCAAGAGGTCATGCTGGAATACGATGTTCGGGAACGCCATGAGCAATTGGAGCTGACGTACCGACAGGAGGTCGGGCGTATGCTGCCCTATTTACGCAAGCAGTTTATGAAGGAATTGCTCACAACGCGTTATCGTCCAGAGCAATTGTCTCATGAAAGGATGGACTATATCGGGATTGAGCACCGGGATCAGGTGCGCGCGGTCAGCCTGCAGCTTAATCGCCCCAAGTTTGTCACCCGGATGAAGGAGCGCGATTGGCAATTGCTTCGCTACGGTGCGGCGGATATTATTCGCGAAAATGCCGCTCTCTACGCCCAGCAATACGGACAGGGTCAGATCGAACTGGTCGATTACTCGGATCGTGTATTCGTGCTTGTATTACTGGAGCAGCATAGCGCACTGGATAAGCTGTATGTGTTATTGGAACAAATGATCCAGCAAATCTTTACGTACTTAAAAATCGAGGTCAGTGCAGGGATCGGGATGTGTAAAGCTCATCTGTGTGAGCTAATGGATTCATATCTGGAAAGCTGTGAAGCACTGGAAAATGCTGAATTTCAAGGTGGAAGCCGCATCTATTGCTACGAGCACGATATGCTGGAGCAATCACCTGTGCCGGATCATTCGGCTGCACTGCGACAATGGAATGATGCGTGGAATGATATGCGCACCGATGCAGCACTGGATATCTGGCAAGCGCTACGCAGTCAGCTCGAAAGCGGTCATTGCTTGCTCCAGGATGTACAGGTGGTGGCGGTGAGCCTGTTCGATACGCTCATTCATAGCTGGAATCGGCGCTATCCACGGCTTGATCCTCCCCTGTCGATGAGCGAATTTTTGCGGGATATTCAGTTCAAATATGCACTGACTGAGCTCACGAGCTGGATGGATGAATTGATCGGGCACTGGCTGGAGCATATTCAGCGTGAGCAGACAGAGAAAAAGAGCAATCGACTCGTCGCACAGGTGAAGCAGTATGTGGAGCAGCATTATGCGGAGGAGATTAGCTTTGAAGCGATTGCTCGCTCGCTGTATGTGCATCCGAAGTATCTCAGTCAGTTGTTCAAGCGCATGACGGGTGAGAATTTTGTCAGTTATTTGAATCAGTACCGGATTGAGCGAGCGCTGGCATTGCTGGAATCGGGGCAATATATGGTGTATGAGGTGAGTGAGATGACGGGGTTTCGTAATGCGACTTATTTTAGTCAGGTGTTTAAGATGGTGACGGGCAAGAGTCCGTCTGATGTTGTGCGGTGAGAGCGATTGGCTTAGGGAGCTTTATGCATAATGAGGGCTGGTGTGGTACACCACTGCGGTAAGAAATAAGGGGACGGACTCCGTATCGCACAGGAATCTACGGAGTAGGAGTGAGCTGTAGATTCCCGTGCTCAAAATAGTACGATATTTTGCTTTGCAAAAATCCTTTTTCATTGCACCCCGTGTTAGAAGATCGCTAACACTGTAAACAGTACGATATTTTGCTTTGCAA